>JBGUDT010000033.1:1206-26967 GCA_041821665.1 Anaerolineales bacterium
AAAGGAAGAGAGCCGAGAATATCAAGGCAATCTCACCCAGGACCTACAACCCCTCGGGGAAATCCGTTGTCCATCCGAATCTCTTTGCATCCAAGGGCATGAAGAAGATCCATGAGATGAATCCAATGAAGAGGCCAGAGACGACGTATTTGTCCCAACCCTCTTGATTGGCACTACCTGGTTGCTTATACCTTGCGGCTAATAGTCCTGGGTCATAGCGGTAGAGGTAGAAGATTGCCGAATAACTGAGCGCAATAAACCAGGCAGTAAACATCCACCCTTCGATCCACATCCAGCCCCCAGAGAGAAAAAGAAGGATTGCCAGAAAGATGAGAATGTAGAGAAGCGTCATGAGGAGCTTGGGAATTGATGGTCGATGAATTTCAGTTGACATTCTTTTTCCTCGTAGGAATGAGGGGGTTCGCCCCAACGGTTTTGAACTGAGCGGCGGGTGAACGCCTAACCGCTACTATTTCTCCCCTCCCATATCGTACAATTTAGCTACCAATTCACGTCGCAGCCTCGGTCGCGAGACGGTAGGCTGAAATTGACTTGCCACTTAGATCGCGTATCGTTACCCAGAATGGTTCATAGATCATATAAAGAGTAAGTAGCGCGGAACTGTCAGGAGGTATCTCTCATACGAGATGCCGTACTTGGCACGGCACACCTTCTCTTCCTCGAGGATCTGGATATGGTAGGTAAACCCTACGAGGACTACCATCAAGACGAGTATCCAAGAACGAGCGGAGAATGCCAGCCCAAGCAGAACGAAAAAGAGGCCAACCCACTGCGGGTTGCGGGAGAAGCGGTAGGGACCATCAAACACGGGCTGGTCGGCTGGAGCAAGCCCAAAGAAGTGAATAGAGACGAGGACCAGAACGGTGCCTGTCACATACAGGCCCAATCCTATTAGAGCTATGTCCAATGGCTGCGTGGGTAAAGGAGTGAGACTTACAAGTCCGATGAAAATAAACATAAGGATTTGGCCACTGCGAAGGGTGAGCTTCTTGAGGCCTTGGAGCATCTGCTTGGGGTCAGCGAAGAGCCATTCTCGCTTTTCCATGGGCAATCGGAATACGAAATACGATAAAGCAACGCCGTAGACAACTAGAAGGACCCATTGGTTGGCTAACCCAAACCTCAAGATCGGCATCATCTTCATCTTCAACCTCCTCAGAACACAAACAAGGGCTGCCTAAAGATGAACATCATCCGCCAACCGACCCTAGCAAAACTCCACAGTTCGATTAATGACAAAAAATGCTTTATTCACGCCGCATACCCATCGCCGAAGGCGGGTCGGATATATGCGGTGGTTGGGCGGCAGCCCGCCTTTAAAAAGGAAAAGAAAAAGCCTCCAAAGTCCTGAATTTGATGAGAACGATGCTATTCCTAGGTGCGTGACGCTTCACTGAAGTCCAAATTTACCAGTAATGATGTACTTGTTCACGGATGTGACGGTCATAGACGGAACGTACATGGGTCATAGTCTCCTCAGAGAGGGGAGCCAGATCTGCGGCAGTAAAGTTCACTTCGGCTTGCGACGAACTCTTCGCACCTGGGATGGCGCATGTCACGGCATCAAACATCAAAATCCAGCGCAATGCAAACTGCACCATACTCATCCCCGACGGGCAGATAGTCTTTAGTTCCTCAACTGCTTGCAAGCCAGCGTCGTAATCAACACCGGAGAAAGTTTCGCCCCGATCAAATGCCTCACCACAGCGGTTAAACTCTCGATGGTCATCAGATGCGAAGGTGGTATCTGGTTTTAGCTTGCCCGTGAGCATCCCGGAGGCCAGCGGTACACGCGCCAAGACACCCACTTTACGCTTCTGGGCCTGTTCAAATAGAAGCTCGGCGGGGCGATGACGGAACATATTGAAGATGATTTGCACGCTTTGCACATTGGGGTACTCGATTGCTATGAGAGCTTCTTCCACCTTTTCCACACTCACGCCGTAGTAGCGGACTTTGCCCGACTTTTACCAGGTCATCGAGCACGCCAAAGACCTCTGGCATGTAGTAGACCTGGGTAGGTGGGCAGTGGAGTTGAAGCAAATCGAGGGCTTCTGTATCCAGGTTTTTGAGACTGCGCTCCACAAAAGTCGTGAGGTTTGCACGATTGTAGCCTGTCACGACGTGTGGATCTAACCGCCGTCCGGCCTTGGTAGCGATGTAGATGGTTTCACTGTGTTGACGGCGCACTTGCGCCAACAGCCGTTCGCTCCGACCGTCGCCATAAACGTCGGCGGTATCAAAGAAGTTGACGCCAAGTTCCACGGCCCGGTGTAACGCCGCTAATGATTTGTCATCTTTGACCGGTCCCCAAGCCCCACCAATGGCCCACGAGCCAAAGCTCACGGCAGAAACTTTCCAACCTGTGCGTCCCAGTTCTCGGTATTGCACCGATTCACCTCCTATTCAATCTGCAAAGTAAACGCAGTTTTCGTCAGACCATAGATACACTTTGTCGCCGCTGACGGCGAAGCAGCTTATGCAGCATCTGGTCTGCGCTGACCTAGCTGGAAGAGCCTTCGAGCAATCAGTACCAACCATATCAGCATAAGTATGCCGGAGACGGTCGCGATGATGAGGAGGAGGAGAAGTATCGATGGCATGAAGGCTATTCTGAAGTAATCGGCTAATGATACTGCAAAAGCCAGAACTCCCACATAGGCGATTGCTTTGCTGAAGATCTTGCTCTGTAGCATGACAGCTGAGACCATCAGACCTGCAATCGAAAAGAAGAGGAACCCCGTATTGAAGCCCCCGACAGCACGTTGGTTCGTACTAGCAAGTATCGCCTGCCCTGCTGCCAAGAACAGAGACCTCTGTGCGTCTGTTGTCGCAGCCGCGTATTGGTCACTGAGGGAAAGCATGGAGAAGGGATTATTTGTTGCAAGGAAGACAGCTATCCCAATCATAGCGAGGGTCGTAGCGAGTGCAATGTAACTTTCATTTGCTCGTCTGAGGGCAACGGAGATGGCGAGAAACACTGGGACAAAAAGAGCATAGGCAAGAAATTCTAAGAGATAAAAGTCGAGGAGTCCGATGAGCCTATTGCTCTGAAATAGCGTGAAGTAGCCGGTCACGGTGCTAGGTAGAGGCCAAATGATGAAGACGATAATCTCGGTTGCAAGCAACATCGCTGCGACCAGGGCAGCCGCGCCGCCGACTTTGTAGAGACCTTTCCAGCGGGAGTCTACGGATTCGGCATTAGTAACTTGATTCATCATTTTCATTCATCCTTTCCGTTTTTCCTGATGAACGGCAATCGTCGCCGCCCAAGTCTTACTGAACGGAGAGTCCCCGTTAACCACGATACAAAACCACGCAGAACATGTGCGCCTTTTCTTTCGTGCGGATTATACGGGGCTAATCCAGATAACCCATGGGCCATACGGGGATATCCCGTATAACATTCACAGAATCCCTAATTGAACTCTACAGCATCAAATACGCGTCTGCAAACCTGAAGGGGGAAAGCATCATAAAACTGCAATCCAAGATCAAACTTCTCAATCGCGTTCGTCAAGCACTAAGACTCAAGAACTAGTCTCGCTTTATCGAGGAAGCCCATGTCTGCTGGATATAGCGATTCATCCGTTTCCTTGATAAGAGGTACCCAAAGAATATGGACGGACCCGAGATCGAGAAATTCCTTGCTACCTGGTTATTGAAGGGAGCGTCTCTGCCTCCTACCACACCTTCCCGGTATCATCTCAGAGAGATTTAAGCTCTCTTTGCTCTGCTATTCCTTTTCCAAGCAGTGTTACGATTTGAATTGGATCACCCAAGTTATCAACCCGAGAGCCATTTGCCGAATACCCTTGGTTCTGATAAATGCATTACTCGGAACTAAAATCCAGATTAAAAATACAACCAGAGAGGGGTTCAAAACACAACCGTAGTCCACACGGTTACCCATCCTGAGCTGACCACACGGTTCGTGAAATCAAGGATCCGTGAGGACCGCGGTAGGGGTTTTTGACCACTGGGTTCGGGTCCGTGAGGTCGCCGGTTCAAATCCGGCCGCCCCGACTTAAAATACCCATGGGTAGCAAATGGCTGCCCATTTTTTTCCCAAGACCTCTTCCCAATTTTTCACACTTTGGCTCCCCACACCTGCAGGATCGATGTGCAAAACGCATATTCAAGGCTGAGTTGGCTGCATGAGCAGATAGATATTTTTACCCATGCTCTAAACTCTGGCTAAAATCCGCCGGAGAAGCTATGCTAGTTTGAGAATTCTTCAATTATTATGGAAGGAACCAAGACATGATGACACGAAAAACTGTCGGCTATGTTGAACTTGAATGGACTTGTGATCATTGTGGGACCGAGAATCCAGGTCCACGAAAATTCTGCAACAATTGCGGCGCTCCTCAACCCCAAGACGTCGATTTCCATCAACCTGATGAAGCTAAATTACTTACCGATGCTGATGAAATCGAAAGAGCCAGGGCAGGCCCGGATGTGCATTGCCCCTACTGCAGAGCTCGAAATCCAGGGGAAGCGGAGTTTTGTGGCGCATGCGGCGGCGATCTCACAGATGCCGAAGCTCGGGAGAGTGGAAAAGTCTTAGGTGCACATCGTTCTGGAGCCGCGCTGGAGGTTGAATGCCCTTCGTGTGGGACGCTCAACTTGGCTACCGCGCGTGAATGCGCTAGCTGTGGTGACAGTTTGGCGGAAGAAAAACCACCAACACCAGCCCCGAAGAAAAGTGAAGAAGCAAAACCTTCACGCCCTCTCCCGGTTGCCATTCTAATCGGAGTTGGTCTGCTCTGCCTCGTCGCCATCATTGCTTTGGTCGTCCTGCTTGGTCGAACAGAAGAACAGTCGGCCGTAGTCCAGGACACGTCCTGGTCACGCTCCGTCCCAATCGAAATACTAACTTCGGTAGAAAGCGAGGACTGGGCAGATGAAATCCCCTCCGATGCAACCATCCTGGCTTGCAGCGAGGAGTATCGATCCACATTGTCAGAACCAGCTCCTGATACTGTAGAGGTCTGCGGGACACCCTATACAGTCGACACAGGGTCGGGCTACGGGGAGGTCGTCCAGGATTGTGTGTACGAGCTATACGACGATTTCTGCAGCTATACTGCGATGGATTGGGTACTCTTCGACACCGTCTCAATCACAGGAAACAATCTCAACCCCGTATGGCCAGATTATGTCCTGGAGGAGGATCAACGTGCGGGTACGGGCGAGGAGGAACTCGTGGTTCTTTTCCTGGTCGGGGAGGAAACATTCAGCTACGAACCCGATAACATCGATGAGTTCGAGCAATTTACACCGGGTTCAAATTGGATACTTGAAGTCAACAGTTTTGGCAATGTGGTGTCTGCAAGAGCTGAAAGGTAAGTTCTCACTCGTAGAATAGCAAAATTCAAGGAGATTTCTAACTCATATGGAAAAAGAATATTTCCAGGATACTATGCACGGCAACGTTTGTTTTGGTTGTGGGAAAGATAATCCCGACGGGCTGCAAATAAAGAGCTATTGGGAAGGCGAAGATGCGGTTTGCATCTGGGAGTCCAAGCCAATGTACCACGGTTGGGAAAAAGTGCTCAATGGCGGTGTGTTGGCGACGCTCATCGATTGCCACACCATGAACACTGCCATGGCCGCAGCCTATCGGGCGGAAAATCGACCTCTTGGGACAGAACCTCATTATCGATATGCCACAGCGACGATAACCGTACGATATTTGAAACCGACCCCGAATGATCGTCCCATCGAATTGCGCGCACAAGTCATCAGCCTTATGGGGCGCAAAGCAAAATTGACGTGCGATGTATTTGTTGATGGCACTAAGACCGCCGAAGCCGAAGCTATAGGTGTACGCGTACTTGAGGGGGACCCCGAAGAGGGGAGTCTCTTTCAGTAAAGAAACACGCAGTGAGCTGCAGGGCATCTTCCAAGGAATAAGCCCCCCCGCTTTCCCATCATCCTTACCAGTCGATGGATTCCTCTTACCGGATTCAAGGAGCTTACTCATCCCCATCGGCAAGCCGATGGATTCCTGTTCCGAGGATCAAGGAGCTTGCTCCTCCCCATCGGCATGGGACAGGGTATTTTGGTATTTCCCACATTAGAGCGGGGGTCTGAGATTTGTGTCAGCACCCTCAGCACTGTACCTATCCACGAAACCCAGCTCGACCTGATCCTCCCACTAATTTTTACTACCAACCAGGGTCTGAAATGTTGTAGGATATACTTACGCTATCCAGAAGTGTTTCCGGATTCCGGGGTCCTATATATGAGTATCAATCCTCAACTCCGGATTGACGGGATTGCGTAATTCGTACACATCTAAAAATATTCCACTTCTGAGTGAACCCTGCGTACGTGCGAGAAAGATCCTGGATCTTTTTCGGAGGAGGACATCCATGGCAATGTTACCCGACGGAAGAGCGCTCTCTGGAAAGCTCTTCATCGTTGAGGGAATCGACGGATCTGGCAAGAGCACACAGCTTGATATGCTCCGCAAGTGGCTCATCGGCCAAGGGTACCTGGTAGCATTCAGCGAATGGAACTCCTCGACCATTATTCGCAGGATGACGCGGCGTGGGAAAAAGAAAAAACTGCTCACACCGACTTCATTCAGTCTAATTCACGCCGCCGACTTTGCAGATCGCATGGAAAGGCAGATGCTCCCTGCGTTAAAGGCAGGTGCGATCGTGCTTGCCGATCGGTATATCTACACTGCATTCGGACGTGACGTCTCTCGAGGCGTCCATCCTGATTGGGTCCGCGACGTCTACGCCTACGCCATCGTCCCAACCATACCCTTCTACTTCAAAGTCACACTGGAGGAATCACTCCGCCGCATCCTTCAAGGCCGCCCCACCCTCAAATTTTATGAAGCAGGGATGGATTTGGGCCTGGATGATGACCCTTACAAGAGTTATGAAATTTTCCAGGGCCGCATATTAAAGGAATACGAAAAGATGATAAAGGAATTCAACCTTCAAGTCATCGATGCCACGGATCCCCTTCTTGAGCAGCAAGAGATCCTCAGGGAAATGATCGAACCTCATCTGGGGGAGGCGCTTCGGATGGAATCGAGTGCCTGGCGGGAAGTGCTCGCATCCGAGTCGCTCCAAGGACGCTATCTTGAAGAGCTGCTCGCGCAAGGAGCGCAGACATGACTGAGATGCGTTGTTTCAAATACCCTCTTCCTGGTTATAAGAAAAAATCGCTCCCTGGCAAACTCATCGTCCTGGAAGGCGCAGATGGCGTTGGCCGTTCCACACAGATCGCCCTTTTGCGTGAGTGGCTCGAATCCGAAGGCTACGCTGTTGCCGCGACAGGCATGAAACGCGGCCAGCTTGCCGGGAAGGCTATCAAACTGGCCATGGAAGGACACACGCTCGGCGATACAACCATGAACTTGTCCTACACGACGGATTTCGCCGATCGACTCGAGAAAGACATCATTCCTGCACTTCGAGCTGGATTTGTCGTACTCATCGACAGGTATATCTACTCCATCATCGCTCGGGCTCAAGTTCGTGGCGCAGACCCAACCTGGATCCGCAATGTACTCGGTTTTGGCCTGATCCCTGACATCGTCTTCTACCTTCAGGCAGATATAAACCACCTGGTCCCCCGTGTGTTAAACGCCAGAGGTTTCTCTTACTGGGAATCGGGCATGGATTATATTAAGGGGCGTGACTACTACGAGACCTATCTGGAATACCAGAATAACCTACTCGCGCAGTTTGACGCGATGTCGGAAGAATTCGATTTTGTTCGCATCGATGCCAATGATTCGATCTTAGAAGTTTTTCGGACACTCCGTGGAGAGATCAAGACGGTCATCAAAGATATGAAGGTGCCGAAAGAACTCAGAAGAGATCTGAAGAGGCAGCTCAAAGCCGAAGAGATCATAAGGGCGGATCTCGCAGCGGAAGCGCAAAAGGGGGAACATATCAAAGAAATTGAGGGTTCAGAACTCGCCTCTGAAGAGATTGTTGAACCGCAAGCACCGCCTCCACCGCCAGATGGTAAGAAGAGTAAAAAAGCCGACGCCAAGAAGGAAACAGCTGAAGATTCAAAGGTAGAAACTGGAGACGGTAATGGAAAAAATACACAAAAAGCTGAGGCCGTGAAGGAGAAACCATCACCAGAGGGAGACGGGAAGAAATAAGTAGATCCGATCCAGGACTGCCGGCTCATGATAAGGGATAAAGAAATCAGTCAGCTCGCATCCACATATGGTGTACCTGAATTCATGGATCACTATCTGGATGGAGACGATTACTTATACGAGTCTCGCCTTCATCGATCCATTAAGCGGCGCGGCGAAGTCGTACTCACTATCCAACGCCCCCAGGGAAATCTCCTCCTGCATCGGAAAAGCTGGTACGAGCCTGGAGTATATCGACTCCTCACCGGCGGAATTGATCTGGATGAAAATATCGATGATGCCTTATTTCGTGAATTGGAAGAGGAGACCGGCTTAATCACTGGCAATGTGGATTTTCTCGGCGTTCTTACAGCGCACATCTCCTCTGGAACCGAACAACTCAATTTCGCCTCATATGTGTTTTACCTGCGCGATCTTCAAGGCAGACTCCGCCTGCCCGATGGTGGAGAGGATATCAGCGATTTCCGTGATGTCGCCATCGAGGACCTACCCATGATCGCAGAAGAATTACGCAATGTCCCTCCACCTCGAACGGGCTGGGGAGAATGGCGTGCCATCGCACATGATTTCGTCTATGAATGCATAAAGCCATGACCAGTTCCTTATTCCTTGTTCGACACGGCCAAGCCATGCCCGAATCCCGGGATTCCCTGCGCCCTCTTTCACCGCAAGGCGTCAAGGAGCTGGAGAAATTGGCCAAATATATTGCCGCGCAAAACATCCAGATCGACGAGGTTCTGCATAGCAACAAACTGCGAGCCAGGCAAACGGCAGAGATATTGTCTAAACACATTGGCCCTTCTGGGGGCTTGCGAGAAGTAGGAGGCCTAAGCCCCATGGATGATCCACAGCCATGGATCAATGAGCTCACCGTCTCGAATGACAAGCTCATGCTTGTGGGGCATCTCCCCTTCATGAGCCGACTTGCTAGTTTGCTATTGACCAAAAGAATGAATTCATCTTGCATCGTCTTTTATCCAGGGACCGTCGCTGCGTTCCGGAACTCGGGGGGTGACTGGGCCGTCGAATGGGTCATTCCAGCCTCGTTCACGCGCTAGGATGAGATAATCTCGGATGACGAGTTCTATGAGAGCCCGCGAAATGATTTTTATCGCTGGAATTATGCACTTTTCATGATTGGAAATTGCGCATGTTGGAAAAGTGAATTGAATCACAACAAGGAGCACAATGGAGCGATCGTTGTCACTTTCTGAGAAGGAACAGCTCGCACGTATCATCGAGCTTGAAACAAACGAAGCTCTTCTTCGTCGAGCCAGGATCCTCATCCTCCACGACCAAGGCCTTTCCACAGATGAGATCGGCGATCATGTTAATCTGTCTCCCCGCACTGTCCGTTACTGGCTCAACGAATACCGTCAGAAAGGGATGGATATTTTTCCTCAAGCGGTTCTTGAAAACATCAGCGCAGCTCCGGTAGAAGATCCAACCGAACCCGTTGTTGTTGAGAACATTCGCAAAACCCCTCCCGATGAGTTTGGATCTGATGCCGCGATTGAGCCTGGCGAGGTGACCGGTCGTGAAACAGAGGCTGTTCCCTCAAGAACAGAACCATCCACAGCGCAGAGCGATTCTGATGCGGAGTACAGGTGGGAGAATGTGTCCGCAGTAGAACAACACGGTAGCTCCATTGAAAGTGCAGAAGCCGACGTCGTACAATATTCGTTAGAGGAGCTTTGCGACACGTACCAAATCGATATGAATCATGCCGGTTATGTGGCTCTATTAGCCGTAGATCTCTTCGATCGTCTGGAAGAATTCCACGAACTCGAAGAGGAATATCGAAGGCTCACCAAGACCGCTGCGATTGTGCACGATGTAGGGCATAGTGCGAACCCCGAATCACCCCATACGTTCGGACGCGATCTCCTTCTTGACCTCAAGTTGATTGGAGTGCAGGAATCCGAATTACGCTTCATCGCATTCAGTACGGCGATGGGTCAGAAAGAGGTAAAGCAAAAACGGTTAAATTCGGAATACAAACTAGCATCGATCAAAGAGCATGAGCGCTTTCAGGCTGGCATCATTGCAGCCCTGGTCCGCATCGCTGATGGTCTGGATGCATCGATGAGCCAGAGCACAGCGATAACCGATGTCACCTATGGCCCAGACCTCGAGGTCACCATTCGCGTAGAAGGTCCTGCAGCCTTGGATGATTCACTACATGCACGAGAAAACGCTGACCTACTGAGCGCCCTATTGCACATGCCGATCCTCGTCATCGCCGAGAGTCAACTTGTTGACGATCAGATCGTTGAACCCCCCCCACCAGCGAAGCCCTCACTTCCTAAGAAAATTAAGAAACCCGGGATCCTTCGGGATGACCCGATGAGTGAAGCAGGACGAAAAACATTCTTGTTTCACTTCGTCAGGATGCTTGCGAATGAAGATGGAACTCGAGAGGGATCGGATATCGAAGAGTTGCATGACATGCGCGTGGCGACGCGCAGGATGCGTTCTGCGATGCGGGTGTTTAGACCCTATTATCAGAAGAAGGCGATTCGTCCTTTTTTGAAGGGTCTTCGCCAGACAGGAAGGGCCCTAGGTTCCGTGCGAGATCTGGACGTCTTCATGGAGAATGCGGCCTCGTATTTACAAACCCTCCCTCCCGAGGATCAAACCTCCCTGGACCCGCTACTCAGCTCCTGGGAAGTTCAGCGTGAGGCGGCGAGAGCGAAGATGTTAACCCACCTGGACTCGAACAACTACAATCGCTTTGTATCCGGGTTCGGGGAATTTCTCACGACAGAAGGCGCTGGGGCGATTCTGCCCAAACCATCAAAGCCGACCGCTGATCGAGTTTTTCAAATTATTCCTGTACTTATATATCACCACCTCGAGGTTGTTCTCGCGTATGAAAATGTCCTTGAAGGTGCATCTCTGGAAACCCATCATGCGCTCCGAATAGATATGAAAAGATTTCGATACATCCTCGAATTTTTCCAGGAGGTCCTCGGAGGAGAGGTCAAACCCGTCATCGCAGATGCCGTAGCAATACAAGATCACCTTGGCGCGCTCAACGATGCAGATGTTGCCTGCCAGATACTTATAGAGTATCTTGACAATTGGCGTGAAAAGGATCAACGTGAACGCATCAACATTCAAGGGGTTACACAATACTTGATCGCACAGCAAACTACCCTGCGCACTCTGGTTGACACATTCCCGGAGCAATGGGAACACTTTACTCGGAAAGAGATGAGAAGAGAGCTCGGTCTTGCGGTGGCCAATCTGTAGCATTATTTCAAACGAGGAGATGATGGAATGCTGGAGCAAATAGACCTCACAAAAAAGCTCAGTAAAGCCGAGTACAAGAAACTGCTGCCTCATCTTCAGCGCCGCCTATATGATCTGCAATATGTCGCCTGGAAATCGGGCGTTCCCAGCGTAATTCTCTTCGAAGGTTGGGATGCAGCCGGCAAAGGCACGACGATTAATACGCTCACCCAGAGGCTGGATCCAAGGGGGTTCAAGCTTCATCCGATCCGTGCTGCCCGAACCTATGAACACATGCACCCATGGCTGTGGCGGTTCTGGCTGAAGCTCCCCAATTATGGCGAGATGGCCATATTCGACCGCAGTTGGTACGGAAGAGTTCTCGTTGAACGCGTGGAGAAATTGATTCCGAAGAAGGACTGGAGAAAGGCCTACCGAGATATCGTAAATTTTGAGCGGACGATCGCAGACGATGGCTATGTGTTGGTCAAATTCTGGCTTCATATCGATAAAAAAGAACAACGGCGCAGGTTTAAGCTTCTCGAGAAAGACCCGTTAAAGAGTTGGCAGGTCACGGATGAAGACTGGCGCCACCACAAGGAGTACCAATCAAATATCACCGCCGTAGAAGAGATGCTGGAGAGGACCGAAGCGGAATGGGCGCCCTGGACGATTGTAGAAGCGACGAATCGTTGGTGGGCTCGAACAAAGGTGTTAAACACTATCATCGAAGCACTTACCTTACGATTAGAAGAATTGGGAAAATTACCGGCCGAGTTAATCGGTGAAGATGATGATTTCGTGGAGACTATTGAATTAGAAGCGGAGGCAGAGGCAATCGAATCCCTCAACCAGGAATAATACTGCACAACTCTTCTCAAGAAGGGAAGTCCCTATGCTCGAGACGGTCAACCCAGATGTCTCAATTACCAAAGAGGAATATATCCAAGAACTAATCCCCCTCCAAGTTGCTCTTCATGCACTGGGGTATCAGGTCTATGTACAACAGCGTCCCGTCGTCATGGTTTATGAGGGTTGGGATGCGGCTGGTAAGGGCGGCAATATTAAACGGGTCACGGAAAAACTCGACCCACGTGGATATGCGGTGCATGCCATCGCCGCCCCGGATGGAGAGGATAAGACCCATCATTATCTGTGGCGTTTCTGGAGACGGCTGCCAGAGAAAGGCCAGATTGCGATTTTTGATAGGTCCTGGTATGGGCGCGTCATGGTTGAGAGAATCGAGGGTTTTTGCACTGAGGAGGAGTGGCGCAGAGCGTATCGAGAGATCAACCACTTCGAAAGACAGCTATCCGATTTCGGAACAATTTTATTTAAATTCTGGATTCATATAAGCAAAGAGGAACAGCTGCGTCGCTTCGAAGAGCGAAAAGATACAGCTTATAAATCCTGGAAACTAACTGACGAGGATTGGCGGAATCGAGATCGCTGGGATATCTATGAAGAAGCGGTCAACGAAATGTTATTGAAAACCAGCACGCTGACAGCCCCTTGGACCATCGTGGAAGGTAATTGTAAATGGCATGCACGAGTGAAGGTGTTGAGGACACTCGTCGATGGTCTCAGCGCCGCACTCGATTACGATCCTACGGAGATGATGGAAATTGCCAGGGAATCGGGGAAAAAGAAGAAAAAGAAAAAAGGCAATAAAAAGAAGATCAAAGTAAGGGACAAATCTCTTGAACTCGATGCATCTGCGCTGCCCACGATCGACTCGTTTGAGTTTGAACTGGTCGTTATCGGGGGAGAGGAATATAAATCTGACGTCCTTATCTCCCCTGATGGAAATACCTCGAAGTGGGATCGAGAGGAAGAAGACACCATCAAGTCGGTTGACATTGAGGTCGTCTTGACGCATAACCCGGATTTGATCGTCATCGGTACCGGAACAATCGGGAACTTGAAGTTAGCGGAGGATGTCGAACCGTTCTTGGGCGAGAAAAATATTGAAGTCTTTGCATATAAGAGCGAGAAAGCTATTGATATGTATCGACAGCTTCGCAATCAACATCGCGTACTCCTCCTTCTTCATGTGGGAGATTAATTCTCTGATCTGAAAGTAAAAACGTTACTTCATACTTGGAGGATGACATGGCAAAGAAGAAGAAAGGAAAGAAGGGGAAGGATAAGAAGAAGAAAAAGAAGAAAAAGTAAATAACATTTACCTTTCCTTATCCAGGCAGCGATCAGTTACAACGTGCCTCCGCGTAAATTAGTTGTTGACCGCCATATCTATCAGATCGTCAAACCACCACCGAGTGGAAAATTTATCCGTGTGTACGGAAGAAGAGATGAGGTACGAAGATGGAAATCATCTTGTTGGGCCCACCGGGCGCCGGAAAAGGCACGCAAGCGGATCAACTGCACACGTACCTTCAGCTGCCCCATGTCGCGAGCGGGGATCTATTCCGTGATAATCTCCACAATCAAACTGAGCTTGGTATGTTGGCAAAGGGATACATGGATAAGGGGCAACTTGTCCCCGATGATGTGACCATCGCCATGGTGAAGGATCGCCTTCAGCAGGATGATTGCACAGCTGGCGTTATCCTTGATGGGTTTCCGAGAACAGTCGCTCAAGCCGAAGGGCTCGATGCGATATTTCAATCCTTGGGCAGATCATTGAATGGTGTCCTCTATATTGCAGTTCCAGACGATGTGCTCATCGATCGCCTCTCCGGACGCTGGATTTGTCGAAACTGTCAAACGCCATTTCACACAATGTTCAGCCCACCTGAAGTAGGCGGCGTTTGTGATGCATGCGGTGGGGAACTTTATCAACGTGATGATGATAAACCGGAGACGGTAAAGGCTCGCCTCCGGGTCTTCCACGAGCAGACTGCTCCGCTCATTCAATATTACAAGGACAAGAACATCCTCATCGAAGTAGATGGTTCAGGTGACATCGAAGCCGTTACTGCCGAACTTAAAGAAGCGGTAGATGGGCTCAAAACCTGAGAGAAACATTTAGTACAACACATTATGATGAGAACGCTCAACCGGATTTAGATGAGCTGGTTGGCTTGAAATAATCTAGATGTCATCCCAATATTGGTCTTTGCATGAAGAGCGTTGGGTTTCACTCAAACTCGAAACACCTCGAGGGTTTCGAACTTTAATTCATATTTAGAGGTCGTAATGACGTCAATTTATTTTCTTCGACACGGATTGGCTGATCGAAGCGCTTGGAGCGGTGAAGACTACGAGCGTCCTCTCACGCCCTATGGCAAGGATCGCATGGTGAAAGAAGCCAAGACGATCGGGAAATTAAACCTGGGGCTCGATCTCATTATTTCCAGCCCATTAACGCGAGCGATCCAGACCGCCGAAATTGTCGCAGATTATCTGGACTTATTTGACATCCTCGTTGAGGATGAGAGGCTTGAACCTGGATTTAGCCCTGGAGATCTTTCGGAGATCCTCGACGAAAATCCGGAGGTCGAGGCCGTGATGGTCGTGGGTCATGAACCCGACTTCAGCCTCACGATCGAGAGGATCATTGGAGGTGGGAGCATCGTTTGTAAAAAAGGCTCCCTGGCACGGGTTGATCTTACCGACGCAGGCGTGCTCTCAGGTGAGCTCATCTGGCTCCTCCCCCCGAAGCTGCTTGTTAAATGAAGAACCTCGCAGCAACCTGCGTGGCATCTTTCAAGGAAAAAGCCCCCCCGCTTGCCATTCATCCCTGAAGTAAGCTGTGGGTTTGTGGGTATTTTCCCATTACCCTTCCTACGCTAAGCAGCATCTAAATCCCACGAGATCTTATTAATTGTTCCTACCTGAAGCCACCCACCCCCCCATTCATCCGTCAACCAACGTCCCTGCACGCGTACAGGACGCCAGACCGGTGGTCGAGCGCGTGCCTCTGGCATGGATTCGTCCACTCTCACCCGAACGTAGTTCTCCCCATCAGTCAAGAAAAAGCCAGAACCTCTCGTCCACCCAGGCAGACGGTAGCCACACATCTCGATATCCTCATCATCAACTTGAGGATGTCTTCGTAAGGAGATGCCAATTCGGAGATCGCAATCCGCGAGGTCAAGCGGATTGACACTGAGCGGCATCCCAATTAATTCTTGTTCCCAGCGAAATCTCTGCGATGTCCGCTCGACCGGCATTTTACGACCAGACATGAAGTCGAAGCTTCGCTGCCTCACACTTGGGCTAATTAAAAGTGGTTCCAAATCAGCAAGACCCTGCGCCCTGCTGTCCAGGAGCCCATCGAGAGCGCCAGATTTAATAAGATGTGTGATCTCTTTTTTACTCAGGGACACTCTCGCGATCAAATCAGACAAACTATCAAACTTTCGCTTCCCCCGCTCAGCAATGATTTGTTCAATTGTTTTTATTTTAAGATCCCTCACGCCCGACAGACCCATCCAGAGCGTCGTTGATGATTCCGGTGATGAATCTCGGCGCTCCATCGAAAAAAGTCTTCCACTGAAATTAATATGTGGAGGGTGAACTATGATGCCCAACCGACGGGCTTCTGCAATATAAACAACAGGGTGGTGATATCCCCCACCATGCATTAATCGCGCGCATAAGAAGGCGTCAGGCCAATGTGCTTTTAGATAGGCCATCCTGAAGCTTACATTTGCGTATGCGGTGGCATGGCCCTTATTAAAACCATACCCTGAAAAAGCCCTGACCTGTTCCCATAGCGTCCCGGCTTGCTCCTGTGTAAAACCGGGACCGTCCGGAGGTTTTCGATAACAGCCTTCAATAAATTGTGCCTCTATTTTCGACATTTCTGCAGATTGGAAGTGACTAATCCCCCTTCGAATCCTATCGGCCACCTCCCAATCCAGTCCAGCCACCTCTGTGGCTATGCGCAAAATCTGCTCTTGAAAGATTAAGACCCCCTTCGTTGATTCCAGGATGGGCTCGAGTGATGGATGGAGATAGGTCACGCTTTCTTCACCCCTGTATCTCCGAATGAAGGATTTCGCCATTCCACCTGTCGCAGGACCAGGCTTAAAGAATGCGTTCGCTACTGCCATGTCCTTGACCGACTGGGCACGTAATTGACGAAGCGTCCGCTGCGCTCCATCGGATTCACACTGGAAAACGCCGATAGTCTCCCCAGAAGAAACCAAGTCAGAGGTGGATTTATCATCAGATGGGATATCCTGCAAATCGATGCGAGTTCCATAATGTTTGACAACGAGATCGCGCGCCTCAGCAAGCACGGTCAATGCGCGAATGCCAAGAATGTCTAGTTTAGGAATGCCAACATGGGCAATATCCTCATGATCGAATTGGGTGATCAGAAATCCCTTTGGGGCATATTGCGTCGGAATGAATTCTGTCAGTGGCCGAGGCGTAATCACCACCCCTCCGGGGTGCACGCTTATGTGGTGGGGCATCCCGATGAAGCGATAAGCGGATTGAACAACGGTTTTTTCGAGCTCATTTTCACACTTAGCTACGGCTTCATCGACCGTGAGCATCGACCTTCGTCCTGGATCTGGGTGCCAGGTTCGAGGGAATTTTGAGGCAAGCTTCTTTATTCCCTCTTCAGTGAATCCATAGGTTTTCGCCGTCTCACGAATGGCGGAACGGAGACGCAGTCTGCTCACCGTCGAGACGAGCGATACTCTGTCCTCCCCGAATCGGCGCCTAACAAAATCGAGCACCTCATCACGTCGACGACTGCAAAAATCCAGATCCAGATCTGGCAAGTCGGTGCGAGCAGGATTCAAGAACCTTTCGAATAGGAGATCATTTTCAATTGGATCGACATCTGTGATCCCGAGGCAGTATGCCACGAGAGAGTTTGCCAAAGATCCTCGTGTGTTCATGGGGATACCCGTCTGACGTGCGAAAGAAGCAATCTCACTGGCAATTAGAAAGAGGGAGGCGAAGCCCCGGTCACATAATATTTCCAATTCATGGCTCAAACGGTTATTTACCTTTTCGCCCGGATACTTTCGATGACACCCCTTGAGAGTTCTGTCTCTCAGCGCATCCGTGGCCGTGCTGCCTTCGGGCAAATCAATCGATGGCCAGATTGGTGTTCCGTCAGGGATTGTGCCGCGGCACCTGGCAGCGACATCCCCAACTCGATCAATCTCGCACGTAAAATCAGAAAATATTTCGGTCGTTTCCGTAAGGCTACGCCAATGGACTTGATCCTCTGCTGCACCATGCGGTAGCATAGACGAGGACACTTCTTCTTGAGTGCAGTTCTCCCGGATGGCGGCCAGAGTTTTGAGGGATTCGACATCGCCGGGCTCTAATGTAAATATGGGCTGCGCGACTACGCCCGGTACGCCAAACTGCGCGCCAAAGGAAATCATTTCCTTCATCAAGTTTCTCTGAGGTTCATTTTGAAATTCAATACCGATGAGGTAATCCTCCCGGAAATGCTCGGAGAGATGTCCAAGATAAACCCTTATCTGCTGATCATTCTTGAGATGATGGTTTCGAGCCAGATATCCGCTCAGGCCTGCCTCTATACAAATCAAACCTTCTGAATTTTGGACCAGCGTCTGCCAATTCAATAGACGCGAACCCGCCGCGTCCTTTCGAAAAAGCTGCGAGGACATCCGGCATAAGGACCGATAGCCTGATTGATCCATAGCCAGCAGGACCAGCTCACCAGCAGAATCTATGGTGGAATCTGTAAAAGGGAATTCGACTTTGACGCATATGCCTATGATGGGTCGGATTCCATACTGATTACATGCGCGCGAAAAACGGACTACGCCGTACAACGCGTCGTAGTCCGTGAGTGCCAGCGCTTCGAACCCATCTGCCGATGCCCGGGCTGCTAATTGTTCGGGGGAAGCTGTAGCTCTGAGGAGACTGTAGTGAGAGTGCACGCGTAGGTGAGTGAACCCCGCGATGGGAGTCCTAACCATGTGCATCATTCACGCATTCACACCCGCTCCATCGAATTTAGTTACTCTCGGGAGAATGTTCCCATTAACTCCACGATCTCCAGGATATGCCCCTCCATCTCGGCAAGGAGGGATTCTTTTGACAATCCGCTTTCAGTCTCAAGTGGTCCATCCAGAGCATACAGACTGAACAAATATCGATGTGTCCCACTTGGAGGACACGGTCCTCCATAATCTGCCCTGCCCCAGCCGTTCAAACCCTGCAAACTTCCATCTTCAAACTCGGCCCTTACCGAGGCGCCCTCTAGAAGACCTTCTTTGTCAGCTGGGATGTTGTACAACACCCAATGAACCCACGTACCGCCTGACGCATCCGGGTCGTCAAAAATGAGTGCAAACGAATTTGTCCCCTCAGGCGCATTCGCCCAATTCAGTTCTGGGGAAATATCCTCACCATCGCAGCTATACTTTACAGGAATTGACTCACCTGGTGTAATGCTCGGACTCGACAGCTCGAATGCAGGTGGTGGGGCTTCTGCTTCTTCCTCAACCGGTTCTGGAGAACTTTCAACCTCGGTCGTTGCCGGAGCATCTGCTTCAATTTGGGAGACCTCAGCATCATCCGTGGCTGGTTCCGAAGCGCCCCCTCCACAAGCTGATAAAACGAGCGCAAAAGATAGAAGACCTACAAATAGAATGCCTGTAGTTTTCTTAGCCATGCAATTTCACCTTCCCTTTCAAAGACGTACGATGCGGCTCTGATCAATCACCTGATTGATCCGGGCTATTCCGACACACTGAAATGTAACACAAGATCATCCCTCCTGATACGCAAAATATATTTTTACTTAGATTTGCTTTTCGCAAAAGAACCTTCACCTCTAGTCAACAAGACAAATACCAGGATGTCTAGAAGATGTACCTCCATCATTCTTCCACTTTGAGTTCACATTCAATTCACATTCTTTCATGAATATATATGCATCTCAAACAATCTCAAGGAGTTTCAAAATGGAAAAATCAACATGGATGAAAGGCGCATTCGCATTATTCGTGATCACAGGGTTGATTATCTTCGCCTTCGTGATATTCCAGGCGGGAGCAGCTTATGGAGGTGCAAACATACTAACGCCATCTTCCGCCAACTATGGAATGAGCCCGTTTGGTGGCATTTTATTCATTGGCATCGGACTGATCATGCTGATATTCTTGTCAAAGATGGTCTTCCGACTATTCTTCTTCCCGTACCCGGGTTGGGGTATGCATCGGAAACATATGCATGGATGGAAGCACATGCGCTGGAATTCTGATATGCCCCCTCAGATCTTTACCGATTGGCATGATGTTGCCCACGAGGGCGGGGATCGTGTTGAGCCAGAAGAGCCTAATTCTTAGATCACCAAAGAAAAGGCAGGGGTAGACTAGAGTTTACCCCTGCCGGAGAGTGTGCAGTTGACCGAGATATTGGTCGTAGATGATGAGCAAAAAATCATCCAAATCACCAGCGACTACCTAGAAGCCGCTGGCTATGCTGTTTTAGCCGCAGATGATGGCATATCTGCACTTCGGATAGTGGACGAGTCACAGCCAGACCTGATCATCCTCGATCTCGGACTTCCCGGGATGGATGGACTGGATGTATGTCGTGAGCTTAGAAAAAAATCGGATTTGCCCATCATCATTCTTACCGCTCGAGGCGAGGAGTCCGATAAGCTTGTCGGATTGGAACTAGGAGCAGATGACTACATCACAAAACCATTCAGTCCAAAAGAATTGGTGGCGCGAGTTCGAGCTGTTCTGCGACGGATGGAGAAATCCACCTCCGATGAAGAAATTTTCCGGGTCGGCAAAGTATGGTTTGATGTCCTCAAAATGCGGTTAACCATCGATGACACTGCTATCGAGCTCACTCCAACAGAATTCGAGCTGCTCCTTACTTTAGCGCGTCAACCCGGTCGAATATTTACGCGGAATCAGCTTCTTGACGCGATTCATGGTGTCGCTTTCGAATCGTATGAACGCGCCATCGATGCACACATTAAAAACATACGCCGGAAAATCGAGCCCGACCCCCGACAACCGAAGTATGTGCTCACCGTGTATGGTGTGGGATACAAATTCAATGATGTGGCATAAAGATAAAACCAGTCATAAAAAATGGGCGCGTAAGCGTCGCCCGCGTCATAGATCCAAACCGTCCTGGTGGCCCGAGGGGGAACCATGGCCAACGCGCGGTCATCCACAAAGCTGGCGAGCGGGTCGATCCTTTTTCCTACGGATGCTTGGAGGGCTTGCGGTCGGATTGATCTTGCTCACGCTAACTTGCGTGCTGACCATCATCCTCGTCCAACTCCTCCTGGGCGCTCAGGAATTATCGGTTGGGAGCATCCTGATCCCCTTTCTTCTTGTGCTCGTGCTCATAATCGTGGCTTTCGCCACGCTCGGATGGCAAATCCGGCGATCCACACTCCCAATCGATGAGATGCAAGACGCATCTGAGAAACTTGCAGCAGGAGATTATTCCGTGCGCGTGGGTGTTCATGGTCCTCCCGAGATCAGGACGGTGACTCAAGCATTCAACGACATGGCCGCCCAGCTGGAGGAGCACGAGGAACAAAGGCGCGATTTCTTTGCTGATGTTACACATGAGATTCGCACGCCCCTCACCGTGATACAGGGCAATCTTGAGGGAATGCTGGATGGTGTGTATGGGACGGATGATTCACATCTCCAGAGCATGCTCCATGAGGTTACGCACTTATCCCATCTCGTCGAAGACCTTCGTGTTCTGTCCTTGCTTGAGAGCGGTACGCTAACGCTCCATAAGGAAAGTACGGATCTGCCCACGCTTATGAACGAGACTGCAGCAGCATTCCTCCCACAGGCAGAAATCTCTGGTATCACAATCACTGTGGATGCTTCGGATGAGTTCCCCCTCGTCCAGCTCGATCCGATCAGAATCCGCGAGGTACTGGTTAACCTCATTTCAAACGCGTTGAGATATGTAACGAGCGGGGGATCAATCACATTGGAATGCTCTGATGTAGGTGCAGAGGGGATCCAAATCTGTGTGATTGATACTGGAAATGGGATTTCCCTGGAAGAGCTACCTCATGTATTTGAACGTTTTTCAAGATCTCCTGAATCAACCGGAACTGGACTTGGATTGCCTATATCCAAGAAACTTGTCGAAGCTCACGATGGTACGATTAACATTGCGAGTGTCCTCGGCGAAGGTACTTCCGTAGAGATTCAACTCCCGGCTCAATCCTAGTTTAGAAATTGCTCTCCCCGCCAGTTGACATGTAGAATTTTGAAGTTCCATACCACAAACCGAAGCAAGTCCTCCGCACGATCGTATAAATCGCAAGATTTAATCTGGCGCGGTCGAATGCTTTGTGTATGATTGAGGGGGATTCAACCACCAGGGAGGCAGTTCCTTGACCCCTCAAATGATCACGATCCTCGTCATCATAGCGGCAGCGCTCCTTCTCCTTATCACAGAGCGGCTTCGGATGGATGTCGTTGCTCTTCTCGTCCTTATTTCCCTCGCCTTGTCGGGTCTGATCACACCTGCGGAGGCGCTGAGTGGATTTAGCTCACCTGCTGTCATCACCGTCTGGGCTGTTTTCATCCTGAGTGGAGGTTTATCACAAACCGGGTTGGCCATGAAGCTCGGACGTCAGATCTACCGACTCGCCGGAAAGAGTGAAATACAACTAATTTTTGGAATAATGATCGTGGCGGGGTTCATGTCGGCCTTCATTAACAATGTGGGCGTAGCCGCATTGTTATTACCCGTCATCATGGACCTTGCACGCAGGCTGAGTATCTCTCCATCCAAGCTCCTTATGCCGCTCGCGTATGCCACGCTCCTTGGTGGGCTCACAACACTTATCGGGACACCAGCAAACATTCTAATCAATGGGCTCATGCAGGAACTTGGTCTGAATTCGTTCGGATTCTTCGAGTTTGCCTATGTCGGACTACCCATACTGCTGGTTGGAATTGTCTTCATGGGGCTCATCGGGATACGTCTGCTACCAAGGCGTGATCTCGAAAAAAACTCCTCACCATCTCAAGATAACAATCTGGATGATATCTACAGCTTTGACGAACGTCTCTTCGTCTTGAAGATTCCGACCCTCTCACCGCTCGATGGAAAACTGCTCAACGAAAGTCGTTTGGGTGCTACGCTAGGTTTGAATGTCATTGCCATCATGCGTCATGGCGATACCTTGCTTGCACCCGGTCCGGCGACTCCTCTCATGTCTGGGGACAACCTTGTCGTCGAAGGAAGACTGGAACTTCTCGATAACCTGCAAAAGTGTAGACAATTCGAACTTGCCAGTGAGGATCTCACTGTTCAACGGCTGATATCTGCGAATGTTCAACTTGCCGAGGTTGAGGTGGATAGATCATCTAAACTTGTCGGTAGGACGCTGCTGGAAAGCAATTTCCGTCATGAATACGGCGTAAACGTACTGGCGATCATGCGTGAGGTCTCAGCTCAACGGACGAACCTGCAAAGCCTAGTTCTGCAAGCAGGATGCAAATTGCTCGTGCAGGGCTCTACGGAGCAATTGGCTCAACTCGAAAGCGGATCAGATTGGTCCGCGTACCAATCACTCACCTATAAAGATGCTGAAGCGGCTTATGCCCTCAATGAGCGATTGCAAATTCTGCAAATTCCGAAGGGGTCCAACCTCATCGGAACAAGTTTGGCAGAAAGCCGGCTTGCAGACGCATATGGGATTTCTGTTCTTGGAATTATCCGAGACGATAATCTGAACCTCATGCCGCAACCCGATGAACGTATTTCAGACGAAGATCTCCTGCTCGTCGAGGTTTGGCCACGGGATTTGGAGGTCATTCAAGGACTTAAGACCCTGGAAGTCGATCGTAAAAACATACTCGATCTTAAGGATCTTCAGTCCAGCCAAATTGGCGTGTTAGAAGTCGTGTTGTCTCCCCACAGCACCCTAGCCGGGAAGACTCTGCGCGAGATTCATTTTCGCGAGAAATTCGGATTAAGCGTTATCGCAATCTGGCGCGGCGGAAGAGCGTACCGTTCAAATCAACGCGATATATCACTGCGGTTCGGTGATGCTTTGCTTGTTTATGGCCCCAAGGATAAATTTCGAGTTCTAGGCGCAGAAGCAGATTTTCTTGTCCTCACCGAAGAAGCGCAGAAACCTTTGAGGTTGGAGAAAGCTCCACTAGCTGCTCTCATTATGGTAGCTGTTGTAGTCCCGGTAATATTCGGGTGGCTGCCTATCGCGATTTCCGCCGTCGCAGGTGCAACCCTCATGGTCGTCACCGGATGTCTCACGATGGAAGAAGCGTATCAAGCCATTGAGTGGAAAGTCGTGTTCTTAATCGCTGGCATGCTCCCATTAGGCATCGCGCTTCAACAGACAGGGACGGCAGAATTCATCGCCCAAAGGGTTGTTAATCTCGTCGGTGGATCAGGTGAGATTGCCATCCTGGCAAGTGTATTTGCCCTCACAGCAATCACCACGCAGGTCATGCCAAATGCCGCCGTAACCGTGCTGATGGCTCCAATAGCATTGAACACCGGCAACGAAGTTGGCATCTCTGTCTACAGTATGGCTATGCTCGTTGCCATCGCAGCATCGGCGAGCTTCATGAGCCCGATTGCACATGCCTCGAATAGTTTGGTGATGGGTCCTGGAGGATATCGATTCTCTGATTTCATCAAAGTCGGAGCGTTGCTAACGCTCATCGTTATGCTTGTGACCCTGTTGGTCCTTCCATTCTTCTGGCCATTGTAATTGTCTCAAGGAGAAACCCAACAAATGAATCACACAAGATTTCGAACTCGAGATGGATGGGCACCTTCAACACATCGTGGATATTCGCCTATCGAGTTTACCTTCGGATGGAGGCAGGAATGAGCATATGGAAAAAAATCTCCGGGATGCTAGTGTCAGAAGGAGACGACGATAAGCGTGCCTTCTGGGTCTACGTCCACTGTGATCGCTGCCAGGAGGCAATTCGATTAAGGGTGGATCTGTACAGTGATTTGAGTATTCAGTATGGCGAGGGAAAAAACGGTGAGCTATTTTTCACTCGAAAAACGATCATGGGCAGCGGTGATTGTTTCGAACGCATCTATGTGGAGCTAACCTTCGACAAACATCGTCGTTTGAAAGAAAAGTCTATTGAACATGGAGGATTCATCACCGAACAAGAGTATTTGGAGGTAATGAACGGCGATCAGACCCCTCCTTCGTAACAACGCGATACCTCCCCTCGGGTATCTTGTTTTTCTTGGGCGAAAAACCTCAGCTCGGTCCATAGGGCTATCTACATCCCGTGATTCGTCCAATCAGGTGCTGGTCGGACCTCTGGGTAACGGCCATAGAAGACATCATCGAGCTTATGGGCGATACGCCTCCCGGGGGCAGAATGTGAGATCAAACCTCGAAGCAAGTTGTGAAAGAAAGTGTCTGGGTGAGAATAAGGACACACCTTCATACAAACTCCGCAATCCGTCCCAATGACGTTCCAATATCGAAAACAACTCACCGGATCGATCTTCCAACGATAGGCGCCGTCGTACATCTGCCGATCTTCAAACGGTATTGATCGGCTGGGGCAATTATCAGCACATTTCTTACATCGTGTACAAAAATCGATCATCGCGGCGCCATCCAGACGGATATCGGGGATCAACGGAGCATCCGTGGTCACTACGCCTATGCGCACCCGGGGACCCAAATCAGGGGTCATGAGAAGGCCCATCCTGCCAATCTCGCCCAATCCCGCATCTCGCGCAACCAAAGGGGCGATGACTTGATAATCACCGTCTATATGCGCTCGTGCCCGATATCCAAGACGGGACAATAGAAACCTTATTTGAATAGCGATTTTTGCCGCTTCGACATATTGCCGAGCAGATTCCATAACGACCGGCGCCTTTGGGGCGGTCCCCATCATCTCGTAGGACATTTCCACCGTGAACGCAATCGCGTGTGTATCCTCGATTTCAACCTGCTGGCCATATGGATCTGTCCCCCTTCCAGAATGCGAATATACATGTGGCGCCTCTAAATGAGTGATCCCCACCGAATGCGCGCCGTGAAAAATAGCCAAGTCCTTAATATAACTGGTCAAGGTCTCGGGTTTCATAACGCGAGGTTCGTCCCCCATTTGCCCTTCGACGGCTTGATGCAGTGCTTCCGTGAACATAAAGCTTGCGTTTGCAGATTCGAACAAGATGTAGTCCCCCTCCTTCGCGTCCTCGGATAGGACACCTGGGAGCTCTCGGATTTTCGCATCGATCTTCTCATTCTCGGGCCGCAAGTTGTAATAGCTCCGATATTCCTCAGATCCTTCAATCAACCATCTACGGGAGAATACAACGTCTCGCTCATCAAAACGGACTGTGGGAGTATCGTTCTTTCCTAAATGAACTTGATGACGCAACCTTCCCCAGAACACACCACCGAGCAGAAGGCCGAGCAAGATCAACAT
>JBGUDT010000034.1:0-26955 GCA_041821665.1 Anaerolineales bacterium
CACTAGGTTGTATGATAGGGATGCTAGGATTGCTGGCGAAGGCCCTAACCCAGGCACCTCAGCTCGAATCGTCAGCCCACGCTTTCGATGAGGGCATGACTAATGCGCGGTTGATTAACTTCTTTCCGAGCGAAGTGATTGGGGAGGTGAAAGTTGTTTTCTCGACTCAAGTCGTTCTTCCAGCAAGCGCCTCTTCATGAGAATCCGCTTGATTCACTGCCAGACTTCTCAAGTTTCCAGTATCAAATCGCGGTTGAGCCCCCAAAAACGCGACTGGCTCTTAATACCCGATGTCTAATCTGAAATATTTATTTATGATTCTCGTGCCCTGAATTTGAATACGCTTTCCCCCTGTTTTCGAAAGAACAATACAAGCACACCGTTTTAAGAGGATGCATCTCCACTGAGTTTTGGAATCTCATCTTTCGGCAATATGGCCAACGCGTCGACCATGCTCCTATTCACAATCATCGCTGGAGAATCCGCCTTCACGTTGGGAAAAAGGATAGCGGATAATTTCGCACTATAGATGGGTATGAACAATCGGTCGCCCTCAAACATCAAAGAGCCAAAATTGAATTTGCCGGGGGTTTCGATGATCCCGATGAACTCATAACCACCCATGATGATTCGAACCCAATTTGGAACGTTCGTGCTGTATCCTCCTCGGGTGAATCCAGTAACGCCTACCTCCGAACGGCTGCTCAGTAAAACCGCAACGATTTCACTCTTCACCAGCCAGAAGGACGGATAGCGTGCGACCAGCTTTCCCGGTTGGTGGAGGCGCATAAGGTGCGCACCTTCGACTTCGATGTATGAGGTGGTTGGGATATTGAGGAAACTGAACAGACCCATCGATGTCGGATGAACCCTGCCAAGGATGCGATGACTGCTGGTGTATATCTCAACCGATGTCGATATATTTGCCATATCCGTCCTCCAGATTACACCATAGGTAGGGCGAATGTAATCGATGTGCTCGCAGGGGTATGTTCATACCACATCACACCGTTCATACTCTCGACAATCATGCGGATTTCGCCCATGGATAATCCCGGTCCCATCTGCCCGGCACCCGGATTGATTTTGGATTCGGTGATCGCTTGTACGGTATCTGGAGAGAGGCCAGAGCTGGAATCTGAAACTCTAACGGCGGCCCAGGCTCCGTCGTGCATCTCAACATTAACTGTGAGAGGGAATTCCTCGCTTTGGGATTTTAATATCTCGAATGTGTGTGCTTCGAGCACAATTCTCCCCTTCTTAGTCCGTCGGATTGCGGCGCTGACAAGTGCTTCCAGGACTTGTCTCACGGTGCCATTCTCTCCACGAAACAGTGGGATCGTGTCGATCTGCTCTGCAATGATGTCCAATTTCCGAATGCCGGCTACCTGCTGCATTTCATTTACAACATCTTTTATGAGGCCAGGAAGATCAATCATGTCCGCTGCTTGTCCCGAATCAAGCATTGCCACAGGCATCGACCTGATTTCCTTCAATTTTCCGAGTGCCGCTGCCAATTCGGCTTCCGTCTTGGGTGATAGGGCGGCTTCGCCGGTGGTTACCATCTTTTGGAGCGCACCGATGGTTTGGTCGATCCCAAGCCACAAGTCTGGTGAAGCAGCCTGGATCATCTGAGGTGACTCGACCTCCGATGGTGTACCTCGTTTTAAACTAGCTTGTTCAAGTGCGACGCCGGCCCAATCCGAAAGCGCTGTCAGAAGGGTGAGGTGATGTTCGTTAAACGTGCGTGGGGTGAGACGATTGTACACACCCAGCACCCCGACGACGTGATTCTTAACCCGAAGGGGGACATTCACTGTAGATTGAACGAGAAATCCGGTTTGCACCTTGACGGGTCCTGCATCGAGCGAAGGCTGGCGAAGAACAGGCTGACCAGAATTGTAAACTTCCCCGACCAGTGTATCGTTCACCCGAATTTTTTGGAGTGTGGCATTTCTTTCACCGGCTTGTTTGCTGGCGCGCAGCACAAGTTCTTTACTCTCAGGGTTGGCAAGGTAGATGTTGGCTTCTTCCGCATCAGTTACAAAGGAAGCTGCTTCAACGACACTCATTAGAATCCCATTGAGATCCTCGAGATTGACCACAGTGCGGCCAATCTCGCTTAACATGCGGATTTCTTCGGAACGTCGCCGGAGCTGTTCACGCAAACCATCCACGCGCGTGGCCAGGGATTTTGTGTTTGTCTGAGTCGACCGAATTTCGCTGAGCTCATAGATTGCATCACGAAGCTCGTCTGGGCGGTATGGTTTTAGCAAGAAATCGCTGACACCAAGTCTGAAGAGTTCACGAATTTTTGCCAGCGGGAAATGAGCTGCCAGCAGAATGGCAGGTGAATCGTCGCCTGTGCTGCGGAAGTTCCTGAGATTCGCAAGCGGATCACCCCGCAGCTGAGTAACATCGATGAGCAGAACATCCGGTGGAGGTGACTCTGCCCCCCGAATCCATGCCTGAATGCCAGCAGGTTTCAGCACTCTTTCGACCAGAGCTTGTGCATTCGATTCGATGTCGGCAATTACGATGACACGCGGCGGAGCAACATTGGTTTCTGATTCAGACATGTGAGTGATCTTGCCTTATCTTCTGCAGCGCCATTTCGTCCACGTCACGTCTTTCCTAGGGTTCGGAATGTGAGTGAATCGTGTCCATGCTTTCGTTTTGTCTTCCGGTTCGCATCTGCGACGCACGCGTCGTTTTCATGAAGAGGAGCGTCTCCAATTCAGCCAGTGATTTGAGATCATACTCCCTGTATCGGCAGACGTCACATACCCACGCCGGAAAATTTGGAACACAGAGCGGGTATCCTCCACGAACGCTGAACAAAAACGCTCGAGCTGGATTCAGAGAACCAGCATAGCAATCTGGGCATGGGAAGCGATTTTGTTCGATCATTTTTGACTACCAATAACCTGGTCGATCACAGTGGACTGGACGAAACCGCAGGACATGCGGTCGAATCATTGTTATTCAATGATGCATGTTCGATTTTAGCACAATGTGTCTGGGGTTTGCGAGGGGGAGGAATTCCTAGTTCGCGGCTGCGCCGATAAGGTCGGAATGTGTGATTAAGCCGGCATCATCGAGCGGCCAGTACACGACGACGGCTTTGCCGATGATTTCACTGAACGGTAGTGGCCCCCAGTTTTGAGAATCAGAGGAGTTATTTCGATTGTCTCCAAGGACAAACAACTCATCACTGCCAAGATGCCATTCGCCGCTGTAGCGAGGCGCATCAGCGATGTAGGGTTCATTCAAGGGATGCCCGTTTACCGAGATTTGGCCATCTTTCACGATGACAGTGTCGCCGGGGAGGCCAATGATACGTTTTATAAACCTCCGCTGTTTGTTCAAGGGGAAATGGAAGACAATGATGTCGCCCCGCTCTGGCTCCTGCCAACGGTACGCCAAACGGTTAACGACCACAAACTCGCCTTCGTGCAGCGAAGGTTCCATGCTGATGCCTTCGACGCGGATCCGGGCGGTGAGAAGATTGACCGCCAGGAAAAGCAGACCAGCGATGAGGACAGTTTGGAGTATTTCACCAAGCGCACGCAGCATTCGAGAGAAGATGCCAGGTGGAGTGGAGGCGCCCAACTCTGGAGGCGCAGGATCTGGTTGGAAGGTTTCGCCCACGACGGGGCATTATATCATGCTGGTGACCACTGGCGAGAGTTTCGAATCCGGGGAATCTATCTGCGGCGGTACGAGATGCGAATGGGTGTTCCAACAAATCCGTAATCCGCACGAATCTGGTTCTCGAGATACCTGCTGTATGAAAAATGGACCAATTCCGGGTCGTTCACATGGAACAGGAATGTCGGCGGATCGGTCCGAACCTGGCTGACATATTTGATTTTAAGACGCCTTCCTTTCCGGGAAGGAGGGGCATGCGAACGAATAGCCTTCTGTAGGAGGCGGTTGAGTTCTCCGGTCGGGATCCGTCGCAGCCGTTCCTCCTGAACCCTGAGCGCAGCCGGGATAACCTGGTTCACACGCTGCCCAGTTTTTGCTGAGATAAAGAGGACAGGGACGAACTCCATAAAATTTAATCTCTTTCGTACATGCTCCGTATAAGCAGGCATGGTATGGGCATCTTTCGGGACGGCGTCCCACTTATTAACAATTACAACGACGCTCTTAAGCTTATCGATAACCATCCCGGCGATGTGCTCATCTTGTGCTGTAACGCCCTCCGTTGCGTCAATCAAAAGGAGCACAACGACAGCGCGATCAATAGCCTTCAACGCACGAATTACCGAGTATTTTTCTACACCTGGTTCAATACGTCCTCGCCGACGGATACCTGCTGTATCGATGAGCGTGATGGGAGTATCGTGGTACATCAACTGCGTATCTATCGCATCTCGGGTTGTTCCAGGGATCGGGGAGACGATGACACGTTCTTCGCCAAGAAGTTTGTTCAGGAGACTAGATTTGCCCACATTTGGTCGTCCCACGATGGCTATCTTGATATCCCCATCATCCTCTTCGGCGCCAGGAATGCGTTCCCCTATCGCCTCGATGAGCAGGTCGAGTAAATCCCCTGTACCCTTTCCGTGAAGAGCGGAAACCGGAATAGGCTTTCCCATGCCCAGTTCGTAGAAGGTGCTGGCTTGATCTCGACGTTCTGCATTGTCACAGCGGTTAACTACGAGCAGGATCGACGGGGTTCCCACCTCTCCTATAACTCGCTGATGTTTGCGCAAGATTTCGGCGACCTCGATGTCAGCCGGTGTGACACCATTTTCAACATCGACGAGAAAAAGCACGGCGTCCGCATCACGGACGGCAATTTCTGCTTGACCTCGAATGTTGCTGATGTAATCCGCAGAATCCAAGGAGAGAGGTTCTGCACGACTCAAGTTGGTCGGGTCTATACCGCCCGTGTCGACAATGTCGAAGACGACTCCGTTCCATTCCACTTCTGCGACGAGCCGATCACGCGTCGTTCCAGGGGTATCATTCACGACAGCAAGCCGTTCCCCGGCGAGACGGTTGAACAGCGTTGATTTCCCAACATTGGGGCGACCTACCAAGGCGACAATGGGTTTCGAATTCATGGCATCAAGACGGAGGCGGTGGGGGTATGGGCGTGGGCGGTGGGGTAGTGGACACCGTGACCTCGATAGCGGCGGGTATCGGTCCTTCCCATACAATATCGGGAGGCAATACAATCACTTGCGGCTCAAGTTGGTACGTGCCGACGCCTAAATCAAACAGATCGACGACCACAGTCACATCCTCATCTGTTAGGGAATCAAGCGTGATGCGCGGACCCGTAAGAATGACACTTACCTCTGTAGGGGAGGGATAACCGTAGAGACCTGGTCCATCACCAATTGTTTCGACTGGACGGTTCACGGTGATGGACGATTGAATTGGATCGATCTTAACAATGACAGTGACTGTCTGGTCCCCAACAAGGGACAGACCATCGGGCAGGTCCAATGCGAGACGTCTCTCCGTGTCCCCGGTCAAAGAAGAGATATCCAGTGGAACCGTATTTACAAACCCTGGAAGAGCATCCAGAGCTTCCTGATCAGACGAGAATATAACTACGATATTTGGGGTTATTGAAATCCCGGAGATCCGGTAGTACCCTGCAGCTTGAAGTTCCTCTTCCCCCGTCAATTCTGCGATGACGGAAACAGGTTGAAACTGTTCGGCCTCAAGAATTGGGACTTCGACACGGACAGACTCCGTTTCGAGTTGGACCCCTTCGATCAATCTTCCTTCATCGTCAACAGGTGAAAGCGAAACGAGCTGGTTGAAATTCTCACTGCGTCCACCCAGGTTGATTTCTCCACGTGCCTCAGCAACAAGATCTATAGAAGCTTGAGGTCCATAAACGGTGACCGTTTGAGGGGAGATGATCGGATTCTCGTCCCGAAAACCCAAGGCCGGACTGCCAGAGACGATAATCTCAATCGGGACTTCACTGGAGCTTAATGGTTCGATGGTCAGTGTTACCGATTCTGGGTCGATGGACGTAACTTTCGCCGAGCTTGTGTTTACGCTGTCAAGAATGGTGGCTCGATAATGGCCTGATGCCAGGCTGGAGAGATCAATATAGAGTTCGATATCAGAATCTGACAGCGTATCCCATGTTGAACGAGGTGCTCGGACAATCACGTTCGCCGTAGCGGGATAATCGTTGGTGATAATGAGTTCTTCGGATAAGGCTCGGTATTCTATCGGCAGAGTACGTGGGAATGGTCGTTCCTCAATGGGATCAACGCCATTTACTGCTGAAACCCAGGCGACCACGGCGAGCGTGAATGCCAGGAAGAGCGTGCCGAAGTTTTCCCCTAGCCATCGGATCATTGGCGCGAATCTCCGTCACCAGGGATTTGAACTTTGAAGCTCCCCCTTCTGGGGATAATGCGGTCCAACCAGGCCGGCAAGCGGGTGGACGCACGAGGTCTGAAGAAGGCCGTGAGGATATTGCGCAGGCGAGCCTTATCTAGGCGTCTGATCATACGGCCATTATGGGTAACTGCAATCCCCCCTGTTTCTTCAGATACGACCACCGAGACCGAATCGCTGATCTCGCTGATACCTAGCGCGGCACGGTGGCGTAAGCCGAATTGTCGCTCGGGCGTTCTTGATAACGTACCGCTTGACGATAGGGGAAGCACACAGGCCGAGGCGGTAATGCGGCCGTCGCAAATGATGGCAGCGCCATCGTGTAAGGGGGTATTGATATGAAAAATCTGAAGTAAGAGCTCCGGTGTAAGAATAGCATCCATGGCAACGCCGGTTTCTTCGTATTCATCAAGACGATCCTCACGCTCAACGACGATTAGTGCACCATACCGTCGATCTGAGAGCCTTTGCGCTGTGCTGCAAATGATTTCGATCATCTTCTCCATCTTATCCGGATCGGTGCTCAGGAAAGCCATATTGGTGGTCCGGCCCAATCTTTCCAATGCTCGTCGGATCTCTGGAGCGAAGATGACTGGAATGGCAATCAATATGGCTGGAAGAGCATTGCGCAGGATAAAGGAAAATGCTGGTAAGTCCATAAGGGTTGTCAGGAGGGCGATGGTGATGACCAGGACGATCACCCCACGGAGAAGGACGACGGCCTGGGTGCCTCTCACAAGCCTCAGTAGAAAGAAGACCACGAGCGTGACGAGTAGTAAATCGATTACGCTCAATAGATCAAAACGCTGGAAGAAAAAGCCGAGTTCGGCGATTAAATTCTCCAAAATACCTTCCTATACTAAATTAAACCCACAGACTTATTGGATGTTACGGATGAGTTCCTCATAGTCTTCGATGTTGGGTGGGTCGAGGTCGATTATGATTTGAATCGTCTGAATCGCCTCTTGAACCTGTCCCGCATCCAGCTGAATTTCACCTAACGCATCATATTGCGCGATCGCATCTGCCTGCCTGCCTGCAGCGCGATAAGCTTCGGCGAGACGACTGTGGAGGGCTTGTTTGCCCGGATATTCCCTGGCCAGCTCCTCGATCATGGTAAGTGCATCCTGTCCACGACCCGCCTTGACAAGCTGATCGAGATGGATGTCCAGTGCCTCGGCGGCTTGTTTCTCTTGTCCCAAACGCAGGTTGAGGTCGATCACGTGAGCACGAGCTGTTTCATTTTCCGGATCGAGCTCACAAATTTGCTCAAAATCTTCGAGTGCTTGACGCACATCGAGGCGCGAGAGGTCGATATCCCCCATCATTTCCAGGATTTGAATGGCCCATTTTGGATCGATGCGACCCCGTTGTGAGAGCATCAATGCTGCAAGCAGAGTCTCCCGGGCGGAGTCAAGCTGTGCCATTTGCTTGAACAGGTCCGCAAGCTCAAGATCCTGTTTGATGGCATCTTCGACACGATCTTGCTGCGCCAGAAGATCGATCATCTGTTTGCGCGTCGCCACATCGATAGGATTGGCGCGTACGATCCTGTCGTATACTGCTGTGGCTTGAGGGATCTCACCACGGACCATATGTGTGCGGGCAATAGTTCGCAGCTTGACCATGCCCGCATTTTTTTTACCGGTCTTTATGAGAATCTCGGCCATACGACCGTGTAGCGCAAGATAGGATGGGACATAATCGAGAGCCAACATCGCTTCTTCCATGGCGCCCATATATTTCTCGCGGGCGATCAAGTCATCAATCCGCCCAATGGATCGGATCACCCGTTCTGTTCCGCCAACCGCGAGCATCTCTGCTATTGGTATAAGTGTTCCGCCACTACTCTCCCCTTCGAGTTGACGTCGTGCTTGCTTTAACCGCTGTAGCCATTCTGGCCCGCTGAGGAAGTTGAGCGTGTTTTCGACAATTTGCGAAAGTGCTTCCTCATCACCCTCGTTCTGAGATGCGAGGATGGTGTCGTAAAGCTGATTGAGTTGGCTTGACTGATTGTCGTCGACAGATAGGGAGTCCGCACGCCGTAATGCCTGCAGCAGGTAACGTGCGGCTTCAGGCAAATTTCCTTGAATTCTCGATATCCGACCCAAGGCGAGATTTGCCCCAAGATCAAGCTCGGGATGTCCGAGCGATTTAGAGAAGCTCATCATCGCTTCGTCGAGTTCATTCTCGTTTTTCAAGAGGAGGCCTAGGTTGTAATAGGCCGCGGGGTGATCCAGGCCTGCCTGTATCGCGTTCTGATACTCCTTTATCGCCTGTCGATTGTTACCTCGAGTTTGCAAGTCGATCGCCAGTCCGAGGTAGCGGTACACCTGAGGTTGAGCGAGCGATTTCCGTTCCTCACTGAGCTGTCCTTTCGTAAGATCAGCCATATCTAACGTGGAGACATCTTCGTCAGCCGCGCCTGTAGGATCTTCGAATATGAGACCGGCCAGGAGAGTAAGTGCTTGAGTTTGCGCCACAGTCTCCGGATCAGCTTGTTTCCCCTCCTCTACCGCGTTGTCCTCAACATCGTCGGCTTTGAGATATTCTTTGACTTGATCTACGCGGAGCGGCGCCGTAGCGGCACGCGGCTCAGTTGGGGAAGGTAGCTGTTCTCCCTTCTGGGCCATCTTAAGCGCTTTAGTGGCATCTTTGTCCGCAGGAATTATCCTGAGGGCGCGTTGGATAGCATCGATAGCCTGGTCTGAATTCCCAGTACTTTGAATGATAGAGGCCAGGGCGAGATACTCATCGATCGCATCTTGTTTACGACCGAGCCGCTCATAGGTCAGCGCCAGGCGGGAGCGGGTGGCTCGATCATCGGGGGTGATGCGCGCGATATGAACCCAATTCTCGATCGCTTTTTCAGCATCCTTGCGCAGAAGATGCTGCTCGGCGGCATCCCTTCGCTGTTCAACAGCCGCGTTTGTCTGTCCCATGCGTTCTAGAATTTCGGCGCTTTTTTCAATCGGGATTGGGTTGTGCGGATCCAGTTTGGTAGCGTGGTGATAGACGTCTAACGACTCCTTATACTTTTCCGTCTCGAGGAGTGCTAGACCGAGGCTGGTTAACGCGTTAATGTCATCCGGGATTTCTGCGAGTGCTTTTCGATAGAATTCGATCGCACGATCCCACTCTAAATCCCAGGCGGCAGAATGTCCCAGGTGCATGGATTCATCGAAGAGATCTTTGCGTCCGGTCATGCCTTATATTATCCGCATCTTGGGGTAACCATGCGAGTATAGCATAAGTTATATGCTGATGCCGCGGCGTTGAAAAATGAGATTAAAGAGGTTCGAGATTCGACCAATTGGGCCCGGCCTTTGCGTCTGTCTTCAAGGGAACAACCAGTTCAAACGCTGACTGCATGGTCTCCCGAACGATGCCCGCGACTGCTTCGAGTTCATTCTCAGGGCAGTCAAACACGAGCTCATCGTGAACCTGCAGAAGCATCCTGGAACGATATCCGCCTTCTGCTAATTGCATCGGTAATTTCAGCATGGCAATTTTCATGATATCCGCGGCAGTCCCCTGGATCGGAGCGTTGATGGCCTCCCGCATTGCCCGTGATCGAGCGACCTCTGAAACAGAAGCATCCTTCAGGAGCTGCGGGAAGTATCGTCGCCGTCCTAATAAGGTGGCGACATATCCTTGCTCGGATGCCTGGCCCCGGATTTTCTCAAGATAACCTTGCACACCGGGATATTGTGTGAAGTAAGCTTCCACAAAGTCTTCAGCTTCAGCGAGCGTGAGGTCTGTCGACCGTGAGAGACCAAAAGGACTCATGCCATAAATCAAACCAAAGTTAACCGCCTTCGCATGCCGGCGCATATCCACGGTGACATCTTCTAAATCCACGCGGTATATCGCCGAAGCAGTGGCTTGATGGATATCTTCATCATTAAGAAAGGCTTGAATCATGGCTTTGTCATCGGCAATATGGGCTACGATTCTGAGCTCGATCTGGGAATAGTCCACACCCAGGAGCAAGTTTCCTGGAAAAGGGACAAATGCCTGGCGGATCCGACGCCCGAGCTCGGTGCGGATAGGAATGTTCTGTAAGTTGGGATCAGAAGACGCGAGCCTTCCAGTTACCGAACCCGTCTGATTGTAAGAGGTATGAACCCGTCCTGTCTCTGCATTCACCTGATCAGGGAGCGCATCCGCATAGGTCGATTTGAGTTTTGCGATTTCCCGATATTCCCGGATGAGATCGATCATAGGGTGCTCATCTTTTAGCTCATCAAGCACGGATGCCGCCGTTGAATAATGACCGGAAGCGGTCTTTCGAGTCCTATCGGGAGGATCAAGTCCAAGCTCATCGAAAAGGACTTTGGATAACTGCTGGGTGGAATTGATATTAAACTCATGTCCTACCATCTCGTAAATCTGCTCGGCGATTTGACCAATTCGTGCATGCATCTCATCCGACAACTCATTGAGAAACACGGTATCGAGCGCGATTCCCGCCATTTCCATCTCGGCAAGAATTTGCACGAGCGGCATTTCAAGGTTCACAAACATCTCATACTGATTCTTTTCCTCGAGCTCAAGCTGAAGTTCCGGGATGAGACGAAGACAGACCGTTGCATCCGCGACGGCATAGGGTGCAGCCTCTTCGATCGGGACATCGGCCATGGATCGCTGGTTTTTCCCCGAACCAATAAGTTCTTGGATCTCGGTCATCTCAATACCCAAGCGTACCCAGGCGAGACTCTTCAAACCGAGGTTGCGGGACGCCGGGTCGCACAGCCATTCGGCGATCATGGTGTCAAATTCGAGCGGAGCGATGGTAAGCCCATGGCGGGCGAGGACGATGAAATCGTATTTCACATTGTGGCCAACTTTGGGTACGCCTGGGTCCGTCAGAGGTTTGGCTAATGTGGTTAGCGTCTCTTCAAGATCGAGCTGCGATTTCCCTGCGACAGCGGGAGAATGACCGAGAGGGATGTAATACCCCTCTCCGGCTTCAACCGCGAGTGAGATACCCACGAGCTCGGCGCGCATCGCATCTTTGCTTGTAGTCTCTGTGTCGAACGCGATCTGGTTCGCACCCTGGAGCGCTTTGACAAGTTTGGTGAGTTCTTCCGATGTATCTACGATGATGACATTCTCGGACGAAGGGGCTTTCTGCTTTTTTTTGGTCACGAAAAGACTGAGCTGACCTCCAGGCATGGCCGCTTCATCAGGGATCCGGTTCAAGAGCGTTCGAAATTCAAGCTCCCTGAATAAGGCGACGATTTCGTCACGGTCATAATCTGCTGCCCGACAAGCTTCAAGATCAAACTCGAGCTGGACATCCGTAACAATCTGCCCGAGCTGTCTGCTCAGATAGGCTTCATCACGTTGATCGGCCAGTTTATTCCGAAATCGGGTGGGGACATCCTCGAGATGCACATAGATCTCATCAAGAGTCTGATACTCATTAAGCAGTTTAACGGCCGTTTTGTCACCTACGCCTCGCACGCCAGGGATATTGTCGCTGGCATCCCCTACGATGGCTTTATAGTCGATTAGCTGCTCAGGATTGAGCTGGTATCGATCGATGACTTCTTGGATGCCATAATCTTTGGCTTCAGAGAGTTTCTGACCCGCAAGACGGATCAGGATTGATTCATCCACAAGTTGAAGCAGATCTCGGTCCCCCGTGAGAATGATGACGGTTACATCTTCATGGGCAGCCTGTTTTGCAACAGTACCAAGTACGTCGTCTGCTTCGTAGCCCTCAGCTTCAAGAATTGGAATGCCAAATGCAGCTACGACTTCCCGTATTCGCTCGATCTGCAGTCGTAGATCATCGGGCATTTTGTCGCGAGTAGCTTTGTACTCAGGGTACAAATCATCACGAAAAGTCTTCCCTGTATCGAACGAAACCGCGAGATATTCGGGAGCTTCCTGTTCAAGAAGGCTTAGCAGGACAGACGTAAACCCATAGGTCCCGGCAGTTGGTTCACCGGCTTTGGTCATCCAACGCGAAGCGTCACCTACACCGGTCAGTGCAAAGTAGGTGCGGTAGGCAAGTGCGTGCCCATCGATCAGGAAAAGGCGGGGTTTTTCTGACATAACTCTACTCTCCGAGCGACTTACTCCCTTAATAGTCTGCCTGCCTCATTCAATCCGTCCCAGGGTAAGCACAAGGTTGCTTCCCAAAGTTTGGGTAATTCGTTGAGCACCTGGGCTGTACGTTTGGTATCTATATGTGCGGCTCACAAGATATCGAGGTAGCTCTCATCGATGTGATCAAGGTCTGTAAGTTGATCGAATCCTGCATCTCCCACCGTGGCTTTCTCGGCTGATTCCGACGGAGCGACTGAAATTGAGAAAGTGTGTGCAATCTCCTCCGCCTGGGCTCTCGCTGCACCGAATTCGATTTGATCATCGAAGAGCGAAACGATGCGGATATTTGGAGCGACGGCGTGAATGAACAGTGTAATACCTATATCCATGGCTGCGAGTGGATAAAACTTCGCCAGCGGTAGAGACGCATCTCTTGATCGTGCCAGCTCTTCAAGGAATGGAAATGAGAGCTGGATCTGGGAAGTTGAGAGCTGACCGACGATCGTATTCACTTCGCCGCCCTGTATGAGCAAACATGAAAACGCCTGACTCTCATGCACGAGATTTACCAATTCCTCCCTGGCGCTTTCCATACCCGGGGATCGGGATGTGGTTTGGCTTTGGGCAACGTCAATCACGGCCGCATGTTCGGATTCTGGGTTAAAGAGATCGGTTGAGATAGCTGTTTCGGACTTACCCATAAAATCTGCGACAATCCCCGGGAGATCTAAAAAATGGATAGGTTTGAAGAGGGTACTCTGAACTTTGAGGTCTTCGATCGAAATCTCACTTGTAGATTGAGCTGTGTGCATAGCGATAATGGGCAGATCTGGTTGACGGGCACGAAGTTTCTCGATCAGTGTTTGTGCGGACATATCCGCAGGCTCAGATTCCATGAGCACGAGGTTGATATCTCTCGTACTTGAAGCAGCAAGTGCCTCCATGCCCGTGGCAGCGATGGAAATATCAAATAGCCCGGTCTCCTCGAAGGTCTGCCTGGCAGTCGAGCTGAATGTATGGTCTTTATCAATGATGAGAATAGTATCGGTTGGCATTTCCTGAACGTTTCACCTACAAAGTCCTCAGACATCGCATCATTCTGATCAACCTGAAGACGGGACAGATGGGATATATGACTCTAACACGGAACGGATGATGTAAAAAGTAAACGATATGGCCGTTATGCAATTCTCGAACAACCAGAAGAAATATTATGGGCTTCTAGTTTCGCTTATAGGAGCAGGTTGTGTCCCACATCATCGGAGTACGATCATGTGTCCCAGGTGATGTAATCAAGTTTGATTGTTTGGGGTTCCCCGGGGGTGATCCCCTCTACTTCGGTGCGACCAACATTTCCTTCATTTGTCCTATAACACAGCCAATCTCCGACACTCACACCTCCAAACGGGATGGCGCTTGCACTCAGAACTTCCGTTTGGCATTTTTCAAGTGAAGGGACTGTGGTCAGATGCTTGAATTGCGCACCATTCTTCGGTTCCAAGTATTTCTCTACTGGGGATACAACATGGAACCATAAATCAGCGTCTAATCCGCTTGTGATTGAGCCGGTATCGAAGTCAATTGAATAGGTCTGGTCCACATCAACTTTACCGTTAGATAAAGGTGGGATTTCAGTTGGGGGTGGCTCACCCACTTCCATCTCGATAAAAAACGGGCTCTGACCCGATGCACCGATCCCAAATACGACACCAGAGTCGGCGCGGATCCACCAAAATCCTTTGTAAACTCCATCTGTGCTTGGAGCAACCAGGTTTACCGAGATATCCACGGTTTGCCCTGGGGCGACTGACCCTGTCGTGAGTTGTTGCGAGGCTGGACCTCCCATCGAATCTCCGTCTTTGAAAAGGAGTTCATGGTCGGGTGTCCAAGTACATGTGCCAAGGTTTTTCAAACGCCAGGTCTTCGTAAAGCTCTCTCCTGCTCTGAAGATGGTCCCATCAGGTACCGTGACATCGCTAACAAAGCCGGCACGATCGCAGGGTGCATTCGTCTCTGTCGGAGGGATGGGCGTATTTGTGGGTGTCTCTGGTCCCCTCTCCGTCGAGGAAGGAAGCGTTGCTGTCCCGGTTGGAACCGGCGTATTTGGGATGCTGGTGTTAACAGGACCAAGCGTAAGCCGTGCCTGGACAGTTCCGGCGGCATATGTCGGGCGCATATCAACCTGGCGAGATGGGAGATTACACGCCGCGGCAGTGATGACCAATCCGCACAAATATAAAAAGATAATACGAAATGGTTTTTTCACCTTCATCACTTTCAGCCCTCCATCATTCATTGGTCAGTGCAATTTATCGAGCGTGATTAATTTGTGCCTTTCGATATCTTCTCCGAAAAAGTTCGATAAATTAACGCCATTCTGTTGGTAAATCTTCCTGATAGGAGACGACTTAGAGCCTGAAAATGTTCCTGGGTTCCCACACACACGAACATATTCATATAGGCACACAGGCGCGATTTACTCTGAAGGCAACTTCAACGGAAGCTAAGCGTACAATCTGCGGTGATTTGCTCATTGGGCTAGGGCGTGGGCTTGTGAAGAACCCCGCGCATGCTCCAGGGACCGGTCCAAGCGATCTCCACGTTTGCGAGCTGTCCCCAATAATCCGTCGCGCTCTCAAAGAAGACCAGTTTGTTTGTGCGCGTGCGGCCTTTCCAGCGACCTTTATGCTCTTCTTCGACAAGGATTTCCTCAACTTGACCAGCGAAGCGAGTGTTAATTTTTGTCGCGATGCCGGCCTGGAGTTCTTCCAACGCTCGGAAGCGACGCATCTTCTCCTGCTCAGGCACGTCATCGATCATCTTCCGACTTGAGACGGTCTGTGGCCGGGGTGAGTACCTGGCGAGATGGGCAACGTCCATCTGAAGTTCATCAAGCAGCTCGTAGGTCCGCTGGAACTTCTCATCCGATTCCCCGGGAAAGCCCACAATGATGTCCGTGGCGATGGAAACGTTGGGAATCTTGGAACGAATCCGGTCGATCAGCCGGCGATAGTCTTCCACCGAATAACCGCGTTTCATGTTCCTCAGCACTTCATCATCCCCAGCCTGGACAGGCACCTCGATATGCTCACATACTTTCGGTAACTCTGCCACGGTTTCCAGAAGCTCATCCGTCATCCAATTCGGATGAGAGGTGAGGAACCTGATACGTTTTAATTCTGGATATTCATGCAATACCCTGAGCAAATCTGCCAGATTCGGACCATCAGAAATATCCATTCCATAGCGGTCCACGATCTGCCCGAGAAGGGTAATTTCCATGACACCCTGTTCCAGGAGCGAGCGTACTTCTCCTGCAATTTCACCGACAGCACGGCTCCGTTCTATCCCACGGCGGAAGGGGATCACGCAAAACGAGCAGGCATGCGAGCAGCCGTATACCACAGGAATATAAGCGGATACAAGCTTGCTTTGCTCATCTTTGGGGAGGACCAGGCTTTCATCCATAAGTGCGTGTCTCAACTTCGTCTCCCGTACATCAATCTCTTTCTCGTTCGCCTCCAGTAGAAGTGAAATGAGAGGTTCTGGATCGGAAGGAGGGGAGAAGACATCGACGAAAGGGTAAGCCTGGTGAAGCTTCTCGCTTCCGTTTACTCCCACCATGCAGCCCATGAGATTTATCACCATATCCGGACGATCTTCTTTTAGTGGACGAAGGGAGCTCAGACGTCCATGGGCTTTATCTTCAGCGCTCTGGCGGACCACGCAGGTGTTCAATACGACCACATCCGCCAGCTCGATCGATGCTGTTGGGGCATATCCTATCTTTTCGAGTGAAGAAGCGACCCGCTGTGAATCGGCGACATTCATCTGGCAGCCGGACGTCCATATGTGATATTTCATGGCATGGATTATAACCGAGCGTGAGTGGTAAACTACCTGCGAGCTTTGCTTAATTTCATAAGGATCAAGCCCAGTGATGAACGAAGACCTGCCCTCTAAATAGGAAGTCATGGTAAAACGAGAACATCATATCGGGTTGATCGGTGCCATGCTTTGCGTCCTCGCGATCATTGGATGCACACCGCAGAATCAAGCTCAACCCCAGGGCTCACTCCCCAAGGCGACACTCACCGGATCTCCTCGAAAAACATCAACGATGGAAGGTACTGAAGCACAGATCCAGGAAACCAAAATATCGACTGATGTCGCCAATGCGACCTCCCGGGGCTGCGATATGGATGCCGGTGAAGTGATGGCCCTCGATTATCCAGGTACAGCCGTGGCGAAGGATATCCCTGTAAGAATTTATCTACCGCCCTGTTATGGGCAGACAGATCAAAAGTACCCTACCGTCTATGCGCTCCATGGCTATCCTTTTGATGAGACCCAGATGGAAGAGCTCGGTGTGATCTCCATTCTCGATGCAGAAATAAGTGAGGAAAGGTGGATGCCCTTCATCCTTGTGATGCCCTTTGTACCCGAGCCATTATTCACACGATCGGATGGAGGTCCGGGCTCGTATGAGACAGAATTGATCGAAGGTCTTGTGCCTTTCATAGATGAGAACTTCGAGACGAAGGATTCTGCATTGGCCCGGGCAGTCGTGGGCATATCTCGTGGTGGAGTTTGGGCGCTTGAGACGGCTTTCACGAACCCGGACATATTCAACACGGTAGCCGTACTGAGTCCTTCGCTGTCGGTGAACTCCGCGCGTCCGCCTTACGATCCTGTTTTGCTTGTTCGGGCTGGCACAGAGCTCCCGGAGAACATCATGGTGACCGCAGGTACGGGAGAGCCCGGATTTTTAGTTGGAATTGAGGAGCTCATCGAGGCGTTTGAGCTCAAGAATGTAAGCCATTATTACCTGCTCACCAATGGCGCCCATAGAGAAGAGGCGTGGGTGGAGATCATCGATGATGTCATGGCGTTCATTGCGGACCGTTTTTCTGAAGATGATGTATGAAGTTATGTAGAATAGACATAGATTGAGCTAAATTCAGGTACAATGAGGGCCAATTGAGAAGGAAGATCCGCTCTGCCTTTGGAGGGAGAGTGAAAGATGACAGATACAGATTCGAACGCCGCAGAAGTAATTGATTCATATCGGAAAAGAAAGGAAAGGGTAGGCCCTCTTCTTCTTGGTGGGCTGGCCGTTGTCCTGCTGGTGGTCGGCTTGTTTTTTGTGGTTCTCTGGCTGACGAGTGATAATCCTCCCGCGATGCCCGGAATTCTTGCGTCGGATACACCACCCCCAACAGAGACATCGACACCCATGCCACCTACGGCCACCCCATCGATTACGCCAACTGAAGAACCCTTGATCACCCCCACGCCTGAAGGTCCGTTGACATACATTGTGGTGGAAGGGGATTCGCTCTTTTCGATCGCCGAGCAGTTTGAGGTGGATGTGTTTCTGCTGATGACCGCGAACGAGATGACCGACCCTGATCAGCTATTCGTAAACGAAGAATTGACCATTCCGACCGAGGGGTACGTCCTGCCAACGAAGACACCCATACCCGATACGCTCCTTCCAGGACAAGAGATTGAGTACCGCATCGAACCGGGGGACACGCTGGAGACGATCGCGGCACTATTCAATAGCCTCGCTGAAGTGATTGCGGAGAGGAATGAGATTGATGATCCCAACTCGATCGGAGTTGGACAGATCATCATCGTGATCGTCAATATCGCCACACCGACGCCAACTACGGAGCCAAGTTAGTCGCGATCAAACAGCCCGTTTCAACACGAGCAACCGCAGCGTAAATCTTGCTGCGGTTGCTTTTTTTTAAACAGATCCCGGATGTAGAGCACAACGGATTTCCTCTCTCACACTCTCTTCAGCCTCATCCAGGAGCGCCTCCTCAAGCAGTAATTTTGATTCCCGGCCTCCAATTTCCCCAAGCGCCCAGGCAGCATGCGCACGCACAAGCTCGTCAGTGTCCGAAAAAAGAAGGTGCTTAATCCTGGGAATGTGGACTGGATCACCTGAGTTTCCTGCCACGATGCAGGCATTTCTCACCAGACCTACCCGCCGCGGGCGTTCCAGAGGGCTGTTTCGCAGCGGTGGGCGCCATTTTTCCGGTGCTAACTCGAGGAATCTTCCTGGATCGGGACTTCGGAGCATCTCACGGGGCTGGAAGGCGGGATCGGTTGATGCTGCGGCGAAGCGGAGATTCCATGGGCAAACTTGTTGACAGATGTCGCATCCAAAAAGCCATTTGCCCAGGTCAGACCTGAGCTCCGGGGGGATGGTTCCTTTTTCCTCGATCGTCAAGTAGGAGATGCATCGAGACGAGTCGATCGTTCGGTTTGGGAGAATGCAATCGGTCGGGCAGGCTTCGATACAACGAGTGCAATTGCCACAGTGGTCACTTGTGAAGGGTTGGTCCGGAATGAGATCCAACCCCAGCATAACTTCTGCAAGCAAGAAATAGGATCCCTTCTTGGGATGAATGAGACAAGAATTCTTACCAATCCAACCCAATCCACTCCGTTGAGCAAATTCCCTTTCGAGGAGTGGACCGGTGTCGGTATATGTGCGATGCGGAAAAGATTCACCTAGACGGGCTTCGAGAGATCCCACAAGCCTCCTCAATCGGTCTGTGAGGACAAGATGGTAATCCTCGCCGAGCGCGTAGGAAGCGACTTTTACTCTGGTGTTATCCTTACGGTTTTGGGATTCTGGAGTGAGGTAAAGCGTACCGGTTACGAGGACGGATTTGCACTCTGGTAGGATCATTCGGGGCTTTTCACGATGGCTGATCGCACGCTCTGATGCCATGTAATGCATACCAGCATGATGCCCCTGAGCGAGCCATCGGCGGTATACCTCCATGTGAGGCGGCGCATCAGGCGTGGTAACCCCCACCAGATCGAAGCCCAGTCGATGTGCTTCTTCTTTGGCAAAAGCGGTCAGGGAATGCCTTGTATCCGATGACTTTGACAGGGTTTGAACTCCATTCGATTCTGCGTTAAGCGTGATTATAGCCTCAGTCGTCACAACTTCAGCCACTTTCAACAGCCTTGATTGTAAGCTCAATGCAAAAAGGGACTGTCTATAACGAAAGTCCACCCTCACCCCAACCCCTCTCCCTCAAATGGATAGGGGCATCTTGCTAGATGAAGTACTATCCAAATAGTAGAAACGGAGGGCAATGTAGATTGCGGTCTCGTAGGGTCTGGCGGTGTGCGCGTACATTCTATGCTAATGGTGCTAAGCACCAGGGTGCAGAGCACCCTTCAGCCATGAGCCAGGAGGTTTGGCTCCGGGCGAGGTCTCGCGAACTTATATCGAGCGGCGGCGTTCATGCCGGTTCTTTTCGGTTTCAGATTTAGGCAAATTGTGGGGCGTAAACATGCCGTGCGCGGCTATGCGTATAGTCTTTGAATCCTATATGAGACTGGTTCGGAGTTAATTCCCGTTCAAGTACTCATCGATAGCCTGCGCGGAGCGCCGACCTGCAGCCATGGCGGATACCACCAGGTCGGGGCCAGTGACGCCATCACCGCCTGCAAAGACACCATCACGCGAGGTTGCGCCAGTCTCGGGATCGGCAACGATCAATCCCCATTTGTGCGTTTCGAGATTCTCCGTAGTCTCCCCGATGAGGGGATCTGGCCAATAGCCGAGCGTTAGTATTACGGAATCCACAGGGACCGTGAAATTTGAATCTTCAATAGGAATCGGGCGGCGGCGTCCGCTCTCATCTGGTTCGCCAAGCTCGCACTGCAGGCATTCCACGGCACTTACGCGTCCATCAGGTCCAGGGATGTAGCGGACGGGCTGTGTGAGGAATCGGTACTGCGCCCCTTCCTCTCGGGCCAGTTCCCGATCTTTTTTCCCGCCGGGCATTTCAGCTTCAGTACGACGATAAAGACAGGTGACTTCCTCGGCGCCCAAACGAATCGCCGTGCGGAGACAATCTGAAGCCGTATCTCCACCACCGATCACAGCTACGCGGTTCCCGATTTCGGGAACGGAGCGTTTATCCGGCGGAAGGGATTCGGGATCCACGTTTGCTCGAATAAGGAAATCGGTGGCCTGATAGACACCAGGTAGATCGATTCCGGGAGCATCCATGGTCGCGTCCACTCCAGAACCCACACCGACGAATACGGCATTAAATCCACCCTCGAGAAGGTCATCGATGGTCTTCGTATCTCCGATGCGTGTGTTGGTCTGAAAAATCGCGCCGGCGTCCTCTAGATCCTGAATCACGTTATGGACAGTGGACTTAGGTAACTTGAAATTTGGGATTCCATAAATCAAGAGACCGCCAGGTGTAGGCGCAGCCTCAAAGATGGTTACTTCATGACCCTGCCGAATTAAATGGTCACAGCAAGCCAGACCGGATGGACCCGACCCGACAATGGCGACTTTCTTTCCAGTGGGTGTCCCCACTGGAATCTTTACTTTTTCGTGTTGGCGCTGGTATTCCGTGACAAAGGCTTCAAGGGCTCCCGTGATGACGGGCTCGCCGCGCTTATTGCGAACACAAGCGCCCTGACACAAAGCCTCGTGCGGGCAAACTTGGCCGCAAATCTCAGGCATCGTACTGGTTTGACGATAGATCTCTGCCGCGCCAATAAAATCGCCCTGTTCGATGAGCCACATCGCTGAGGGGATGTCGTTATGTGCGACACATGCCTCCACACAGGCGGCCGGGTCAGGACAGTGGATACATCGTTCGGCCGCGCGCTTCGCCTCTTCTGGAGTGAGGGGCAGGAAGGTCGCATCAAAATCCTTCTTTCGCTCCTCAGGTGGACGCGCGTTCAGCTCCTCGAAAAGGAGTTTCATGCGCGCTTTGCGATCGATTTTAAGTTCTCCCTCGGGAGGAATCGACATAGTGACTCACCTCTTGCACAACTGCCTAGATGATACAGACCAAGTTGGTCAGATATTAGTTCAAATTGTCATGCCTCACCCTGACGGTTGTCACAAACTTCGGGAAAGATTTCACAATCTGCGCGGTACAATACCCACGTTATCCGGAAAATGGATGATCTTGAGAGAGGTGTTCTTGTTGTGTGGAAATCTCCCGTTCAGGATGTATGTTTCGCCAGCGGGCGAAGCACACCATCTTCATAAGATATTCACATTAATCTATTACACTTCTAATGGCACAACCCGTAATATGGCTCCACGGGGATATGCGTGAGGTTTGCCTCATGCATTTGGATATTCGATAGATGAAAATAATGGGTACTGGGCGTATCCATTGGGAGGCGGTTAACCGATGAAACGATGGATGATTATTGCTGCCATTGCCATTGTGGTGATTGTGGCCGGCTTTATTGCGTTCAGGGCTTTCGGACAAAGTCGCGCTGAAGAGGTCATCGCAAATCTGCAAACGGAAACCCTGACGCTAGGTCCACTGGAGGCAAGCGTGGGCGCCACTGGACGAGTGCGTCCGAACCAATCTGCGATTTTGACTTTTGAGACCACCGGGACGGTCGAAGATGTATCCGTTCGATCGGGAGACGAAGTGGAGGAGGGCGATGTTCTGGCAATGCTCAAGCAAACCTCCCTGCCCTCATCCATTATCATGGCCGAAGCGGAGCTCGTCACCGCGGAGAAAGATCTGGAAAATGTATTCGATTCTGAAATAGCGCGAGCACAAGCTCAGGTCGAGCTCGCCCAGGCGCAGGATGCACTCGAGGCCGCCGAACGAAGCCGTACGAATCAACAAGAGGGGAATCGCGCCAGTGAAACGACGGTTAAAAATGCTCGTGCGGAGCTAACTCTGGCCGAGAAAGCATTGAACGGTGCGAAGGGGAAATACGATAGGGAACCTGGAAGTCGCACGGAGGATGCGGGGAAGGCATCGGCCTATAAGAGCTACGCTGCTGCACAGCAGCGTTATGATGCTGCGCTTCGTAGCTATAACTGGTACAAGGGTTCTCCTGATGAAGTGGATCAGGCGCTCCTTGATGCCGATGTCGTATTCGCATCTGCGCGGCTTGCAGATGCAGAACGTGAATGGGAGCGACTCCGGGACGGCCCGGATCCAAGAGACGTCATAGCGGCACAGGCTCGCGTGGCGGCAGCGGAAGCTACCATGGAGATGTCCCGCATCAATGCACCCTTCGCGGGCACAATCACGGCTGTAGAAGTCATGCCCGGTGATCAGGTAGCTCCTGGTACACCTGGTTTCGGCCTCGATGATTTAGGTCGCTTACTCGTGGATGTCGAGGTCTCGGAGGTGGACATCAACAGGATTGTGGTTGACCAACCAGTGCTGCTCGATTTCGATGCCATCCTCGACAAGACCTACACTGGTGAAGTCAAGGAAATTAGCCCGATAGGTAACTCCATTCAGGGCGTGGTTAATTTCAATGTAACCGTCGAGCTCCTCGACGCTGACGATGCTGTAAAACCAGGAATGACTGCGGCAGTGAGCGTCATCGTGAACCGCATCGATGACGTTAAATTAGTACCCAATCGTGCCATTCGCATTCTAGATGGGAACCGCGTGATCTATATCCTCGTGGATGGCGCTCCTCAGCCGGTCCCCATTGTCCTCGGTGCTTCTTCAGATTTATACAGCGAAGTCCTTGAAGGTGATGTGGAGATCGGCGATGTGATCGTGCTCAACCCACCGGAAGATTTCTTCGACTTCGGCAGTGGACCCCCGCAGGGTATGGGGGGAGGCATGGGAGGGGGTTAAGCGTGAGCGTAATCAAGACCAAAGGCATCACCAAGGTCTACCAGATGGGCGAAGTAGAGGTACACGCACTGCGCGGCATCTCACTCGAGATTGAAGAAGGGGAGGTCCTCTCGATCATCGGACCTTCAGGTTCAGGTAAGAGCACACTGATGAATATCCTTGGATGTTTGGATCTCCCGACAAAAGGTGAATATTATCTTGATGGTCAGCTTGTATCATCGCTGTCGGATGATCAACTGGCAGGTATTCGGAATCTCAAAGTCGGTTTCGTCTTTCAGACATACAACCTTCTGGGACGGCAGACGGCGATATCGAATGTCGAGCTGCCCATGCGTTATGCTGGAACGACGAACGGCCGCAGACAGCGCGCCATCGAAGCGCTAGAAGCAGTCGGTCTCGGTGATCGAGTTCGCCACCGACCCAGCGAGCTCTCGGGCGGCCAGCAGCAGCGTGTCGCCATCGCACGCTCCCTGGTGAACAACCCATCCATGATCCTGGCTGATGAACCAACGGGAAACCTGGACACACAGTCGGGCGAGGAAATCATGGAAATTCTACTGAACCTCAATAAAGTCCACGGGACAACGCTCGTTTTCGTCACACATGATCCCGAGATTGCAGGACAAACCCAACGCATTATTCGGATTCGAGATGGGTTGATCGAGGAAGATAAGAGACTTTAAATATCACGAGCGAATTCAATTTGTGGTGTGTTCCTTGATTGAGGATACCAAAAGGTATTTGTATGAACGTTTGGCATGGAATTCTGGAAGCTCTAGACAGCTTATCTAGCAACAAGGTACGCTCTGCCCTCACTATCCTGGGTATCGTTATCGGTGTGGGTGCGGTGATCGCCATGCTGGCCATCGGGACGGGGGCGGAGCAGGCCATCACGGGTTCGATCAGCGGTATCGGTACGAACCTGCTGTTTGTCTTTCAAGGAAGTGATAACGAAGAAGTGCGGAACCCAAAGCCGCTCACACTTGAAGATGCGGACGCTATCGCCGATCCGTTTTCCGCTCCATCGGTCATCGGGGTCGCACCGATGCTGCAGGGTGGGGTTGAAGTTTGCTTCGCGGGGGAATGCTCCAGTTCTGCGGGATTGGGCGTGACGCCCGATTACCAGCCGGTGCGAAATGTAGAACTGGCCGAAGGAGAATTTATCTCCAACATCCACATGAATGGTCGCGCGGCCGTGGCCGTCCTCGGTCCAGAATTGGCGGAGACCCTATTTGGCCGCAGCGAGGGTCTGCTGGGCGAAACAGTGAGAGTGGAGGGCCAGCCCTTTCGCATCATCGGCATCAAGACTCGTCTGGGCGGATCAGGTTTCCAGAATCCGGATGATGAAATCCTGGTACCACTAACTACAGCGCAAACAAGACTGTTTCGGCGTGATCGTACTTCAGTGGATATGATCGTCGTTCAAGCCATCGCTGCGGATGAGGTCAACATGGCGAGCGATGAGGTGACCGCCATCCTTCGTTCTCGCCATCGATCACCCATTGGAGCGGATGACTTCACCGTATTTAGCCAGCAGGATTTCATCGAGACGGCACAAAGCGTTACTGGCGTCCTCACCATCTTTCTTGGGGGCATCGCGGCGATCTCTCTGCTGGTAGGTGGCATCGGAATCATGAACATCATGCTGGTCTCCGTCACCGAACGCACGCGAGAGATTGGATTACGGAAAGCTGTCGGCGCAAGAAAACGGGACATCATGCTGCAGTTCCTGACCGAATCGGCGCTGCTGAGTATGATTGGCGGATTGATAGGAATCGGACTTGGGTGGGTGTTGGCGACGCTTGTGGGTGTAATCGCAGCGAACTCCGATGTTGATCTGAGCCCTGCAATCGGGATCGATGCCATCTTGCTGGCGACGTTGTTCTCCACCGCCGTCGGCCTGTTCTTCGGACTTTATCCTGCGAAACGAGCTGCGGATTTAGAACCCGTCGAAGCGCTGCGATACGAATAGACTCCCTGATCGATAAATATTCTTACCTCTCATTCTCTGATTGAGAGCTGTTTGTACGGAATAGGTTAATGAAGCAGGATTAAGAAGAATACTTTGGTACCTCATCCTAGAAAACGGTTAATACCGATAAATTAAATTTTTTTAGTTAGGAATTATGGGTTGTGGAAATTTTTGAGAAGTTAAAGAACTGGCCTCTCTACCCATTTCTATTTGCTCTTTTTCCAATCTTATTTCTATTGGCGAATAATGCCTCAGAAGTCCGGCCAATTGAGTCAATCCGCGCCATTGTTCTAGCCTTATTATGCACATTGCTTTTACTCGTATTATTTCGATTGATTATGTCCGGCTGGGAAGCGGCAAGTTTGATTACCACCATAGTTGTTGTGATGCTGCTCTCCTATGGTCATCTCTACCATAGCTTACGGGATCTCATCCTGGGAGGCTCCCAGATAATTCGTCATCGCTTTTTCCTTCCAGCCATAATCATTCTTATTATCTTTGCTCTATGGATAATCCGGCGAAATCGGAGTAACTTATCTACCATTCCCCAATATTTAAATGTCGTCTCTCTCGTCTTATTGGTGATGTCGATATTTCAAATTGCTAAATCAGAAGTACATTATCAAAGGGAAACCAGCGCGGGAACCGAAAGCGATTCGTTGTCCTGTAATTTGTCAGCGCCTGCAAAACAAGCTGCCCCGGATATTTACTACATCATCCTTGACGCCTACACTCGGGACGATGTTTTAAGGGAAACGTATAACTTCGACAACGGTCCATTTTTGGATGAATTGAGAGAACAAAGTTTTTATATTGCGGAAAAGAGTCAAAGTAATTATGCCTCAACAATTGTTTCCTTGACGTCATCATTGAACATGGATTATCTCATCGATCATTCCAAGGAGGATTCGGTTTCTGACGCTGGATATAATCAAGAAGAAGATCGCAATTATTCGATGGGGAAAAACAGTGTCCGAAGAGAACTTGAATGTTTGGGTTATAAAGTGGTGTCCTTGGATAGTGGTCGATATTACTCTAGCTGGAGGGATGCTGACTACTATTTATCCCCTCACAAGATCGGCGTGGAAAGATACTACCTTGCAGGCTTGAACGAATTTGAAAGTACGGTGTTGGATAGTTCCATTGGATTAATCTTTATGGATGTTGCTCTCCTGAGGGCAGAGAGTCTCCTTGAGATTGTGGATCAACCCTTTCGTGACCATCGTGAAAGAATCCTGTTCGCACTCGAGTTGGGTGGATCTGGCGTTCTCAATCTCCCCTCGCCTAAATTTGTCTTCATCCATGTGATTTCTCCCCATGCTCCTTATATTTTTTCGGCGGGTGGTGATATCGTGGATCAATCGGGACCTTTTACACTTCTTGAAGCCGATGGCAACGTCAGGTCAGATGAAATTGAAGGATATCGGAATCAAGTCGACTTTATTAATGGAAAAATAATCGAAATGGTGAGAGATATCAAGGACTCCTCAGAGACTCCACCAATCATCATCATTCAAGGAGATCACGGATCCCCTAAAAGTATTCGAGATCGAATGGCGATATTGAATGCGTATCATCTTCCCGACAGTGGTAACCAAGGGCTATATGAGAACATTACGCCCGTAAATAGTTTCCGCATAATCTTTAACAATTATTTTGGAGGATCCTTTGCGTTATTAGAAGACCAAAGCTTTTTCTCTGATCATGCTGCTATCTATGATTTTATTGAAGTTCCAATTCATCCTGATTGAATGTAAGCAACAGATCAGATCTGCGCCTTCCAGGTGATCTGTGGTCCGATATGATGATGCCTGGGTTGGGTGCTGGCGACGCTCGTGGGTGTAATCGCAGCGAACTCCGATGTTGATCTGAGTCCTGCAATCGGGATCGATGCCATCTTGC
>JBGUDT010000035.1:0-26380 GCA_041821665.1 Anaerolineales bacterium
GATGATCTAACTTTCCTTTATGAGCAGGAAGGTTGGTTCGACAAGTATCCAGCCGGTCTGATCGACCTGATGAGCACGGAAGATGGCATCTGGTCCGTTCCGGTGAACATCCACCGATCGAACGTGCTCTGGTACATCCCGGAAAACCTAGAGGGATGGGGCGTAAAAGTCCCGGAGAACTGGAGCTACTTCCTAGAAATCTGTCCGACGCTTCAGGACCAGGGTGTTGTTCCGTTAGCACTAGCCCGCAACTGGACGCACAATCATCTCTGGGAGGCTGTTGCAGTCTCGGAGCTGGGTGTCGACGGTTGGAATGCCCTCTGGGCTGGCGAGAAAGCCTGGACCGATGCCGATGTTCAAGCAGTATGGGACACCTTCGGTGAGATCCTGGCATGCACGAATGAGGATGCCACCTCGCTCTCCTGGCAGCAGGCGAGCGACATGGTCATCAACGGCGAGGCCGCATTCAATGAAATGGGTGACTGGGCAAATGGCTACTTTGAAACTACCAAGAGCCTGGTACCCAATGAAGACTATAGCTGGGCATCTTCACCTGGCACGAGTGGGGTGTTCATCGCTCTGTCCGATGCCTTTGGACTGCCCCAAGGGGCTCCGAATCCTGACGCTGTACTTGCATGGCTGGCGCTGATGGGTTCCGTGGAAGGCCAGGATGTCTTCAATCCCTTGAAGGGTTCGATAGCGGCGCATCAAGATACTGACTTGAACAAGTACTCCGTTTACGGACGAAGTGCTGCTGATGACTGGGCTGCCGACACGGTTGTTGGTAGTCTGGCGCATGGTGCTGCAGCGAACGAAACCTTCATGAATGGTTTCGCCAGCGCAATGGAGATCTTCCTCTCCACTGGCGATTCGGCATTAACATCCGAAGCGCTTCAGGAATTGTGTTTGGAAGCTGAGATCTGCCAATAACATAACGGATCTCAAGATGGGGTGTTCCGAAAGGAGCACCCCATCCTTTCTTGCACTGGGAGGTTCACTGTGTCCTACCTTGGCAAGCTGCGGTTGAAAAAAGACCAAATGTTAGCTTTTCTGGTCCTCCTACCCTCTTTGATCTTGATCGGCATTTTCGTCTACGGGTTCATCGCTCAAACCGCTTACAGCTCGCTAACGGACTGGAAAGGTTTGGCAGCCATTCGAGATACGAGTTTCGTCGGTCTTGAAAACTATGAGAAGCTTTTTACAGGATTGCTAGATATCCGATTCCGACAGAGTTTGGTCAACACGTTCTTTTTTACTTTATTCTTTATTCTTGGCTGTTTATCCCTTGGATTGTTCCTCGCCATGCTTCTCGACCAGGGCATCCGATTCGAAGGCTTCTTCAGGATCATATTCCTCTACCCGATGGCGTTATCCTTCATTGTTACGGGAACGGTTTGGAGTTGGCTCTTTAATCCAAATGGCGGCATCAATCGTCTACCAGCATTAATCGGCCTAGAACCACTCGAGATTAAGTGGATCACGGATCGAACCCAGATCTGGCAGTTCGATTGGAATTCACTTACTGTCATTTTTGGGTATGGCTTGCTGGTCTTCTTTGTCTATATCGCCTACCGGTACTGGAGAAAGCAACATAATGTCGGTGCTGCCATCATGGGTTTACTTGGCGCTGGGACACTGCTGTGGCTTATAGCTGGTGGACCCAGCAATGTCCAGCTCCTAGACCACTCGGAAACACATGGATTCAACCTGGCGATAATTGGGATCATCATAGTTGCAGTATGGCAGATGTCCGGTTATGTGATGGCTATGTATCTCGCAGCTATTCGAGGAATTCCAGACGAATTACGTGAAGCTGCGCAGGTGGATGGCGCCAATCAATTTCAAGTTTATACAAAAATAATCCTGCCTATACTCCAGCCGATCACGCTTGCAGCCATGATCGTGCTCGGACACATATCTCTAAAGATCTTTGACCTGATCTTTGTCATTGCAGGACCTGACAATGCAACCACAGACATGCCTGGCGTTTTAATGTTTGTAACTGCATTTCGCGGAAACGAGTTTGCCAAGGGGGCTGCGATCGCCATGGTCATGCTCATCATGGTCGCGGTCGTGATCATTCCCTACCTTGTATCCACATTACGATCGGAGCATGAGTTGTGAAAGGTATGCCGAGGATCTATCGAATACTGATTTACATCACATTAATCGGACTTTTGATCATATTCCTTGTTCCTGCTTATATGGTCATCGTCACCTCATTCAAGAGCCCAGATCAAATCGACTTACCCTCTGCCTGGAAGCTCCCCAATCCTTGGTATCCTCAAAGCTTCGTGGATGCATGGGAGGAGTTCTCTCCGAGTTTATTCAATAGTTTGAAGCTGGTCATCCCCGCCACGGTATTCTCTGCCCTTTTCGGTTCATTGAATGGCTATGTGCTTTCAAAGTGGAAGTTCAAGGGATCAGACATCCTATTCATGCTGATGCTGTTCGGGATGTTCATCCCTTATCAGAGTATCCTGATTCCAATGTTCCAGTTTCTGGATCAAATTGGGCTCTATGGGAGTATCCAGGGTCTGGCGCTTGTCCATATCATCTATGGCCTTTCCATTACGACCTTGATATTCCGGAATTATTATGCAGAAATCCCAACCGAGATGATTGAAGCAGGGAAGATTGACGGCGCAGGTTTCTTTGGAATTTACAGACACATCCTATTTCCATTATCCATCCCTGGTTTTGTCGTTGTGATCATCTGGCAGTTCACTCAAATTTGGAATGAATTCTTATTCGCAGTCACGCTCACAAGCGGAACAGGGAATTCACCGATCACTGTCCCCCTCTCCAACTTGGCCGGTGGTCGCGCCGTCCAATGGAATTTACCGATGGCTGGCTCGATCATGGCAGCGCTCCCGACACTTCTCATCTACCTTCTGCTCGGACGATATTTCATTCGCGGGTTGTTGGCTGGATCGGTGAAAGGCTGAACCTGGGAACGAAAGCCTTGGAAAACAACACCCCATTCATGCAGAAATTTCGACAGCTCTTCTAAAAATTTCCAACATGAGCTTTCTATGAATATCCAAAATCAAGCTATCCGAACGTTTGTGGAGCGGTATGGGTTCGAACCGCAGTATCTCATCCGCGCACCTGGTCGGGTTAATTTAATTGGTGAGCACACCGATTACAACGACGGATTCGTATTTCCAATGGCAATTAATCGAGCAATTTGGATCGCGCTGCAGCCGTCCAATGAAAGTGCCGTTCAGCTCTACTCGAAGGATTTCAGTGAAGAATTTGTAATGAACATCAACGAGATCAAGCACAGTGCCATGCCCTGGGGTGAATATGTCGCTGGGATGGCCTGGGCATTGACTGAACATGGATTGGGTTTATCTGGGTGGAGGGGAGTTGTTGCTGGAGATATCCCTATCGGAGCAGGACTCTCTTCATCCGCGGCCATGGAGTTGGCCGTCGCACGAGCGTTTTCGCTTGCGGCAGGATTTGAGTGGAAACCCTTAGAGGTGGCGAAGATCGCACAATTTTCGGAGAACCAATGGGTGGGCGTGAACTGTGGGATCATGGATCAGACTATCGTTGCAGCCGGTGAGGAGGGACACGCGCTAATGATCGATTGCCGCAATCTTGAACTGCAGTCTGTGCCTCTGCCAGCGGGTACTGTCGTCGTGATCCTCGATACAAATACGCGTCGAGGGTTGATCGACTCGGCCTACAATGAGCGCCGGGCGCAATGTGAAGCGGCAGCTGCGTTTTTCGAGGTAGCTGCGCTTCGTGATGTTTCGCCGGAGATGTTTGAATCGCACAAGGAGGAACTTGAGCCAACGACACGGAAACGCTCGAAGCACATTATCTATGAAAATCAACGTGTCCTGGATGCCGTAGATGCACTGAGACGTGGAGATGCGGAGTCCTTCGGTAGATTGATGAACGAGAGCCATGTGAGCATGCGTGATGATTTTGAGATCTCCCGAAGAGAGATGGACATCATGGTGGCTTTCGCACAATCTGAAGCGGGATGCTTGGGAGCACGGATGACAGGTGGGGGGTTTGGAGGCTGTGCTATTGCATTGGTGGATGAGGGGCACGCGGAACGATTCTCGTATGTCGTAGGAAATAAATATGAGGAACAGACGGGAATTAAGGCAGAGATCTACATCACTGGTGCTGAGAATGGTGTCCGTATTGTTGAGCTGTAGCACCAACATGCATTGGATTTGCACAATCACAGTTTGAAATAAGCTATACTACTTCCAGTTTTTTTCTTTAAATTCAATCAAATGGGAGCAAACCATGGCGCGTACTGCATTGGTCACTGGGGCAGCCGGGGGAATAGGCTACGCCACCGTATTGGCATTCAGGGACGCCGGCTGGAATGCCATCGCGACAGATCGTCGGGAATCGGGGGATTTCCCGGCTAATGTAACCTTCATTCAATCTGATGTGTCTCAACAGGAATCAGTCTCCCTTTTATTCGATCAGATCGCAAGTGAGACGGATGTGCTGCATGCCCTGGTGAACAACGCTGCAATTCAGATCAGCAAACCGATCGTTGAGATGTCAATTGAGGAGTGGGATGCCACAATGGCATCGAATTTCCGGGCCGTATTCCTTACATCCAAAGCTGCCCATGCTATGATGAAGGCTGCGAAAGGGGCAGCCATCGTAAATGTAAGTTCCGTACATGCTATTGCGACATCCATTGGAGTTGCTGCTTATGCAGCAAGTAAGGGGGCTGTGATGGCGTTATCGCGGGCAATGGCGATCGAGTTTTCCCCGGATAATATCCGGGTGAACGCCATCCTACCCGGGGCAGTAGACACGGAGATGCTTCGGAGCGGGTTAGATCGAGGGCACCTCGATGATGGATCCGTCGAAGACCGTCTAGAGGATCTGGCCAGAAAGACCGTCATTGGACGAGTGGGTCAACCGAACGAGATCGCACGATCGATCCTGTTCCTGGCAGACGAAGTGCAATCGGGCTTCATTACTGGAGAGGGGCTTGTCGTCGATGGTGGCGCAACAGCACGGCTGAGTACGGAGTAATACTTCCACCAACCTAATATTTCATAACATCCATGAGTAATGCCACATACATCCTCGTTTTCTTGCTCGACTGATTGCGTGATTCAGAACCATCGTCACATATCTCATGGGAGGGTGAGTTTTGATAGAAAAAACCTTAGGAATCCTTCATCCTGGTCAGATGGGAATCTCGGTGGCCGCATCCGCGCAAAATTCGGGTTGCAGTGTGTATTGGGCCTCCGAAGGTCGCAGCGATGCGACGATCGATCGAGCAGCTCAATTTGACCTCGTGGATGCACGCACGATGGGGGACTTGTGTGACGTGTGCTCCCTGCTCATCAGTGTATGTCCTCCTGCTGCGGCTGAAAGTGTCGCTGATCAGGTATTAAGCGCAGGTTATCAGGGCACCTACCTCGATGCCAACGCGATCTCGCCTCACAAAGCACAGAAAATCGGTCAGAAGCTGGCTTCGGGGGGTATCCGGTTTGTGGATGGGGGCATTATCGGGGGACCTGCCTGGGAGCCTGGGCGCACCTGGCTGTACCTTGCTGGCGAAGATGCCGAGTCCTTCTCGCGATGCTTCACCTCCGGACCGCTTGAAACCGCGAACATGGGGGACACAATCGGAAAGGCATCGGCGTTGAAGATGACCTTTGCCGCATACACGAAAGGCACATCCGCATTGCTCAGCGCCATCCTGGCCGTCGCTGAAGGGCAAGGTGTGTTGGAAGATCTACTTCATCAATGGTCCCGAAATGGATCCGACTTTTCGGAAGAAACTGTGGGTCGAGTGCGCCGCGTCACGGCCAAGGCGTGGCGATTCGAAGGAGAGATGTACGAGATAGCGGATACATTTGCGCGATCCGGGCTTCCAGATGGATTTCATCAGGCATCTGCGGAGGTCTTTCACCGTATGGCGGGGTTCAAAGGGAATGCTGAGAACCCGACGATCGAAGCTGTTCTGGCAGCTTTGCTCATAGATGCTTAGAGGGTCTCTCCGGATCGATCATCCCTATCGCTGTTTGCTTTCAATCTCTCGAGTTTGAGATCCCTCTCAGGGCTTCGTCCTAAGATGTAAATTTTAAATGTAACCGCAGCTCGATTACGCGAGATGGTCTCGCGTCATGAGAGTCGCGGTTTAAGAATGTGGAATAGTGAGCTCTAAATTGATTTCAGCGGGTTAGGGCTTTCCAGCGATCGACAGATTTTTGTTTCCGTCCCGCATTCCGCAAGAAAGTCTGCGCAGAGGGACGAGCCCAATCCGGAGCGGGGACGTCGTAGTCAAAATCGGGCAGCATCACACGTTCGATTTCGTGATCGAGGAGATACTCGATGCCGGCAATCAAGGATTCATCTTCAGGCGTGGTCAGCGTCCATGCAACACCAGCTGCATCGACCCGGGCGGTGCGACCGATGCGATGCACGTAATTCTCGGCCTCATCCGGAGCATCAAAATTGATGACGTGCGAGATACCTTCGATGTCGAGCCCTCGTGCGGCGACATTGGTAGCCACGAGGATGCGCACATCACCGTTGCGAAATCGCTTTAGCGCCTTGGTTCGTTTGCTTTGATGAAAATCCCCATGAATGACTTCCACCGATACATTAGCTTCACGCAGCTTGCGTGTGAGAATGTCAGCTTCCTGTTTCGTTCGCGTGAAAATGAGTGCGCTGTCAACATCTTCGCCTTGGATAAGCTCCATAAGCAAGGCGGTCTTGAGGTGTTTCGGCACAGGGTAGAGCTGCTGCCGGATGGATTCTGGGGGTTTGGCGGTGGCAATCTCGATTCGTTCAGGTGATTTCAAGAATCGATAGCTCAATCCCTGGATTGGTCCTGGCATCGTCGCTGAGAAGAGCAGCGTTTGCCGTTCGACCGGCATCCTCCCCACGATCTTCTCGATGTCGGGAAGAAATCCCATGTCAAGCATTCGGTCCGCTTCGTCAAGTACGAGTATTTGTAGATCTTCGAAGCGTACATTGCCTCGCCCCATCTGATCCATCAAGCGTCCCGGGGTTGCGATCACAATGTCCACCCCGCGTCGAAGTCGATCCGCTTGCTTCTGAATCGACACCCCGCCGTAGATGGCTGCAATCCTTAGAGACGTAAACCGTGCCAGATCACGTGCTTCCTCTGTGATTTGAACGGTGAGTTCTCTCGTTGGTGCGAGAACCACCATGCGTGGTTTCTTGGTGGCTTTGCCCTTGGTCAGGTGTTCCATCGAGGGGAGTAGAAAGGCGACGGTCTTTCCGGTACCGGTCTGGGCCGTGCCAATTATATCTTTTCCCTGAAGTGCGGCAGGAATGGCCTGCTCTTGTACGGGTGTTGGTTCAACGAACCCCTGATTGCGAATAGCGCGCATCAGCGGTTCACTTAGATTAAATTCTTCAAATTTCATGTTCTACTGCAATTTCCTTTGTGATATTTTTTTGATCGACTTATGAAAAACACCGCTCCAGACGGGGAGCGGTGCGTCATTCCGATCCAATTTTCTAGAATGTGAGTGTAGCCTGAACGATTGATTCTGTCAATACAACCGGATAAGCGCGATTGGATACCAGGTTTCAAATCGATTGGACCTGATGAAGGAAGGTGCGGCTCTCAGTCATTTGGACGTGGTGAGTAGGATAGATCCACGACATGCTCGCCCAAGACCGTGGTCAGGATCCCATCGACCACTACATCAGTCCCGGGATCCAGGTATGCCTGTGCTTTCTCATCCCAGGTCTCCCAACGATTACGTTCAACCCATAAACGGACCAGGCAATTCCCCTGTTTAAGTTCGGCGTATACACCAGCTGCAGCAGAATCATCCATCTCTGTGATCTCACCAACAACTTGGATAGGAGTTCGCAGCTCGTCATCAGAGAACCAGCATGCATCGCCCTGAAGATCTGGGAGTGAAGGGTCATCTTCACGATCCGCGGGTGAGGGGAGTGCGGATAATGATTGTAAGGGGGCTTCCAACTCCACAATGAGCTGAAATTCATCCGGTCGAGCCGGCATCGGGAACGAATCCAGCATCCCTTGTGCGATGACGTGCGCGCCTTTTGTGAAGGTGGCCTTTTCCTCAGGCGTCCAGGTGTCCAGTTCGGTTGATTCAATCATGATGCCTATGCGGCAGTTATTAAACTCTAGATCCGCATATCGTGAGAATGGATCTGTGTCATCCACAAAGACGATCTCGCCAGCGATCTTCACGGATTGCTCAGTGTGTTCTTCTGTGATGTCGCATGGTGAATCTGTATCTGGAGGGAGAGTCACGCTCAACTCGGGTTGGTCTTTCGAGCCACACCCCGATAAGAGAAACGCTGTGAACATCAAAAGAAGAATTATGGTTTTCGCTTGAGTATTTTGGATCATGTGTCGCACCCCTTGATTTTGATGGAAATTCTAGGTATGAACTACGGTCGAGTGGTCAATATTAAGGTTGCATACGTATTCCATGGACCTTGTTGCTATTCTGGAAAACTCCCTGCTTTGGATTGACAATAACTCATCTTAAGGTTCTTTATAAATCGATGTAAATAGGACTTACGGTCGAAGAACAGTGATACGTACTGCTGTTTCTTGTGAGAAAGAAGGTCTTTCCAATCTTTTGGAAACGCAATTTTGTAGCAATTAAATTGCATTCAGGTAACGATTATGATGAACTCCGGTCCAGCAAAGCACGGACCATCACGGCTTCTTTAGAGTTTGATCATGATGCCCGACATTACGAAGTATCAGGGCATCACCCTCAGTCTCGAATGTAATCCTCAAGGATTTGCTTGCGCGCGCCTCCCAGATATTTTGTGTGCCCTTGACCCGTTTTACGCGGAGGCCGGGGTGCCTAAGATCGCTTGACATGAGACGAATGGCCTTCTGTACTCGTCCTTGATCATCAGTGGCCAGGGATCGATAGGCTTTTCTAAATCGATCTGTGAAGAAGAGGCGCATCATGCATCGCCGGCTTCAAGCGCGTCAACAAGAGCATCAACGTCTTCGAATTCCTGGATACGCCCTGCATCGATATCTTCGCTAGCCTCATATTCCCCCTTCTGCCAATCATCACTCCAGAAATACGCCTGGCTCTTGTCGATCAGTTTTTGGGGGCTTAATCTGATGGTGTCACCTTCGACAACCACCGCGATAAGATCTCCCTCTTCGAGATTCGCAGCTCGCCTGACGGCAACCGGAAGTGTGATTTGTCCGTTCCTGGTTATCTTTGTAAGTGTAAAATCTTCAGCCATATGCAGCTCCTATATTACTAATATAGTAATATACTACATTGCGTATGTATCTCTGTCAAATCATCGGAGCTTTGTTTGAGACCTTCTCCTGGGCGAGGAGAAGGAATATGTTGCTTCACTCCGTATTACAAAGAACGTACCAGAGTCAATTGTGAATGTGTAGCTGGAGGGAGATGTAATTGTCCGAAGAAAATAGGACTTTCGGTCGAAAAACGGCGATGAGTCAAGCTGTTTTTAATAAATAAGACAGTCTCCCCATCATCGCAGATGCCACTCGTGACATCTCTTAATGGAAGATATTGTTTGCATGAATGGGGTTTCTGAGATTTATGCGGGAGGACAGGAGGGAAACTCACAGTCGAAGAGAGCCCAAGTTTGAAAACTCAGACATAAATAACGGGTGACGGTCCATCTCGAAGGTATGGATACGATGGGGCCACTGGCCTTGGGGAATGGATAGCCTCGACCATTTGGGGGAGCATCAACCCCCTGGTTCACACCAATCAATTGAGAAAAATTAGTGCAAGGATTCCGATCACGATCAATACTCCAAATGCGAGTAGGATGATCCGACCTGGTGTCAGGGCATCCCTGGCAACATCCTTTGCAACGGACGCCGCAAACTCAGTTTCAGAGGGCGCCGTGAATTCGACATCACCGGTATCCTCACCACCGCTAATTCTTGCGGCAAGCGCCTGGTCTAGGACTTCAAAACCCTGTCGTAACATGCTCTTGCTGGTCGTATCGATGAGCCGCTGGCCCACGCTGGCCAATTTCCCTCCGATTTGCACATCGCCGCTGTATTTCATCAGCGTTGTGCTCTCACCTTGATCGACAAGGTTGACCTCCCCCAAGCCTTTGAAAAACCCTGGCTTCCCTTCTCCTTCAGCTCGGAGCTTCACATATTCGGGGGGCGCCTCATCCTCAACGAATATCTTCCCCGAAAATGCGCCACCGATGGGTCCAACACGGAGGTTGATTGACCCGGCGTATTCGGTATCACTAAGCTGTTCAAGCTCCTGCGTTCCAGGTAGTGCCGTAGCCAGGACAGAAGGATCACGTACGAGTTCCCAAACCTGCTCACGTGATCCATGAAATACATGTTCACCTTCGATCTTCATTCTTTCTCCTCCATGAGTCGCAGCAATTCGAATAATCTATTGGGGCTGAGGGGGGACTCGAGCAGTTCCAGGTCTTTGTCTCCAAATGCATTCTCTACGGCTTGTGCGAAGAGAGCAGGCACGGGGATCGCTCCGGCCTCTCCTGCACCTTTGCTCCCAAGTGGGTTCAGGGGAGATTTGGTCTCCTCATGTGCGATTTCAATCCTGGGTATCTCAGCAGCGGTGGGGATGAGGTAATCGGCGAACGAGGCGTTCAGGAGCTGCGCCTCGTCGTCGAAGATAAGCTGCTCATAGAAGGCATTTCCAATGCCGAGCGAAACACCGCCATGGATCTGACCGTCGAGGATGAGGGGGTTTAACACCGTGCCGCAATCTTCGACGACGACGTACTTCTTAATCTCCACCATCATCGTCTCGGGATCGACTTCGACGATCATGGCATGAGTACCCGAGGCTGTAGCTCCGTAGTTGGGGCCGAAGTAGGCGGTAGCCTCGAGGCCAGGCTCGGTTCCCGGTTCCACGGCCCCACGCAGCGGGTTGGCCAGGGTTGCAAGTTCTCCAAGGCTGATGGACATTCGCGGGACGTCCGCCACGCGCACCATGCCGTCTCCAATTTCAAGCTCATCCTCCGGAGCTTCCAGAACCTTACTGGCTAATTCGAGCACTTTTCCACGCACGGATGTGGCGGCGGCGTTGATCGCATTCGCAGCGACCACCGCACCACGGCTGGCGAATGTGCCCGTGCCCCAGTGGAAGTGTGCCGTGTCGCCTGTCACCAGATGGACGTCTTCGACCTTAACACCCAATTGGTCCGCGACGACCTGGGCGAAGGATGTAAAGTGACCCTGACCCTGCGTGCCGACACCCGTCGCTACGCTCACCTTCCCGCTCGATTCGATCGTGACACGACCTCCCTCGTATGGCCCTACGCCTGTGGTCTCGATGAAGGAAACGATGCCAATGCCCACATGCTTTCCCTCCCCGCGCAGCCTGGGTTGTTCCTCCTTAATAAATTGGTCGTAGCCGATCATCTCGGCCGCTCTCTCGAGGGCAGGAATATAGTTCCCGCTATCTATAACAAAGGATGCGAAGGCTTGATCGATGATGATGTGGTCGTAAGGAAAGACATCTGGGGGGAGAAAATTGCGTTTCCGAATCTCAATCTTGTCGATGCCGAGTTCATCCGCGGCAAGGTCGAGAAGACGTTCGATCACGTACACACCTTGTGGTCGACCTGCCCCTCGAACAGGCGTGGTGAGGGTCTTATTTGTAAAAACGACCCTGAGTTCTGAATAGAAGTTAGGTATGTTATAGGGTCCCAACATGTGGCATTGCGTGTTTAGAGGGATGGTTAACCCGTAGGGATCGTATGCCCCGGAATCATGAAGGAACTCATCGTGTAGGCCGAGGATGTGACCTTCCTTGTCCATGGCGATTTCCGCTTCATGAACTTGTCCACGCTCCTGGGTGGTGGCAAAGAAATTCTCGCGCCTGTCTTCGATCCACTTTATGGGACGACACATCTTCAACGTCGCCCACGTAAGTAAAACTTCCTCCGGGTAGTACATCATGATCTTTGGGCCAAACCCGCCGCCGACGAATGGGGCGATGACCCGTACCTGATGCTCGGATAAATCGAACATCGCTGCAAGGCCATTGCGAATAGGTATCGGCGCCTGCGTCGTATCCCAGATGGTGAGGTGTTGATCTTTGGCGTCCCAATTGGCGACGATGCCTCGATTTTCCATCGCACCGGCTGCGCCCCGGTCGATCACGATGCGTCGTTTGATGACTAAATCTGCCACCTCACGAGCTGCGGCGTAGTCCCCCTTTTTCTGAACCAGATGTGCTGCAAGGTTAGATTCTAGATCGTCGTGGACCAGGGGCGATTCCGGCTCTAGAGCTCGTTCGATATCCGAGACGGCTTTCAAAGGTTCTAAGACTACATCGATTCGGTCGAGGGCATCCTCGGCGATATAGCGGCTCTCGGCGATCACCATCGCGATGGGTTCGCCCACATGACGCACCTTGTATTTTACAAGCGGTACATGTGTTCGGGAATGAAAGAGGACATCCTCGACGGTCGGTGGGGGTGAGACGAGAGGGGGGGCCGTTGCCCAGTCCTCGCCCATGTCCGCTGCGCTGTAGGCTGCAATAACGCCTGGGACCTCCAGGGCGGCGGAGACATCCACGCTCTTGAGGGTCGCATGAGCATAGTCAGAACGATAAAACGCGGCATAGAGCATCCCAGGGATTTCGACATCGTCTACAAACAGAGCTTGTCCCGTCAACAGACGTGGGTCTTCATTTCGTTTTACCCTTTGCCCCACATATTTCTCCGTCATGCCCCACCTCCTGCGGACATCCGTTCAGCAGCGAGCCTCACCGCATCTTCAATATGCTGGTAGCCCGTACATCGGCACAGATTTCCAGAGAGGATTTTCCTGATTTCTTCATCGGTGGGTTGTGGATTCTCCTCAAGGAAAGGGACGATGGTCATCAAGAAGCCCGGTGTGCAGAATCCACACTGCAGTCCATGAGTTTCCCAGAACGCCTCCTGGAGAGGATGAAGCTCTTCGATTGTGCCCAGACCCTCCACAGTGGTGAGCTCATGCCCGTCAGCCTGGATGGCGAAGATCAGACAAGCACGCACGGGTTGGCCGTCAAACAATATCGTGCATGCTCCGCACACACCGTGTTCGCAGCCTACGTGTGTTCCTGTCAGCCCGAGGTCATGCCGGATGAAATCGCTTAGCAGCAGGCGAGGTTCAACCTCCCGCTCGTATGCCGTGCCATTCACGGTAACGGCCACTTGATGGTTGTTCTTCATCTTGACCACCTCGGATTGGGGAGAATTTTGATTAGAGTATTGAGGACCGTCATGTCAGTTTCGTCCGTTTTTTGCACGACTGAAGGCTTCCTCGAGTGCACGAACCGTCAGGACCCTGGCTAAATGACGCCGGAAATCTGCGGAGGCGTGGATATCACCGCCAGGATCGATCTCCTCACTTGAAGCCTTCTCTGCAGCGGCTTCAAATATCTTTGTTGAAAGTGATTGGCCGGCGAGCATCTCGCTAGCCAGGGGAGCTTCCACGGGGCCGTCGCCGACGCTCATGAACACCAGCCGTGCTCCCTCGCATTTGCCCCCATCGCCCAGGCTTACCAATGCTGCCACACCCACAAGCGCGAAATCGTGCGCTCGCCGAGCGATTTCTTTCATGGACCAACCTGTATTGGGCGTCATCGGAGGAAACGTGATCTCCAGGAGCATCTCATCGGGGTCGAGAAGCGTTGTGAACATACCCACGAAGAAATCCCTGGCCAGTACAGTTCGGGTCTTTTCCTTGGTTCGAAGGAGGAACTCCGCATCCAGAGCAACGCTGAGCGTCGCAAGCTCGGCGGAGGGATCCGCGTGCGCCAGACTGCCGCCGATGGTCCCCCGACTGCGAATTTGCGGGGTGGCGATCAGGGGCATGACCTCATAGAGCAGGGGGGCATGTTCGGCAATCTGGGGATCGGTTTCGAGGGCATGATGCCGCGTCATCGCACCGATCCGCAATCCATCCTTCCCGTTGGGCTCTATGTAGGCAAGCGCGTCAATGCGATTCAAGTCGATGAGAATCGATGGTTCTGCCAGCCGGAAGTTCATCATGGGAATCAGGCTTTGACCGCCAGCGATGAGCTTGGCGTCATAACCGTGTTCGGAAAGGTGGCTCAAGGCTTCATCGATTGAAGCGGGTGAATAATAATCAAATGGCGCAGGTTTCATGCGGCCTCTCCCTTCCTGCTTCTTGACGAAAGTGCGTATCTAGCTGCGCAAGCTTATTCCCCTACATGATATCAAGTTATCCGGCGTGACGCCGTGTGATCTCACGCACGATGACCTCGTGTAACTTCGTGGGTTCTCGACCTAGAAGACCCTTCAGTACTCGAGCATTTCCTTTGAAATTGTACAGTTCGTAATATTGGAACATCTTTACCAGGCCATCGATTTGATTTTCTCCCAGACCAGCAGAACGGGCATCACGCGCCCACGCATCTAATGGCTGTGTCTCAGCATGGACATCCAAGTTTAAGGTTTCACCAAGTATCCGGGCGATTTCATCTTGCGAGACGGCATCCATACCGACCAGTTCGTACGTCGCATAGGCATGGTCGTCCCCCGAAAGGACGATCGCCGCGGTTTCCGCAACATCTTCGAGGTCGACTAGGCTTGTGCTCGTATCCAAGCTGTATGGAACTCTGTATCGTCCATCCTCCTGGACTTGCTCCAAATTCCCAAGGATGTTCTGCGCATAGGCCGTGGGTTGCAGGATTGTGAATACGAGCCCTGATGAGAAAAGCGTCTCTTCAACTCGCATCTTTCGCCAATGGTGGGGCATCGCTTCGATTTGAGGACGGAAAACCGAATGGTATACAAAGTGCTCAATACCAGAAGAGGTCGCGAGCGTGATGATATTCTGTCCGATGGGGACCTCATCCGCGCTCATATTCGGCGGGATGTGGTAGACAGCTCGGATACCCGCCAACGCATCTGCCATAGTGGAAGCGTCGCGCATGTCTCCAACAAGTACTTCGCTGGCGCCGCTGGCTTCAGCGATTGGAACCTGTTCGGCGCGGAAAACCAGGGCGCGCACGGTTTCGGCTCTCTTACTGAGCGCACGAATGATAGCCTGTCCGGTTTTTCCCGCAGCGCCTGTGATGAGGATCATGCTGGTGATTTGGACTTACTCCCGTTCCTTGAATGCTACGAAACGTCCCCACATCGATTCGGCTTCGACCGCCTTCTGCACGTAGCACCCGATGTAGTATCTTCCGCTTTCGGCGTTGCCGATCTCCAGCCCCAGATTCTCGGCGTGGACGATGCGTTTTGGGAAAAGATTTAAGTGCATATCCTGATAGTACTTGTCCAGTGGGTACATCTCATCCCAATCCTCCCCGAAATCTTCCTCAAGCTTGCGATTGGCTTCCTCGAATGTCTTTGGATGCCAGATGCGCATGATGGTGTTCATGGGATGATCGGCGCTTACGGCGTCCACGCCGATCCACTTGATCTGCATATCCACGCACCACTGAGAAAAATCCGGGGAGGGACCTGGATGTTGGACCATGTAGCGGAATTCATCCGAGTCAGGGCTGTTCCAACCGAACTTGTTCCAACCCGTTTTGATGATGAGGATGTCCCCTTTCTTGATCTCGACGACGTCCTGAATCATTTTAGGTGTATATACACTTGAATTGCTTACCATTTCCGAAATATCAGCAATCACGCCAGGACCGACCCACTCCTCAAGAGGGACCTGGCCGATGGTTCTTCCACCCGGATAAAAATGAACCTCGCCATCCATGTGGGTCGCCAAGTGAATACTGGCGTTGCAGATAGAACCGTTTCTGCCCATCCCGAAGTATTGTCCTCCAACTCGCTTTGTATAGGTGACGCTCAGCGGAATGTAGTTCAACCACTGGGGCGTCTGTACGCTGAATGGAATGGTGAGGTCAACCATCTGGGTTGATGCCATTTTTTCAAAGAATTCACCTTCCTCCATGCCCTCAGGTGGAGTCAACGCACACACGCGTGCCCACGCTGTCTCGACCTCCATAAAGGGTATTGGCATGAACATAAACCAGGCCCGTGTATTCTTCAATTTGTCGATCTCGCCCACGATGCTCTCGGCAAACAGCAGATGTGCCTTGGGCATCGTGATATGTGTCATCGTGTAGTATTCGTCCGGAGGGAACATCTTGTCCCAGCTTTTACCATGATCTTTAACAAGCTTTTCCTCTGCTTTCTCAAATTCGCGAGTGTGCATCCGACGGATGGGCGTGTTCATGGGATGTTCTGCGGAGCCGCAATCCACGCCAATAATCTTAAGTTTCTTGTCCAGAGCCCACTGGTAAAAATCGGGGGAGGGGCCGGGATGGCGCACCAGAAAACCAAACTCCTTCGATTCGACTCCACCTTGCGCGGCATCATTGTGGATGTCCGGCTGATCCCAGGAGTAGCGGTGATAGCCGGTGTTGATAATGAGGATGTCGCCATCCTGTACGTCGACCCTGTCCGTGATCATTTCTGGGGTGTAAAGACCATAATCCGATACAGAGTCCGAAATATCCACGACCACACCAGGACCGCAGAGCTCCTCCAAAGGGATATCTGCGATAGCGCGACCAGCGGAATGAAACGCACGCTCGCCGACCAGATGTGTTCCCACAGTATTGCTCCAATTTAATATCTGGCCATTGGCCCCCTGACCACCCCCATGGGCGCCGGTCACACGTTTAAAGAAGTGCACCTCGAGGGACTTCTCCCCGGGCCACGGCGGGGTAAAGATACTGCAATCCTGGGTTAGATCGTACAAATTGGCATCGGTCATCATCCGAATAATATCTTCTCTGGACATGAGTCTCTCGCTCCTGCTCGTGAATATTTATATCGGGAATTCTAGATTTTATAATGTTCTGCGAAAGCCACTAGCGCCTCTTCAAACATCTCCATGGGTGGCCGCACCAATCCGGCCCCGACCTGTCCGACGCCAGCATCCTTGTGAGCGATACCCGTGTTCACCCTGGGTGTTATTCCTCTTTCAACCACTTTGCGAATGTCAATTCCGGTTGGGGTGCCGCGGAAGTCTAAAGGAGGCATGGTGAAATATTTGTGCTCGCTTGCGCAAATTTCGTACATCTCGAGGGTTGCGTTCAATGCGTCCTTGGGTGTGCCGCTCACAAATGTCACGATGGCTGGCGCACTTGCCATGGCGAATGCGCCAATACCCGCCGTCTCGGTAATGGTGCTGTCCCCGATGTCGCCGCTGGCATCATCCTCGGTGAACCCCGGGAAGTAGAGACCCCTGGGCACGGCAACGGGTGCCGTAAACCAGCGGTCGCCCAGCCCACTGATGCGAATGCCGAAATCGGTACCGTTGCGAGCCATCACGCTGACGATGGTGCTCTCATCGATCCCGTGTGCGTTGTCGACCATCGCTTTGCAGGCAGCCATCACCGGGTTTAGCACACTCAGAGCGTTGTCTCCAAGCGTGCGAATGATGTCGGCAGCCACATCTCGATCCTTGGTGGCTCTGACGACGTGTGGTGCGAGCGCTTTCGTGAACAGTATCGAGCCAGCCTTGTTGCGGTTATGACCCTCATCTCCCATGTGCAGCGCCTCCGCGAGCAGGGCGCGGATGTCGATTCCTTCGCTTGCCACGATAGCATCCGCGAGCACGGGGGCCATAGCGTCTTCCATCCATCTCAGACGGTCGAGGACCTCTTCGCTGTATGCGCCATAGCGTAAAACTTTGCCGTAGCCTTCGTTAAGATTGGAGTAGGACTTGTTACCGTGGGTCATATTCTCAATGATATACACGGACATGGAGGGGCAGATGATGCCCGCCATTGGACCCACGGACTGATGATCGTGGCAGGGTTCCAGTTCTATCTCACCCGATTCAACCAGCTTCTGTGCATCTTTCTCGTCTTTCGCTCTTCCCTCGAAAACCAATGCGCCTGTGATGGCGCCTCGCATCGGACCGGAAGCTCTCTCCCAGGTGATCGGGGGCCCTGCGTGCAACAGCAGGTTTTCGTGCATGCCAGGGACCACATCAAGGGCTTTGTCGAGCCCGACGACAACCGGACGGGCTTCCATCATGCGTTCCGTAGCTTCTGCGTTTGCCTTGTCGATGTCCATCAGTTTTCCTTTCCGGTTCTCAATAGATCAATAATAGGGTAGAAGAGCACAGTTTTAACCCTCGTCTGACTCCAAGGGGTCGAATCGTTGACCGATCTCGAATCGGGAGCGTGCTTCTTTCAAGCTACCCTCATACAGGTCTAAGTTACGGTCTTGAAGGTGATCGAAGGTTTGGGGATGTTTGCTTCCCCATGTGATGTAGCGAAGAGGGTCTGGATCGAGCCTGGCGGCGATAATCTCCTCCGTACCGCGAGCCTGCGCTAACCGCCAGGCGATGGGATTGAGAATCATGCTGTGGCCAAAGCCGTAGTTTCCTGCCGCATCGGGTCCCACGAGGTTGCAGGCAATAAAATAAACGTGATTATCATACGCACGGGCGGCATTGGTGATGTACCAGATGTCATAGCTCCGCTGTAAAGCCGAAGCCCGGATGATAATCTCTGCGCCATTGACGGCGAGGATGCGGGATAATTCCGGGAAATCGCCGTCGTAACAGATGATCATCCCGATGCTGCCAAGCTCTGTTTCGTAGACTTCCGCCCGGTCCCCGATTTCTACCCAGCCCCCATGTGCCCTGCGCTCCCACGGCGCTGGATGAGTTTTATCGTAAATCCCCAGGATGTTTCCATCAGGTCCAATCAGGATCGAAGAATTGAAAACTTCTCCTCGTTCAGGTCCTCGACGGTAGGAAGGCCAGACCACATGAACGCCCAACTCGGCAGCCGTTTTTTGAATCTCATCCGATATTTTTCCAGGAGCATCATCGACAAGGTCCCAGAGCTCATTTGCACTCAGCCCTGTCTCGTATCCTGTCGTTACCGTCTCCGGAAAGACAATCAGATCGGCTCCTGATTCGGCGACGGCTTTCCGCAGCCACAACACCCCTTTTTTGACATTGGCTTGAACGTCGTTCGGGGTGATGGCGATCTGGACACAGGCTGCAGTGAAATCTTTCATCGTATTACATTCCCTTCATCCGTTCGAGAATTGACATCAACTCTTCGTTTCCACCGGCAGGTGGTCGCCAATCCACATGGACGACACCAGCTTCTTGGGCTTCTAAACTTTCAGCAAAGGATTCCAGCCCTGCGTTGATCGCAATCAAAGGATCCTGGAGGAAGGCAAGATCTACCGGAGCAGCTTCATCGATCTCCACCCGCGGCTGCAAATCCTGCACGATGCGGCCGGCATACTGAGTAGCCGCATCGTTGCTCATCTCAACAAATGCGCCTGCGGCTTTTAGTTGGTCTATCTGGGAGCCCAGGTCCTGGGGATCCTCATCGGTACCCACCACGACCGCAACGACGACCAACTTTCTCTCCGCTTCCTGAGCAGTTCTGATGGCAGCTTCGATCGCAGGAGCGAGCTCACTGGCCGGGTCGGGGTGAGCGCCATACCCAAGTACGACATCGAGGAGGATCACGGCCACCTCGGGATCGGCAGCCTCTTTCTCCACCCGCCGGATGCGGAGGTCGTTGTCCATCATGGGATGCAGACGTCCGACCGTAAAATCATCCTCGCCAAGATCCACGATGGAATGTTCCTGGCTCTCGAGTGCGTCGACGAGACGGGAATCGTCACTCAAGGGGACGTTCGAATAAACCTCAGGCAAATATGCTTGAAGGATGATTTGCGCTTCGTATGCCAGCGTGCCACCGGAGAAAAGTCCGCGTAGATAGCGCTGACCTTTGGCAAAGCCCTCGAGATCGACCTCGGGGGTTGTGGGTGCTCTGGGAGGTTCTTCAGAAATCTTGATGCATAATGAAGCAGTCTCGTCAAATGAACCGGCAAAATACACCTGATCGACTTGTCGGGCAGGAGGGGCGTATCCAATGAAGTCGACAACGACAGGCTTTTGTAACTCGCGAACGTCCTGGATGAGTTTCTCTGCCACCTCAGGGGAGGGAGGTTTCGAGATAAGCGCGATGACCGCTGTCTCTGGATCACGGTTGAGAAGTTCGAGCGACTGTCGGGTAGTTATCGCACCGACCGCCTGAGATAAATCGCGTCCACCCGTGCCCATGGCATGGGTGATGCCGCCTCCGAGCTGGTGGATCCGGGAGCTCACTTGTTGCAACCCGGTTCCCGAAGCTGCCACAATGCCAATATTCCCTCTGCGAACGTGGTTCGCAAACCCCAATCCGACGCCATTCACGATGGCAGTTCCGCAATCGGGTCCCATCACAAGGAGACCTTGATTGGCAGCGGTCTGTTTTAATGAGATCTCATCTTCCACGCTGACGTTATCGCTATACAGGAAGACATTTTTCCCCAGCTCGAGGGATTGTTTCGCGACGTCTGCAGCGTAGCGTCCGGGCACAGAAATCAGCACCCAATGTGCCCCAGGAGCCATCTCCCCAGCAGTTTCCAGGCTTTTAGGATGGTAGTCATGTTCATCAGTGCTTCGTCGTTTAACGAGCAGATCGTCCACCTGATCGAGCGCAGCCTGAGCTGCCTCAGCGCTCTTTGCCTTAACGACGATGACGAGGTCATCTGCCCCGGCAGCCTCGACCTCGGGTGCGGACATGTCGCTTTGAACGAGCAGGTTAATGTTGGCTTCCGTACCCATTACAACTCCGGAATCGATGACATCTGGCAGGGCGGCTAACGAGCGCTGAAGCTGCATGAGGATGACGGAGTCATAATATGCTGAAGATCGGATTTCAACCTTGGATGTGGTCATAATTCCTTCCGTGTTTCGATTTGCGGCGTCAAATTAAACCGTTTTATTCTCTCGCAGTCGCGATATCTCGTCCTCTGAGAAACCCAATATCTCTTCGAGAATTTGCCCCGTGTGCTCTCCGAGGGTGGGGGGAGGGCGATGCAGTTCTGCGGGGGTTTGTGAGAATTGATAAGGAAAACCTGTGAGTTTTATCTTCTCTCCCGACGAATGCTCACTTTCTAAAATAAACCCACGCGTCTCGGCCTGGGGGTGGTCGAAGACATCCGGGATGGTATTAATTGGACCACATGGAAGCCCTGCCTCGGATAGTTTTGCAATCCATGCCGAGACATCTCCCGAACCGAATGCTTGGTTGAGGATGTCGTTGAGTTCCTCCCGGTTGGCAACCCTGGCATTGTTTGTTTGGAAACGAGGGTCGTCTTCAATCTCTGGCTGGTTTAGGACCTCGCAGAGTTTTGCCCATTGCCCGGCATTGGCGACGCCCACGACAAACCAGCCATCACGAGCTTGAAAAGCTTCATACGGGGTGAGGTTCGGATGTGCGTTACCCATACGAGGTGATGGTTTTCCGCTGATGAGGTAATTGGAAGCCTGGTTCGTCAGGAGCGCAACCTGTGTGTCGAGAAGTGAGACGTCGATCATCTGACCTTCCCCGGTGAGTTCGCGGGCGTGCAGTGCCGCCAGGATGGCGTTGGAGGCGAACATCCCGGTGGTGATATCCACGATGGGAACGCCCACACGCGAAGGAGGACCTGGGACAGGACCGGTGATCCCCATCATGCCCCCCTCGGCCTGGATGATGACATCGTAGCCCGCACGCTCCGCCTGTGGACCGGTGCGTCCATAACCGCTGATGGAGCAAAAGATGAGCATGGGGTAGAGTTCTTTGAGACGTGCGTACCCGAGCCCCATGCGCTCAAGTGTGCCGGTGCGGAAGTTTTCGACAAGGATATCTGACTCTTTCACCAAACGCAGGACGATGTCCACCCCTTCATCCGATTTAAGATCGAGAGTCAGGCTGCGTTTATTCCGGTTTGCCGAGGCAAAATAGGCGGACTCACCAGGTCGATCATGGTAGGGTCTTCCGAAGAATGGGGGTCCCCAACCACGGCTTTCATCGCCCGTAATTGGGCGTTCTACTTTAATGACATCCGCACCAAGATCGCCCAACATCATCGTACAGTAAGGGCCTGCCATAGCGCGGGTAAGATCTAAAACTCGGATGCCCTCCAACGCTTGCATAAACACCGCCTAGACCAGAAATCTCAAAAGACCGTGATAGTAAAAACCCCGATGCTATTTTCGCATAGAATCAACTATGAATCCATTTTTATCTACGGGGATACTATCCCTGGGATTCAATCCTTGGGATTAAATCCCTGAGATTCTATCCTCAACACAGCTTCCATCCTTGCCAATCTGGAAAATGACGTGTTATCGACCCCAATTCTATGCGACAGATCGTAAGTTCGATGTAAGGCATGGGTGGCGGCATATTACGTACAATAGAAGCATGGGAACGAACTCGTTATTCGGAGCAGAGTGCACAGGCGATCAGCTCATCTATGTCGAACAATGGGTGGGTCAGAATGTCAGAGAAGGAGCGAGCGTTGAATCCGCCTGTCAGATGGCTGATGGCCGAGGTCATTTCTTCCTCGCCACGGTGAGCTTCCGAAGGTACACTGGTCCTCTGGGATCCAATGCGCTCGAAACCACGATCGTGATCCCCTCGGAGTAGGGAATCACACTATCCTTTGCCAGTTAACCAGGACGTATGTTTCACGTTTGTGGTTGAATGTGCCTTCACCCCCGTAAGAATTTCCCCTTCAAACCAATCAATCTCATCTTACTATCCAAGCCCGGGATGATACCATCTACGTAAAAGGCCCAAGCTTTAAAACAGCAGGTATTCACTTGTTGGTGAACGCATCCTGATGTATGTGCATAAAACTTGTCTTTGTCTGCCACCTTCGAAATCCGCGAAACTCTTGAAGAAGAATGACGTTACAATATAGTCACATGTAGCAAAAGATGGAGGAGGCGAACATGATCGATCTATTCAACAATAAAACTGGCGAGCTAATTGGTGAGATCACACAGGAGCAGCTCCAGTTCCTCATCGATGCCATGGAGGAAGAATCGCTGGAGGACCACGATTACTCGATCACGGCCATGGAACTGATGTCTTTCGAGGGAGATAACGCCGATCCAGCTCTTATCACACTTTTACGAGGGGCGCTGGGCGACCAGAAAGAGCTTGTGATTCGCTGGGAGCTCGAGTAGAGTAGATATCCTCTTAATACACTGTGTGCAGACCCGATGGATACTCATTCCATCGGGCTTTTTCATGCTTCCGACTTGTCAACTCACATGCAATCATTGTAGACTTATAACCTCGAATTTCGCGGATTAGGGAGGTAAGCAATGACCACAATCAGGCAGCTGCTGGATAAAAAAGGACGCGATGTTTGGTCGATTTCTCCGGAGGCGTCCGTATACGATGCGCTCCGACTGCTCGCCGAGCGGAAAATCGGCGCCTTGCTGGTGATCCATGGGGAGAGCCTTGAAGGAATTGTGTCCGAAAGGGACTATGCACGAAAGGTGATCCTGAAAGGGAAAGCATCAATGAAGACCCCTGTTCGCGATATTATGACGTCCGATGTCGTCGCGATCGAGCCTGGCTGTACGATCGAGGAAGGGATGGCGCTTATGACGGAGAAGCGTCTTCGGCATTTACCCGTCGTCGAGGAGGACAAAGTGGTGGGGATGATTTCCATCGGGGATCTGGTCAAGGGCATCATCGCAGATCAAGAATTTATGATCGATCAATTGGAGAAGTACATCTCTGGGACACAACGATAAACGCATTCTACCTACCGATGTGGAAAGACCCCTCTGAATACTGAGGGGTCTTCTTTATAATTATAATCTCCGGTGTCGTAACGATGATTAAAGTGCGGGATTATCGCTCCTCCACCAAACCAACGACATTGCCATCGGGGTCGGAAAACAAGGCCATTTTAACCATGTCGGGTATTTCCATCGGGGGTATGACGGTCTTTCCGCCAAGACTCTCGGCTTTGTCGAGCGCCTCCTGGAGATTTTTCACCTGCACATAAAATGTGGCATGTCCGGGTGCGCCTTCCGGTGTGCCACCGATACCTCCGGCTATTCCATGACCTTCATCATCGACCATGCCGTAGTTATCCGGGTTGTTCGTGTCAAGCTTCCAATCGAATAACTCACTGTAGAACTTCTGGGCAGCCTCTCTGTCCGGGCTGACCACTTCAAAATGGACCACTGGGTTGGGCATTTCGCTCTCTCCTTATCTAATCGTAAAACCAAACGAATTCGGACTATTTTAGTATACTTTATATTCGCGAGGTTTTCAGGAAGGAAACAACCATTCCTTCGTGGATTCCCTGGGAGATCGTGCCTCCGAAGCACAAGTCGAACGTATCTCCCGGTACCTCCACATCATCCCGCGCGCTGGTGTGGTGATCCTCATTTTTTCTTCCTCTTGATGATGGTGGCGGCGAGAGGGGTGCCCTAAGCATTGAAAGAATGGATTAATCCTTTTAAATGATTAGACATAATTGCGTTATCGCGCCGATTCTTGTACTATATGATTTGTGCTTTGTTGCACAGGGAACACCTTCCTCGTCTTTCATGTGTCGGCCCTCGAAAGTCGAGCATCCGTAGCTTTGCTACTTATTCTTCGTCGGTTTAGCTAGTGTTCGTATGTTGCGGTAACTGTACATATCGATTGTCTAACTTCCAGTGGACTGGCGGCTGCCATCCTCATTTCGCCACACTCGAGTCGCCCTTCTTTAGGAAGATGTTTCGGATGGCGGATCCCCCGCTTCATTACATCACACCATCGTGGACCACATCGAGGCTGAACGTCGCGGGTGAGATAGCTGGAGGAGCAAACCATCCGTATTGCGGTTCCTAAACCATATGAACGAGGTTTTCTTTCCACATAACCCTATTGTTTAGCGAGCATCCCACCAGACACCATTGTGAAGGGCGTTGACGGATGACGGAACCAAGCAGGACATCGACATTTTCAGTCTTCAGAAATCGAGATTTCTCCTTTTTGTGGACAGGGCAGCTGGTCTCCACAATAGGAAATTCCCTCACCTCGCTCGCCGCGTCTATCGTCGTTTATCGTCAAACTGGTTCGGCACTGAGCGTGGGCTTGATGCTCATGGCGACCGCATTACCAACGCTTTTCGTGGGTCCGATTGCGGGCGTATTCGTGGATCGTATGGATCGAAAACGAATCATGATCCTGGCGGACGTTATACGCGCGTTCTTAATCCTCTTGATCCCATTCCTGGCGGCGATCAATATTGCCTGGCTGTATATCCTCGTCATGCTCACGAGCGCAGTGGGCCAATTCTTCGATCCTGCCCATGCGAGCGTGCTTCCCGAAATTGCCTCAGATGATGAGCTGGCCGCGGCAAACTCCTTCATCGCCATCAGCTCCTTCGGAGCAACTGCTGTTGGATTCGCGGCAGCCGGTCTGATCGCTTCGCAATTTGATATTAAGTGGGCTTTTTATTTCGACACGCTCACTTTTCTCCTCTCAGCCCTTTGTATCTACATGGTTCGGATTAAACCGTTAGAAGTAGAAGGCGACCTCAGCGTTAGTAGTGTGGTGAACAACCTTCGTGAGGGTGTCCGGTTCCTCGTTGATAACACATACCTGCGGTCTCTTCTCATCATCACTGTCCCGGTTCTCTTTGCCGTTGGTCTGTGGAACACGTTGCTGCTGCCGTTTTCTGAAGTCGCGCTCCATGCCACAGAATTCGAATTCGGGGTGCAGGAAGGAATGACATCCATCGGATTTGTGTTGGGCAGCTTCCTCATGGTGCGGATTGCGAATCGGCTGCGTGAAGGACAGTGGATCATTATTGGCTACCTCATCATGGGCGCGGTTGGGTTGCTGTACTCCCAGGTCGTAAGTATCCCGATTGCGATCGGTCTCGTGATGATCGTGGGTTTCATAAATGCCCCAGGGGTGATCGCCCGGAAATTGATCATCCAACGCCAGACGCCTCGCGAACTGCGGGGGCGGGTGAACAGCGCGTTCTTCGTCGTGCGTGACGTGATTTTGTTGTTTGGTATGGCCGCGGCGGGGCTGGCCGATTTTATCGACATCCGCCTGCTGGTGTTGTTCTGTGGAATCATCTGGCTGGGATCGGGAGGACTGGCATTCGTGCTGCCTGGTTTGGGGAAACCCGAGGTGGAATGGCGGCGTGCATTGGATGTGCTTCGTGGGGCCCCAAGGATCCCGCAATTAGGAGAGGGCAAACCAGCGACGATTGCGGATTTTGATCTGCTCATGACCCATTTGCCGGTACTCGGAACGCTCTCCGCGAATGATCGTGATGGTTTCATTCAGGATAGTCAGGTGGAGTCTGTCGATGCGGAAAAAACCATCATCACTGAAGGTGATACCGGCGATGAGGTCTACTTTGTGCTCTCCGGGATGGCCGTGGCGAGCATCCCGACCGAGGCAGGTGAGTTCCGGCTGCTCTCAAAGATGGGCCCCGGCGACTTCTTTGGTGAGATTGCGGCTTTGACAGGGTTGCCGAGAACGGCAGATGTGGTCGCGAAGGAAGATATGACCCTTCTCCAGGTACCGGCAGC
>JBGUDT010000036.1:0-25980 GCA_041821665.1 Anaerolineales bacterium
CGAGGCATGGGAAGTAGCGTCGCGGGATATTTCTCACCTGCCGATGAAGTTTCCCCGCTGGCGAATGAATACTCTAATGGGCATGAGATGTTCTATCTAAGCGCAGACAATGTTGAACTGTGGGATGAATACACATACGGAGTCCTGGCGCATGAATTCCAGCACATGATCCATTGGTCTCGGGATCGGAATGAGGAATCCTGGATGAATGAGGGCTTCTCGGAACTGGCTGCACATCTGAGTGGTTTCGACGTCGGGGGTTGGGATTATGTATACGCTTCAGACCCTGATATCCCGCTTACGTATTGGCCAACGAATGGGGGTCCTCATTATGGTCAGGCGTTCCTTTTCATGACATATTTCCTCGATCGCTTTGGGGAGGAAGCGACCAAGGCCGTCGTTGCCAACCCAACAAACGGGCTTGCCTCCCTCGATCAAACGCTTCTGAAAATGGGCAAGGAAGATCCGATAAGTGGCGCCATCGGAGCCGATGATGTATACCGCGATTGGGCTCTGGCGATGCTGCTCCAGGATCCATCCCAGGCGGATGGTAAATTTGGGTATCAGTCTTATTCCCCGCCTGTCGTGACGTACGCCGATGAATTCAGCGACTGCAATCTCGAGCCGCAGAGCCGGGGTGTCAGTCAATATGGCGTCGACTACATTCACCTGGATTGTGAGGGTGATTTCACGCTGCAGTTCGACGGTTCGCCGACGGTTCCTGTTCTCCCGGGTGAGCCGCATTCTGGAGAGTTCAGCTTCTGGTCCAACCGAGGTGATGAATCTGATATTACGCTAACTCGATCTTTCGATTTCCGGGATGTTGAAACCCCGATAGACCTATCCTACTGGGTTTGGTACGACATTGAGGAGGGTTGGGATTACGTGTATTTAGAAGCCTCCACGGATGGTGGGGAGACGTGGGAAATCCTCAAGACGCCGTCGGGAAACGATCAGGATCTTTCCGGAAACTCGTACGGATGGGCATATAGCGGCATAAGCGGTGGTGATGACCTACCAACATGGATTCAGGAACGAGTGAACCTCACGGAATTCGCTGGAGAAGAAGTCCTGCTTCGATTTGAATACATCACAGACGCCGCCGTCAATGGTGACGGCCTACTACTCGATGATATCCGCGTCGATGTTATCGACTATGCAGAGGATTTTGAAGCCGATGACGGTGGCTGGGAAGCAGCTGGCTTCGTGCGTCTCTATAACCGAATCCCACAAACCTATCAACTGGTTCTCGTTGAACATGGGGACACGACCCGGATCACAGAACTCTCCCTGGACGAGCTTCAGCACGCTGAGGTCCCTATTCGCCTGGGAGACGAGTTTTATCAAGCGACGTTGGTCGTGATCGGAACAGCGAGACACACATGGCAATCCGCACCTTACGTCATATCGATTGGACCTTAGGATTCCTCGGGCATCTTGTTTAGCTGTACAAGGAGAGGCACCTCGCCGAGAGTGAGTTTAATATTATATTTGGGATGCAGAAGAGGCATGGCCGACGACCATGCCTCTTTGTATGATGTACTTCAACAACAGTTGGTTATTTTTCCTCGGACGGTGGCTTCCGAAGCCTATCGAGTTCGGCTTCGAGCTGAGCGACTCTCGCTTCGTAAGCTTCTAGAACATCCTGACGAACGGCATCGGCACGCTCAGCAGCCTGAGTTCGAAGTTCTTCACCAGACATAGGTGCGAGGAGTAATGCGGCGATCGAGCCGACTAGCGCACCAGTTACGATCCCAACCATAAAATTTCCAAAGCGCTGCATAGAGCACCTCCTAGTTTCCTAACATTATCTCATAGTTATGACACGATACCAAGATGTTAATTCTCCCACCTGAACATCCGGGCTTTTTTGGGGATGATGGGATGGCTGTTAAAGCCCTCGTTCTATTGATGATATTGGGCGTGAACAGGCATTTATCTCCCATGACATCCATCATCCTCCCAACGGGAACCCCCTGCGGGGCGAGGAAATATTCCCCACAGTATCCATCTTCTCAAAGATGTGAATTAAAGCCCCTCTCCCTGAAAAAAGGGAGAGGGGTTGGGGTGATGGCGGGTTCTTCAATCGCACAAAGAAGTAGCTTCTCACAAATGATGCAGAAATACGGTTAACGCTATCTGCAAACATGTGTTATACATGGGGATGTATTTTGTGAAATTTTACATCCTGGAGGGCTTGATGCCGAACGTCACGATCGAATACTGCGCAGTTTGACACTACACAGATAGAGCCATCGGTGCGATGGCTGAAGTATTGAAAGAGTATGAATATAAGGTCAATTCCGTGCAGCTTATACCCTCAGATGGAGGCAAGTTTGAGGTGATGGTCGACGACAAACTTGTCTACTCAAAATTACAGACTGGGCGGCATGTTGAATCCGGTGAAGTTGCTAAGCTGGTCGGATCCGCACTGTAAGTTATCGAACCCTACGAATTCTGGGTACCCTTCCTCCTCGCCTACATGTGTGATTTCTTGAAAGGTTATCTTCGATGAGAGCGGTGTTGCAGCGAGTCCGCCGCGGGCGTGTCCTGGTAGACGAGGATGTGGTCGCAGAAATTGGCCGCGGGATCGTCATCCTGCTTGGGGTTGGCAGGGAGGATACCGAGAAAGAGGCGTCGTGGTTGGCGAATAAATGTGCAAATCTGCGGATTTTTGAGGATACCGAAGGAAAAACGAACCTCTCCGTGCAAGCTGTGGGAGGAGGGATCCTCGTAGTCTCACAATTCACATTGTACGCTGATACCCGGAAAGGACGTCGTCCCAGTTTCATCAACGCTGGAGCCCCGGAGCTTGCTGAACCCCTCGTAGCTGCATTCGCACAGAACCTTACAGCCTTAGGTTTACGGGTGGAGAGGGGCGTTTTCGGGGCACATATGGTGGTGGACATGGAAAATGATGGCCCGGTGACCATCCTCCTGGAAAGAGAATCGGCGTAAGACCCTCACGTTCATCATGATAGAGTTCAATTCATCTCAAATAATGGGGACTGCACCCTGCGCGTAGTGAGTCATTGCCCGACCATGAATGGTCGGCTCTATCGCGAAAGCCCGCAGCTACTTACCGCACGCGCACATCGCTCTCGGCTAAATGATTGAAACTCACGTCGGTCCTAAAGTTGGAAGTTGATGCTCTGGTTCGGACCAGAGCATAAAATAGAGTTGGATGCCTTAAGCCCCGGTTCCGAACATTATCCTCATATCACTCGATCCAAAGATCCCCCTCACCCAGACACCGGAATAGAGATACGCTCCCCGAGCAGTTCCCATCCTCATGTACCAATATAGCAAAACGGTGGGTGCGCAATGTCAGTCACTCGTCGGGGGGGGTGTAACCACTGCGGTATAATCCGTTTGATTAGAAAAGAATAGAGATAATGATAAAAGTCTTAAGGAGGCTTGCATGAACGTCGAAGCGATTTTTTCAATGCTGGCAACATTCGCCTGGTTGGCTACGCTGATCGTGATCGTGGTCGTCATAGTGAGGGCGGGACGCGGTTCAGCGACCAAAGGCGCCACCTGGTACATCCTGGGATTGGTTGCCCTAGCGCTGATTCTTACCATTGTTAGCGCCGGGATGGTCTTCGTCCAACCCACAGAAAGAGGAGTAGTCATATCGGCCCTCGATGAGGGTGTGCGGGATGAGGCGCTCGAGCCCGGGCTCCACTGGATCGTTCCGTTCCTCGAGAACGCCATTATGTACCCGATATCGCGACAGACCTACACAATGTCGATCGCCCACACGGAAGGGGCTATCGCAGGGGATGACTCCGTCGAAGCGAGGACTTCGGATGGGCAGATTGTGAAAATCGACGCTTCTGTCATTTTCTCGCTCGACCCGGATCGAACCGTCGAGCAGCACGTGAAATGGGACGGAGCCTATGTTGATAACCTCGTTCGTCCTGTTTCACGGGGCATCATCCGAGATGCAGTATCCCAGTTTGAGATAGAAGAATTGGTCAGCTCGAAGCGCTTTGAGCTTGCAGCGCTGATGTTCGAGGGTATGGAATTAAGCTTGAACGAGGGTGGTTTCAACCTTGCTGATTTCGTACTACGTAACATCGCCTTCTCCGAAGAGTACGCGGATTCGGTAGAGCAAAAACAGATCGCAGAGCAGCAAGCTCAACAGGCATCGAACATCGTCCAGCAGCGTGAGTTTGAAGCCGAACAGGCACGGCAGGTCGCTGATGGTATTGCTGACGCACATGTGATCTCGGCGGAAGGCAACGCCAAGGCTGTCGTTATCGAAGCCATTGCAGAAGCAGAGGCTCTTGAGTTGATCGCTGCAGCACTTCGTCTAAACCCGGATCTACTCACTTTCGAATACATCAAGAAACTCTCAGCAGGCATCGAGGTCATGCTTGTCCCGAACGACAATCCATATCTACTACCATTACCATCGCTTGAAGGGAGCGGGTTTGGCGCTGCTCCGTAATATTCGGATCACTTCCTGTCTCCGATAGCGAAGAAGAATTCCCGTGATAGAAGTTATCACGGGAGTTCTGTTTTAGGGTGCATCGATGATAAACGATAGATTATTGAGACCACTAGATAGGGGAATGACTATGTAGAGACGCTGCATGCAGCGTCTCTACCAATGGCAGGGGAGTTTCTTCATCACGATTAAATATATGGATGAGGCGGTTATCCCAGGCGCACTGCGAGGAATGGAACCAACATTTCCTCGGCCGAAAGACCACCATGCCGTCCAAGGAGAGGGTTTTCTTTATCTGACCACCAGAGGTAGCTGTCATTATGGGTGATGAGCGAACGGTCACCTAGACGGCTCGGAGCCGTTCGTGTTGGTTTCCCGGGACCGTAGAGCCCTTTCTCAAGGAGGTCGCTTGAAGAAGCGCTTGTAAAGCCGCCAGGCCAGGTACGCTGAATGTACTCTTCCACCGCGTCCACCTGACCCGGGCGCGGGTATAGGTATGCGAGGCGATTTTCTCCGGTGGGGAGGATGTGCAATCGCTCGATCAGTTCGGGGTGATTCTTCACCTCGTATTGAGGATCTTTTTTAGTAAGTAATTGGCCATGATCTGCAAGCAGGATGAATACCGTTCGGCGACGTGTTTCTACCGAGAGTTCTCCGATGAATTCTTCGAGAAGCACATGGATAAATGCATTGAATTCGGCCTCGGCCTGGTCGGAATCTGGCCCGTAGCGGTGGGAGGTCCCATCCACACCACCATAGTATGTCCAGATCAGCCTGGATTTCTCAAGCGGTTGTTCAGCAAGATGCCGGACCCCCACCCATAGATCTGGCACACCACCGAAGTTGTGCACGGAAACATCGGGATAGTGCATCTGAGATAATCCCGAGCCGCTGATGGTGTAGTGGAGGAAGGCGTGTACATCGACGTCGGCTTCCCTCAACCGTGGACCGATCGTCGGAACTGGGAGAAACTTTTTTGGATCGAGTCCAGCCTTATAAAGCAATCCTGGATGTCCGCGAAAAGCTGCCGGTTCATGCGTGATCATATTCGCAACAAGCCCGAATTCTCGCAGGAATATTTCGTATCCTAGCACCCCATGCTCTGCCGGGCTGCGACCGGTCCAGAGAGTCGTCAACGCAGCGCATGTTGTGGATGGTACGATGGAAGTTAGAGCGGCGAGGATTCCTTCAGAGATAAGGGGTTGCAGCCCATTTGAGCCTCCATCAACCCACCTCTGGAATCGATGCAGTGCGACAGCATCCACGAGTGTCACGACGATCTGTTCCGTTCCGTCGGTCAGATCATTGAGTGCGGGGATATCAAGGGGCGGATGGGGCAAAGTCCCTGCTCCGAACCATCGGCAAAGACTCGAGGGGAAATTTAAAATAGACAAACCATCATAGACTGGATGGATTGAATCGGTACCCAATTCGAGTCCGTCGATGCGATGATTTTGGATCTTCGTGAGAAGTGCGTCGGTAAGATCTGCCATTGATTAAGACCCCTGGTCATCTCCCCCGATACGTCAATTGTAAACACGTTAACTGTCAAACAAACCGACTGTTAACGCTCACCTCGACTGTCAACACGTTGACTGGCATCGTGTTGACTAGCCATTGGTCATGCGTCGACTGTCAACGCATACATTGATTAGTTGTTGGTAAAGCGTCGACTGTCAGCGCATACATTGGCTAGCGGTTGGTAAAGCGTCGACTATCAACGCATACATTGACTAGCAGTTGGTACAGCGTTGACTTATAATTTTACCCGAGGATACTGCGATCACACTATATCAGGAAGGGTCTTTATAGCGGGTGGAGCACTCTACGGTCACAGAAACGCATCGCGAAGTCACGCTTACCGGACTGAAGGGACTTCTTTCCGGGCGAAGAAGACGAATGCTGCGTGAATACCTCACTGGCTATTTGATGATCCTCCCCTCAACGGCCCTCGTTTTTCTCTTCGGTATTTTCCCCGTAGCATTTGCACTCTATGTAAGCATGCAAAAATGGCGCCTGAAACGTGGCGACTTCATCGGAATGGACAACTTTGTCCGCGCCTTGGGCAACCTTGCGTACATCCTCTTTTTCCTGATCGCCATCAGCGCGCTTGTTGGGGCGGTCATCCTCTTCAGGCGAATCAGGGGACAGGCGGTCGAGAATGAGGAACGACCCTGGCTTTTGACCATCCCTGCTGTCTTCCACGCCGCGGCGGTTCTGGCGCTATTCCGCTGGCTCATCCTGCTGCTCCCCGAAGTGCTCGACATCGCCGGAAAAATAATCGGGGTTGAAAAATCTCGAGAGCTCTTTGTGTCCCTGCTTGGCGAGGCTTTCCGAGTAGAGACGGTCCTAGGAGCATTTCAGGTATTTATCGTTCTGACCTTGATATCCCTTATCACAGGATTCATAACATCCCGATTGTGGAAGAACCCTAGAAATTTGATCTATCAATCTCAATTTGCATTTGTATGGCTGACGGCAAGCATTGGTGTCTTGCTTCTCGTCTTCACCTACCAAGAAGTTGCTAAAGCCTATCAACTGGCGCTTGAGACCGGGACTGATCCGGGTATCTGGCCGCAAGTCATCACGATTGGATCTGGCATTCTTCTACTTGTGCTTGCGTGGATCATATGGCGGAGCGCAGAAGGTCAGAGTTCAAACCGCTCCTTCTGGCTCCGTCTCTTCGCGGCGTTGTTCCTGCTCGTGGCTGGTTGGGTGCTCATAGCTGAGATCCCCATCGTCATGGCGGCTGGGGATGAGGATGTGTGGCAGGGTTTGAAGGTGACCATTTTTTACTCGCTGGGGACGGTGCCCTTCCAACTCGGCATCTCGTTGTTTTTAGCCATCCTCTTGTTTCAGAAACTGGCAGGATCTGAGGTGTTCCGCATGCTCTTCTTCCTGCCATACGTAACACCCTTCGTCGCCAGCGCAGTGGTGTTCCGCCAGATGTTCTCGATCCGACCTCAGGCTCCCGTGAACCAATTCATCAGTTTGTTCGGAATCGAATCCCTGGCGTGGATCCAGGAACCTGAGGGTATCATCAGTATGCTCGGGGGCAGTATGGGGTATGAGATCCCGGATTGGGCTGCCGGTCCCAGCCTGGCTCTTGTCGTGATCATGTTCTTCTCGATCTGGGTCTATGTGGGCTACGATACGGTAATCTACATGGCGGGTTTAGGAAATATCTCGTTGGAGTTGATCGACGCCGCCCAGATAGATGGTGCGAACCGATGGGGAGTCTTCCGGCACATCATCTTCCCGCTGCTGTCGCCGACGACGTATTTCCTATCCTTGATCGCAATTATTGGGACGTTCAAGGCCTTCAGCCATATCTGGGTGATGCGGCAAGAACTGGCAGTCGGTACCACGGATACCTTCAGTGTGTTCATTTTTGCAGAATTTTTTGACAAGGTGCGCTTTGGTTACGCCTCAGCGCTTGCATTTGTGCTCTTCGCCGTGATCCTCAGTCTTACTTTCATCAACAACCGGGTCCAGGGATCGAGGGTTTTTTATGGCTGAGAAAACGCTCGAAAGTAGTGCACGAATTAAGACAAAACCGAAAAATCGAGTTTTCTTTCGCAATCTTGCACAGAACGGTCTCACCTATACATTTCTTATCCTCGGCGCGTTGGTTGCCGTCATCCCCTTCGTCTGGATGATTTCCACCTCCGTGATGAGCCTTGGAGAAGCTACCGGCGTGCGGTTCTTCCCTTCGGAAATTCATCTCGACAACTACATTAATGCCTGGAAGAAAGCGCAGTTCGCAGAGTATTTCGTGAACAGCGTCCAGATCGTCGTCATCACCCTGGTCGGGCAGATCATCTTCAGCGTACTGGCAGCCTATGCGTTCGCCCGGATTAAGTTTCCTGGCAGGAATCTCATCTTTGGCATCCTGCTCAGCACGATGATGATCCCTGCGATGGTGTTGATTATTCCGAACTTTCTCACCGTGACCTGGCTGGGGCGCATCGGACCGCTGTCCTGGATAAACAACTGGCCCGCGCTGACGATTCCCTTCATGGGGAGCGTGTTCTCCATATTCCTGCTGCGTCAATTTTTTGCGCAAGTTCCTGATGAATTATTCGATGCTGCGCAGATCGATGGCGCCGGACACATGCGTTTTCTCATCACGGTCGTGATCCCGCTCGCCAAGGCTCCCCTGATGGTCATTGTTGTGCTCTCCTTCATGGGTTCCTGGAATGCGCTTGCGTGGCCGATGCTGGTGACCAATTCGGCTGAGTGGCGGCCGATCTCCGTCGGTCTCATGAATTTTGTGGAGGAAGCCGGGCAGCAGATTCATCTGATGATGGCGGGCGCTGTCATCACGATCATCCCCATTTTGATACTGTATTTCATCACCCAGAAACAGTTTACAGAGTCCATTGCACGAAGTGGATTAAAAGGCTAATCTTGGAACCACAAGGAGGTGAAGCATTCCCAAATATTTCCCTTTCTATAACCACAAGCTGAATTTGAAATCGAGGAGGAAGAAGGAAGATGAATAAGAAAATTGCATGGTTGCTCTTGCTAGCGCTAGTTCTGCCCATGGTGCTCGGTGCTTGTGCTGCAGCGACACCAGAACCACCACCGGAGGTGGAGGTAGAAGAACCGTCCGAGCCAGAACCGGAACCTGAAGAACCAGCGGAGCCGGAAGAGCCGATGGCACCGGCCGTCGACCCCAGCGGACAGACGGTCCAATTCTGGCATGTCTGGGGAACTGACCCCACCGCCTCGGCCTTGCAGGCCATCGTCGATGAATTCAACGCCACGAACGAGTGGGGCATTACAGTCGAAGCATCGGAGCAGGGAAGATATTCTGATCTCGAAGACGCAATGAACGTCGCGATTCAATCTGGTGATGTACCCAACGTTGTTGTCGGGTACACGAACGCCCTTGACACATGGTACTCAGTCGATGTCCTTGCCGATATGAATCCTTATATCGACGACCCAGATTGGGGGTTGACGGATGAGGATATCTCAGATTATTACCCTGGTGTGTGGACCAACGGTGTGAATGCTGAAGGTGCACGTGTGGGATTCCCCCATGGTCAATCCGCCGAAACAATTTTCTATAATCACACCTGGGCGGAGGAGTTGGGCTTCCCTTCACCGCCAACAACGCTCGCGGAACTCAAGGAACAGAACTGTGCGGCTGCGGCAGCCAATGCAGCCGATGCCGATCCTGATAACGACGGTACGGGGGGCTTAGTACTCTATACAGGTGCGTCCCAAGTCGCATCCTTCGTATTTGCTGCTGGTGGTGACTATATATCTGAGGATGGTGAATCGTACGACTTCACATCACCTGAGATTCAGGAGGTCGCAGAGTTCTTCAAGGAAATCTGGGATGAGGGATGTGCATTCCCGGTCGATGGCTATCCGAATCCCGAGTTCGCCACACGAAAAGCGCTCATGGTGATGAGCTCCACAGCTGGACTTCCCTACCAAGCTGGGGCATTCGAAGCGGATGACGCCTATAGCGACGACGTCTGGGGCATGATCCCCTTTCCTAATGGCGGCGATGGCATAGTAGACTCGTATGCACAAAATTCCGGGTTAGTGATATCGAATCCTGAGCAGGAACTCGCTTCCTGGCTGTTCCTCAAGTGGTTCACAAGCCCGGAAATCAATGCGAAATGGATCGAGGGAAGCGGTTATCACCCCATAAGAGAAAGTACTGTAGATATGTTGGGAGACTATATAGAAGAGAACCCTCTCTGGGCGGGAGGGATCAGCCTTGTGCCACTCGGTTTATCAGAACCTGGTTGGGCATCGTATGGGACAGTACGCCGACATATCCAAGACACTTTTTCAGCCATCCTTCAGGGAGATGTGGAAGATATCCCCGGGCTTCTTGAGGAGCTGAACGCTGCTGCTGCTGAAGCGCTGGCAGAGACGCAGTAGGATTTCAATATCTATGTAGGGGCACGGCTTTCCCTGAGCGCCGTGCTCCTACTATGTCAGATCACACGCAACAATGTAGGGGCACGGCATGCCGTGCCCCTACATTTTGATAACCCATTACACATCGATGTTAACCGATGCAATTTATTATGGAAGATTCGCGAAGATCGCGATGACCGGATCGTGATCGGATTTCCTGATCGGGGAGGGGTCTCCTGTCTCAGCGGGTGGAAAATCTGCATTGACATGGAGCAGGACGACTTTCTGGAATGCATCCATCAATTCTGGACTTATGAGGATGTGGTCGAGGGTCTGCGAGACCCCCTGGTAAATATAGTTGTATCGTTCTCCAAGAGGGAGGTTCTCGAATACGTGCATCAGACCTGCTTCACGCAGAATTTCAATCGGTCTCGAATCATAAAACGAATTCAAATCTCCGAGGATGATAAATTGCGCCGTCGGGTCCTCGGCGAGTAGCTTTTCCATCACTTGGATGTTCCATTCGGCTTGCGCAGCTCGCCTCGGTTCGGTCGCCACTTCGCCTCCGGCCATGGATGTGAAGTGATTGTTGAGGACGTAGAGTGACGTCGAACTCCCATCTCCCTTGAGATCAATTTTCACCATCAAAGGGGGTCGGCTAGTGAGCCCATCGGGGGCGGTGAACTGCCCCACATCCAGGACCTCGGCCTGATCCCCTCGTATGAGGTAGCCAACATCGATGCCTCGGCTATCCGTGCCTTCGATGAGATAGGGTACATATTGGTAGTCGGCAAGGATTTCGTTTTCAGCAAGATCTTCAAGGATGCCGATGTTCTCAACTTCTTGCAGCCCCACAACAGTGGGCGCGCCGGAAACATCGATCGTGTTCGCAACTTTGGTCAAGGCGAGGTCATACTCCGCTTTTCTTGGTCTGGGCGGATCCGAGGGGTGTGGGTCCAATATGTCAAAAAGGTTTTCGACGTTCCATGTCATGACGCTGAAGGCTCCCGGCTCTATCGTCTGGGGCGGGGCTGAACCACTCGGGGTAACCATCGGGTCTGATGTGGGTTCGATCTTATACTGGCCAAAGGTATATGCGAGCGGACCGCTGACATTTTCGACATGGTCTCCAGTTGTTACCACGTAAGGAAGATTGACGTTGTCGTAGTGCACTGCCTCGGAACCATCGTCAACATGGATGAGCATTCCAACGGGATCTCCCCGGAGAACTCGGTCCATCCCATGCTGGGGGAGGATCAGCGCATATTCCCCATACTTTGAGGTGGGGCTGACGGCGATCGCAGGACCGACGACATCCACGAGCATGCCCTCTCGATCTTCGTAATACATAGCTGCGATTTCTTCATCGGCAGGAGGGTCAAGGGACACAGGTTGAGGAAGCGCAACGTGACTGCGAAGCACCTGGATGTTTGCTAGATCGGATACCTCGAGCTGGGTTTGCCCTGAGATCTCTCGGATCCGCCCGCTGACCTCGATGAGATCACCAGGGTTAGGCGTTAGTTCCATTTCTCCGAGATTCACAAACAATCCTGCAGATGTCTCGGGGTCATCATCGCTGGGGTCTTCCTGAATCCAAAAGCCTCCGAGTTCTGGGAATACGCCCGTCACGATCCCCTGGGTTTGAACATATTCCAACTTGTAAGGCGAGCTTTTTTCATGTCCCTGGATGGCCCAAATTGGGACGCCCTGCCCCACGAAAACGAGCCTCTCGGGACCCGAAGATGCGCTTGCCGATTCGAGCCCGCTGGCCGAATAATCCCTGATCTCGACAATCTCGGTACTTCGATCGGGCTGAAGGACGACTTCGAGCGTCGCGAATCCCCCGGAAGGCTCTAAGTCACCGATCGGCACACTTATTCCACTATCTCCGAAACCAGCTTTCTCCGGCGCTTCGACTAATGTTCCACCGAAGAATTTGTCCGGCAGCGAGATATGGACATCTGTCAGGAGCTCATTTGTATGGTTGGTTGCTGTGATAGTAACCGGAACTTTTTCGTCCGGACGGACCGATGTAGGTGACTGGATGGACAGAATCAACTCGGGCGGGAATATCTCCTCCAGATCATCCTGGGTTCGGGGATTCAGGAGAAGGTCCGTATCCCTGGCTTCATGGATACCTGTGGCGCGGTATCGTCGACCTTCCTCGATGGTCTCGATGTTGAATTCGGTTAGCTTGTCGATATATAAGGTGAGGATCTGTCCATCCTCATCGACAAGATCGATCTCATAACTGTAATTGAACTCCTCCACCCGGGTGGCTGTACCTTCAACCTGAAGAAGCCTGCCGGGGAGAGTTTCGGCATCATTGGCAGCCTGGCGGATGGAAACCGGTTCTGGAACCGGAAGCTGGGCGGGATCAGGCGGGGCGAGCAGCTCGACATCCTCCGGGATTTCAGGGATCAGTTCGATTGCGCCTCGATATGGCTCTATCACACCACTGACCCTCACTACAGCACCGATAGGAACATCGAGCGTACCTGCGCCTCCTGGGACGTAGATCTGTACACCACCCGATTCATCCTCCAGGTATAGTTTCGCACCTGACCCAGCGTAAAACCCTCCGGTGTACATCGTCGCGATACCCTCAATAGTGATATCCGATCCGATTAGGTTTCGAGCGATGCCGATCGGAACCACGCCTCCCTCGACAGCTGTGCGGGCAACCTCCGCGAAACTGTATAAATGTGTGTCAGCAGGGCTGGCGAGTACGTTCTTCGCTTCTGCTGTGAAATACTCCCAGGGTGCCCCGGCCTGGAAGGTAAAAGCGAGCTCTTCTCCGGGTTCGAGTTCTTCGATCTGCCAGGTGTATGTCCCCTCTTGATTCTTCCATCCTTGGGGGGGTTCTATAACATCGAGTTTCAAAGGAAGGGAAAATTCGACGTGGATGTCGTGCATGGTCGCTTCGGAGGGGTTTGAGACTGTAAGGATGTACTCGAAATTCGATCCTGGTGTGACCTGATCAGGAGCAGTGAGATGCAAACGAACCATTTCTCCTTGGGCCGGAGACGCCGGACTGCTAACGTTCTGAGGATGGGGGGAATCGCTCAGCTGGAAGTCAGAGGCATTGTCATTGTCATCATCACTGTTTCCCTCGATACCCCCTGGCTTTCTTTCAAGAGAAGTTCCATTCTCTAATGCCGGGGCGACGGCGCCCTCGGTAAACTGAGATGGAGCGTTTCCCCAGCCTAATGAATCACGTTGGGTACCTTCGTTGTCACGAAGCGAGAGACCAGCTCCTGAATTGTTGAGCCCTTGATAAAAATAAGCATCCGCTTCTTCGATGAACGATTGACCGTCTCGCACAAGAAGATAGTGCCCTCTCGGCGGGACGAGGGTTCGTCCTGTCCACTGATGCACGAGTACTTCGTCATCATTTGTGGCGAGTCGGTACCAGAGCGACCACCCATCTAAATCCGCAAGAGCATCACCTGCGTTATAAAGCTCGATAAACTCCTGATTATTATTACCTTCGATGCCTGCCATCACCTCGCTGATCACAATATCAGCTTCCCTAAACACAATCGTGGGTTCGGCTTTAAGTGAAAATGTAGAGCAAGCACTGATGACGAACACAATGCTCATAAGACAAAGGAGAAATATTTTCTTCACTTTTTCCCTCACATTGACCCAGTAGAAGTTGATCTACGTTTTAGTGTCGCACGGTAATTTTCGCATGGTACCTGTGCATGGTGACATCTGTTCAAGCGACGGCAGATTCTTGAAGATTCGTCCGTTCCTCCATCGATATAAAAGCGATTGCTAGTGAATTGCGTTGAGCCTGTCGAATCTGTTCCAGGGATAAGCCTGCAGCCGGAGCGGCAATCTCGTACTCATGCTGCAGGTCAATGGCACTGATCGATGGGTCATCAGTGTTGATCGTGGCCAGCAAATTCTGCTCGAGGAATTTTCTTAATGGATGACTGGCATAGTCGGGTACGCCGCTCGTTTGAACATTACTCGTGATGTTGGCTTCGATCCCAATCGCGTGCTCACCCATGTAATCGAGCAGCGCTTGATCTTCCATCGCACGAGTAGCATGGCCGATGCGCGTAGCGCCCAGTAAGTTGATGGCGCCCCAAACGCTCTCGGGGCCTACTGCCTCGCCAGCATGAACTGTGATCTCCCAACCCGCTTCCCGCCCACGTTTGAAGTGTTCCATAAAAAGATCTGGGGGATAATTTACCTCGTCTCCCGCAAGATCCAGCGCAACAAAAAAGTCCGCATGGCGGAGAAGCGCTTCCAACTCAATCCATGCGATTTCGGGTCCATATGTCCTGCTGAGGATTCCGATTAAGTTTACTTTGACCCCGAAATCACCACGCCCAGCCTGGATTCCATCTTGAACGGCCTCGATGACGCCAACGGGATCCAGCCCATGTCTTTCCGCCATAAACCAGGGGCTGAAACGCAGTTCGATGTAATCAATATGCTCATTGAGAGCATCCTCGACATTTTCATAAGCGATTCTGCGGCAGGCATCATAATCCGCCATGACCTCGGTGAGCCACCGAAATTTTTCTATGAACGCCATCACGCTGATCTGTGGTTTTGAAACCTGGACGTAGGGCATCAGCCCTTCAGCATCATCGGCAGGGAGTTCGATGTTGTACTCGCGGCCCAATTCCAGGACGGTAGTAAGCCTTACGTTCCCATCCAGATGGCGGTGGAGATCGATAAGGGGGATCGTGGGGTCGCTCTTCATACTCGCTATTCCTTATCCGCTCAATATATTTACACGCATACTCACAGGTTATACCAGAAATTCATGCGACGATAATAAAACAAACCGGTGGCAGTCTATACCTACGATGGTTGGATTAATTGTAGATCAGGGTGTCTTGTTCTTGTGCTGCTTTCGCAGCATATCGCGGAATTTTGGGGTTAACTCTGCAATGATTGGAGATGGTTCCTTGGGCTGCCAAGACTGTATTGCATCTTCGACGGATTCCCCCCAAATTTCGCCTGAATGAACGGTCCTTCCAGGTTCGGGTGCTTCTGCAAGCACGTTAAGCGCTTCCAGGATCACACGCTTCTGTTGGGGGACATTATGGGGTGCGCCCAGCGTGTGACCAAAGGGAAACTCCACGGCAAGCGTTCGTGGTACGCCAACTTTTTCCGACCAATAGGGCATCATGGTGACAAGTACTGTCGAGAGGTTTGCGGCTTCCAGGGTGCGCGCCAGCACGGGCACGTTGATGGCACAGTCTGGTCATGTGGGTGTGAGCAGTACGCAGTGGACACCTTGCTCATGGAACGATTCAGCCACTTGGGGTGCATACTCTTCTTCCCACAGCGTGGTGTCTGGAGGGAAGCCTTGATACCCCATGAAAGAGTAGCACCACTTGGCGAGTCCCCCAATCGTGCCCTCGTCGACGAGTTCTCGAAAGCGACCTACGGGCAGCAATATATTCACATCCTTCAGCACATCGTCTGTATTGACATGAAGATGGCTGACGCCGAGCTGGTCCTGTCGAATACCTGCGGGAATGCGGCGGAAGCTGGGATCGCCCCAGGTTGGTTCGGTTCGCTCGCGCTCGATGTCAAAGGGTTGATTGACTCCAAGTTGATATAAACCCGCGGAAGTTACCAATCCAAATTTACACTCTTGAATTGGTCGCTCAAGCGGAGTCCATGGGATCGGATAGCTAGGTTCCCGCTCCGTCATTTGATAGAACTTACTAATGATGCGTGGGAGGAACTTGAAGCTGTCGACTGTCATGTCGATCTCCATGATTTGTGGTGTACGTGCCAACTCACGTCATGCCTTTGAAGTGTTCCTTGAACTTGTAGATCGAGACGTTTTACTCTAATCGGAACGATTGCGTACACGACTAAGTGCAAGACATGTTGCCGCAGGGTTGTCACTTAAAACGGCGTCAACCCCCAGACGTAAATAGATGCCCAATCTGGCCTCAGGTGTTGGATCCAGAGGGCACACCAGTTGACCCAACCTGTGGGCTTGCCACACATAAAGAGGGTTTATGTACAATAGGATCCAAAGTGGACCAAGCATTTCCACACCCGTACGCGGCCAGGGTTTATTAAGCGTTATCCATCCTTGTGCGAGGTTTGGCGAGGCGGTTCTCACAGCTTCAAGTCGTTCAAAGCTGAACGAGAGGATGATCGATCGTTGAGACACCCCCAGGTTATCGAGCTGCCGAGCAAGGCGGGCAGCAATATCAGCTTGTAAAAAAATATCCGATTTCAACTCAAGGGCAAGACCAACATCCTGGGGAATGAGGGTCGCAAACTCATCCAGTGTAGGCACGCGTTCGGGTTTGAGGTCGGGTTGGAGATTGGCGGCGTTATGCGTGCGCAGATCACTGAGTGTCATCTCGGCCACGAGACCGCGACCATCGGTCGTTCGATCAACCTTGTCGTCGTGGATGCATACAAAGTGGCCATCCGAGGTCATATGTAGATCGGTCTCGATGATGTCCGCACCATCGTTTACGGCCTGACGAAAGGCAGAAATTGTGTTCTCTGGAAATTTAACCTTATTGCCGCGATGCGCCATGACATATGGTTTTGTTTTTCCAGGGAGCGACAATTGTACAGGCATGCTTCAGGTCCTGAGATTAGCGCACATCGTCGAAATCCAGATCCCTCGCTGCCGCGCGCGCCATACGCCAATCTGTATGGGTGACAGGTATGGGTTCGATCTTTTCATCGGAACGCCGCGTCATCGTAAACGCGCCCTCCGGGCATGCGATGACGCACAATCCACAGCCCACGCACCGATTTTCATCGATCGAGGGCACGATCTCATAGGTGAGCGCCTCGAATTGACACGCATCTGCACAAAGATCGCAGCTGAAGCAGAGCTCTCGGTCAAATACAGTCACAAATGGTGAGCGGGCGACGACATTCGCGATTCCGAGATCAGCTATCCCTCGAAGAATCCCACACGAGCAGGTGCAGCAGTTGCAGATATACCAGTGTCCCTCCTGGCTGTTGCTAACCGAGTGTACCAAGCCGGCGTCGGCCGCCTTTTTCAATGTAGCATGAGCGCCATCTTTGTCCAGCATCTGGATGGCTTTGCTGTTATCAAATGAGCCGGGGACCTCGCTTAAGACCATGCAGACATCCTTTGGGTGTTCACATGGGTCTCCAATTAACTCCTTTTGGGTCCGGCAAATACAATCGATAACACCCCAGGCTTGTGATTGCTCCACGATCTCAGATGCGTTTTCATAAGGTCGCACATCGATATCTATCGGTACGCTCTCCTGGACCGGAAGGACACGGTGAAAGGAGGGTTTCACGCCGAGCATGTCACCAAAAGACTGCTGGTAATAAGCTTCAAATAATTTGGCTAGCTCTTCATCGATCGTCCCAGCCTGATATTCGTATATCCCCACAACAAAGGGCATGAGGCTGTAACCCATGCCATCGTCCGTTCGACCTGCAACGATGAGACCTCGCTTGGCCATGCCTTTAAGCATCAGACGAACATCCTGTGGATCTCTATCCAGGCGTTCAGCGAGTACGGCAGGAGTCTCCTTGGTCAGGGTGAGGTCTGCCGCCAGGTCAGCTTCTTCTGGCGTGAATAATTTCTCAAGGATGCGGAGCTCGGCGCCGTCCTCGGTTGGTGGGTAGCCACTGGGCAGATCATTCAGCTTGTGTGCAAGGCGTTCATACGAATTGTTGTCCATGTCGTCCATCCTCCGCTTATTCCTCAGTCGAGCATACCCACGGTAGCCATATAAATCGCAAGTTCATTATAACCATCGATACTCAGGATCTGATCGAGTTCATCTTGATCGTAGGCGCCGATCGCGCATGCGCCCGCACCGATGGCCACGCACGCCAAATATAGGTTCTGGCAAAGATGACCGACATCGAGCGCGATAAGTTTAGGTGAGATGTCCCCATATCGCCATTCTGTTCGATAGGGTACCGCCGTCCAGATGAAAGCGACAGCGCAATCTTGAACATGCTGTTCATAGCTGGCAGCATGGATCCGAGCCGGGAGATGCTCACCATGATCGGCCATGTACACAGCGTGTTCGAGAGGAAGATATCGGTAGAGACCGGGATCGAGTTCCTCAACACGCTGGATGAGGAGATAGGTCTCGAAGGGATGTCGCGCACCGGCGGATGGAACGGTCCGCAGCGAGGCAAGACCTCCGCTGTAGGTTTTGCTGATGCCCTGAGTTGCCCAAAGTAGAAAGGAAATCTTCTCAAAGGAAAGCGGCTCGTCAGTGTAAACTCTTTCGCTCCTTCGAGCTCGAATGACATCGAGCAGTGGCGTCTGGCCCACGCGAAAATCACGAGGAGAAACAAGAGGGATGAGGCGGGCTCCCTCAGGGGCTGGTTTTTGCATGGGTGGAGGCGGAATATTACGCTTCTGATCGGTCTCGAATGTCTGGAACTCCCCCCATAGATCAGAACGGAGAAACGGTCGTTTGTTCATGCTCATAGCCAGGCCCTCAAGTTTCACGCACTCTCGAATTATCCATGGTCGTGCGTGTTTCAACTTTCGTTTAACCGTGGATTCAACTTGCTTATGGGGCAAGAAAGCCATCATCAGAGCGCGACAAAGAAGCGATCACATATTGCCGCGATGTGCTAATTTCGGTTTACGGTAGAGGAACTGCGGGATCTCGTCTCCGTTATTCCTCATAGGCGACGAGATCTGTAAGGGTCATTATTTCGAACCCACGATTTGTGAGATCTGGCAAAATCGTGTTCAGGGTATCGATGGTCCGGTCGCCACGTGCGCCTCGATCATGAAGAATGATGATCGATCCTGGAGCGATCTGCCAGAGGATGTAGCGGGTGGAAAACCAGGAAGATGGAACTTGAGAATCGAATGGATAAATCGAGCCCAGAGCAGTACGGTAGCCATTTTTCTTGACGACATCGAGGATACTCTTCGTGAACCAACCTGATCCAGGTCGGAACCAGTTTACTTTGTCGAAGGATGACAGCGCTTCGTGAGATTTGAGCAGGACTTGTTCAAATTCCGAAGTTGTAAACAAGATGGTGGGCTTGTCGGTATTCAGATGGTTTGCGATTTCATGACCTTCAGATACGATGCGGTCCACAATATCCTCATTCCCAGAGATTTGATCGCTCAGAAGGAAAAAGGTTCCGTGTGCGCCGTACTCGGCGAGTGCATCCAGGATTCTGGGTGTGGTTTCAGGGTCGGGTCCGTCATCGATCGTGAGCGCAATGACTCTGTCGTCTGTGTACACCGAATAGAGCACATCTGGATGACTGTTTGATAACTGCGAGAGTATCCAGCTGGATTGGAACATCAATAGACCACCTGCGAGTATGATTGTGATTATAAGTGTACCAAAACCGAAAAGTAAGAGACGAACTATACGGTTCAAACTGTTTGCTGACCTCCGCTCGCTCCGAGATACGGATTTGAGATGCTCCATGATCGTGTGCCGTTTATTAAATGATTTAACAAGAATGGATAAACGGCAGTTATTTTACTTGCTCTACCTGAATCTTGTATTGATTCAGGAGCTTCTGCCAGCATTCTCGAAGAGATGGAAGATACCTGCGCGCACGGCTGAAGAGAAAGCGGGTCAGAGAGATCGTCCCTTAATTCACTGATCTGTCGGATTCTCCTCAACGAGCATCCTTCGAAGTACTTTACCCACAAACGATTTCGGGAGTTCCTCTCTGAACTCAATCTCCCAGGGGACCGCGTAGGGCTGCAATCTGTTCCGGCAAAGATCGAGCAGTTCTTGTTCGGATAGGTCGGTGCCTTTTCGAGGGACTACGAATGCCTTGATCCGTTGTCCCCCATCATCGGCGCCTACACCTACGACGGCAACCTCAAGGACTTTGCTGTTTTCATACAAAACTTCCTCTACGTCGCGCGGATAAACACTGAACTCCCCTGCCATGATGGTATCCCTTTTTCTGCTGATGATGGTGAAGAAACCATCCGTATCCATCACGGCAACATCGCCTGTGAACAACCAATCATTCTTAATGACGGATTCTTTGTCCGCATTTGGAGAGAGCTCATCCCAGTAGCCCTGCATCACCTGAGGACCCCTGACCAGGAGTTCACCGATGTTTTCAGGAGGGAGGTCTTCTCCGGACACGAGATCGACGATCTTTGCGTCGGTGTTTGGAATTGGAATTCCCATAGACCCGACCTTCCCCGCATGTTCGAAAGGACTCGCATGTGTGACTGGAGATGCCTCAGTTAGTCCGTAACCTTCGACCAACCTGCCTTTGGTGAGTTTTTCAAATTTCTCCTGGACTTCAACGGGGAGAGGCGCAGCGCCGCTGATACATGCCTTAATGGACGAGAGACCATACGAACGGACATTCGGCGCCTGATTGATGGCCATATAGATCGAAGGGACACCCGGGAAAATTGTGGGCTTGTGTTCTTTGATATGTTCGAGCACCTGTTCGAGTTCAAAAACGGGGAGCAGAATGATCGTCGCCCCCATGGCGATGGGGATATTCATTGCGCTTGTCATCCCATAGCTGTGGGTGAGGGGGATAACGGACAAGAATATCTCCCGTCCCATCTCTAGATCAGGTATCCAATGCCGTGTTTGCAGGGCGTTTGCTACTAGATTGGCGTGACTCAGGCGGACTCCCTTTGGCTGATCTGTAGTGCCGCTGGTAAAGAGAATAGCGGCGAGGTCCTCCGGATGCACATCGACATCAGGAGGCTCGCGCGAGGCATCCATCATCAAATGATCCATAAGCAAACCTTGATAGCCTTCACCAGCCTCGATACCTCGCTTCAGACCAGCGCCTTCCCAGCGCGACATGAGTTGACGGTATGTGCGGGCTGAAACCGCTTGACGAATATCGGTCAGGACAAGTTCGATTGGAGTTTGCTTCTGTATTGCCTTCGCTAGACCACCGAACTCGGTCAGCGTCACGAGAACTTTCGTGTCCGTCTGCTGGATTTGGCTGAGGATGCCGGCAGCATCCACATCAGTGTTTGGAAGAACGACAACACCACCAATCTTCAACACCGCGTAGTATGCGATGATTAATTGCGGCATATTGGGAAGAACGATCATCACACGATCCCCTGGACGAACGCCCATGCCATGAAGTGTGTGGGCGAATTGGTTTGTACGTCCTTCTAATTGCTGATAAGTGAGTTTGGATCCATAGAACACGGTGGCCGTATTCTTCGGCAGCCAATCAGCTGCGGCTTCAAGAAACTTATGCAATGGCTGGCGAGGGATAGGAATCGTATGTGGTGTGTGTTTGCCATAGCTCCGGAGCCAGGGTCGGTCGCCGCCGTCTCCGTTCAATGAAGAGGTTTCCCTCCAGGAAGCTCGATGTCCATTTTTACCGACGTCGATAAATCGCTCGATTGCGCGGTTGACGGCATCGTAACGCTCGAGCTGAACTTTATGTTTGGATGCTCCAACATCAATAACATCCGCGCCGGGGATCTCATTGGCAACCCTCTCGAACACGTGACGGGGGAAATAACGATCTCGCTCGCCCGTGATCACGAGTGTGGGAGTTTGGATGCGGGGCACTTTGTCCCAACCCTTCCAATTGCGCATGTTGTTCAGCATCATTCGTTTCATGACATGAATTTCGGCATTCCATCGAGGTCGATACTTCCACCATGGTCGGAACGCAGCTGTTGGAACGTGGCTGAGCAACGATGTGGCTCTCGGCAGCGGGTACTCTCCGGCGGTTGCAAGCAAAATGAGGCGTTCCAATCTTTCCGGGTGTTTAACCGCGTATTCGATACAGATTGATCCGCCGAATGAATGTCCTACCAACACAAATTTTTCTGGGAAGTCGAGAGTTTCGGTAATGGCTTCTATGTCTTCGACAAGTTCTGACATCAGGTACTGCGTCATAGGGGCATCGCTCTGCCCGTGGCCTCTCAAGTCCGGTGCAACGACACGGTTTTTACGCATGAAGTAATTTAGTTGGTATTCCCAGGTTTCCGCGACGCCGGCGTATCCATGAATGAAGAGAAGTGTGCTATCCGCGTCCTCCGGCCAGATATCGATCACACTCAATTTGCTTCCCGAGATGCCACGGATGGGTACGGCTACCCGGTAGTGATTGAAGTCTAGCTGGATGGCTAGTCTCTTCAATCCTCGAAGTTTTTTCTTCATACACTCCTCCTTGCTGTCGGACCAAGGGTACGCATCCAGTTTAGTACACCTTCTAAGAGCTAATATCTAATGAAGATCGAGGCGCCCACTCGCGCGCAGCGGAGGGACGGCGGAGCACGGGATGATCACGTCCTGACAAAAGGAATATATCTCCCACCTCGCACTGGTGCATTCCTAATAACACCGCTGGAGGGAGATAGCCACGGGATGCGGACACTCTTAATAACTGTATCGATCCCAGCCGTGCTCATTAAGATTTCAAGTGAGCATGAATTTATGGCTCGAATGAATAGCGGTGCGTTTTTCGGCGTCAATGCGTCATCTCTCGATTGGATGAGTGGTTATTAACCTGGTTTGGCATAGTCCTTGCAGGAGGTGGATTGCCTCGCTGCATGGGGCGGACAGACAAGGGTGTTCATCCCCTTGTGGTCCGCCTCATGAGCACACTCTTGAAGGTGCAAGTTGATTGCAAGCTGGTTTGCGGCTGAATAAGCCTAGAATTAGGATGTCGCACGCACTTAGCTATCGTCTTGCTTGAAGGGACGATCGAGCTTGAGCCTGATCTGGACGATTAAGGCAACCTCATGATGAGTTTGGCGTGAAAGGGTAGGGTTATGGCAGGAAGGCTTCCGGGATATCGCATCATCGTACTGTCGAGACGGCTTAAGCTGCCTGGGGTCGTGGATACGATGAGCGAACAGATACCAGGAGTCACGGAAGCGCTTGCAAAGATTGAGTCGCGACTTGGACCAAGGATCGACGCTCTTGGAGAAGGGGATTGGCAAATTATCTCTCATGCGCATTCAATCTCCAATAGCATACTCATCGCCTCGTTTGTCGTGAAAAATATGGATACCTAGATGGATCCCATGATGCGGATGCAAGGACTCTCGGATTAATGATTTTATTCTTGTGGTGACAGATTATTTACTCATGAAGTTTTCATTGCAGCAGAAGGAGGAACGCATTGGTCCGTCCCAATATTTTGATTGTGGATGACGAGAAACAATATTGCACGGTCATCTCTGATTTGCTCAAGAGTTATGGTTGTGACGTACATGTCGCCAACGATGCAGGCGATGCCCTGTTTCGATTGAAGAATTCCGTCCCTGATTTAATACTCATGGACATCATGATGCCGGAGATCGACGGTCTCACGCTCATCGGTCGCCTGCGCTTAATGGACAAGTGGTCTAAGATCCCCATAATTGCAATCAGTGCGAAAACACAACCGGCGGATCGTATGGCTGCTATCGGCGCGGGGGCAAACAGCTTCCTACCGAAACCCTTTACGACAGATATGTTGAAAGGGGCACTGCGTGAGTACGTGCCCGTTCCCGTCAGCTAGATCAATCACATAGTCTTCCGGAAAACCTGTTCCGTTTTTCCTATCCCTTGGCGAAGGTGAAGAACCCCACAGTGAGCTGCGGGGCATCTTCCAAGGAAAATGCCTTAATGAGAGTCCCCTCTTCCATCCCCCGCTTGTCATTCATCAATACAGCAAGCTACATGGTATTCTGGTTTTTTCTAAAAATATTCACTTGACACCAGCATAGGTTGTGCCATCAAAAACTATTGAAGTATTCTTCCACGCCCAGCAGCTGTCCAAAAGTCCTCACTCGTAGGTTTGGGCTCTTTCCTGTTCGATAACTTCAGGGGAATCTGCAGGATTCCGTTCAACCTGCACCCAGAGTCGTCCTCCATCCGTGACCAATTCAATCGAACCATGAATATCTGTGCGCAGCATGGTCCGACCCATAAGCTGACGAAGTAGGTCTGCAGAAGGAAGCTGTTCCGTGTTTGTAGAGAGGAGCACCAGGTCCGGATCGAGGTCAGAGAGCCATTGTGGGGGATTCGCAGCCGGATTACCTCCGTCGGATAGCAGCACAGCGTTGACTTTCTTTATTCTTTCATCCCCGGCGAGGGCTGAGATCAAGTCGGGACCAGCACCGGAAGCAAGGACGATGCGCGCCCGCCCGTATCGAACCAGAATGACCGCACCTCGATCGCCCGTTGCTAGGACTTCAAGAGATGCATCTTCACCAAAGGAAAGCCTGTGTCCAGCTTCGACCTGTACGAGCGCTGTGTCCGGATTCTGCAATTTTTCCGCAAGTTTTCTGTAGGTCGTCCCCTGAAACTCGCCACTCACAAGGGTTAAGTCAAATGTATATTGATCTGCGATACCCTGGAGTGCACCTATATGTTCAGGGTCATCATGGGTAAGCAGAAGCACATCCACGCTGCGGTTGGAAACCGAGAGCTGCCTTCCGAGTGCATCTGACAATCTGATTGAACTTGGGCCGCCATTGATGAGCACATTCTGCGCATGGGGGGTTTGTATGAGAATAGCTTCGCCCTGCCCCACATCGAGGATCGTTATATGCAGCATCCCGTCAGGCTGCCGCATCACTTCAGCCCATGTCAATCCGGTCATAATCATAAGCACGACCAGAACGGCTATGGTAGGTATGCGAATATGAGACCTAATCCTATGAGCTATTGCCGCGAAATTATGCTTGCCTGGAGGGGTGAGCAATATCCATGTCAGCAGCCCAAGCGCCGCATAGAACACAAAAACGGTCCCAAAGCCAATATGACCAATCCCGACAGATGCATATGGCCAATTAGAGAGCACAGCTACCGCGTGAATCGTGAAGGCAGGAAAAGGCCAGGCGAGTGCTGCAATAGGGCGAGCAAGTGGAATCCAAAGCATTCCAGTTAGGGTGGCGATGCCTCCAAGAATCATCAGCAGCGGCTGTACCGGGAGGATCAATGGGTTGGCGATTATGGAAATAAGGGAAAAGCGCCGGAAATAGTACATCATGAGAGGTAGTGTTGTCAGTTGAGCGGCGATGGTATAAAGGAAGATCTCAGCTATTGCCTGGGAATAATCCTTCACACGATCCTGCGGGAACCAACGGCTGGATATCCGGACGAAACCGTCATGGAGTGGAGACGCGTACACAACGAGGCCTAAGGTTGCCGCGAAGGATAATTGGAAGCCGACATCCCAGAGTATGTTGGGATTCACAATTGTCATCAAGAAAACTGCTGCCGACAGTGAAGCGAGGCCATCGGTTTGGCGACCAATCCTCATTGCATAGATGACGAGTCCTGCCATGATGGCCGCGCGAACGACTGTGGCATCGGCACCCACAAGGATGGTGTAGAGCAGTATGGCTATGCTAGCACAAACAGCCCCGATCCTTACTCCGAACCAACGACCGAAACCTGCCATAAATACAGCTGCGAGTATGGTGACGTTAAAGCCAGAGATGGCGATGATGTGAGTGGTCCCGGTGCGGTTGAAGGTTTCTCGTACCTCGGGAGAAATTCCGCTCTCGATGCCGATGAGGATCCCCTCAAGAAGTGATGCCTCAGGATCTGGAAAGAGCTTTCGAATAGTCTTGCGCGCATGCTGGCGGAAATCGCAAATCATTTTAAGAAGGTGATTCGCTGCATTGGATCGAATGAAGGTAATTTTCGGATCAGGGATGATGGAGTGTATACCTTGTCTGGCAAGATATTCTC
>JBGUDT010000037.1:0-25699 GCA_041821665.1 Anaerolineales bacterium
CTAGATGTGTTCTCCCAATTCAATGTGGAGGGCTCACTTCCCTCCAGTGAACGAACAAGGAGCCTCTCTCGGTAAGGATTAAAGATCAGCACTGAAAGATTGTCGGCTGTCGCAAGCAATATCCATGTCGAAGCCGAGCGTATCTCTATCACTCAAGATTAATCAATTGAACCGTTATTCTGATAGTTCTTTCATTAAACCCATTTTGGCCTCACGAGCACGCTCCTGGTACCCAGCCAAATCAAAATCAAAGGTATTTAATTCTCGTATCAATCTGTTACGAAACCGGCGCAGTTTGTGCAGCTCATTCTGACGCATCTCATCGATCTCCCCCTCCTGCGCCAGGATATCAATTGCTTCAATCGTCTGTAGGGACATGCTGGATCCTCTTGCAGCACGTTTGATGAGTAGATCTTCCAGGCTCGCCCATTCCCTGACGAATTGGGTGATTGAGTCATTCCCCTGGAAGTTCCGCACCAGCTCCTGAATTTCGTGGCAAAGTTTCCCGACTCGATCTCCTCTCGGAAATAGTACACGCCAGGGAATACTGTCGAATCCTTCTCCCCAAAACTTCTGAGATCTTGGGATGACGAATTTGGCGATCAATCGATTTCGAAAATCCAGCTCTTTTTTGTTTTCATACACATAGTTTATATCCGTAGTCCCTGCTAGATAGCCCTCTTGAAAATATGGACGCAGGGCATCGGGAGGACAGATGCTGAGCAGCCTGATATTTACAAGATCATGTTCTGAATTGATAGAGATGCGGTTGGTCAAGTATGGCATGCCAAGAACGTAGACATAGGCTTCGGCGGTCTCCGAAAATAGTTGGGCAAATGAACAAGCCACACGCAGGGAATGAGTAAGATCCAGAAGAGGCGTTCGACAGACTTCATAATGCTGGAGGATGCTCCACTGAATGTATCGCTTGCGAGATAATTCCCGACAACCCTCGACATGTTCCCTCGCGAACAGTTTTTTTAGCCAGCCAGAAGCCGCCTCCAGGATATCGAATCGGTACTTAATCTCCCAGCTCGATAAATATTCCCCTCGATATATGGAAGGATATTGCGTGGTTGCGCCCGCTTTGTTTCGATGATCGATCCCTTGACCACGGAAAAATAAAAGTTGATCTTTGTTAAGGAAGGAAAGTTTTGCAATTTGTTCAACGAGCTTTCGATATGTGGAAACAGGATATGGAACGCCAATATCGACCGGATTGTCATTAGCGTGGGCCTTCAATTCATCCGGGAGAACTCCCTCGATCCTGCGCATCTTCTCACCCCTTTCCCCATTAACGTGCATTATCTCGACAGATAAGAACCTATTTCATCCTCATCAGCACGATGGGCAAATTATATTCATACCTCGAGATATTTGTCGACAGCCAGCTGAACCGCCTCTGGCTTTAACCGTGTACCACGCGTTTGGGAGAATGCATAATTCCGCTTGGATGCAGATTTCCCTCAAACAATCTTGACCTTCCATAGCAAGCGTGATCAAAGATCCTTACGACATCTTAAACCGAGTATAGGTGATTACTAATTAAACTCGAAACTGCTTATGGACGTAGGTAAATCAAACCACTGTTGAACAATGAGAAACGTCATGTCATGATGCTCACCACACAGCCGATTACCCTAGTTGACAAGCATGACAGAACAAGATATTATATGTCGTGTAATGACATGTCGTTCTCCGCCATATAAGAGGGTTGCATGACCAAAGATCCCACCATTTTCGAAAATCTGCCTCTGACCGAATCCACCTTCTTCATCATGCTCTGCCTTTCTCCGGGTCCTCAGCATGGCTATGCCATCATGAAGGATGTGGAAAGAATCAGCGACCAAAGACTCAAATTGAGTACGGGTACCCTGTATGGAGTATTAAAACGGCTCCTAGAAAAGGCCTGGATAGAACGCATCGAGGAAATGTCAGATCAAGGAAGTACTGCAGCTCACACCCGTCCTCGGAAATCCTATGCGCTCACTAATCTGGGTCGAAATGTACTGGATGCTGAAGTCAAGCGACTAAGTTCGTTGGTCCAACTTGCAAGACTGCGAACTTCGGGAGCTCGATCATGAATCGGGTCCAATCCATGGCAGTATGGATTTATCGGACTCTCCTACATCTGACGCCAAAAATATTTCGACAGACGTTTGAAAACGAAATGATTCACGTGTTCATGATGGGCTCAACTCACGCTCACCAGAGGCACAGTTTCCCCTTCGATTTTTATTATCGTGAGCTTCGGGATCTCCCGGCTTTGGTTATGGGAGAGCACAGGTCTGTGATCCTTGAGAAAGCACATTACCGACTGAGCCAAATAACGGATACTTCGTTCTATCTCCAGAAGGAGCCATATAAGATGGGCCACACCCGAAACCAAGATAGAACCTTCGATTTAGATCGACGAGAGATGATCATCGCATCGCTGCCACCCATCATACTCAGTCTGGGTATCACAACCGCTTCACTGATCACACATGAACCATGGTACACCCTACCCCAATGGAGACTGATGTTGAGCATAGCCATACTGCTCGCCTCTGGTTTTCTGATTGGTTGCGGCGCCACATATGCGCTCTTCCGCCGAATCCCTGATTGGGGCTACACGTGGGTGGGAACTGCCTTCATGGGAACTGTGCTCTTCATACAAACCGTCCTTGGGGAATTGAGCGATGATGGAAAGCTGTTCATCTCGGATGGTGCTGGAATAGCTCTGGCATTATTCTTCATGTTGATAGGCCTAATATTCCTATTCTCCTCGGCCTGGCGGGGGTGGCAGAGAGCGGGGATGTTCAGTATCGCACTTTCATTCACATTTGCGTTGTCATTGTGGCAAGCCGTTGTAGCAGCACCTTTCAATCGTTATGACGTTGCGATATTCGCTCTTCCCCTGGGCCTCCTTATTGCTGTTCTCATCTATCTCTATTTCAAAGGATCGGATCCTACAAGAGTTTTGGTTATCTTTGGCGTCGCTGTTTTGAATATGTTTGTCATCTTCATCGCCGTATCCGCATGGGACACATGGCTCGAGAACGCTGGTAAGCCATCGCCCCTACTCCCCCTCATCGTCATTCTCACCACACTTCTCGTGGTTGGCCCCATAGTTGCAGGAATCATGAGACCAATACGCTCACAGTATGAGAAATCAAGCACCTAGACAGACTCAGTCATTAACAAATCCATAATCTCTTATTTGCAAACGATAGTACGCACCCGATCCGTTCTTGGTCCAAACCGATCTGTGTTCTTGAATGGAATTCAACCTCGCAGCCCGATTCTCAATATCCCGTTCTTTGGGCAAATACTTTCTGATGACTTAACGATCCAAACATATTTCGACAGACTCACAAGGAGGAAAACATCTTTTGGAATGGAATTATTCCCGACTCAGGGCTCTGATGATGCGAGGAATAATCGGATTAAGTGGTGTGGACCCTGATGTTGTTTTTCATCAGGTCTAAAAACTCTTCCGCCTCTGCAGGGTGACGGAAGTCGAACACTTTACGATGCGCGTACGCCGGTATTTTCAATATTTCTGGATACTCTCTCCGGCGCCTGCCAAAGCTCGTGATGACCCAGAGGAGGATGGAATCGCGTTTGAAGAACTGCGTCCGCCAGGATTCCTGGTTGCCAGAAAACAATATCTCTTTTGTCCATAACCTCTTCATCGTACGTCTCAACGCACGAGAAAAGATAATCGGAAAGGAATAGTTGAGCCAGGGGATATGTGATGCCCTGGGCCAGACGATGTTCCACCTTGCCGCCATAGTTGCCATCGATCACCCAGCGATCCCGAGAGACCTTCTCAGCCACCAGACGACGGAACTCATCGAGCGGACGAGGTTCCCAACCAGGCAGCCAGTGCAATCGATCTAACTCATACCAGGGAGCATCAATGATCTCGGCTAACCGATGCGCAAATGTCGACTTTCCCGAGCAACTGGTTCCGATGACAACAACACGATCCATGATCAGAATGTGCGCATTTGCATCTGGAAACGTAAAAACTCATTGCGTGCGGCCACTACAATTGATCCACCGGATAATTATCAGACTGAAATATTGCAAGCACCCTATTATCGATCTCGGACCACAGTTCATCCGGTTGGATATCCAACAGATACGCAATCTGTACCGAAATTTCGTCAGAGCTGTATCCAGCAGATAGCAAATCTAGCAATCCTTCAGCTTGAGATTCCCCCAGCATTCGAGTGATCCAATACCCCCGTACGTATAAGTAGACCAATTGATCTTCATCCTTACTTCTCACCTTGCGATAACTGTCCGGTTCTTTCCCTTCGCCGAAAGATTCCAACATCGCAAGCGTCTCTCGCTTTACTGTTGGATGGCCAACAAACCGATCCACGGTCACCATGGCAATGCCTTCGTTCAACCATGCCGGCAGTTTCAAATGCCCAGTGGCGGCATGAACGACCTCGTGACAGGTGATGGACTGGACCTTCATCTCAATATCATCTTCCTGATGAAAGATCCTACTGCCGATGCTGGTATCGGCTCTCGAAAGCAGCCTCGGTGGTTTTATACCAATAGCGATTCGCTTTCCGTAACGCTGTGCCCATCCGCCAGCAACTTCCCAGACTCGCCTTACACGGATGCTCCACAACGGGAGTGTGAGACCCAGCAAGAGTTTCCACCCCCAGGGCGCTGAGTGAAAAAGGAATCTGACCCATGAAGTCATGACATACAACCGAGAATCTCGTGGGATGGCTAACCCCCACAACCCATCGATTAGTGTGATGCTCCGGTCAAACGCATCCGCGATGATCCGTGCAGCTTCCTTCTCCTCATCCTCATAGTAAATTGGAAAATTACTCACAAACATCATGTTCATACACCCGCCTCGAGAGAACATTGCCACGACAAATCGATGACTTGGGAAATCTCATTCAGCGTAAAATGCAAGGCCTACTGCGCCTGGACCTACGTGTGTGCCCACCACAGGGCTCACCTCTGCACGATATACCCGCGAGGTCCCAAAGCGTGACCTAACCTGAAGCTCTACCTCTTCTGCTTCCTCAGGCGTGTTGATTTCTACGATCGCGGCTTCAGCCATATTTTTACCTTCGAGTCTTTCACTGGCGATATCAAGCATCAAGTCGAGTGCTTTCTTCTTCGTTCTCGCTTGTGAAAGAGGTCTGATTTCACCTTCTTCGAAATGAAGGATCGGCTTTATATTCAGGACTGTTCCTAGAAGACGCTTGCCGCCGCTTATGCGTCCACCACGATGGAGGTACTCAAGCGTATCCACGACGAATAGGAGGTGAACCTTTTCACACATAACTTCCGCAGCCTTAACGACATCCTCGAAGGAATTGCCTGCAGCAGCTGCACGTGCCGCGGCTAGAACAGCGAAACCCAGTCCCATCGAACTTGATAGGGAGTCGACGATCCCAATCCGCGCTTCCGGAATCATTGGAATTGCCGCCTGTGCACTCGCAATAGTCCCACTGATTTTCGATGAGACAAGGACGTTCACGATCGCGTCTGTACGCATGGCGAGCTCCTGAAATAGAAGCTCAAATTCCTTACTAGATGGTTGTGATGTAGATGGCGAAGTCTTGGATTTTTCCAGACGCTTATAGAATTTCGAGGGGAATATGTCCACACCATCTCGAAAACATTCATCGCCCCAGATAAGCCATAAAGGGATGACTTCGATATTCAAACCCTCACTCGCGTCCACAGGTATGTATGCTGAGCTATCGGTGATTACAATTACTTTCCCGTCACTCATCTTAACCTCCTCAGGCAAAAACGAATTCGAGCGGAGTACACCATCAGTAAAATTTCATTGTCGCACGATCAATACGCTCTGCCAAATCTCCCAGTCCATATGGTCCTTGAATATAGTTCCTTGTGCACTGGAGAACACGAGAAAGGAATTCTATAGGTTACGGGGTTTCGACAGGATGACGTTTACATACGGTACGCGTGATAGTCCTCGCCTAATACTTCCTTCATCAACACAGCTATCAGGCAACCTACTCCTTCGGCATAAGCAAGTACACAGCGAGGATCATTGCGGCAAACCCAACCACTCGTTGGAACGTAAGCGGAATGGGTTCGACTCCTCCTATGCCGCGCGCATCCACGATCCCCGATATCAGCAACTGCCCAAGGATGATCGTCGCTAATCCAGCTGCCACACCCGTTCGTTGAAGCGAAAACGAGACGCCAGTGATTATAAAAATTCCCAATGACCCGGAGACAACCAACATGATGACAGCCGGAGAAGATAACTGCCATGAACTGCGTCCCTGGATAAACACAAGGATTAACACGATCGCACCGGCGATGACGCCCCCGACAAGGTTGGTCAACAATCCCGTCCGGACACCCCCAATCAAACTCCCTACCCGACTGCTTATGGTCGATTGAACTCCAATAGCAACACCAGTCGCCAGCGCAATGAGCGCACCTATTATCAATGTGGACCTCATAACCTTCCTCCTCGATGAACCCGCATAATCGCTCTCGTCATTTAGGGTCTCATCCTGATAAGACCTGGCTGCGAAGACAAGAAATAGCAGGGAGATGTGTGAGCTCATGCACCGTGAAGTAGCTGACCTGCTGCAATATAGTGACCTGATCGAATTCCTCATGCCGCCCCGTCCGCCACCAATCAGCTAGAGGGATTCTTTCAAGTGTGGAAATTGAATCGTACCGGGATTTTTTATAGCTTTCAAAAACCTCCCCCGACGTCGGAGATTCATCTTCCGTTTTGGATGCCCATTCGAACACTGCCTTAGATTCCAGTGACGGATTGTCTTGTTCCAACAACAACGTCAAACGTGAGCTAAGGACTCCCTGAGCATCTCGAATATGTGTAATTAGTTGATAAATGGACCACTCATGCTCTGTAACCTTGAAACCACACTGTTCTTCAGTCAAACCTACGAGCATCTCTTCGATTTCTACTGCGGTCTTCCGCATGCGTTCCAAGGCTGACTTTGGTTCTAACTCTGTGAGCCAATAAACAGGTGGGAAAAGCTTGTACGTCGTTGACCATGAACCACAGTCGGGACATCTTGATGGGGGTTCGTTTAGCGCAAGATACCCACATGTCCGACAAACAAATGGATTCGGCGTGTCAATGATTTGCGGTAAACGTCCATCGGCAAGTGCGCTGGAGCCCTGCTTGAGAGCATCGGCGAGATCATCGCCTAGCCCATAATCGGAGAAAAACGTGGCAGCCTGCTCGAGTTCTCTCACGAGTCGGATATGTTCGGGCGGAATATCCCGCTGATATGCTCCCTTACGCAAAACCGATTCCACGCCCGCGCGTATCAGTTTCGCATTGTTATACTGCCCCTCACCCTCCAACCTAGATGCTAAAGCAAGGTTTTGCAGAATTATTTCATGGGTATCATTCTCAACCTCATACATAGTGATCTCTCCTTATAAGACAGACAACAAATGACACTAACTTGAACAATCCCTCCACTCGGGCCAAATGATCCGAGCCCAATTCTGGGCTCTCAGTGATGAATTTCTGCAATTTCTAGCTTGTGGCCTCATCCTTTCTTTTAGACATCGTTTACTAACTCAGATCAAGTGCGGCCAAGATCGCCGCAATTGTTTCTTCAGGGGATCCTTGAATTGAGACAGTAACCCCTTCTTCTGGCTTTTCATAAGCTTCAAATTGACTCATGAGCAATTTCTCGTTGAAAAAGTGACCCGCTCTGTTGTTGAGCCTTGCTTCGATTAATTTATAGTTCCCCTGTAAATCCACGATACATATGTGTTTGATGTCTTTCAGCAGTGCGTTTCTGGATGACTGCGTGAGTGCGGAACATGCGATGATGACGTTCACATCGAATGAGTCCTCTGCTGTAAGCTTCGTATTCAACTCTTCCAACCAGGGCGCCCTGTCGCTCTCAGTGAGTGGGATACCAGCAGCCATTTTCTCAACATTCTGTGTATTATGAAAATCATCAGCATCGATGAACTCCCAACCTAGTTCAGCAGCAAGCCGTGAGCCGATTGTGGTTTTTCCCGATCCCGCAACTCCCATAATCAGGATGACCATGGTCTCCATCCGTTAATTCCATCTCCATGGATGTGCATTAAGCTCATATTTAGTGGTCCAGAAATTTCAAATTGAAATTGTCAACTCTGTTGCCATCATAGCGGATATGGTCTGCGCCAAGGTATTGACTGAACCGCCTGAAACAGGTTTTTATCGCCGAACGCATCCTGCTGGATACTTTGACTCCTGGTTCCCACCACCAATTTTTAACGATTATGTCCCCGCTTTGTTTGTCTCTCCCTGGCTCGAACCTCGCAACAAAGCGATCGCCGTAAATAACGGGGAGGACATAATAGCCATACTCCCGCTCTTCTTTTGGTTTGTAAACTTCCCATCGGTAGACAAACCCAAACAGGGTTTCCACAAGCCGTCGATCCCAAATCAGGTTGTCCAGAGGCGCGAGGAAAGTTGCGCGCAAAGACGGGGAACTTGAATTTAAAAATGTCTCGAGTTCACCCTTGTCATCGGATCTCATGTAGAGCGGTTGAGATATGCCGGTCACCTGAACTTCTAGCAATCGACCCTCTTGTACCAGGCGTGAAATTACACGATTCCTTTCCTTACTTTTTATACCGGGCATCCCCAACCAGGCATCTCCAGATTTGCCCCATAACAGTCCCACGCTCCCGATGCGCCGAAGGACGTACCAATCCTGATACGCCTCTTCGGTCATATTGGGGTCTTCTGCTTCGAGAAGTTCTCCCTGCAGGTGGTTGCGAGAGAAGTCGTATACTTTACGGGTGTTGATGCGGTGATGGATGACCAGCTCCCCCCACCAATACATACTTTCTAGCGCGGCCCTTGCCATCCGAGTCGGCGCCCAGGACCAGTCCACAACCTCGTGGATATCGAGATCGAGGGAGGAGATCGGACCTTGACGCATAAGCGTCGTTCTCACCCGGGGAAGTATCTCCTTGATAGGATGTGCAGAAAAGCGCTCTCGGGCAGCTGTTCTTCGTCTGTTGAAGTAAGGCCAATCTGTGACCCCGTAAATGGACATCATCTTGTCCCAACCTTCGAGGAGCTGCCGGTCTTCATAAAGAAGTCCCTCCAACATGGAAGGGTTGAAGTCCTCGATGCGTGACTGCAGAACCAATTCCGGATTGCGCCCAACGATATTCAAAGGATCAAATTGGATACAACCCACACGCTCGATGTACGCAAGAATGCCGCTTTTTCCCTGGAGGCGATACGGCGGCCACAAACCCTGGTGAAATAACAGAAAGCGGCGTGCCTGCCGGTTGGTCAGCGTGATCATTCTATGCCTCAGGACCTCATGCCGTTAAGATGATATCTCAGAACCACACTCCATTTCCTCCCCGCCCCATCCAATCCTGTCGGATGAATCAACACGATGTAATGTCAGGGATAGAAAAGATATTCGTCCTGTCCCTATTTCGAAATGAAAAGATTCACACAATTGGTAATCAAATCCCAATCCGATCAATCTTCAAGCCGGATATCCATACTGTATAGCAATGACATGGCTTCCGGGAGGGAAAAGACCGCCTTAGAAATGGAATTCTCCGTAGGTGAGATGTTGTAATCTGAAGCACGTCTGAAATCCGCTCCATCAAGGATGGTGTTGATGAAGATGCTCCCGCTGAGATCTGTCCCCGAGAAGTCAGCATCAGAGAGATCCGCCTCTCGAAAATCAACTTCCCTGGCCAAACTGTCCCTACAAGCAAACCCACGTAGGCTTTGGCCTAAGAATGTGCAGTAGTCCAAGACACATTCCGAAAAACTGAGTGGTTTTCCAAGATTGCCTCTGGACCAATCTGCACGCGTCCAATCCACGCCGATGAACTTTGTCTTCTCGAAATATGCCGAAGTAAATTTGGACTTCGGGACTTGCGTCAGGCTCAAATCACACCCCGAGAATGTGCAATCCATGAACTTACAGTCAAGAAAGACACATTCATGGAAAGTGCAATCCACGAAACTACAGTTATGGAATTCGGCTGCAACTAATTGAGCCCGTTCGAAAGCCTCACCAGAGATTCTCTCATCAGAATAGTGGCAATTCCCAAATAATTCTACATTCAAATCGACCCTTCCTTTCTGACGAGTCCAAGACCATGTGAGATAAGATTGGCTAAAAATCTATTTTGTCAATGCAACCCCATTTAAAAGCCTCTCTCCCTTTTTCAGGGAGAGGGGTTGGGGTGAGGGTCGATTGAGCATGTTACCTCCCCGTATGGGACAACCGTGGTTTGTTCCCTCGACTACGCGTGACTTTCACACTCAAGGACCATGCCAGCTGAATTTCTATCCCGCTGTTTTCATGATTGGTCTATGCAGATCAATCGTGGGCGTGTAAGCCCGGTTGAATATCTTCAGCGCTCTCGAGTCGACCTGCCAGCTGCTCAGGCTTATGAATCAAAATCGGGAAACAGGACGAGCAAATCAAGAGTTCCTCTCCATGAAAGCTCAATTGCAGGATGGGTATTTCACTATCATTCCGGTCACAATTAATACAGTTACCATTTAGATCATTTGAAACCATCGAATTACCTCATTTTCACTAAGTGTACCAAGGCTGGGTTTATCTCAATATGTGGGATGGGAATTACTCTTCTACTCCGGCAGACATAGCTTTACTTCGTTCGATTGATTGCAGTACGAGGTATCGTTCACCGAATTTATCGATATTTTCCATTTCGGTGTCATATTGATCGAAGTGTCTTTCCTCATCTGCTACGAGATCCTCGAACACCTTTCGAGACGCCGCGTCAGCGTTCGCGGAGCACTCATTCGCCCAGATGTTGTATTGTTTTACGCTATCCTCTTCCATTTTCCGGCCCATCTCAAGCATCTCTCTCACGTCGTGGATTTTCGAAACTTCCATGGAAGCCACCATTTCCACTTCGCCGTTAAGGAAGAGAATCCTCTCGGCGCATCGTTCGATATGCCCCATTTCCTCGATCGCTGTCCGGATGAATAATCCTGCGAGGAGATCATAGCTCTGATCCTCACAATGGAAGTGGAAATACATATATTGATGCACCGCCGCCAACTCTTCGCCAACGGCTTTGTTCAGGAATTCAATGCTCTTCTCGTACATTCGCTTTCCTCCACAACAGAATGATTTACTTTGCCCAGGTGGATTATATCTCCAACCCGTTCAGGCTGCACAATCGGGAGTCAGAAATGATGCAAGATAATGGTCGTGACATTACATTAGGCTGTTTGGTATACGGGGACAATAGAACGGTCTCTTTGGGGAAGATATCTTTTTATGGAAAGCAGGGCGAGTAATTTACCGAGAGTTCCAACCATGGATTCGTCTGTCGGCTTACAGAAATATTCAACGGTGCGGATACCCCGACCTAGGTCCCTCGCCTAATTTAAGCGAATATCTCCCAGACACCATACTCCGCGTGATAACGAATGTGCTGTCTTGTCGTGACTTCACCACAGGTCTGCTTGTCGACAAGGAGGGTCAAGCTGTGTGAGACATAGATAATCAGTCGGTCCGATCTAGCCCTTGATCGATCCATGAGCGAGGGTCCTCTAATGGTTCGACATGCGTAAAGACGGTCGTATGCGGTAAGGCGGCGCGAATATCGCGTTCAACATCCTCCAGTAAATTATGTCCTTCCTGGATAGTCCAATCTCCCGGTACTAGGATTTGCATGGAGACAAAATCTCTAGAGCCTGCCCGACGTGTGCGCAGCGCATGGTATTCCACGCCGTCATGGCAGTAACTTTCCAATACCCCCTTTATCGCTTTGACCTGTCCTTCTGGCAACGCCGTGTCTATCAGACCCAGCGCTGACCGCCTCAAGAGCTTGAACGCTGTCCAGGAAATGAATACCGCTGCCAGGAGGCCGATGATGGGATCGAGCCAGTACGCGCCCGAGATGGCGACAACCACCATACCGACGAGAATTCCACCCGATGTCCACACATCGGACATGAGATGGTGGCCATCTGCCTCTAAGGCGATCGATCGCCTCTCCTTGCCAACGCGGATGAGAATTACGGCCACAAGGAGGTTTATTACTGACGCCGCAATTGATATAAGTAACCCCACATTGATCCGTTCGATGGGTAGCGGGTTGAGCAGGCGCTGAACAGCGGCGATACTGATGGAGACCGCAGCCATAAAGATCAATCCTCCCTCGAGCCCACTCGAGAGGTATTCTGCTTTCTGGTGACCGTACGCGTGCGTCTCGTCTGGAGGTCGTGCACCGATGCGTATAGCGATAAGGGCCGAAAATGCGGCCACAAGGTTGATGCCTGATTCGAGGGCGTCTGAGAGTAATCCGATGGATCCGGTAAGGAAGAACGCTCCTGTCTTTAAAAGCATGGTCGTTATAGCAGCGAAAATGGAGAGAAAAACAAAGTGTTCAAGGGGTCTGTGTCGCATACGAGATGTATTTTACACTGAAAGCCCCATCAAGTTCTAAGAGGACCTCGTCGTGTTCGATCTGATCGATAAATGCAAAATCATAGTAGTTATATTTATATTGCATATTGCACGGCCAACCGTGTTGGGTTCGTTCCATATAATGAAACCTGCTTCATTGATCGCTCACGCCCAACCACTTTCGATAAAGGACGTTATAACGACATCTCCTTCGAAGACTGTCCGTCACCTTCTACCTTTTTTATCAAAAACTGTTATTTTTTTAAATAACTTGACTATTAATAAGTTTAGCATTTTGGTTAGTTTATCTAACTAACTAAATCATTTCAGGAGCATACAGTGGAAATTACAGAAGACACTCGAGTCTCAGAAATCCTCAATGAGTACGGCGATATTGCCGATGTCATGGAAATATTTGGCGTCCAGCGCGTTGGACAATATTCATTACGCAGATTCTTGGGCAAGGCGCTTACTGTCAAGACAGCCGCACGGATCCATCATGTGCCCCTGGACGAGTTCTTGAGCATCTTGGAAAAGGCCGTCAAAGGTGAAGACGAGGCGATCTAGATTTCTCTATTAGATCCCCCACAATTGGCAAAATCTGACCCGCATTGTTATCAGTCAGGATTAAGGCTCATGGCAAACAATCTCGGACAATCAGCAGAACGATTTCTACTTCTGATGGACAGACTTCGTCAGTTGGGCTCACAAAGTGCCCCACCAAAGGAAGCGAACGTCTCACCCTCACAATTATCTTTCATTACATTCTCAGCATCAAACCCAGGATGCGGCATTCAAACGATAGCCTCCGGGCTAAGACTGTCAAAACCTACGGTGAGTATCGCTGTGAGCCAATTAGCAGACGCTGGTTTCCTCACTCGCCAGCCAGATCCACAAGACGGGCGCGCTGTCCAGCTTTTTCTGACCACAAAAGGTCAGGAACTACATCAACGCACGCATGAATTCCGTAGCAAAAAGTTCGAACGCCTGCTCACAGGTCTCACCCCTAAAGAAAGAACGACCATGCTCACTATGCTAGAAAGAGCCATACAAACTGCAGAACTCGAAGAACAAGGAGAAATAGGATGAAAAAATTCTTTAACAAATGGTCACGCAAATTCCACCGTTGGATTGCTATCCCAACGATCATAATCATCCCTCTTGCGGTTATTTCAAAGTTTTCCGGAGCAGGAGCTGGACACCTTCCGCCCCAAATAGAGCAACTTCAATCTCTCTTGATGCTGCAGGTTATTAGCGGAACTTACCTATACCTGATCCCCTATTTATAACAAAATGGCAGCGTAATCGTCGTAACAAGGACCAACAACCAGCTAATGAGGTTTTACAAGACTATTAGAGTTTTCCAGAAATATTGGTTTGTCTTTCAATCAAAGAACTTCTTTCGTCGCTTGATACTCGTGGGGCCTCATCATGTCATCGATTTGAGCGGAGCGGACCTGGATCATCTCATGGTGTCAACTCACGCGCAGCAAAGGGCACCCCCGTATTTGGAAAGAAACGATCTATCTTCTATCATGGTCATGGTATGCACATGACTACGTACGATGTGATCGTTATCGGGGGAGGTCCCGCCGGATTGATGGCTGCCGGACAAGCAGCGAGTTGTGGCGCATCCACCCTGTTGCTCGAGAAAATGAGTGAACCCGGCAGGAAATTGCGCATCACCGGAAAGGGCCGCTGCAACCTTACAAATACAGCCCCACTCGAAGATTTCATCAAACATTTCAAACCGAATGGTCGTTTTCTGCGCCATGCCTTTTCGGTTTTTTCCCCCGATGATTTAGTTACATTCTTCCACGAACTTGGTGTTGAGACCATCGTCGAACGAGGCGGGAGAATATTTCCGGTCAGAGACGATGCACAAGAAATCGTGGACGCACTCACCCATTGGGTCGACATCCAGGGTGTGCACACAATACCCAACACAAAAGTTGAGGGAATTCACGTTGAGGGCTCTGACGTTGCAGGCGTTCGAGTGGCTCCCTCGCTTGCAAAGCACTCCACATCACCCACCCGTTATCAAGCTAAATGCGTCATTCTGGCAACCGGCGGCGCATCCTATCCGGGGACTGGATCCACGGGTGATGGTTACGTGCTTGCTAAAAACCTTGGGCACACGATTATGCCCATCCGTCCAGCGCTGGTTCCTCTGGTCACATCGGGAGACATCGCCCCTCGCCTTCAGGGCCTGAGCTTACGAAATGTAAGGGTGAGCGTCATCATCGATGGAAATAAAATGGATGATGCTTTCGGCGAGATGCTCTTCACCCATTTCGGTCTCTCGGGTCCCATTATCCTTTCGCTCAGTAAATTGGTTGTTGATGCCCTTGAGGCGAAGAAGACGGTCGAGATATCTATCGATTTAAAGCCTGCATTGGATGAGAAAAAGCTTAATGCCCGCTTACTTCGAGATCTGGATGCACACGGAAAACAACAATATAAAACGCTGCTCAGTGGATTGCTGCCTCGTTTGCTTATTCCTGTTTGTGTAGAACAGACAAACATACCTGCTGAAAAACCTGCACATCAAATATCCTCAGAAGATCGCCTTCGCCTGCGAAAATGGTTGAAAGATTTCCGGTTCAAAGTTACCCGGCATCGTTCATTCAGCCAGGCCATCATCACAGCGGGGGGTGTGAGCACACGCGAGGTCGATCCGCGCTCCATGTCTTCTCGAAAGATCAATGGGCTTTATTTTTCAGGTGAAGTCCTGGATGTCGATGCCGATACGGGAGGCTATAATTTGCAGGCGGCTTTCTCCACCGGTTGGCTCGCTGGCAGAAGCGCGGCAGGTTGGATCTCCCGAAGTTGAAAGCTAGAGGACGCTCTTCCGGTGGATCTCACCGCCAAGAATCAACCAATGTCAGGTATGAAAAGGCTGGGGATTATAGAGGTTCCCGAGATAGGATTCCTTCATGGACCAACCACTCCGGATCAAGTGTTAAACCGTTTTCTTTCGCTCATGATGGGAAATTAGCAGAGACCGTCTACGTTGATTCTTCCCACCATTCTAGACCGACCTGCCTCTCTGACATCTCAAACCCAAGAGACTTGTAAAGATGTTCGGCTGGGGATCCTGAATCGGCGACCATCACCAGACTCCGGATACCGAATTGTTCAAGGGCGTGTGAAGCGGCCGAACGGATCAGACTGCTCGCGATTCCCTGGCGCCGATGTGCGGGGTGTGTTTCTACCGACTGAAATCGACCCAGTTCGTGATCGTGAATAATACCCAGATCACCAACAAGCTCACCACCTATAAATGCCCCGTACCATGTCGCCAATTGTGCCCTCTCCATCTTCCGATAACGCAGCATTTGATCCTGCTTGAAAACCCGAAAATGGGATTCTTCATGTCCAGGCTCTCTACAGCGAATTTGATTTTCCGTCGCTTGATCCCAATCATCCTCGCTTTGAAGAGGTCGGAAGTCTAGGCCGCTCGTCGGCTGTCTCGGAGAAGGGATTTGGCTCGTGGTCAAGACGACCAGGTCGTTGAATTGAAATCCATCATCCAGGAAAGGTTGGATATGTCCACTTTCTCCTGATGGTGTATCCCATCCGAAGGTTTGATGTCGGATATCGGGCGGGCCACCAATCTCCTCTAAAAATATCGATCGCCAGCTCGCATCATCACCGGGGTCCGGAGGATCCGAGAAGAGTAGAAAGTTTCCCCAATAGAAAGTTGGATTTGAGGGTGTTCTAATGACCAGATAATTCCCTCGATCAAGTATCTCACCATCAAATTTTGGAAATATTAGGTCCGTGCGGTAACCGAGGGATTTTACCTGCAAATTGCAATGCTCCTTAAAGGTCTATCCATCTCCAGGCTAAGATTCCTGGGAACGACTACGCGCTTCTGCAATACATTCAATCTCAACCAGCGCGCCAAGAGGGTTCTCTTTGACGGCTACCGTCGTGCGTGCGGGTCGATGAGCGCCGAACATTTCAGCATAGACTGCATTCATCCCCTGAAAATCTTCCATAGAGGCCAGGAAGACTGTGGTCTTAATCACACTCGACAGTTTGAGCCCTAGACTCGTGAGAACAGCTTCTAGATTTAGCAACACTTGCTTCGTTTGTACCTGGATGTCATCACCGACAAGCTTCATTGTCCCCGGATCTATTGGGGTCTGGCCTGAACAGAAGACAAGATCGCCCACATGCACGGCATGACTATAGGGACCTATCGCCCCTGGCGCTTCCGGTGCATTCTGTAATTGCATTTTGTGGCTCCTTGTTTTCCCTGATCCTGGACATCAGATCCTTGGCACTGAACTTGTTTGGGGAACATCTACAATCCCCGGTTGCGAGGCGCCCAACCTGTGGGATTTTCCCAATCTTCTGCTTTCCAGGGCATATTCTCTGGTTTGACCTTTGGGATGATGTCTTGAAAGTATTCCAATCTCTCTTCATCCGTCATCGGCACAAATGTCTCAGCAATTTCGAGATTTTGCTCAAGCTGCTCCATCGATTCCATCCCCACAATTACTGTACTCACCGGCAATCCAAAAGAATACCGGAGGGAACGCGAGACATCGTCCGTCAGACTTCCAAACCCCAACACCTTCATCGCTATCGTGGCGACCTGGCGGGTATTTGCAACTGGGAGGAACTCTTCTGCGAAACTCAGAATGAAATGGTCCAAACCGGAGAGCGCGATCAAGGCGCTGTCGAATGGGAAACGATCGAGCGCTTCTACGAGGACTTGCGGATCCGTATGCCCACTGATGCTGATGTTTTGTATCAGCCCCTCTTCACGAGCCTGTAATGCAGCACTTAATGCGCCTCCTTCGGACGTAAACTCATTCAAACGTGCAAAATCCCATACATTATGCAGCCGCCACTCATTTACGTGATCAGTCTGAAGCCGCTCAAGGCTCTGCTCCAACTGCCGACGAGCGCCGTCCTTGGTCGTATCCCAGGTCTTCGTCGCAATCCACATCTCTGCACGGCGATGTTTCACCACTTTGCCAAGCCGTGTTTCCGCCTGACCACTCGAATAAAACCATGCAGTGTCGAAGTAGCGAATCCCACGATCAATCGCAGTGTTCACAATCTCAATGGCTTCGTCCTCTGTACAGTTATGCTCGTCCACGATGCGCTGACCGCCGAAGCTGAGAATTGGGAATGATTCTCCGGTCTTACCAAAGGTTCTTGTTTCCATCACCAGGCCTCTTTTCTTCGTGGTTAATCACCATTGTTAATAGAATTCTAAGGCACTTGTAAGTCATAGAAATATCCGGAGGTGGTAAGATTGCATCCAGAATATTTTGGAAATTTTGGGATACTTGGAATCTTAATATGAAACTCACTCGCCGTCAGGAAGAATTCGTCGAAAATCTGGTGGATTTGAATCAAGAGTATAACGGGCCCGTCCATTACTCACAACTCGCCGAACGCTTGGGAGTCAGTCCCTTTACCGCGTATGACATGCTCTGCCTGTTGGAAGAGAAAGGCGCCGTGGCTTCGAAATTTCAGCTGGCGAGCGATAAGAGCGGTCCGGGTCGGGCAGAGCGGTTTTTTGCTCCGAGCGAATCCGCGCTTCGGCAGCGAGAAGAGATGGTCAGCAGGTTCGGAACCCAGGCGTTGAAAGATGGCATGCTCAAACAACAAGTGATCGATCTCATACCCATCGACGAACTCGGCGAAGATAATTATCCAAACGAACTGCACGCCATGATCCCACCGGAGGAAAACCCGGAATTATCCTACTGCGCTGAGGTGCTGCATATAGCAACGCTACGGCTTAAACCAGGCCCTGGCAGGGAGACATTATTAGCAAACGGTCCTCAGATCCTGTCCTCTAAGATCCCGACGCGCGAGCGGCTTTTGCTGCTTGGTGGCGTAATTTTCGGATTTCTCGCCCGGGATAAATCCTGTGATGATACCTCGACGCAGAAGCTTCTCGAACACATCGAAGGATATATCCTAATTGTGAACCGCATTGATCGGACCGAGTGTGATCAACTGGTCGAAGCATTCACCAGTTTCTTTAAGCAACTGGCTATTGAAGCCAGAATTCCTTGATCTTGTACACAAAATGAAACCGTCATCAACCACCAACTCAAAACCTATCATTGAAATAAGCGATTTATCGAAGGAGTATCACACCGGCGATCTACCATTCATGGCGCTTAAGTCTGTTGACTTGGAAGTCAACGAGGGAGAATTTCTAGGGATCACGGGGAAATCGGGCGCAGGCAAAACGACCCTGCTTAGCATGATCTCAGGCATTAGCCAACCCACAAGCGGTGAAATCGTCTACTACGGTGGTAGCAATGGCTCTCTCAGGACCAACGGGTCCTCGATCCCCATCCACGCGTTGGACGAAGACGAATTAGCGAAATGGCGAGGGGATAACCTCGGTATCGTCTATCAATCCTTCGAACTGATGCCCACGCTGAACCTGATTGAGAACGTCATGCTTCCCCCGGATTTCTCAGGGTCCTATCATCCCGTCGTCAGTAAGGAAAAAGCCCTTGGGTTGCTAGAATTGGTGGACATCGTCGAGCACGCCTACAAAATTCCGGCCCACATCTCGGGTGGGCAGAAACAGCGTGTTGCGATTGCTCGTGCGCTGGTCAATGACCCTCCGCTGATCGTGGCCGATGAGCCAACGGGAAACCTGGACACCGTGACGGCCGAGACGATCTTTCAAATTTTCGAGAAGCTAGTCGAGCAAGGCAGGACCATTATTATGGTCACCCATGACGAAAGTCTGGCGGGTCGATTCGGTCGCCAACTTCACATCGTAGATGGGAAACTCGGCACATCTTCCGCCAATGGGAGATCAAGAGCTTCAGTCGGTCGATCAAATTCCACAGATGCAGATGAATTTATCCGAGCCCAATCTGAACCCAACAACACGCGGGCATCTGGAAGAGTCCTCCCCGGGGGTCAAGATTCATTAATCGATGGAACGCCCGATCAATCCGCCATCTTACTCAAGTCCGTCGCCAAGGTATATGAAAATGCTGCGGGTAAATTCACCGCATTGAAATCTATTGATCTCCAGCTCAATTACGGCCAATTCATCTCCGTGGTCGGAAAATCAGGTAGCGGGAAGTCAACCCTCTTGAACATGATCACAGGGATCGACCATCCGACAGCGGGCGAAGTCATCATCGGGGATCAACGCATCTACGATATGACCGAGAGCGAACGAGCCTTATGGCGAGGTCGCAACATGGGTGTCGTCTTCCAGTTTTTCCAACTACTTCCTACTCTCAGCCTACTCGAGAACACGATGCTGCCGATGGATTACTGTGATGTGTACGACTTTCAAGAACGTCCAGACCGGGCCATGGAGCTTCTTAAGCTGGTTGGCCTCGAGGAACAAGCTCACATGCTCCCGAGCAATGTTTCGAGCGGTCAACAGCAGAGCGCTGCGATCGCGCGTTCCATGGCGACTGATCCTGCCATTCTTCTTGCCGATGAACCGACCGGCAACCTGGATTCACGCTCAGCCGCCAACATCCTTGACTTGTTCGAGCATCTTGCTGGTCAGGGAAAAACCGTCATCATCGTGACTCATGATCCTGCTATTACGAAGCGTACCGATCAAACCGTGATCCTCTCAGATGGCGAAATAGTCGACAATGCAATTGCCCGGGCATTGCCATTTCTGAGCCATCCCCAAATGTTGGCTGCGACCCACAAAGCCAGGAGAGAGACGTACCCTCCAAGCGAAGCTATCCTTCGACAGGGGGAGCCTGTGGATTACTTCTTTATGGTATCTGCAGGGGAAGTGGACATCCTTCTCGAAAACAAGGACTGTGAAGAAATGTGTTTGGCCCGCCTTGGACCAGGGCAGTTCTTTGGCGAAGTTGAGTTAACTCAGGGGGGCGGGTCCATCGCAAGTGTTCGGGCTGGCACAGGATCTGCTGTGGAACTGGCTTTGCTGCCTAAAGGTGAATTCTTTCAACTCGTCGATGGGTCTCCACTCACCAGGAATGTAATGGATGAAGTGGCTTCGTCACGACTAGGGGAAAATCGTCGGTCACAGGAGCGCGAATGTTAGGTGATCGATTGAAATTGAGTGCTTTCAGACCCAGATGGAGCAAAGTCGTATCAGATTTGTGGGAGACCAAATCGCGCACGCTCCTTGTCGTGGCGTCCATCGCTGTCGGCGTATTTGCAGTCGGCATGATCATGAGCGCCTATATCATCATTTCTGAGGACATCAACGTCAGTTTCGCCGCCATAAATCCGGTCAATATCGATATACGGACAGACCCCTTCCATGAAGATTTCGTCCGCATCATTGAACGTATTCCTGGCGTGACGGATGCGGAAGGCCGCCGTATGACAGGCGTGCGGAGCAGAAGAGATGATGAAATCTGGAAGGGGCTGAATCTCATAGCCGTGTCAGATTTCGAGAACATGAATATCAATAAGCTCAGCGCTGTCGAAGGCACCCACATCGCTGACCGTCGAGAGCTAGTCATCAGCGAGAGCTTTATGACCAGCACAGGCTACCAGGTCGGTGACGAACTGCTCATCGAGCTTCCCGATGGCTCTTCTCTAGACATGCAGGTCGTAGGCCTTGTGAACGATCAAGCGACAACCCGAGGTGATCCCTCCTCGAATGCAGGCGCCTACATCACGACGGACACACTTCGATCCCTCGGATTATCCGATTACTTCAATCGACTCTATGTCACCATTGAAGATGGTGACGACGAAAAGGTCATTGAAACTATCGCGGCCGTAGTCGAAGAAAAGATAGAAAGTAACGGGCGTAATGTCTATCGCTCCGAGACTAGCGTCTCGAACGAACATCCCTTCGGGCCAACGATCCTGGCACTCCTGGGCGTGCTTGGGGCACTGGGGATCCTGGTCACCATCTTGAGCAGCACGCTCATCATCAACACCCTCAATGCCCTTCTCTCGCAGCAAATGCGTCAAATTGGCGTCATGAAGCTCATTGGCGGACGCAGTTTCCAGATCCTGGGGATGTACATGGTGCTCATTTTTGCCTATGGGGTGGTCGCCCTGCTGATCGCCGTGCCGACTGGGGTTATAGCAGGGAACGCTTTTGCGAAGTTCATCGCCTATATGATGGGCGCAGAATTACAGGGGTTCCAAATCATTCCCATCGCCATTGTGTTCCAGGTCTTTGTGGCATTCATTATTCCACTAGGCGCCGGTTACTTTCCAGTCCGAAAAGGCTCGAGGACCAATGTCCGTCGAGCGATTAGCAACGATCGACCGGGTGGTCAAGCATCGGGATTAGGGTGGCTAAACCAGATTTCAAAATGGTTTCGCTGGATGTCCCGGCCGATATTACTCTCCATTCGAAACACTTTCAGAGAGCGCGGCCGCCTGGTACTCACCATGTTCACGCTCACCATCGCAGGCGCTGTCTTTATCGGGGTCTTTAACGTGCGCGCATCCATGGCCACATTCATGGACCAAATCATGCAGTTGTTCATGGGGGATGTGACGGTAACGTTCAACCAACCCTATTCGATCACACGTGTTGAGCAAATCATTGGACCTCTCCCAGGAATCTCGAGTCTTGAAGGTTGGGGCGGCGCAGGTGGGGAGATCTGGGATGATGATGACAATGTGCTCGATAATTTAGGCATCATCGCCCCGCCGGCAAGTACCGATCTGCTCAATCTGGACATCGTCGCGGGCAGATGGCTTGAACCTGGCGAGCGCAAAGCCATTGTGGTCTCAGACACCATTTACGACACGTTCCCCGACCTGGAGCCCGGGGATATGATCCGCGTTAAGATACCCGGCGAGCGTGTTGATGAATGGAGCGTTGTAGGCGTATTCCGATTTATCAGCATGTTGGGTGATCCTATCGCATATGCGGATTTTGAATTTATCGCTGACCTACTGGACACACCAAATCAAGCGACCTCATACCGAGTGACCACCGAAGATCATACGCTCGAAGGCCAACAAGAGATGAGCCAGTTTCTGGATGAGTACCTCACCGATCGCGGGTTCTCGGTCGCCAGCATCGACGCTGGCCTGACCACCCAGGAGGAGGCGGCGCAAGGAATCAGCATCCTCGTTATCTTCCTTTTGATTATGGCGATCCTAATCGCATTTGTGGGAAGTATTGGACTTACAGGCACCATGGGCATGAATGTCCTTGAACGCACACGAGAAATTGGTGTCATGCGCGCCATCGGCGCTGTTGATGTAGAAATTATCAAATCCGTCGTGATCGAAGGCGTGATGATCGGTCTTATCACATGGGTCCAAGCCATTGTGGTTTCATTCCCCGTAAGCTATCTACTCCTGAACATCATCAGCGTTGCAATGATGGGCACATCAATGGACCTCACCATCACCGCCCAGGGAATGATCATCTGGCTGGTCGTCGTCGTGGTCCTCGCATTCATCGCCAGCATTCTCCCAGCGCGCAATGCGGCCAGACTAACCATCAACGAAGTACTGGCATATGAATGAGCCCTGGGGGTTCAACAGCTAAGACACGAATCTAGCAAATCGTTTGATCCAACCAAATTAATCTCTACACAGAATATAAAACAACTGACCCGTTCTGGAGGACAGCGAATCAAGAGATGAGCCCGGTCAAGAGGGATTGTGTGATTCGGCGCTTAATGCAATCCGGTGTCATGGTTCCTGTTTGAAAAGCCTCACCGTACTAGGAAATTTGCCAACCCAGATGACAGTCCCCCATTATGCTCCCGAGCCACTCAGCTCATCAGGCAGTCGAAATCCACCCTCATCATCTGGTTTGAAGACATATACCTTCACGACGGCATCTATCATCAAGGGGCCATATAGATGTGGAAATCGTTCGTCGCTTCCTTCAGCGCTTTCGTACTTAATGGGGAAGTTCACACGATGACCGTCGATCTCGAGGAGGACGAGATCTTCCCTACCGCCGTAGAACGTGTTGGCAACATCTAGGATCTGATCAAGTTCTGAACAGTGGATGAAACCATCCTTATTAAAGCCCTCTGGGTGATACATCCCTTCACTTAAAGCATTCTCCCAAATCATCTTCTCCGCAATATGAAAAATATTCATTGGGTGTCCTTCCTATTCGAGGTTGTTGGTTTGAAGAGTGTTTCTCACAAATTCTTTCCAAAAAAACATTGTGCGGAGAATTTCTAGGGTTGCTGACTCATGATCGCGGATGATCAGCCACGAGCGCCCAGAGAGCACTCTGGTCGAGACTCTAGCCAGACTGCCGAGCCTCAACGAACGCCTCCGGTCGGTCGAGCAGCTCTTGCACCCGGGCAAAATAACGACCAGCATGGAGCCCATCCATCAAACCATGATGTCCCTGAACCGATAAAGGCATGTGGAGCGAGCTATCCTTTTGAAATATCTTTCCCCAGGCAATGCGCGGGACCGAATCAACTGGATGCATATGAATCGGATGCATAAATCCAGTAAAAGAGATCCAGGGGATGCTTGTCATAAAGAGCAAATCATCCTGACCCGGTTCATCTGCAAGGATCGGATTTTCTTTTACTCGAGAGACAATCTTTTCGGAATCCTGAATGAACTCGGGAAAATCATCGACATACTTGAGGGTACAGAAGCTGAATGTCTCATCCTCAAGAAGGATAGTAATCGACGGATGGACGACATCATACTCGATGACCCGTCCCTCACGAATCCGGTAGCGGAACTCAGGTATCGAATTCGCCACACGGGCAAGTGCGTATGTCAGTCCTAACGTGAATGAGGCGGACACGCCTTTGAAGGCCGCCTGTAACTCTGTGACCTCCACATCCGCGCAAACGTTGAAATGCGGATAGTCGAAACCATTGAAAACCTCAAAATGCTTGCGCCTCGGCCACGACTCCATATCGATGTATTTCATGGACGCTTCCTTAACGTCAGAGTGATGTAAATCAGATCACTCTTAATAAAACACGCATCAAGGTAGATAATGCAATTGGCTTTATCGGATTCATCACGGAGAGCCTGTCGATCTTCCCCTACCTGATCAATAGGATAGCTCGAGAATCAATTGAAGGATCGATCCCCACCTAGACTTCTGAATTCAGGAACACAAACTCCCCATCTTGCATGAGGAGCTCGCCATCCACATCGATCGTGCAGTTCGTGGGGATCACATCTACATGTACCCTGGAAGCCCAGTCTGCTCCCGTCCTGAGAGGATACGGATTGCCAAAAGCAACATGGACTCCTGGAATTTTCTCGTCCTGGAGGAGGCGGCCTGTCAAGTGTTTGACGGCGGTATTTGTGCCGATCGCAAATTCTCCGACCCGTTTTCCATTCTCGCTGGAATTCAAATATGCCAAAAATTCTTCCTCGAGAGACTTATCCTCACAATCTACTTTGACAACATAACCGTTTTCGATTGTAAAAGTAACCGGCTGATCCAGAACTCCGTATTTCGGCGAGAAGTAATCTCCCAACACATCCGCGACGATGATGCCATCCACAGTCGCGGGACATGTGTACACCTCTCCCTCCGGGAGGTTTCCCCAATCACCTTCATGATGATAGCGACCATGGCACGGGACCCACGAAAATTCAGGATTAAATTGTGCGGTGAGGTCGGTTCCCTTCTCCGATGCAACGTGAATTTGATCAGCGTCTTTAACGAGCTCGTACACTTTATTTGTCATCTCATAGACTTGTTGATAATCTGCACGCATCCCTTCCCGCATGAGCTGCTCTGTGATGCTGACCATATGTCCATGACGAACTTTTGAGATCTCCGCCAGGCTTCTCCCCAGCCCCATTCGCATGGCGAGCTCTCCTTCCTGAGCGCTCGCTGCAAAAAAAGTCACGGTGGGTATGAATGCCGCGGCATGCGCTTTCAAGCCTTCGGGCACACTGGTGATGGGTCGGGGGGCATATTCTTCCAGACGCCTTAGTTCGACAACCGCCCCAGCGGCAAGCGCTTCCTCCTTCAACGCCTCCCCGATAGTAAGTGTCTCATCATCGCTGATGATGAATACCCTGTCTTCATCTCCCACATTCATACAAAAACGAACTGCGTTCTGTGCGCCTTCCCGTAGTTCATTATCCATTGCAGTGAAAGTTCCTCCTGAATCTGTCTTGTTTTCTAAGGGCCTCAGGTTCTCGATAGTTGAGGTTGAATGAAAAGATTCATTCATTTTGTGATGACGAAATATCTACTCGTTTGAGTAAAATATATCGCTTATTTGGCCCTGTCTCAGCGAGATACTTACTTCGCCACTCTGGGCGATCTTGTGGTGCAGTTCTCAGCCAATCCCATTCGCTCGAAGTAATGAGAACATGAGAATACT
>JBGUDT010000038.1:0-25499 GCA_041821665.1 Anaerolineales bacterium
CCTGGAATCAGATTTTGCGTCCTGGATAACCATTGGTTGGACATTGAGGAATATCCATCCTGCGACACTCGCATCAAGTGGGACGGTGATTTCTCTCAGACCATCATTGCTTAGACCGGGTGCTGCTTCAAACTTAAGTTGACCTGATCCAGGATCAAAGAGGAGGATGGATGCTGCTTCACTGACTGTCAGCTCGCACGCGACTTCAACGATCGCATCGAGAAGTTTCTGCAAATCATGTGTTGCAGAAAGTACGCGACTGATTTCAAGAAGACGCTCCAAACGCTGAGATTTAGTTAGTTGAACTTGGGACTCAGCCATGCACTTCGACCTCAGGAAACAATTCGATTGTAGCATAGCAAGGGTTCGTTGAAAAAAACAACACCTCCTTACTCCCATTCTTGGAGCTTGGAGTGGAATAAATCGTCAAGAATCATATGGAGGCAACAATGCCAGAGGGTAAAAAAGTTAGAGTCGCACTCATCGGTGTCGGGAACTGTGCTTCCTCCTTGGTGCAAGGGATCGAGTTTTACAAAAACGCTAAACCAACCGAGAGAATCCCGGGTGTTATGCACGTGGACCTGGGGGGATACCACATCCGGGATATTGAGATCACGGCTGCCTTCGATGTGGTCGCAAGCAAGGTTGGAAAAGATCTTAGTGAGGCGATCCATGCTCCCCCGAACAACACCGTGAAGTTTGCCGATGTTCCTCACATGGGTGTGAAGGTGTCTCGGGGAATGACCCACGATGGTATTGGGAAATACCTATCGACTATAGTGGAGAAAGCCCCCGGTCCAACGGACGATATCATCGGCATCTTGAAAGAGACGAAGACAGATGTGCTGGTGAACTATTGCCCAGTCGGTGCAGAGATGGCCACCAAGTGGTATGTGGAACAAGCGCTTGAGGCTGGGGTTGCCTTTGTCAATTGTATTCCAGTCTTCATCGCCAGTTCCGATTATTGGGCAACACGTTTTAAAGAGGCTGGAGTTCCCATCATTGGAGATGACATTAAGAGCCAGGTGGGTGCGACGATCGTGCATCGCGTCCTCACGTCCTTGTTCAACGACCGCGGGGTTCACCTCGACAAGACGTACCAGCTTAATTTCGGTGGGAATATGGATTTCTACAATATGCTTGAACGAGAACGCTTGGAATCGAAGAAGATCTCCAAAACCGGAGCGGTGACGAGTCTTCTGCCATATGACATCGGCGAGGAAAACGTCCACGTCGGTCCAAGTGATTACGTTCCGTGGCTTACGGATCGTAAGTGGTGTCATATTCGAATGGAGGGAACTTCCTTTGGCGACGTTCCTTTGAATATTGAACTGAAGCTCGAGGTGTGGGATTCGCCGAATTCTGCCGGCGTGGTCATGGATGCTGTGCGCTGTGCCAAGCTTGCCGTTGATCGCGGTCTCACCGGGCCAGTGCTCGAGCCATCGGGTTATTTCATGAAGACTCCCCCGGTTCAGTACCCTGATGATGAACAAAAAAGCAGACTCGATCGCTACATCAAGAAACGAGTCACCAAGGAAAAGTAGACGCGTCATTCGATATCCTACGATTATGAATCTGAGAGCGGAGGCACACCGACGAAGTTGGGTGCCTCCGCTGCTTTTACCTGGTTCTATCAGCAGGTGAAATCGATAATATTCTCCCAACAGGTCCTAGGTTTATGGGAAGAAGCTAGAATGCCCTGTCGCTGCAGGAATGGTTGACCAGGGGGGGGGTATTTCCTTGGAAGATACCCCACAGCTTACTGCGGGGCTCTTTACTGATGCAGACTCGGGGATATTTACCTATAATGTTCGGGAACGAGTGTCCTCTCGTTGCATGGCAGGAGTCATCCTGTGAAAGCGATCCAATTAAATAATCCTTCTCCCATCGACGAACTACCACTGCAGATTGTGGAACGCGACATTCCTGAACCTGGAGAAGGGCAAATCCTGATTGAGGTTTCCGCTAGTGGGGTTTGCCATACCGATCTTCATGAAGTCGAGGGAGACATCTCACCGCCAAAAATCCCCGTGATCCCGGGACATCAAGTCGTAGGCGTAGTTCAGGCAATTGGTCTGGGCGTCACGGGATGGAGGGAAGGTGACCGCGCAGGGATTCCCTGGCTATACAGCAGTTGCGCAGCATGTGATTTCTGCAAGAGAGGGGAGGAGAATCTCTGCCCCCATGCCAGATTTACCGGATTCCATACCGATGGAGGTTATGCGGAATACGCGCTTGCGGAAGGTGCATTCGCCCTTCATATTCCTGACTCGATCAATGACGTTGCAGCCGCGCCGCTCCTCTGCGCGGGAATCATTGGATATCGTTCTTTACGAAAGGCGGATGTCCAGCCCGGAGAGCGGATAGGTTTGATTGGTTTCGGTGCGAGTGCACATCTTGCCATTCAGGTGGCGAAAACCTGGGGTTGTAAAGTGTGCGTGTTTACGCGCAGTAAGAATCACAGGCAATTGGCCGGTGAGCTTGGTGCAGCATGGGTCGGGGGTATTGAGGATGATTTTCCAATGAAACTCGATCGAGCCATACTGTTTGCACCGGAGGGCTCGCTTGTCCCTGAGATTCTCGAGAAGTTACGACCAGGTGGGACACTGGCGATTAATGCTATTCATCTCTCCCCAATTCCCGAGATGGAGTATAGCTTGATTTATGGTGAAAGAACCCTGCGCAGTGTTGCTAATGCATCTTATCTGGACGGTGTGGAGTTTCTCGAACTCGCAGCATCGATTCCCATAGACCCGAAAGTCGTACATTATCCTCTGGAACATGCGAACCAGGCGCTCTCTGATCTCAAGCACAGCCGGATTAATGGTGCAGGAGTACTTATCCCATGATACGTTTAGGGACCTCGGGTTTTTCATACAAAGACTGGATTGGGGAGGTTTATCCGGAAGATCTTCCTCGGTGGGCGTGGCTGGGATATTATGCCGAACGGTTCGATACGGTTGAGCTGAACGTCACCTATTACCGCATCCCGGAGCTCAAGATTGTTAAAGGCTGGGTAGATCGAACGCCTGATTCATTCACCTTTTCTGTCAAAGCTCATCGCAGTTTGACGCATGAAAGAAAAGAGCCGGACTACAAAACGTATTCGGAGCAGCTCGCGCCCCTCATCGAAGCTGGAAAACTAGCCTGTGTCCTGGCTCAATTTCCTCACTCTTTCCATCACACGGGGCAGAACATAGATTACTTGAAACAGATGAGGGATGGATTGGCAGAGCTGCCGGTGGTGGTCGAGTTCCGCGAAAGTGCCTGGGTTTCGGAATCCACGTTTGAGCTACTGCGAACGTTGAATATGGGGTTTTGCTGTGTGGATGAGCCCCAGCTTAGAGGGCTCATGCCGCCTGTGGCAGTTGTCACAAGCGACACCGCATACGTTCGTTTTCATGGACGTAACGCCTCACAGTGGTGGGACCATGAACAGGCTTGGCAGCGATATGATTACACATATTCGGAAGAAGAATTGCAGGATTGGATTCCTCGCCTTCATGAACTCGACGCGGCGGCACCGCTCACACTGGTTTATGCAAACAATCATTATCGTGGGCAAAGTGTGGATACGCTTACCAAGCTGAAGGGGTTGCTCGCCGGAGGTGGGTGAGTGCATGTTGAGATGATTGAATCCGGTTACTCGAGAGCAGTCATATTTTGACCGCAAAAAGTCGAATGGTATAATCGTCAAAACAGATCCCTCGGTCTTTTTATTCGATTGGATGAGAGAAAATGTCGGGACATTCCAAGTGGTCGACAATAAAACGCAAGAAGGCGGCGAACGATGCAAAGCGAGGTGCCGTCTTCACTCGGCTGGCTCGGGAAATCATGATGGCTGCCAGGGAAGGTGGAGGGGACCCTGAAGTTAATTTTTCTCTGCGCCTCGCCATGGACAAGGCAAAAGCCAGCAATATGCCTAAAGAAAATATCGAGCGGGCAGTTACGCGCGGTACTGGCGAGGATAAAGATGGCGCGGTTATCGAGCAAATCATGTACGAGGGCTATGCTCCGCATGGAGTAGCCTTGATGATTGACGTCGTCACTGATAATCGGAACAGGACGGTTGCGGATTTACGCCATGTCCTCACGCGGTCTGGCGGCAATATGGCGGATGCGGGCGCCGTTTCATGGCAGTTTCGTCGGATGGCTTATTTTTACTTATCCTCAGCAGATCTAGAATCAGACGAAATCTTTGAGCTCGCAGTGGATGCTGGCGCTGATGATGTCATGATTGGGGACGAGGAGATTGAAATCATCGCACCGGTAGATGCATTCAAAAAGGTAAGCGATGCGTTAGAATCGGGTGGTATTAAACCGGATGATGCCGGACTTCGATACGTTCCGAATTCGGAAATTCAGCTTCCCAGTGAAGAATCATTACGCGTCATGCGTATCATTGAAGAACTCGAAGATCTCGAAGACGTACAGCATGTATACTCGAATCTGGATGTAACCGAGGAAGCAGTCGCGTTACTCGAGCTCGCTTAGGGATTTTGGGAGATCATCGATCGCGATGCTTATCCTTGGGATTGACCCCGGAACAGCTCGAACAGGCTATGGCATTATCCAGAATAAAGCTGGGGGATCCATTCAACTTGTAGAATATGGCGTAATCCAGACACAAGCCGGTGATCCTATGAGCGGGAGATTACTGGAGATATTCCACTCACTCAGGGACTTGATAAAAAAGCACCAGCTGGAATCCGCCGCTGTAGAGAAGATATTCTTTCAACGAAATGTTTCCACTGCGATGAGTGTGGGTCAAGCGAAGGGGGTGGTTCTCCTGGCATTGGCAGAGGCCGGCCTTGAGATCGAAGAGTACACTCCGAACGATATCAAACTTGCGATCACGGGCTATGGCAGTGCGGATAAAGGACAAGTACAGCGGATGGTGAAATCACTCTTAAATCTCGAAACTATCCCAAAGCCAGATGATGCTGCCGATGCCCTCGCCGTGGCCATTTGTCACTTGCACACAAGGTCCTTCAATCGACGGGTGGAGGCTCAATGATCGCATCCGTGAAGGGTATCGTGCAGTATGCCGGCGCAGGTGAACTGATTATAGACGTAGGCGGCGTGGGTCTTCGTATAGCCATACCTCAAGCGGCCGGGGAACCGCTGTACAAAATCGGAGTGTCATGTTTCCTGCATACATATCTGGCGGTTCGAGAAGATGCACTCAACTTATATGGTTTTCGAACTGCCGAGCAGCGGACCTTTTTTGAGCTGCTGCTGGATGTATCCGGAATTGGTCCTAAGCTCTCGCTTTCCATCCTCTCCACGCTTTCTCCTGAGATGGTTCGGGACGCTGTAGCGGAAAATCAGCCTGATGTATTTGTCACTGTACCTGGTGTTGGCAAGAAGACGGGTGAACGCATCGTATTTCATCTTAAGGACAAACTAGGGACATCTTCAGAGGCGTTCATCACCAAGAGTGACAGTGATGTAGAAGTGGTGAGTGTATTGACTGCTCTGGGATATAGCCAGGTGGAAGCGCAAGCCGCGATCCGCTTTATCCCTGATGATGCTAGTGACGATGTTGAAGAGCGTGTGAAGTTGGCTTTGAGATATTTCGCGCAACCGTGATATGCCTAATATATTAATGTGACCATATTCCTGGAATACGGGTTATGCATGAATAACTCCACTCTAGTGCCTATATTGAATGCCCTGATGCATAACAATGCGTGTTTTTGATCCTCATATTTCTCTCGAGATGTGGTTTCATGGGAGACCTGCTGGACATTTTAATGGCCATCAGGTATGATTCTCCACGTCGAGATTTTCCCCATTTCGAATCGACCAGGAAGGATTTTCACTATTCCATCCTGCGTTTTTTTTGTTGGCAGGACAAGGCAGAATCGACCAGTTATTTCCTACGAACGTAGTGCAGAAGAACCCTTAACCTCCAGGGAGGCGCAATGACGGATTTGATGGATAACCTCAGCGATGAGCTTCAGCGTCAGATTGAAGATTTCTCGCATGAAGTTGAGCTGAGGGATATCGGGACTGTCCTTGAAGCAGGCGATGGCATCGCACGTGTTTCAGGTTTGTCCGATCTTCAATCCCAGGAACTTGTGAGATTTGATAACGGCATCATGGGGATTGCATTCAACTTAGAAACGAATGCGGTCGGTGTTCTCATTATGGGAGAGTATTCCGGCATCGAGGAAGGCATGCTCGTGCATGGAACAGGTCGAATTGCGTCAGTACCCGTAGGTGATGGTTTGATCGGTCGTGTTGTTAGTTCGTTAGGTGATCCCATCGATGGGAAAGGTCCAATTCGTTTCGATGGTTACAGACCTGTCGAGAAAATCGCAGCGGGCGTCATCGAACGCAAAGATGTCGATACCCCGGTTCAAACAGGTATCAAAGCTATCGATGCCATGATTCCGATCGGACGTGGACAGCGTGAGTTAATCATCGGCGATCGTCAAACGGGGAAGACAGCTCTGGCAGTGGACACCATTATCAACCAGAAAGGGAAAGACCTCATCTGCATCTACGTCGCCATTGGTCAAAAACGTGCTGCTGTCGCCAGAACCGTGGCAATTCTGGAGCGTTTCGGAGCATTGGAGCATTCCATTGTCATTATGGCTGCTGCGGATGATCCGGCCGCACTCCAGTATCTAGCTCCTTACGCAGGTTGTGCTATTGGGGAATACTTTGCGGACGACGGGCGCAATGCTCTTGTGATTTATGACGATCTTTCAAAACACGCCTGGGCCTATCGCCAGGTATCCCTTCTTCTCAGGCGTCCACCTGGGCGCGAGGCGTATCCGGGAGATGTCTTTTACCTACACAGTCGTTTGCTCGAGAGAGCGGTTCGACTCAGCGATAAATTTGTCATTGTGCCCAAGGATTTTGAAGGTGAGGTCACCGAAAGTGACGGGGTTGATGAGGCTATATATCAAGGACCCTTGGGTCGGCACGATGCCGATGAGGCTTTGGGTGCCATGAAGGAGGCATCGAGCTACCGGGTTGCAAAGATCGATAAATCAGGCGGCTCCTTGACGGCGCTTCCCATCATTGAGACGCTGCTAGGAGATGTGTCAGCCTACGTCCCCACAAATGTGATTTCGATCACGGATGGACAGATTTATCTCGAATCCGATCTGTTCAACGCGGGAATCCGGCCCGCCATTAATGCGGGTCTTTCGGTTTCAAGGGTCGGTGGAGATGCACAAACAAAGGCCATGAAGCAAGTGGTTGGCATGCTGCGCATGGACATGGCTTCCTATCGCGAGGTGGCAGCATTTGCCCAATTCGGGTCCGATCTGGATAAAGTGACACTTGCCCAGTTGAACCGCGGACAGCGTCTTCAGGAGATATTAAAGCAGCCGCAGTATGAACCTGTCGATCTAGAATCTCAGATCGTCGTGCTTTACGCTGCCACCCGTGGGTTTGCGGATGAGATCCCCGTGGATCGCGTTCGGGAGTGGGAAACCGACTTAGTTAGACATATGGAAACAGCACATCCAGAAATATTGAAGGATATCGCTGGTAAGAAGGTGCTCACCGAGGAGAACGAGGCTAATTTAGTAAAAGCACTCGAGATTTTCAACCGAAGCTGGGCCGAGTAGGCGTAGCGGAGATAATCTATGGCTTCAGCACGTGAAATGCGGCTCCGCATCCGGAGCGTCGATAATATCGAACAAGTTACACGTGCGCTTCAAGCCGTGAGTGCCAGCCGCGTGCGCAAAGCAGAAGCCCAGGTGAGACTAACTCGTCCATACGCATCAAAAGCCTGGCAGGTACTCCGCCATCTGGCTCGTCAACCGGCCCGCGAGGCTGTGCATCCAATGATCGCACCAAGAGAGGATATCCAGAGAATCCTGGCTGTACTGGTGAGCGGAGATCGAGGACTTGCTGGAGCATACAATACGAATATTCTCCGCTATGCATCCGATTTGTTTGCAGATTTACATGTCCCAGTTCGATATGTGGCTGTCGGGAGAAAAGGTCGGGATCTGCTCCTGCGGCGTGGTCACGACATTCTTGCAGAATTCAGCGATTTACCTGCAGATCCCTCGTTTGCGGACGTCTCTGCAATTGGACGACTAGCGATAGAAGAGTACAAGCAAGGTCGAGCGGATCAGGTTTATTTGCTCTATACAGATTTTGTCAATTTTATTATCCAGGTTCCTACTCATAAGTTACTGTTGCCGGTCACGTTCGAAGAGATCCCGATCGGAGGCGGCGTACCTGAAAAGGCTCCCGTGACAGAAGGTTCGTCTCCTGAGCCTCAGTATATTTACGAGCCGAGTGAGGAGAGATTGATCGATGAGATCATCCCACGACTCACCGAGCTACAGGTCTATCAGGCCATCATGGAATCCCTGGCTAGTGAACACGCAGCCCGCATGGTTGCCATGCGAAATGCGACGGATAACGCACATGAATTAGGTGGACTGTTGAGATTGGACTATAACAAAGCACGCCAGCAAACGATCACGAGTGATATGCTCGATATTGTCGGGGGTGCTGAAGCACTTTCCGGTTGAGGTTGCCATAATGAATCATTGGAGGATAGGATGACGAGATCCACAGGCAGAGTTGTACAGGTTCAAGGAGCTGTTGTGGATTGTACTTTTCCGCCGGGTGAGATGCCGGAGATTTATGAATCCATCGAAGTTCCAAGGAAAGATGCGAGCCCCCTGGTGCTCGAGGTTCAACGACATCTTGGGAGTCACAACGTTCGAACCGTCGCCATGGATTCAACCGACGGGCTGAACCGTGGCCGCGACGCTCATGCGACCGGATCTCCGATCCGAGTTCCTGTTGGAGAAAATACGCTTGGTCGAGTATTTAACGTCCTAGGGGATCCCATTGATGGCTTAGGAACCGTAGAATCTGATGTGACCTATCCAATCCACCGCCCAGCGCCTCCGTTCGAGGATCAGGCTACTCGTGTCGAAGTATTCGAGACGGGATTAAAGGTGATCGACTTAATCGCCCCGTTTACCAGAGGTGGTAAGACTGGCATATTCGGAGGGGCGGGAGTCGGTAAGACGATCATCATCCAGGAGTTGATTCGGTCTATTGCTACGGTCCATCAGGGGAATTCGGTTTTTGCCGGCGTAGGCGAACGAACCCGTGAAGGAACACAGATGTACCGTGAAATGATCGAATCCGGCGTTCTGAAAGATACAGTTCTCGTCTACGGCCAGATGAATGAACCCCCAGGTGTGCGGCTCAGGGTGGGTTTGACAGCATTAACGATGGCGGAATATTTCCGGGATCAAGGTCGAGACGTCCTTCTCTTCATTGATAATATTTTCCGTTTTAGTATGTCGGGGTCCGAGGTCTCGGCGCTATTGGGGCGAATGCCCTCTGCAGTTGGATATCAACCCACTCTCGCAACAGAGATGGGGGAATTGCAGGAGCGCATCACCTCTACCCACACAGGCTCAATTACGTCCATGCAGGCTGTGTATGTCCCGGCAGACGATTATTCAGACCCTGCACCCGTGGTGACATTCACACACTTAGATGCGACCATTGCGCTCGAGCGTTCAATATCGGAGAAGGGTATCTACCCTGCAGTAGATCCCCTCGCTTCAACCTCCCGTATCCTCGACCCACAGATCGTGGGTGAGGAACATTATGCGACCGCCAGGGAGGCGCAGCAAGTACTTCAGAGGTATAAGGACTTGCAAGACATTATTGCGATCCTGGGGATCGAGGAGTTGAGTGAGGAAGATAAGCTCGTCGTTTCAAGGGCACGAAAAATTGAACGCTTCTTCTCACAGCCCATGTACGTCGCAGAACAGTTCACGGGTCAGGAAGGACGCTACGTTTCACTGCGTGACTCGGTAAGAGGATTCCGGGAAATTCTCGATGGAGAGCATGATAATCTTCCCGAGCAAGCATTCATGATGGTCGGGACGATTGAAGATGCACGCGAGAAGGCAGAACGGCTACAGGCGCAGTAATCCAGGGGCATAATCAATGTCAATCCAATGTGAGATTGTGACTCAGGATAAGACCCTCTACGAAGGACCGGCTGACATCGTCATCGCTCCCGGAATTCAGGGTGAGCTTGGAATTCTCCCCAACCACGCACCTCTGTTAACGCTCCTTGATATCGGGTTGCTCATTGTCCGGAATACAGGCGAGGAGCAAGCCTTCACAATTGTGGGGGGCATTCTCGAGGTACGCCCAGACGTCATCACTGTCCTCGCCGATGTAGGTGAAAGTGTTGACGAGATTGATGTGGCACGCGCAGAAGAAGCAAAAGCGCACGCAGAAAAACTTCTCGCGGAAGGACCACCTACGGATACCGATGAATATCTACGAATCCAGGCCGCGATTCAGAGATCCACTCTCCGGCTCGATGCTTATCGTAGATACGGAAGGGGTACTCGTGTTCCCCGTCCTTCTTCGCCAGACGAGGTAACCTAAACTCATGCCCCTGTTTGGGAAAGACCTGGGGATCGATCTCGGCACAGTAAACACGCTTATTTGTGACGGAGATGAGATCGTTCTCCATGAGCCGACGATTGTGGCTATCGACGTCGAGGAGTTAAAAATCGTCGATGTGGGACATTCGGCGAAGGAGATGGAAGGTCGCGTACCGGAGTCGATTGAAGTCTCACGTCCGCTGCGAGATGGTGTTATCGCCGATTTCGAAGTCACCCATAGGATGCTTGGGCACTTCATAGAGAAAGTTTGTGGTCCCACACGCTTGTTTAAGCCCCGGGCGATGGTGACGGTTCCGCTCGGCGTGACCAGCGTTGAAAGACGTGCGGTGCATGAGGCGACGCTCCAGGCGGGGTGTCGGGAAGTTGTCTTGATCCAGGAGCCGTTAGCAGCCGCAATAGGTGTCGGTTTGCCGATCGCGACTCCCTCCGGGAATATGGTCGTGGATCTTGGCGGCGGTGTGACCCAGGCTGCTGTGATAGCCATGAGCGGCATTGTGGCCTCCAATGCCACTCGAATGGGTGGTATCAAGTTAGACGCTGCTATCATCTCCTATGTCAGAAAGAAATACGGATTGATCATTGGACCACGCACCGCAGAAGAAGCAAAAATCCGTATTGGTGCAGCCATTCCTCAAGACGAAGAAAAAACCATCGAAATTCAAGGACAGGACCAAGTCACCGGTCTTCCGCGTCCGGTTACTTTATCCACTGGTGAAGTTGTGGAATCTCTTCAGGAGACGCTGCAGCTCATGGTGGTTGCAATACGAAACGTACTTGAGCATACTCCACCTGAGCTTGCCTCTGACATCATCGATAGGGGCATGGTGATTTGTGGTGGGACTTCACTTCTGCGCGGCATCGATAAATGGCTCACCAGTGAGACCGGTGTTCCCGCATATATGGCAGAAGAGCCGGTTGCATGTATCGCAAAGGGAGCTGCTAAGAGCCTCGGAATGATCGAACGTTTAAGAAGAAACCTGCCAGAGCTCTAGGTATCCTGGATAACGTCTGAGAAGTAATACGTCATATGTTGAAGATGTAAAACCGGGTCTGTATACTCGATACGCACATGCTCCGGAAGAGAAAGCGAAGTGGGTGCGTAGCATAGGATCGCCCGGATACCTGCCTCGACCAATCGCTCGGAAATATCTTGGGCCTCGCCTGCAGGAACTGCAATCATGGCGACATCGACATTTTTAGCGTCAATTTCCTGCTTCAGTTTTGCGATGTTCTGTACCTTAATTTTCCCGACCACTTGCCCGATCTTCTGAGGGTTATTGTCAAAAACGGCAACAATTCTAAAGCCCCTATCCACGAACCCACCGTAGTTTGCTACTGCACGCCCCAAATCTCCTGCTCCAACGAGAACTACGTCCCACACCCGATCGACATGAAGGATGCGTCTCAGCTGATCCGAGAGGAAACTGATGTTGTAGCCTGTGCCTTGTTTTCCAAACTCGCCAAACTGCGAGAGATCTTTTCGAATTTGCGCGGAGGATATTCCGAGGCGGCCACCGAGTTCTTGCGAGGATGTGATTTCCTTGCTCTCTAAAGCCATTTGAGTAAGCGCTCGCAAGTAGAGAGGTAGACGTCCGATCACAATATCTGGAATCTTCGAAATGGACATACGACCCTCCGCAACGGTAGATGATTGCGCACAAATCTAGCACAACCAGACCGTGGATGCAAACCTGGAGTCGGCGACATGAGAACCACCCAGAGGGTTATAATTTTAGCGAAGGTAGAGCAGAATCACCTGATAGGATGATCAAATGTTCCTTGATGAAACCAAGATTTTTGTCACATCCGGGAGGGGGGGGGATGGCATCGTCCACTTCCGCAGAGAGAAATATGTCCCTCGCGGGGGTCCGGATGGAGGAAATGGAGGAAAGGGAGGCGATGTGATCCTCGTCGTCGACCCCCGCCTGAATACGCTTTCTAATTTTCGGAGGAAGCGTCATTATCACGCGGGTGAAGGGTCATCTGGAGGCGGCAATAATAAAACTGGGCGATCCGGAGAGGACCTGGAGATACTCGTACCTCCCGGGACGATGGTGCGGGACGAGGCCTCAGGCGCTCTGTTAGGTGACCTGGTGGATCATAACCAGAGACTTGTAGTGTGTCGTGGCGGTCGCGCTGGGAAGGGGAACGCACGCTACGCAACCTCGAGAAATCAAACACCTCATATGGCTGAAAAAGGTGAACCTGGAGAGGAAAAAACGCTGCTCCTGGAGCTTCGACTTATCGCCGATGTTGGCATTGTGGGAGTCCCAAACGCGGGCAAATCGACTTTGCTGGCGGCTGTGACCAACGCAAAGCCTAAAATCGCAGAGTATCCCTTCACCACGCTGCAGCCAAACTTGGGCGTCGCAGATTTAGATGAGCAAACCAGCCTCATACTGGCGGACATCCCTGGTCTGATCGAGGGGGCGCATAAAGGAACTGGCCTGGGTTTCTCCTTCCTGCGGCACATCGAGAGAACTCGAGTTCTTATCCATGTGATTGATGGATCCTCTGAGAATCCCATCGCAGATTTCTCACAGGTGAACGCAGAGATGGCCTTATTCAGCCCGGGTATCGCCCAGAAACCGCAAATCGTCGCAATCAATAAAATTGATCTCCCGGATGTAGAGGAAAGACTCTCAGCTCTCACCGAAATCATTTCAGAACGGGGATACGAGTCGTTCTCCATCTCTGCTATGGCGCACCGAGGATTGCGAGAGCTGCTCTGGTCTGCCCATGAGCAATTATCAGAATTGGAGCCCCAGCCAATTGCTGAAGATACATTGCCTGTGTATGGTTTCGAGGAAGAAACGATACCCTTTGAGATCAGCCGCGAACCTGATGGCGCCTGGCGTGTGTCAGGTGAGGAAGTCGAGCGCGCAGCTGCCATGACCTATTGGGAGTTCGATGAAGCTATTGCGCGATTCCAACGATTGCTCGTCCAGCTAGGTGTGGAGGATGCACTTCGAGAAGCCGGTATCACTTCAGGTGAGACGGTCAGGGTTAGCGATTATGAGCTTGAATGGTTGACATGATCGGTGTCTATGGTGGAACATTCGACCCTCCTCATCGCGCGCATTATGCGTTGGCAAAGGCGGCTTACGAAAACTTGCACCTTATAAAGGTCCTCTGGGTACCCACATCCATCCCGCCACACAAATCAATCGGTGCCGCAGCTGCTATCGAAGACAGATTAGGAATGGTCGAAGCCCTCATCGAATCAGACCCCGAGTTCGAATTATCCCTGGTGGATGTCAATCGTCCACCCCCGTACTATGCGTATCAAACTTTGGAACTGCTTCGTGATGAACATCCTGATCCACTGATTTATCTAATGGGTTCGGATTCGCTACGAGATTTACCCACATGGAAACTGCCGATGCGTTTTCTCGATGCGTGCGATGGGATCGGCGTGATGGAACGAGCTGCTATAGATCATGATCTTGACATCCTCGAGTCACAATTGCCAGGGGTTAAGAAAAAGATCATCATGTTCCCAGCGCCATTCCTGGATATTTCAGCGAGTGACATACGCCGTCGAATACGTGAAGGGCTTCCTTACCAGGATGTGGTAGATCCCCGGGTGGGCGCCTACATCGAACTGCATAATCTCTACAAGTAATTGTACTTTTCCGGCTTTTTAGGGTATGTCTAATCGCACGAAAACTGGGAAGATCGAAATTCGAATCATCAGCCCACAATCCGTTGCATGATGTGCGTAGACCAGAGGCCCCTTGACAGGTGGACAAAGAGGGGTGTATTTCATTATTAGGCAAAAACGATAGCAACGAGGTATCCCGATTAACCGGACATGGCGCAAATATCACCAGTCACACCAATCCCTCATAGGAGGAGACGATGGTGGAAGAAGGCAGTGATCCAGCAGAGGATCTGAATCCAGAGCACGAAGATGAGATCATAGATGAAGTTCAGGAAGGTAGCGATGACACGCAGCGTGAGGAACCTAGAACGCTTGGACGGTCAGCCTTAATTGCCCTTGTTGTGGCGATCATCATCGCAATTAGTGTGATCCTTCTGCAGAGCGGCAACTCTGATTCACTCCTCGGAAGAACGGGACGTGCAATCGGCATTCCCGGGAGTGCGGTGGAACATCTTCATCCGTGTGAACTAATCTCGAACTCGGAATTGGAAGAAATTCTTGGAACTTCATTAACAAAGGGAGAAGAACTGTCTGCGGAAAACCCCCTCGGTGAGATGATTTGTGGTTTTAATTCTTCTGAATCACAGGATCTGCTCTTGCTAATTTCGATCTTTCATACAGATCGGTTCGAAACGTTCCTACAAGCAGATGGGTATACTGTATCGCAGCTTTTTGACGGGAACCGAGGTGCAGAAGGTGCCACCGAAGTTGTCGGCGACTTGGGCGTCCGGGCTTATTGGGGTGGAGCGGGGGATGATAACTGGAATGGGCTCCATGTTCTTCTCGGTGACGCGTACCTCCATTTAACATTGCCCACAGGTGTACGTATCCTCACACAGACTGAGGCAGAAGACATCGCACGCATATTGTTGGCCAAAATTCAGTAACGCATTTATGGGTAAAAGCCAGAATACTGTGCAGCTTGCTACAAGGATGAATGGCTAGAGGGGGGCAACCTCCATTACGGCTATTTCCTTTGATGATGCCTCGAAGCTCGCTGCGGGATTCTTCACCTTTAAGATAAAAATGTACAACCATAAGCCCACCTACCTGTAGGTGGTATTCCGTTATGTGAGGTATGTGAGGGCGGCAGGTTATTAAATTTGCCTATGAGTGTGTTTTATGCTCAGACGTATCCAAGCAAGAAGTCAATTGCCAGAACTGGGTGCAACTGGACGATCCGGGTCTGAGCACCACTCCGACCAAGACCCAGCGTATAACCTGGCACCCGTAAGCCCAGCGTACTCCATCCCAAGAATGTTGTGACAGGCAGTCACACCTGAGCCGCAATACACAATAGCTTCGGCTGGTCGACTTTCATCAAGGATAGAATTGAAGGCACTCCGGAGGGACGTCTGGCCTGCAAATTTATCTTCAGGATCCAAGTTCAAGGTCCAATCCCGATTTATGGCACCAGGAATATGCCCGGCAACAGGATCGTACGGTTCTTCAAGACCTGCATATCGTTCAGGGGCGCGTGAATCGATCAGGCGGACGGCATTCTCGCTGTCCTCGATAGTGGCTCCTTGGAGCTTGGGAGAATTGCTTGCTCGTTCGACATCGTTATGGTCGACAAGCATCTCGACTTGAACCTCTGGGAGGAACCTGGCTGCCGACCTCGTTTCTCTCCCTTTGTTTACGGGACATCCTTTTCGGAGCCATTCTGGATAACCACCATTCAAGACGGCAACGTCGAAATGACCAAGAAATCTTAACGACCACCACAAACGCGCAGCAAAACCACCTCCACGTGCGTCGTAGGCGACAACCTGAGTCCCCCTGTCAATCCCCCGCGAAGAAAATAATCTTGCAAGATTATCGGGGCTGGGAAGAGGGTGGCGACCATTCCGTCCATCGGGACGGGCGGATAAATCATGCTCAAGGTTAATATACTGAGCTCCAGGAACATGACCTTCCATATAGACCCGCTCTCCGTACTCGGGATCGGTGAGCTCATAGCGGCAGTCGAAGATCGCCCAGGATCCTTCGTGAAGATTTTCAAGGAGAGCATCAATCTCGATGACAGTGTGAAATGAATCGTTATTTTGGATCATTGTGTCACTGGTGGGAGTTCTCTGCAAAGCCGTTGAATGCCTGGAAATTCTTTTCTCCTGGAACCATCAGGACGCCGGTCTCCCGTTTTCAAGAAAGGCTTCGAAGAGGCATTCCGGGCCGTGATTTATGGGAAAAAGCCAGAATACCTTGTAGATGCTGTAGGGATGAATGGCAAGCGAGGGGTGGGGGTAGCAACCCTCATTCAAGGCTTTATCCTTGGAAGGTGCCCCACAGCTCACTGCGCAGTTCTTCACGCGGAGTCATTTTCTTCAGGTTTAACTTGTTGTTCTTCGGGCTTCGGTGCGGCCTTTCGAAGCTGTTCCAAAGACACACGGTTGGTGTGTCGGCACCGTTGGCAGCGTACATCGTAGTGGTTCCCTCCGCTCTCTTCAAGAGCTTCAAGAGCGAATTGGATTTCCTCGGTCTTAATGGAAAAGCTCCAATTACATCGGTAGCATCGGATTTGCATGAATGATCTCCCTCAATACGTAATCGTAGTTCTACTTCTTGTCTAATAAGTTTACTCGCGTTCGCCCGACCATAGTAATGTTATCGTAATTCCGATCAGCACTAAAATGGCACCCATAATTCGTACAGCAGAAGGAATCTCTTTAAGAATAATCATGGCTAGCAAGGTTGCTGCAACAGGCTCACCCAGGAGACTGATCGATACGGTCGTAGCCGTAAGATATTTCAAAACCCAATTATAAGTTGAATGGGCGAACAATTGCGGAATTACCGCAAGGAGGAGAAAGAGCATGAGTGCCTGGTGCGAGTAGCCAAATAGAGCATCTCCGGCGAGAACTGCCCACAGGATTAAGATGACAGCGGCTATACCATATACCAGGGTGATATAGGGGAGGAGCGGCGTGCTTCCCCGTACGCGTCTGCCAATCATCAGGTAGATGGCACCGGCTGCACCTCCTGCCAGAGCGAGGAGATCCCCTCTTAACGATTTTTCGTTGAGAAGTTCTGCGAGTGGGGGGCAGGCAAAATTATTGGCTGGCATGCAGGAGTCACTGATGGCGATTATGAAGCCTCCTACGATGGCGATCACCAAGCCAATAACGATCGTGCGATCAGGGAATTCGCGCAGAAGTAAGGGGGAAAAGATGACGACGAATAATGGGGCCATTTGTACAAATGCAACAGAACTTGCGATGGTCGTGTACTCAAGGGAGGTGATCCACGTTGCAAAGTGGAGCGCAAGAAATACACCTGCGAGAGAGCTCCCGATATAGAGAGTTCTTCCTTTAAAAAGCGGTCGATGTCCCTTCGATGCGAATAGGTTGATTGGGATCAGAATCAAGGTTGCAAGTGCCAGGCGGTAGGCGGCTATGACGATTGAGGGAGCTTCGGCTTGCGCGAATCGAATTAGTACGGATGACGCAGAGGCAGCTAGAACTCCTAAAATGAGAGCAAGGATGGGTGAGATCGGAGGCATATTTTGTCTATCACTTTGGTATATTTATTCTTCTGTTCGGCTGCGGTAAAATTGCTTGACAAATCATTTATCCGGAGTCTACAATCTCGCGAGTAAGCAGGCTTTGCCAGCGGGGATAGTAGCTGCAATCGGAAGGTTGGTCAAACCAGCGCAGTAGGATTTGTAAATTCGTTTGTGTCAATTAGATTTTGTTCTTTTAAATGATATCTGGGAGAATATTGATCCGATAGCAAGACAGGAAATTGACGATCCTGTCCCAAACCATTGAACTGGAGGTTCAAATATGACGTACATCATCACCAGTCTCTGCCTCCGTGATTCCGGATGTGTTGAAGTATGTCCGGTGGAGTGCATTGTACCTGGCAAACCAGTCGAGGAGTGGCCGTGGTTCTACATTGACCCGGACACATGCATCGACTGTGGGGCATGCATTCCCGAATGCCCATATGAGGCGATATTTACTGAGGATGAGGTTCCCTCGGACTTTGCAGCCAAAGGCGGGGAATACCAGAGCATGCCTGCAGGCACCGCAGGATTCGACACAGCCTACTCCGGTGAAAATGCTCAGGGAGAGGCTGTTGCACTCAGTCACACCCGCGTCCTCGAAGCCGGAGAGGTCGTAGATCTCACGCCGGATATTCAACCAAACTATGATTACTTCCAGGGGGGGCCGGGATATACTGCACTAGAGGATTGATCCTCTCCCCGAATCACAACTTAAGAGGGAGCCCACCGGCTCCCTCTTTGCATCTATAGAAGCTGCCCGAACCTCAAGTAAACCGGGCGGGAAGGCGAGAAGAGCGTGAATGATTCTTCTGAGCAGCGCATCGAGCACGATTCCTTAGGTGAAATTGCGGTCCCCGCCTTGGCCCTCTATGGAGCCCAGACGCAGCGCGCGATTGAAAATTTTCCTATTTCAGGCATGCACCCCTGGCCTGCGTTCATCTGGTCGCTCGCTTGCATTAAACGCGCGGCCGCAGTTGTGAATCATGGGCTGAGTCTCCTCGATAAGGGAAAATCAGAGGCGATCTCAACTGCAGCAAAAGAAGTTATGGATGGGCAGTGGTGGGATCAATTTGTAGTCGATCCTTTCCAAGCTGGTGCGGGCACGAGTCATAACATGAACTTGAACGAAGTGCTTGCAAACCGTGCAACTCAGCTCCTCGGTGGTGACCTGGGGGAATACGTGGTCCATCCTAATGATCATGTGAATATGTCACAGTCGACCAACGATACGATTCCGACGGCGATACGATTGGGATGTCTGTGGCGGTTGGATGAGCTCCTGACAACAATCGACGACCTTGCGAAGGCACTACGCACTAAAGGAATGGAATTCGACGATGTGGTGAAATCCGGCAGGACTCACCTTCAGGATGCTGTCCCGGTTCGCCTGGGTCAGGAATTCCATGCTTATGCCCGTGCCGTGGAGCGCGATGGCGAGAGGCTGCGAATTTCTGGGGAGGGGCTCCGGCGTTTGGGGATCGGTGGAACTGCAGCAGGCACAGGACTGAATGCCCACCCTGACTATCACCAGCGAATGATTGCTGTGATTTCCGACTATGCAGGATTTCAAGTGGAAAGCTCAGATGACTTATTTGAAAGCATGCAGTCCATGGCGGATATGGCAAGTTTCTCCGGAGAAATGAGAACACTTGCGCTCACGCTTACACGCATTGCCAATGATTTTAGATTGCTCTCATCAGGACCATCAACAGGTCTGGACGAAATCCGATTACCCGTTGTCCAACCTGGCTCGAGCATCATGCCTGGCAAAGTGAACCCGGTCATGGCGGAGATGTTGAATATGGCCATGTATCATGTCATCGGTGCTGATGCTACTGTCGCACTCGCCTCTCAAGCCGGTCAACTCGAGCTTAACGTCATGATGCCCGTCATCGCGCACAACCTTTTTGAGATGATGCAAATTTCGATTGGTTCGATACGAGCATTCACGGATAAATGTGTGCTGGGGGTGAGCGCCAACCGTAATAAGGCCGAGGCCTGGTTGGAAAAAAATGCGATTGTAGTTACGGCTCTAAATCCCCTCATAGGCTATGAAGCCGGTGCAGAAATTGTAAAATCAGCCATGAAGGAGGGGAGATCGGTAAAGGATGTGGCTGTGGAGATGGCATCAAGAGGGGAGTTGAGGGCTCGAAACGAAGACCGCCACGTCGATCCGGACGAGATCGAAGCAGCGCTGCACGACATAGGTCGACTCACGGACGGAGGTCTCATTGAGAATTGAGGACTCTCTGACGAGCAGAGGGGTGATCGGTGGGCGCATAGTTTGCGACATCATCTACGCCGGTGGCTCCGTCTAATTTGATTTCAACACATGATTAGATTTCGCGAACACCAATGGTTTCAGATCTTGACGCATCTCAACCGCTGTCTGCCTGATGAAGCCTGTGGACTTGTAGGAGGCACGTATGAGGATGTCCGCACGCTGTATTCAGTCACAAACATTCTTCATAGTCCATCACGTTTTAAGATGGATCCACAAGAACAGGTAAACGCTTTGTTATCGATTGAGGAAAAGGGGGAGACTCTCCTTGCAATCTACCACTCACATCCAACAGGACCCCAGGGAATGTCTTCGACAGATACGGAAGAACATGCCTACCCTGAAGCCGCGCAGCTTATTTTTACCCCACACTCGGACACCTGGAAATGCAGTGCTTTTCGTATCATTTCTGAGAAGTGGGAGGAAATTGACGTCCGAGTTGTCAAACGGTGAACGATTCAAGTTGACTGGCTAAGTCAATAAAAGGATCGCAAGAAGTCCTGACGATCCGACGATCACCAGCTCGGTCCAACGGGCGCGATTGAACTCACCTTCGCGCTGGATGTCCAGCAACCCATTCCCGATGTATACAAGGAGGCCGAGGATGAGGGCGTACCTGAGTGGTGCAATCGGCCAATAATGAAGCGCCCACCCGATCTGTGCGCTGATCCATCCGATCACACCTGCATATAACAACGCTCGCACTCCCTCCTGGTTATCCAGCCTCTGAAGCCGCCAGACTACTGCGCCGCTGGACAAGAAAATAACAGGCACTGAGAATATCGCACGCATGCTAGTGGATCGAATGACGAAGAAGACGCCTATGAGAAGCGTGAACGCAAGGGTCTTCAAGAGCACGGCTGCAAAATCGTATCGAGGATCATCAGCGTCATTGACGATGAACTCCGCAAGCAACACTCCCATCAGCAAGATTGCGGTCAGTGGAACGCCAATCCAAAGCGCGGGACCTTCAGGCAAACGGGTGAGAACTGCTCCAGCCGCGAGGGCGGCGAGACCAGGAATGACCAGATGTTCGAGTGATGATTGATGCTGGTCGTACCGGGGATGAGATCTAATGAGCCAGTCTGCCCCAGTGGCTGTGATCACGGCTGCCAGTGCAAGCATCATCGTGCGTGTACTGATGTCGAGACGAACGAACAATCCAACAATTTCAAATTCGGTTTGAAGGGAGGGAAGTACAACGATCCGGATTAATGTGTAGGTTAACGCGACCAATGCTGTCATCGCGCTTAGGCGGTTACGATCTGGTTGCGGTAGTCCCTTGAACATGCACGCATTCTAGCACTACATAGAATTGCTTGTCTACGTGGTGATATCCAATGGCTGCGTAACATTCTTTTCGAGAAGATAGGGCGTGGGCTTAGCTGAGTGATCACCAAACTGTTGGAAAGTGGATCTGCTTTGGCACCGAGGGTCGCCCTCACCCAAACCCCTCTCCCGAGAGAGGGAGAGGGGCTTTGAGTCACACCCTTGATTTTCGCCCGAAGGACCAGGAGTCCTTTGGGCTTAAGCAATAAGCCCGACCAAGGCGCCTGATGGATGCAATCCCCAGGAGCATGATCCCCGATCCCATCCTCCCCGGCGCCTTCGTACCTAAGCGCCTTCGTGCCTTATCTAGAATTTGGACGAGAACCGAAAATACCAAGCTTGGCGGTTCTGGCCGCGCAAAAAAAGGCATCCATGTATAATCTGCTGCTATGGTGTTCCTCGCTGGATTTCTTGGCTGGTTCGTGGGCGTGATTATCAACCTTCTTTCGGATAGCCTCCCGAGTATGAATCGGGTTCCATACATGCCTCAATGCCCAGCATGCACCGCTCCAAGGTCGCTTGTTGCCTGGTCGGGCATCCTCGCATACATAAGCCGCTCCTGGTATTGTCCATATTGCCGGACGCCAAGGCTCTGGCGAGCGCTTTGGGTAGAGCTGGTGGCCATATTGGGCTCGATTGCAATATGGCATTGGTCGATTTCATCATTTTCCTTTGCTGCCGCTGTCATCATCGGGGGGATCTATTTGCTGATCGTTGTGATCGACTTAGAGCATCGATTAATCCTCCATGTGGTGACATTTCCATCGATGGGCATAATCTTTATCCTCAGCGCCCTCGACCCGCGCATGGGTTGGAAGAGAGCCCTGGTTGGAGCCGCTCTTGGGTTTATCGTCTTTCTGTTGCTCTATCTGCTGGGCGGATTGTTCGCCAAATGGGTCTCAGCGCGCCGGGATGAACCATTGGACGAAGTCCCTTTTGGATTCGGAGATGTCACCCTGGCCACCTTAATTGGCATCACGGTCGGATTTCCAGGTGTCGTTGAGGCGCTGCTGCGCGGCATGATCTACGGGGGTATCTTCAGCATATTGTTCATACTCTATATGGTCGTCCGAAAACGCTATTCTGCGTTCATTCCGATACCCTATGGCCCATTTCTTGTATTGGGCGCAATGGTGGTTTATTTCTCCGGTTGGACTGCTCTGGAGCGTATTCTGGGGATAACGCCCTAAAAAACACACCTCCAGTGTCTCACTTTTGTTACAAATCGGTGTCAATAGCTTGACAGTCTCCGCCGCTGTACCCGAGGTACTACCCATATTCAAGCGAGTGCCGCGTATAATGTGAGAAGGTTACGCTTGGCGGGATTTCAGATCAGGATTCCGAAGGGTGGAAATGCGATCAAAGATTTCAAACAAAATGAACCGGACTCGTAAGCGAGATAAAAAATCTCGTGGACAAAGCCTTGTGGAGTTCACGATTTTGCTCCCGATATTAATTATGATGTTGTCGGGTTTGATCGAGTTTGGATTCATGTTGAACTATTATCTGGATTTGATCGATGCGGCACGTGAGTCGGCCAGATTTGCAGCAAACGATGATCCGATTCGAGACAATGCCGGAAACTACCTCGATCCAAATCCGGCGTTCTACACACGTGCACAGCAGGTCGTGTTGGACTCAGTGAACATCGGATCTGGCGGTCAGATCACCCTGAATCCAATTTCGGATGACATCGTGATTTCCGCTTTCTCATTGATGGACGGAGCCGTGGATCAACGGTTCCCAAACGGGTGGGGGGAGAACGGTCTCAATCGATATGGGAATCATAATTCGGACTTTACCAATGCAGAGATAACCTCTCGCTTGAATGCCGCTGCTCCAGCAACGGGGGCGGTGCTGGTGGAGCTTTATTACGACTATCACATGGTGCTCGCACTGCCGTGGATCACCATGTTTGTCCCAGATACACTAACCCTACACGCTTATAGTATCATGCCGAATGTCAATGTCGAACCTACACCAACTCCCTAAACGAGAAAACACCAGACTGCAGCGCGGTCAGGTGATGGTCATCTTAGCGATGGCTTTCATTGGGCTGGCTGCCTTCATCGGTCTTGCCGTCGATGCGGGTATCCTGTTCATCCAGATCGGCCACCTGAGACGTGCAGTTGATTCATCCTCGCTCGCCGCCGCAAGTCAATTTCGAGAGGGTCGTCCTCTCAGTGAGATCGAAGCTGCAGCCAAAGAGTTTATCGACCTGAACAGCGTCAGCTCTGGCATGGCCGAGATCTTTATTTGCGATATCTCCGATCCTACGGTAGGCAACGCAAATCCATATCACGACATTACACTTTGTCCACCGGATGATAATGGGGATGGCGTATATAACGACTCAACACCGCGAAAATACGTCCGCGTGAATGGACAACTCCCGGTTGAGTTCTCGTTCCTCCCGATTATTGGTTTCGGATCCACCGATATCAGGGCAACTGCTGTGTCGGAGACTGCTTCGGTGGATATCGTACTGGCGATCGATACCTCCCCATCCATGACGTACGATGCAGCCTGTGATGATGGTGATGATGATGATGGTGATGGTACGGATGATGATTGCGATATCGTTGCGGATCCAACCTTAGGCGGCAACGGGATCCCCGATGACTTTATGCGTGATCCCGACGAATGCAACGACCCGAACCCAGCCGCAGGCATTCAGGGTGAGTGTCATCCGTTCGAAGAGGTGCGCGACGCCGCACTCGCGCTCGTAAGCAGAATGTACTTTCCGTACGATCGCATGGCGGTTATCAGCTTCGATCGCAATGCCGTGGCACAATTGGACCTAAGTTCCAGTGCTTCATCTATTACGTCATCTATTGGAAGTCTCACTGTTTACAAATTGCCCGGCTGCCCCGGCTGGCCGGACCCGAGCATATGCACATCCACAAATATTGCTGATGGCCTCAAAGTAGGCGGGAGCCAGTTTGGTGCCTTCCTGCGAGAGGAGGCGGTACTGATCTTCATTCTTCTGAGTGATGGCGCCGCCAATGCAGCCACGGACATCGTTGGACTCCCCGTTTGTCCTTCTCCGCTGGGCCCAGGGGAAGCAACATGGATTCCGCCCTTCTGCCGGGATACTGATTTCGAGACCGGAGATGGCGCCTTCGGAAAGGATACCGAGGATTTTGCCGTCGAGCAGGGGTACTTTGTGGGATGCCCGGAGGCGAATTCCTTCGATCCCGCGCTGACCACCTGCGCATCACCAGGGCAGGGTGCGGTCATATTCACGATTGGTCTAGGCGATCAAATGACCGACAACAAGAATTGTGATGACACCGTGCACAGTGCAAGTGATTGCACGGACAATGAAGATCAGGGGGAAAAGTTGCTTCGCTATATCGCCGCGGTCGGTGACGATGGGGATCCCTCCACGGACCCTTGTTCTAGTGTAGCCAAAGGCAATTCCTGCGGGAATTACTACTTCTCACCCACCGGATCTGGATTGCTGAAAGTTTTTGAGGCCATTGCCTCCCGCATTTTCACCAGAATTACTCAATAAACGAAAGAGATAGAGCCATGGGAAATATGCCAGCCAACCCAACATCCGAACAGCGGTCTCGACGCAAATCTCGTGGCCAGACCGCGGTTGAGTTCGCACTCGTCCTGCCGATCATGCTGATCGTCATCTTTGTCATTATCGAAATTGCGCGTGTCTTAGCTGCCTGGTTGGCAGTCGAGAACGGGGCGAGATTCGGCGTTCGCTATGCTGTTACGGGTGATTATAATGATCTCTATTGTGGTCCCGCACCAGGATTCGGTTTTCCTGGAGATGTATGTGATGACGATAGTGAGAAGGAAGCCGTACGCATCCCGTCGATTGAGGATGTTGCAAAATCCGGATCAGTATCGATATTACGAAACGATTTAGCGGCCGTGGGCCAGCCTGGATTCTTCCAGGTCACAGTTTGTTCGAGTAAGACCTTGGGAGGTGCACCCCTTTTCCAATACCATGACCCGATTCAATCTGCACATACCCCCGCCTGGTGTGAGGATATTGCTGCGGGTGTCCCGATAGAGGACGCTGGGGGACCCGGGGACCGGGTCTCGGTCACGGTTGATTTTGAACATCCCCTCATCACACCGATTGTAAGCTCCTGGTGGCCCAACCTGCATCTCTCCGCCCGTCGTGAAGGTATCGTCGAGCAGTTCCGAGTCGCCCGCGTCGTTGGGTTGCCCGCAACGATATCAGTACCCACATTCACACCAACCCAGACATACACGCCCACAGTCACATCGACGGTGACGCAGACTGGTACACCCACGACCACGGCT
>JBGUDT010000039.1:0-25242 GCA_041821665.1 Anaerolineales bacterium
GCGCATGCTGCCCCCGCTTTTACGGGTAACTTCCGCGGCCTGCGAGTGTGCATGGCGGCGTGTTTTATACATAGAGGCATCGATGAAGGGCATCACAGCCACATCCTCAAACGGGAACCTGATCGAGGTGCGAGACCTGGTGAAGGTCTACCACACAGCCGCCGGTGATTTCGAAGCGTTGCGGGGCATCCAGCTCGGGATCGAGAAGGGCGAGTTCGTCGCCCTGTACGGCAAGTCTGGCGCGGGCAAATCGACGCTCATCAACATGATCACGGGGATCGATGAACCCACCTCAGGCGAGGTGACGGTGAACGGCGCCCCACTACACATGATGCAGGCCGATGAGCTCTCCCGCTGGCGCGGGGAGAACATGGGTATTATCTTCCAATTCTTTCAGCTCATCCCCTCTCTTACATTGATCGAAAACATCACGTTGCCGATGGACTTCTGCTCCACGTTCCCGATTGGGGAGCAGGCCTCGCGCGCGGTCGAGCTTCTCGATGCGGTCGACATCGCCGAACACGCCCATAAGACGCCCTCGAAGATTTCCGGCGGGCAGCAGCAGCGCGTGGCCATCGCCCGCGCCATGGCGAATGACCCGGAGGTCATCGTTGCCGATGAACCGACGGGCAACCTCGATTCCAAGACGGCGACCGGTGTGCTCGACATCTTCTCGAAGCTCGTCGAGGACGGGAAGACCGTCATCGTGGCGACGCATGACGAGGAAGTCGCCCGCCGCGCGACGAAGATCGTCGAAATCTCGGACGGTTGCGTTGTCTCGATTAGGACAAATGGCGCTGTGCAGAAGGGGGAGGAGATCTAAGTGCACATTCCGGCGCGGTGGATGAAGGTGCTCAAGGAGATGTGGGAGAACAAATCCCGTTCTATCCTCGTCGTGCTGTCGCTCGCAATCGGCGTGGCAACGGTGGGGATGATCAACACGGCCGCCATCTACATACAGCGCGATCTCTTCGGTGCCTTCGACGATGGCAGCCCAGCAAGCCTGCACATGTACATCTCCCCGTTCCGAAATGATGTGGCGCAGGCTGTTGAAAATATGCGCGAGGTCGAAACAACCCAGCCGAGGCGGGTGAAGAGCGCCTCCTTCCTGAACGCGGATGGTACATGGGAAGACATCACGCTTAATGCGTTCCCAGATCTCGAAGACGTCGCAATCAACGTACCCACGCTTGAGGAAGGGCGCATGTCACTCTCGGTGCGGGAGGTCGTCATCGAACGACAATCCGCAGAGGCGCTGGGGCTGGCTGTGGGCGATATGCTTCTCATCAAGAACGATGTGGACCGCGAATTCGAGCTGGAGGTCGTCGGCATCGTGCACGATCTTTACGTGATGCCCTATGAACTGCTCGGTGAGGCGACGGCGTTCGTGACGATGGGGACAATGGGGTGGATGGGTGATCCGTCGACCTACAACCGGCTGGACATCATCGTATCGGATATGAAGACCGATCGGGATCATGTGCTGGATGTCGGCGAGCGCGTCAAGGAGCAGGTCCTCCAACCTGCAGGGTATTTCACCTACCGGACGGAGATTCCGGGGATCGGCTCTGACCCCGGCCGGCATTGGGCAGAAGATCAAATCAACGGATTGCTGCTCATCTTCCAGATTATGGGCATCATGGCGATACTGCTGAGCAGTGGGCTGGTCGTGAACACGATCTCGGCCATCATTGTGCAGCAAGTTAAACAAATTGGCATCATGCGTTCGATTGGGGCGGTGCGCCGCCAGATCGTGGGCATGTACTTGTTCAATGTCTTCATCTTTACTGTGTTAGGTTTGCTGCTCGCCATCCCATTAGGATTGATCGGTGCCGCCTGGCTGGCTAATTTTGCGGCTGCTTTCGCCAACTTCGACATCCGCGCCGTCGATATTCCACTCCAGGTCCTGGCTTTGCAGGTGGTCCTCGGCCTTTTACTCCCCCTCGGCGTGGCCATGTTCCCAGTGCTCTCGGGGACGAAGATCTCCGTGTACGATGCCATCTATCAATACGGGATCAGCGGGGAAGGCACCAGGGGGTTGGTAGATCGATTGCTGATGCGCGTCCGCCATCTGACCCCACCGGTGCTTCTTGCGCTGCGGAATACCTTCCGCAACAAAGCTCGCCTGGCCTTCACGCTTGTGACACTTACGCTCGCTGGAGCGATGTTCATCGGCGTGTTCAGCACACGCGCCTCGCTTTCAGCCCAGATTGACGAAGTCGCCCGATACCTCAATTTTGATGCAGCCATGACCGTGCCGCGCGGTTCGATGCGCAACACCGTAGAGCGCGAAGCACACCGGATACCGGGGGTGGAGGTCGTCGAGAGCTGGTCGCTGGACACGGCCACAATCCAATACGGTGGGGATCGGGAGAGCGAAGAGCTGGAGATCGTAGGTCTGCCCGCGGATGCTCAGACCATCGATCCAATGCTGGTCGCAGGTCGCTGGATCACAGTGGGCGAGACCCACGGCGTTGTCGTCAACGAGGACCTCACCGGTGTGGAATCGGACATCGAGGTCGGGAGCGAAATCACATTGAAGGTTGGGACCAAAGAGCAAACCTACGAGGTGGTCGGTATCGCCTCAAAACATCTCTCAGGACCCCGGGTGTATATGACCCCGACGATGTTCGGTGGGCTTACCAACCGTTACAACCAGGCGGATTTTGTACGCACACGCCTTGACGCCGAGAAACTCAGCAGCCCGGCTGCACAAGACGCCCTCGGCGCACAGCTGGAGGCGCGCTTCGAGAACGCTGGGATTACGAACAGCTCGAGCATCACGCACCATACCATCTTTGGGGATTTCACCGACGTATTCGATATGATCCTCATCATCCTCATCGTCATGGCGGTGCTGCTTGCAATCGTGGGCGGGTTGGGGTTGACGGGGACGCTTTCGATCAATGTCATGGAACGAACGAGAGAGATCGGCGTCATGCGTGCCGTCGGCGCATCGAACCAATCGGTGCGGAGGGTGATTTTAATTGAAGGCGTCGTTGTGGGGTTTGTGAGCTGGGTGCTAGGAGCCGTATTGTCCGGACCGACAGGCCGTGCGCTTGCCGCAGCGGTCGTCGATGCGATTATGAACGCTGATTTGAGCTACCAGTATTCGTTTCCCGGTCTTCTTATCTGGCTCTTAGTCGTCGCGCTCATCGGCGTATTTGCCAGCCTGGCACCGGCACAGCGAGCAGCATCCCTGACAGTACGGGAAGTGCTTGATTATGAATAAGGTGGTCGCGTGAAGGGGTTCTGGAATTTCGCCCGTTCCAGTGGGAACGGGAACGGTAAAGTGCGGCAGAACGGGTCCCTCATCGAGTTCGAGAAGGTCTCGAAGATTTATCTCACCTCGGCAGGTGACTTCACCGCGCTGCGGGACGTGGATTTGAAGATCAGCCGGGGTGAGTTTGTCTCAATCGTAGGAAAATCCGGGAGCGGCAAGACGACGCTCATCAACGTGCTCACGGGGATCGATCAGCCCAGCGATGGTGAAATTTACGTGGACGGCACCGCCGTGCATGAACTTAAGGTGGGGCAGCGGGCAGTGTGGCGGGGAAAGACAATGGGCATCGTGTTCCAGTTCTTCCAATTGCTGCCGACACTGACCTTGCTCGAGAATGTTCGTATCCCGATGGATTTCAGCGGGCTCTATCAGAACGGGGAGCGGGACGAGCGAGCCATGCATTTATTGAGCCTGGTAGGGCTCGAATCGCACGCTCATGATCTCCCCGCACAGCTCTCCGGTGGTCAGCAGCAGGCTGCCGCCATTGCACGGGCGCTGGCGAACGATCCACCCATCATAGCCACGGATGAACCTACGGGAAACCTCGACTCGGTCTCGGCCGAGAACGTCATTCGTTTATTCGAGGAGCTCGTCGATGGGGGCAAGACAATCCTGATGGTGACGCACGATGATGAGCTTGCAAGCCGGGCCTCACGCACGATCGCGCTTGCGGATGGCAGGGTTGTGTCGGGCGCCTGAGGCGGAACCGATCTTTCTACGTATTTCCAGGCTTTAACTTCAACAGGACGAACCGAAGCAATTTTCGCCTAACCGCCAAAGAAGCATCCATATGATTCAGGCACAACGACATTTTTCAACTCAATCGTGACCTTGACGCCGTCATCGTCTCGGATGGGAACCACGGGCAGAGACCCTGGTATCTTATGCATTCCAATTTGCTCCGACGGTCCTAGCGGTGGTGGGACGATGAGCATCTCAGGAGGATACGTTTCCTGAATCGAACTTACAAATCTAATAACTGATGAAACCGATTGGTCATAAACGAGCTATGTTGCACCCAAAGCCTTCATATCCCACACCCGTACGCGTTTGTCCGCAGATGCCAGCGCGAGCCAGGCACCGTCTGGCGAGAAATCGGTCTGGTAGACGCCCTTGGGTTTGAGCTCGATCTTCTTCTTCAACACCTCTTCCTTGATCGAGAAGAGCAAGAGTTGATGGTCCAAAGAGACCACCACGGTGTCGTTATCCGGCGCGGTTGATACCGCCATCATCCCTTTTGCATCCAATTCATGTGAGTGGAGAAGAGTACCGCTCTTTACTTTCCATATTTTCAGATTCCCGTCGTAACCCGTGGAAGCGAAATGAACTTCGTCGGGTGTGTAATCGAAGGACATGACGAACGGATCGTGGGCTTCAATGGCTCCCTGGGGCTCGCCGGTGGCGGGATCGAAGAACCGCACTTCGGGGCTGTTCATACCAGCTACGGTGAGCGTGTTCCTTTTAGGTGAGAATTTTAAAGCGTGTATATCGCGCTTCTGCGTCTTCATCTCCCAGGCGACTTTGAGAGTCTCGAAATCAAACATCCTGAAGCGCGCATCGGCCGTCGTAGCCAACCATTTTCCGTTCGGCGAGAGGTGGGCGCTATTCGCTTTGACATCTAAAATATCACGCTGTTTCCCACCGGGAAAATCCCAGATGCGGACGGTCTTGTCAGAAGACCCTGTGACGAGCAAGTCCTCAGCAGGGGAGAGCGAGAGCATGTTGACGCTGTTTTCATGACCGGCGATCTCACCGACTTGTTCCCATGTAGGCACATCCCACAACTTGATCAAGTTATCCATCCCTGCGGAGATGAGCATGCTACTGTCGGCAGTAAAGAGCACGTCATTCATATGGCTCGTCCCTGCCAATATCTCAATCGGATGAGTCATCTGCGTCCTCCTTTGTTTCGCACTTCATCATTCACGTCCTTTGTTCAACCCTCAAACAGCTTCATTGAAGGCCTTGGATTGATTCATAGATTCAATCGTCAATTTCAGGAAGGCTTCCCGAACGAATATATTGGACAAGAATACTCTTAATATAACATCTTCCTCGGGGTTAACCCCAACATGATGACATTACCTCATGGTTACGCGTAGGGGCGGACCCGTGTGTCCGCCCGCCTTCTTATCAAATCAAGATAGTAATCTATTTGAGATTTCAATAATCAGGTCAGCACGTAGGCCGGCCGCTACAATGAATTCTTCGTAGTAATACTGGAAAAGAGATCCTATGATTGCCCTCTGCTAATATCGGGCTTTGGTAGTCACTCATTTTGTTTATCAAGCTCCAAAATAAGATCTCGCAACCCCTGGGCGGCGCGCACCAACTTGGAAGTGTCCACGATGTCCGGTGTATCTTTCTCCGTATGGGCTATTCCAGCCCACACTTCGGAGAACTGGTCCGTCGTAATCGCCATGGCCGGGACCTCATTCTGGATGAAAATGCTGTGATCGCTCTGATACCAGGAATCCCCCTGAACGAACTCATTGTGTGAAGCGAAAACCTTCTCGACTATCTCGGTGACCCCGGTCGGACAATTGTAGAGGGAGGTTGCCGTCTTCCCCTCCACGTAACCGAGACCATCGAGGTTGATCGCGAGCAGGATCTCGGGGAATGTGGACGCATATTTTCGAATATACTCTATTTGCCCTGGCGCGCTGTAGTAATCCTCGCCATTGAAGGCGACCAGTTCGACAGTAAGAGATCCTTTGTAGTCTTGGAGAAGATTGGCGACTGTGAGCAGGGTAACCACACCGCCAGCGTTGTCGATAGCACCGGGGGTCCCAATCTTCGCGTCGATGTGCGCAGTGAGGACGATCCGCTTATTTAGCTCTTTCCCTCGCCTGGCGACTGGGTTGCATCCCATGGACGGAATGCGAGATGCCTCGGACATAAGGGTGATTTCTTGATGGAGAAATTTGTAGAGGCGTTCGCCTTCGTTGTCGGTCATGTATACCGAGGGAATGTTAAAATTTCCATCTTCGAAGAGATTGAATGGATGCATCGCACCCGCCATCCCCGGATCTCGCCCGGTGGCGGCAATGATCGCATCCGGTTCCTTCGTTTCTAGGATGTCGATGATTTGTTTGTGCTCTTCCGGGTAGAAGAAGGGAAAATCCTTGGGCATGAGCTGCCCTTTGGCGATCTCCCCGTACAGGAGCACGATCTTCCCATCCAGGTCTAGTGCATCCAGTTCTGCTAGTGAGCAAGCTGCTTCAAGCTGTGCATGGAGGTCGCAGCCTAGCGAATATGGACTGGCGAATGCCTCGAAGGAGCTTCCTTCAACAGTCAGAGAGACTTCGCCATGTTCCCAATCGAAGCAGTCAAACTCAAGACATACGCTGCTGAATCCGAAACCCGAAATTGTCTCTATGAAGAAATCAGTCGCCTCACGATTGCCATCGCTTCCGACGCGGCGTGTCGGGATTTCAACGCAGAGTCTATGAAGAAATCTGTTCGCGCCCTCGATGAGCTCATGTTCATCCATGCCCTCTCCTTTTACATTTCGCGTCACGTCATACGTATCCGAGTTCTTTGTCTCTCCCCAGCTGGCATCAAGTGGACACATTCGAACTTCGTGGACATCGAGGCGATCTGCACATATCAGGGACGCGCTATCATGTGTGCGATCTATAGCTGAGGCGCGATCCAATGGGGCAGCTCTACAAGAGAAAGGGGCGTAGATTCTCGAACCGGACTCTAATCATCACCAACGGATGTGCTGGGAGCTGCAACAAGTTTTTTCGCTTCATCGACGTAGCTCAACGACTGATGGCGGAAATAAGTGTTGTACAGAACCGCATAGTGCCCATTCTTCTTGAGCAGACCCTCATGGTCGCCTTCCTCTATAATTTTTCCTTCCTCAAGGACGATGATTCGATCCGCCGATCTCACCGTCGATAAACGATGGGCGATCAGAATGGAGGTGCTATCTTTCAGAATCATGTTCAGTGTTTCCTGGATTTGCGATTCGGTAAACGGATCTACCGATGCCGTAGCTTCATCCAGGATGAAGATGGCAGGTTGGCGGATGAGGACTCGCATAAGCGAGACGAGCTGACGAACGCCCATGGAGAGACGATTGCCCCGCTCGCCAACTTCAGTTTGCAGACCGTCTGGTAGGGTTTCGAGCCAATCACCATCCCCGATGCGATGCGCCAGCATATCGATCTCCTCATCGGTGATATCTGGATCGGCGTAGCGGATATTGTCGGCAACAGTGCCAGAAAAAAGGAATGGCATTTGAGGGACGATTCCGAGTTGTGTTCTATAGCTCTCCAAATCGAAGCTGCGTAGATCGTCACCATCGATGAGGATTTTTCCCTCCTGGAATTCATAGAATCGTGCAATCAGCTTTGCTATTGAAGATTTTCCCGCACCCGTATGTCCAACTAGTGCCAGATTCTCACTGGGGTTGATGTGGAGGTCAAAATCCTCAAGTACGGGTTCATCGGGTTTGTATTGAAATCCAACATGTGAAAACTCGATCTCACCAGATAAAAGACGGACGGTTTTATTATCATGCTGCACGACGAGCGATTCTGCATCGATGAGGGCAAATACTCTTTCTGCAGCTGAGAGGCCATTCTGGACTTGGGTCCAGAAGGCTGAAAGGTTTAAGATAGGGAACCAAAATCGATCCAAACTTGTGATGAAGAGATACCAGGCGCCTACGGTGATCAAGCCCTGGACGACGTTCAACCCCCCTACATATACGAGAATGGCCGTACCTACCCCTCCAAGCGCGTTGAGTGTGGGGAATACACTCGAGAGGACGAGCCCACGTCGCACGTTGATCTTATAAGAAGACGTGTTCACTTCGTCGAATTCTTTATAAATCCTCTCTTCCTGACGAAAATTCTTTGCGACCGCAATCCCTGTGACGGCTTCCTTGATCGAAGCGTTCACATTCGCCATGGCGCGGAATCCTTCCCTGGTGACCCGGCGGGCGAGGCGGCGAAAACCTAATGCAAGAAGAAATATCACCGGAAGCATCGCAATGAGCCATAATGTGAGACGTCGGTCGATGCTCAGCAATACGAGGAGCAGGATAAGGGCTTGAAAGGTCTGAGTGACTAAATCGGTGATCAGGACGACAACCTGGGCAAACTCCTGGGTATCTGAGGTAATGCGACTTACGACTCGTCCAGAAGCAAAATCGTCGTAGAAAGACAGGTCATGTTCTGCTGATGCTTTAAAGGCATCTACCCTTAATTGCAGCATAACATCGCCAACGGAGCGGGTGATGAGCCGTCGACGGATCCAATTGGCTCCCCAGATCACGACCCCGAGTGCGATTACAACCAGGGATAGCGCCAAGATGCGATCTGGCGTATCGCCTACTGCGAGCATATCCACGCTCTGTGCGACGATGATGGGTACAGCAGCTGATGCAAGCGCGATGACAAGGATGGCAATGGTCGCAACAACGAGGCGTTTTTTATAAGGGCGAAAATAACCCATCATCCGCCACAGGAGATCACGATCTCGATATTTCCTGTCATAAGCCTCAGCGTTCAGCCCCGAGAAGAATCCCATCGATTATGCTTCCTCGTAGCGTGTAAAAATACGCCCGTAGGCTTCTGAGCTCTTCATGAGATCGTCGTGTCCGCCAAACGCAACGACCCTGCCGCGGCGAAGCACAATGATTCGATCAGCCCAGCGGATCTGAGACAGGCGATGCGTGATGATTAGCGTGGTCCTGCCTTCGGCTGCTCGGAAGATGGCGCGTTGGATTTGGTCCTCGGTGGCGCTATCGATGGAAGATGTGGAATCATCCAGAACCAGTATTCGGGGATCGGTCAGGAATGCTCGTGCAAGGGCGAGACGCTGGCGTTGTCCTCCCGATAGGGTCACGCCCCGCTCACCGATCACGGTTTCATAACCGTCCTTAAAGGTCATGATGAACTCATGTGCCTGCGCTGCGCGGGCGGCTTCCTCAATATCCGCCTGCGTTGGGGAGGGGCATCCAAAACCAATGTTGTCGGCGATCGTCCTGGAGAAGAGGAACACGTCCTGCTCGATGATGGAAATCTGACGGCGTAAGTCCTCCAGACGCCAGTCACGCACGTTGATGCCATCCACCAGGACCTCACCTGCGTTCACGTCATGGGTGCGGTTGATGAGCTTCGCCAGGGTGGTCTTACCTGTTCCAGTTTGTCCAACGATGGCCACTGTTTGCCCGGGGAGGATGTGAAGCGATATATCCTCCAGGCTGTTCTCACCCTCCTGGTAAGCGAAGGTGACGCTCTTAAATTCAATCTCCCCAAGCATGGGATTCGAGCTTCCGCCGGGATTGTGGTCTAATTCCGTCTCACGGTCGATGAGCTCAAGTATCCTTCGTGATCCCGCCATCCCCAGCGACACCTGTGAATAAGCGAATAGGGAGATAAACACCGGGAAACCGAACAACTGGATTAAGCCCATATAGGCCACAACATCCCCGACATCGAGCAAACCAGCATCAAAGAGCAGGAGCGATTGAAAGAGGGCAAAGCCATTTGCCAGACCCATCAAGAGGAGAGGGAGGAATCGTGCTTCGACATCCCCCTGGCGGACAAAGGCATTCCGGAACGAACGCGCATTGATCTGAAATCGGGCGACTTCGGCTTTCTCTTGTGCAGTGCCTTTGATGACCTCGATACCATCGATGGCTTCCGCGAGCTGTGCGTTCATATTTCCAAAATCTTGTCGAACATCGTCTGAGATCGGGCGCAATTCATTGAGATACTGCCAGAGGGAAAGAATATAGGCGATGATAAAGAGTGCCGGGACGATGATGAGAGAGGGGTGATACCTGGGAGCGAGGATCAAAGGCATGATGAGGAAGTTCGCGGATCCGATTACGAGGTTGAATCCGGGGTTGAACATGAGATTAATCTCACGGACGTCATTCGTCGCCCGGGCCATCGTGTCACCAACAGGTTGGATGTTATGGAATGTCATGCTCTTGCCGAGCAAACTGATATAAAGTTCATCGCGGATATCACGCTCGAGGCGCTGACCGATGAGCTCGGCTCCGAAATTTCTCCCAAACTGTAAGCCACTACGGATGATCTGAGAAACTAAGATCGCGAGAGCGATTAATCCCAACATCTGGAGATCGGGCGATTCTTCAAGAATGACATTGAACGCCAGACCTATGAGAACAGGAACGAGCGCCGCGAGCGCAGCGTTCCCGAATGCCCCAATGAAAGTCACAATGACGAGCCACCAATACCACGAGACATGCGAAAGGATCCATCGTGAGGGGCTTCTTCGGTCGACTTTATGCGATTCGGGAAGTACGAATTCGGCAGTGGTCATAGTTGTTAATATCAAGAATCTAAGCGCAAGTGAGAATAGGACAAGTGAAGGATACCACACGAATATAACCGCTTTTTAGAAGAAAATAGGACCTCGGGTTTCGTGCTATAGTCATGCCGTATTAAGAGCGTTGGGTGTTTTATGTCACAAAAAAGAAATATGATTCGTTACAGTTGTGAAATTGACAACGGGAAAGGCGAACGTGCCTGAAGAAGATTTCGTGACCGTAGTTCGGCGCGCACAAGCAGGCGATAATGATTCTTTCGCCGATCTCTTCCATCAACTCCATCAGCCTATCCTGAACTATGTGTACCGCACAGTTGGGGACCGGCAAGCGGCGGAGGATATCACACAGGATGCCTTTATCCGGGCGCACGAACGCATGGGCCAATTGGGTCCGCCGTGGGATTTTAAATCCTGGCTATACCGCATCGCCAGCAATCTCGCTTTGGATTATTTACGTAAAGGACGAAGGTTCGTCGATGTGGAAGACCCTGAGGAACTCCGAGTGCCGCCCACAACTCGCCGTCCCGCGGAGCGCCAAGTGCAAAGCGATGAAGTAAAGCGATCCGTACACGAATCGATCTTGATGATGCCTACTACGTATCGTCAGGCACTCCTTCTGCGTGAAATCAACGGTTTATCCTATCAGGAGACGGCCAGTGCGATGGAGTGCTCCTACGACAATGCGCGTCAATTGGTCCATAGAGCTCGGTTGAATTTCCGTGAAATCCACGGCTTGAGGATGATGGCTGCCAGCGGGGCCGTCGCTTGCCGTGAGTTGGACGATTTGCTCTCCGCATACCAGGATGGGGAGTTGGATGTTGATCAGCGCAAAACGGCCAGGAAGCATATTGAGACATGTGAACATTGCCAGGAAACCGAGGATGACCTTAAAAAAGTGATGGGCCTCATGGGCGCGCTGGTTCCCATCTCGCCCTCCCCGGGTTGGGCTGCCAGTGTGCTGGAACAAATCCAGGCAGAGGTTCCGGCAGGCAGGTTCGATTCCCCTGGCGATGTTTCGAGTGTCGACGGAGGTTCTGGAGGGCCTGGAGATGGCGCTGGAGGAGGGATAGGTGGGGGTCTCATACCAGGAGGATGGTTAATGAAGGGAGCCATCGTTCTCGGCGCACTGCTGCTAGCAGGGGGCCTCGTTTTTCTGGTGAGCGGCGCTGCGATAACCCTCATGGGTGGGGGAAACCCTATCCCAGGTGAGCCCAATCCAGAGCCGATACCGGAGGAAGCTATTATGCCGCCGCCTGAAGGCGAACCAACAAAGACCTCTACATCGGCGCCTGTATCAGAGGCGCAAGACGAGAACTCAGTTCCTACGTTTACCGCCACATCGACCGTTAGTGCGACCGCATGTACTGCCGTCGTGGTTGCCGACGTGAATGCGACCTGCCGAGCAGGCCCCGGACAGATCTGGGATCCTCTCGGATATCTATTGCAAGGCGAGGATGCGTCAATCGATGGTCGCGATGCAGCAGGGAACTGGTGGTGGATTTTGAATCCCGATGCCCAGGGGTATTGTTGGGTTTGGGATGGCGCCGTATCTACGGTTTGCTACGAGGGTGAAGCAACCATAATCCCTGCACCGCCGACTCCGACGCCGCCCGATACACAGCCTCCCGCGATATCCGTTTCCCACGCGCCCACAGGTACGTGGCGGCCCAATGAGGATGACACTGTGACGATAACGGCTTCGGCGAGCGATTCCGGCGGCGTGGGGAAGATCGAAGTCTGGGTGCGACCACCCCTGGCGAAGCAGTTTCAACTGAGCAAAACTTGCACGAACACGGCAAGCTGCACTTACTCGGGTGGTCCATATTTCCCTGGGGAGTTGTATTACTATGCCAGGGCCTGGGATCTGGCAGGGAACGACGCCTCGAGTTCGCAGGCCTCCACCATGGTTCACGTGATAGTCCGGTAAAATATTTCACTCAGTATCCAGGATACTATCCTTTATTTAACATAATCACAGATTCCAACGCCCTTCATTTTATAGAGTCAGGAAGCTATCCTCCCGGTCACAAGCATGGCGAACCTCCATGAATATTGAAACCTCCCGCTGGTTTGGAACCTGCGGGAGGTTTGTGAGCTTTAGCCGGCTTTTGTCATCATGATGTGTTGAGCCTGGAGATTCAGCACCCGGCGGAAGGAGGGGCTGAATATGCGCTCGATCACCTATACAACCAAAAGGAGGATCTTTTTAGTTAGAAACATGGTTCGGGAGGGTCAAGAATCCCACCGAGGACATATAAGAAGTAGCTCTAATACCTAAAACATGTGATGAGGTGGTCATCCACAATTCCTACAGCTTGCATAAACGCATAGCAAATCGTCGTGCCCACAAACTTGAAGCCCCGCTGCTTAAGGGCCTTCGACATCGCGTCTGATTCCGCGCTCGATGAAGGAATCTCCTTAAAATTTTTCGCAAGGGTCTGCTTCAGCGTCTCGCCCCCGGTGAAGCTCCATAAGAAATCATTAAAAGTTCCCAAATCGTTAAGGATTTCCAGGTAGGCTTGTGCGTTCGTGATGGTCGCATCAATTTTCAGTCTGTTGCGTATGATGCCCGCATCGGCGAGCAACCGCTCCTTGTCCTTATCTGTGTAGCGCGAGATTTTCTTTGGATCGAATCCATCGAAAGCACGACGGAAGTTATCACGTTTGTATAGGACTGTCCGCCAGGATAGCCCTGCCTGAAAGCCATCCAATATCAGTTTTTCAAATAATTGTTCATCATCATGTACAGGAACCCCCCACTCCTCATCATGGTAGGCCATCATGAGCTCATCACCATCTCCATAACACCTCGAAACCTCACCCATCATTAATGACACGTCTCCTTTGTCTCACACCACGATTTAAAATCAGCCTTCTGACATTTGTCTTTCAGCCACCTGTGCACGTGCGTGCAGCTCAACTTTCTTATAGCTGACCACTTTAAGCAGCTCGTTGATCCACTTTGTGCCGCCTGTGAGCATCAGCGCAGTAATGAGACCATCGATCCATGTCGGACCAGTGTATCCAAATGGAGCCAATACCATCAGACCTAATCCAAACGAGAGGCATAGACCTACCACCAGGGCAACGATACTCAGTATCAATTCTTTGTACGATTTTATGAACGTGTTCAGTAGTGGATCCAGAAGCTCTATTAATTGTTGAAGAGCAAAGCTGGCAACAAAAATCGGACCCAATGCCTCAACCAAGGTATCCATCGACCCCTCCCCGTTATTCGAATCTCTCGAGCTCGGTGAACTACATCATACAACGTTTGATATTGTAATAAGCCTCGTGTCGCTGTTAGGTCTGACCTTCTTTTATCCGCGTGTGCATTTCCGTTCAGGGGCGGAACCCAACGATCATGCAATCTTGATTCGAGCCACGGTTACTCCGTCGCCCCCCTCGCCCCTTTTTCCCGGCTCGAAGGACGCGATGTAAGCATTGTCACGAAGCGCCTCTCGAATCGCAGTCCGTAATTTGCCAGTTCCTTTGCCATGCACGATGCGAACATAGGGCATACCGACGAGATAGGCGGCGTCGAGACGACGATCCAGCATGTCGATGGCTTCATCAGCAGCCATGCCCCGAAGATCGAGCTCTAATGGAGGCGATTCATGCAGCGTGGGTGCCTTGGATTTCGCAGTCTCATCCTTCAAACCAAGGGGGTTCTCGCCCGTCTCGGAGTCCACCCCCAATTCATCGAGCCTGGCTCGTACTCTAAGACGCCCAACCTGTACTTCGGCCTGGTTGTCTGACAGGCGCGTCACCACACCATAATTATCGATCGAGTTGATATATACGCGATCACCCAGAGCTACTGAACTGGCTGGCGAAATCTGAAATGTCCTCTCAGGTAGCGTTGTATCTCGACGCTCATCCTCGAGGGTTTCAATCTCACGCTCAACAGAATCTACCGCCTCCATAGATTGTCCTGCCAATGATAGCTTTCGACGGAGCCTCTGTAATTCTTCCTTGATATCTTCAAGATCCTTGTCAGCTTCTTCACGGGTACGTAAAAGCACATCATGTCGCTCTCGATCGATCTCTTGCAGACGACGGTTAAGCTCATCCTCGCGCTCTCTCACCCTGGTCCGAGCCTGCTCGGTTTCTTCCTTCGTCAGCCTCACCTGATCCCTTTGCTGATAAATATCATCCAACAGGGAGTCGGTCTCGAGGTCATCCTCCGAAACCAACGAGCGAGCTTCCTCGATAATGGATGCATCCATACCGAGCCTTTGTGCGATGGCGAGAGCGTTAGATCGACCGGGCAGCCCGATTAACAATCGATAGGTGGGGCGTAGGCTGTCTAAATCGAATTCAACGCTGGCGTTGCGCACCCCCGGGGTCAAATGTGCATAAGCTTTCAATGCCGAGATATGTGTGGCAACAATCGTCATAACGCCGCGTCGAAGGAATTCTCCCAACAATGCTTGCCCCAACGCAGAGCCCTCTTGTGGGTCGGTTCCCGCCCCAAGTTCATCCAGCAGTACAAGTGAGGTCCTCTCAGCCCGACCGAGAATGCGGATGATATTCGAGATGTGGGAAGAGAACGTCGAGAGCGACTGTTCAATTGACTGTTCGTCCCCGATATCCGCATAGACAGCATCGAAGAAGGAAACTTCTGACCCATAACTCACAGGGAGGTGAAGGCCGCATGCGGCCATGAGGGAGAGGAGGCCGGCTGTCTTCAAGCTCACCGTCTTCCCACCCGTGTTCGGCCCGGTAATCACCAATGCGCATGTGTCTTCATCGAGGACCAGGTCGATAGGCACAGCTTCCTTAGGATTGAGCAAAGGATGCCGTGCTTGAAACAGCCGCATCTTCGTTACGGTATCTGTTGAACCCGCTTTGGGAGAATGCAGTACGGGTTGCAGAGCATCCATCTCCTGGGCATAACGTGCCTTCGCCAGCGCCAGGTCGATTTCTGCAAGCCCTTCCACTGTAGTTAGAAGCGATTCGGCACAAAGACCGATATTTTCGGATAAAGCCCGCAGTATCCTTTTAATCTCATCTCTCTCGGCAAGTTCCAACTCTCTTATTTGATTGTTGTGCTCTACCACCTGGAGCGGTTCCACAAAGATCGTAGCGCCTGAGGCAGATTGATCCTGAATTATGGATTTCACCTTCCCCTTGAATTCCGACCGAAGGGGTATCACATAACGACCGTCCCGCTGTGTGATGATGGGTTCCTGCAGCATGGGAATAATCTTCGGATCACCAAGCATCTTCTGGAGTTTATGCATCAATTTTTCGCGTGATACCCGCAGGTCACGCCGAACTTTGGCTAGGTGTGTCGAAGCCGAATCGAGCACCTCGCCGCGATCATCGAACGTATTGGTGATCTCCTCTACAAGTTCGGGATGGAGCGATAGACTTTCAGCAATACCACTCAAAAGGGGAAAATGATCGTCATTATCTTCGAATAGTTTTGAAAAACGTTTTGCCGCCAGGAGCGTAGCTTTGATATCCAGCATTTGGCTGGGCTCCAACGTAGCTCCACGTGCGGCAGCATCCGCCTCACTACGGACATCGTGCGCTCCTCCAATCGTGAGATCCGGATTAACCTCGAGCAGCTCAACGGCCTCGCTTGTCTCCTCCAGACGAGTGCGAGCAGCTTCCGGACTGAAAGCCGGGCGCAGCGTAAGCGCAAGCAACTTTGAGGCCGAAAATCCTGTATATTTGCTGAGCGCAGCCAAAACTGCCGGTAGTTCGAGTGTATTGATCGACTTCTCATCCATCGTGAGGCAGTGTAACATGGAACATTCGAGGAATCACCGAACCCACCATCGTCCATGTATTCTGGAGCCATGTTTCCCATCTGCACTGAGATAGAACTGTTTGACAAAGAAATGCGCCCGCTCTTTAATTAATCCCTCTTCAGCGGGAGTAAGTCTGGTGGAGAAGCCATTATGAGCAAGAATCCAAAACAAAGACAAGTAGATCCTTCCATTCGGCCGCTTTTGCGCAGTCTCCTCATCGAGATTGTGATTTACATCCCCCTCGTCGGGTTGTTCTTCTTCTTTGTGCTCCGCCATGCAAGTCCTCAACTGACCAGGCTCTACAATGAAAACCTCACCACATACGCCATCCTTGCGCTTGTCCTCATCGTCGTACAAGGGTCCATGCTTGAATTGTTCACTTCGTGGCTACTGCGAAAAATCGGGTTGAGGCATTAAGCATGATATTCCCGATCGCCGGCGTCGTCATCAGTCCGATACTGCTTGCAGTGATTGGCTTTTCAGTTGGCGTACTTGGCGGGTTTTTCGGAGTCGGTGGAGGTTTTCTCGCAGGTCCACTGATGTTCTGGACCGGCGTGCCCATGAACTTCGTTGTAGGGACCGATCTTGCGCATATGACCGGCAAGTCGATCGTGGCGGCCAGGAGACATCGCGCCCTCGGTAACATCGATTTCCGTGTTGGCACACTCATGATCATTGGCACCATCCCAGGTATAGAAATCGGCGCTCAAATCATCGAACGCCTTGAAGACATGGGAAACATCGACCAGGTCGTCGGCATAGCTTACGTCATCATATTGACAAGCATCGCCTTATTTACAGGATGGGAAAGCCTCAGGGCTTTACGATTGACACGAACAGATCAAATTGAGACGAGTGACGCTCTTGGCGTTCGCAGAATTTCACACCAATCCCCCCTCTTACAAATCCCCCCGATGATCCGGCTTCCCGTCTCTGGTATAGAGCAGATATCGGTGTGGGTCATCATCATCATCGGGTTTGTAACTGGGATTCTTGCAGGTTTCTTAGGCGTGGGTGGCGGCTTTGTCCGGCTTCCCCTCATGGTCTATCTCATCGGGCTTCCTACCCATATGGCCGTTGGGACGGATCTATTTAGCATCATCGTTACAGCCGGGTTTGGAACTCTCAGTCATGGCCTGAAGGGGAACGTGGACGTCATGATCGCTCTTACGATGCTCACGGGCGCCGCTATCGGCGCTCAGATTGGCGCACGAGCCACGCGCTATTTTACCGGTCCCGCGATTCGCTTTCTGTTCTCGTTTTTACCACTGATCGCTGCAGTGCTTGTGCTTATACAAATTATCGATTAGCTTGGAGGTGGCATGACCCAAATACCTCGTAGTCCTCAGGCTCTCATCTGCGTCGGGGAGAAAGGTCCAGACCCAGCCGCGATTCATATGGCGGAAGAAGTCAGTAAGGCGCTTGGATTGGAACCCGTGCTTCTGCATGTGCAACGCACGGGAGGTCATCCACAAGAAAGCGCACAACTCCTTGAAGCCACACAAAACTCCCTCAGTTCTGAACCTGAGCGCGTTATTCAAGTCGAAGGGAAATTCGAAACGCAGGTATTGGAAGAACTTGAGAGTGAGCAATTCAGGCTTGTCGTTGTGGGTACCTCATCTCATGAAGATGAAGCTCTTACCGATCGTGCCCAACACGTTGCCATGCATGCCGCAGATAGCGTGCTTGTTATCCACAATGCCTCGCCGGAGGTCAAACATGTCCTCCTCTGCACCGGAGGTCATTCCGAATCATATCGAGCTGTGGATTGGGGACTTCAGCTGGCTGAATCGCTAAGTGCGGATTTGACCATCCTTCACGTAGTTACAACCACCCCATCCATGTACACCGGACTCAACGCGTTGGAAGAGGGGGTAGAAGAAGTGCTCAGCCGGGAGACACCGCTCGCACAGCATCTTAAAGAAGCAGCTCAACGTGCAGAAGCGAGCGGCGTGAACGCAAAGATTGAGCTCCGTCATGGCATGGTCGCAGAAGAAATATTGCGAGCGTGTGAGATGGAAGAATACGACCTCGTGGTGATCGGCTCACCAGATCCTCGCGCCCTCCTCAGCCGCCTCACACTCGGAAGAGTCGCTCCCCAATTGCTGGCCAGCACGCCCATCTCCCTTCTCATCGTCCGCTCTACAGTTGAGGTGCCTGCAGAGGCATAATCGCCAACATTCTGCGCTACAAACTCACTGCAACATAGTTTATGCCCGTCTTTCATTGAATCTGACATCCCCTCAACTTACTCATTTTTCGCTCCAACTCTACGATCTCTAAATCGCGTGCTGAAGCCCAATCCTTGGTGCTCAATCCCTTCGTGCCATGTCCCTTTTCCCTTTGTGCCTTATCCCCTTGTGCCTTATCCCTTCCTCCATCATCCCTGATGATTTTTCACTTCAACGATATCCTACTGTCCAGGTGCCGTAATTTATCACTACCCCTCGGGTGGGATATAAGTCCAAAATGATGATGTGATCCTTGTCACTCTTCGAGTGGCCTCGCTGGAGAATAATCATGCTTGATTTGACGAAAGCCTTTGTCGAACTCATCCGACTCACTTCTACAGACCTCGCTCACGATGTGGAAGAAGCGATTACTCGGGCGAGAAATCAGGAAGAACCTGGTTCCGCCGCACAAGGAGCGCTTGATACCATCCTGAAAAATGTCGCTCTCGCCAGAGAAAATTCAACGCCGATATGTCAGGACACAGGCACACCCCTTTTCTATGTCCATCATTCACCAGACTGGCGCACGCGCGATCTACGGACCATGATCCGGGATGCCGTCATGGAAGCGACCCGCATGACCTACCTGCGACCAAACGCAGTGGATTCACTGACCGGGAAGAACAGCGGGGACAACCTTGGTGATGAACATTTTCCCACAATCCATTTTGAAGAGACCGACAATGACGAGCTCGTTGCCGATTTGATGTTGAAGGGAGGGGGATGCGAGAACGTTGGCGCTCAGTACAGCCTGCCCAACAGCAAGCTGGGAGCTGGCCGCGATCTCGAAGGGGTTCGTCGTGTCGTCCTCGACATGGTCAACACGGCACAAGGCAAGGGTTGTGCTCCAGGAGTTTTAGGAGTTGCCGTAGGTGGCGATCGGGGGTCGTCCTATCTCGCCTCAAAAGAAGCGCTGCTCCGTAAAATGGATGAACCAAACCCTGATCCCGAATTGGCAGATCTCGAGAGTCGCTTGCTCATTGAGTCAAATCAACTCGGTATCGGGCCTATGGGTTTTGGCGGTGAAACAACCTTGCTGGGCGTCAAAATGAAGGGGATGCACCGCCTTCCCGCAAGTTTCTTCGTTTCGGTATCCTACATGTGCTGGGCACACCGTCGCAGGAGGATGATCGTGCGCGGGGTTGATGTAAGTTACGAGTAGAGGAGTAGACGATGAAAAATCTCACCATGCCTATTCCAGATGACGACATTCGTTCCCTGGAAGTTGGCGATTCCGTCACGTTGTCTGGTGTGATGATTACAGGACGTGATGCCGTGCATAAGTGGATGATCGACAAGTTCATCGAAAAGACGAAACCTATCGAAGGCGATGACCAGGAAGTTTATGACGCCATTAAGCCCATTTTGGACGGGAGCGCAATTTACCATTGTGGTCCTGTTGTCGCCGGTCTTGACACAGGCGATTATGCCTTCGTCGCCGCTGGACCTACCACGAGCATTCGAGAGGAACCTTATCAAGGGTCAGTCATGCAGCACTTCAATGTGAAAGCCGTCATTGGCAAGGGAGGCATGGGATCCCATACACTGGAAGCCTGTCGTGAGGTACCTGGCGTGTATCTGCACGCTATTGGTGGCGCTGCTTCTTTAATTGCGCAGTCGGTTAAGAACGTTGAGGCAGTGTACAAAATGGATTTCGGTGTTCCTGAGGCGATATGGGTCATCGCCGTGGAGGACTTCCCCGCTGTCGTAACCATGGACTCGCATGGAGAGAGCTTGCATATCGAGGTGGAGGGGCGTTCTGCAAAGGCGTTGGAAAGACTTCTGCAGGGTTAATAGCATCTCTATGTGATGCTCTTGGATCTCCCCACAACTACATCAAATTGAAATCCTCCAGATAGCATGCATCGTACTGATGATGGCCTGACATAGAGTGTAAGGTTTCCAATAATTCCCAAACCTTACCTCTGCATGATGCATCCTTCCGACCGTTCCGAACTTGTGTCGGATCATTGATTTTCATGGAACATACGGTTTGGATATAAGTTGAATTGGATGTAAATGAGAGGATGAGAGTCAATGATTGCACGCTGCAGGGATCATCAGGATAGCACCTTACACCATTATCGCTCTTGTTGTGAAAGAGTAAAGGTGTCAAAGCGTTCGCCATATGACGATATCGCATCAACTACAATCTGATCATCTTCAACAGAGATTTCGAGTAGATGTGGAATCACTTGGTAGGTCACTAGAAACTCATCTGGCTTAAGCTTATGAGAAAGTCTCGCGCCACCTCCCCCTGAAACAAGGTATGTGATCCCATTCGCCCTACTTCTTTGATAGTTATGGTGATGACCGTTTAGGACTAAATCGACACCATATTTTTCGAATAATGGCTTGAGATTCTCACGAACGAACAGGGTCTCCTCGATCGTCCGCTCATAGCGATCTTCATCAGAGCCGTACTCGGAGGTGTATGGAGGCATATGAAAAAAAACAATCAACCATGGATGATCATTCTTGGATAGCACTGACTCGAGCCACTTGTATTGTTCACTGGTGGGTTCTATATCCGGCCATCTATCTTTTGCCACTTCAAGTGAGATGAAACGCACATTACCATAGGTGAACGTATACCAACGCTCATCTCCAGGGGTGTAAAAAAGCGAATCATAAAATAAGCCATCACCATCGTGATTACCATAAGTAGGAAATAATGAAGTCGTTTTTAAGAGTTCACTTTCGATGGAAAAGAAATCGATCCATTCTTGGGGTATATCTCCTTCATCGACTAGATCCCCTACATGGATCACGAATGCTGGATTTGAACGAAGGGCAAGATCAACGATTGTTGAATGGATTGTCTGATTTTTTTGTGTATCTCCATACACAACAAACCTAAAATTTGATTGGTCGATTTCCTTCGATGTTTTAAAAAATAGAATATCGGAAAACAAATTCCTATCACTGAATACCTGATAATAATAATGGGTATCTGGTTCAAGATTGCTTAATAGTACAGCGTGTTGTCTTTGCGCTGTGGGGTCCGGAACTCGGTCAATCAAATCCTCCGTTGTCCCATATCTCACTTCTCCGATTGTCTCAACCTCGGTTTGCCATGCGATGATGGCAGAGTATTGACTGATCGATTGGATGTATGGCCCCAGGCGGACCTCCGGCCACGGCATTTCGTGCTCAAACAAATCATTCTTAACCAAGGATGTGTCAGGGTCTTGGACGTTTGCAACCGATGATGACTGGCTATCGACTTCTTCATTTGCAGTGGACGTTCCAACCTGCGGGAATGCACAAGCTGTGCTGAAGAAAACTACAGCACAAATGATCACAACGAGGAAAGGGCTTCTACTATGTTCGGTTCTCATACTTGTTTCAAAATCGCCATTGATGTCTTTGGCTCAACCTTTGAATTCTACCGCATGAACAGGGTTACATCGGGTAAAGATGAGGTAAATAACTCCACCCAATTACGTGGGACAGATTTCTCTATCTCGATTTGGTCCCCTGATCCGTTGGTTAGATCGTCTTGGAATGGATAGTACGACTCATGAACGCTAGATCCCTTAATGCAAAAATAGATGAAGGATGTCTATACGGTCCATGAACTGGGGTTCGATTTCCCACACGTGAAATAGGTCTTTGAGGTCGCCCGTTTTACAACTATCCTGATGATGAGGGCGCATGGGTAGCACTTACACTAATACCCAGCAGAGTAAAAGGGATGTACTCACGATGCTTACGTAGTCTTGACTTGCACATAATCTCGCCAATCACAAGCCCTCCAACTGTCTACATCCTAAAATCAAGGCTAAACAAATATCACTAGCAAGTAAACACATGGGCTGAAAGAACTTACGTGCTTCATAGATACCAGTTTTTTGGATATGATCACACTATGCGGGTTTCAAGCCCACAATTCGTGCGCTATATACCTTAGGCATACCTTCGATGCTCCCCACAACCCGTCCTGCATCGACCTTGTCCTCTACCTTCACATCGATAAAACCGGCCTCTTCCATTTTTTGGACATACTCAACGTCATCGATCGCACCCGTGACACACTCGGCCCAACTGTCCAGGTTCGTCCGAAGCTCAGCTGAAAAATCCCCCTCGGTCACAATATCACTCACCGCAAGGCGCCCTCCTGGTTTTAACACCCTGAAGGCCTCTATAAAAACAGCCTCTTTATCTGGCGACAGATTGATCACACAATTCGACATGATGACATCGACCGAATTGTCTTCCACAGGAAGATCCTCGATTTTTCCTTTTCGAAACTCGACATTCTCTATCCCCATCTGAGTCTTGTTCGCTTCTGCTTTCGCCAACATCTCATCGGTCATATCTATCCCGATGACACGACCCTCATCCCCAACCTTTTTTGCTGCCATGAAACAGTCGATCCCCCCCCCGCTACCAAGATCCAGGACCACCTCGCCTGGTTCAAGTTCTGCGAGCGTAACGGGATCTCCACAACCAAGTGAGAGCCCGGTGACGTCTATGGGGAGATCTACAAGTAGCTCTTCGTCATAAAGGGCTGTCGTGAGATCGCCTGGATCACAGCATTCCGCAGTCGGTCCACAACAGCTGGAAGTACCCGCCGAACTCGCAATTTTGCTATACCTCTCCTGTACCACATCATGGATACGGTCATTCTTTTCAGACATTCAAACCTCCGGTTATGTATCGATCGTTGTCGATATGACTATCAAAAAAAACGCCCTCATGGAATTTATACTTCCCGAAGCTTGATGACCTGATCGACAAATTCCGGGGCATAGTTGGTCATCAAATTACCGCAGCAGATCGACATCATTTCCTGGTTCAAAGAATAGAAACGCTGTCGTCCCTCCTGGCGAACGTGCACCAGTTCCGCCTCTTCGAGCTTCTTGAGATGATGGCTCACCGTCGGCTGGTTAACCCTTCCTTGCAATCGATCCACAACGTCATTCACACTGAGCCATTCACAGCACAAGAATTTCATGATTTCCTGACGAGTTTCATCCGCCAGCGCCTTTGCAAACTTAACCTGATCCATGGGTATATTATATCGATATTCATCGATATGTCAAGATTCTCCATAGAGTTTTAGATACAAGTTAAACGGTTGAATCCACTTCATTTACTCGCTCAACATCCCGGGCTGATACAATTCGAACCTCATCACTTCTGCAGCGTAAGGAGCGATCTACTGATGGATATAGGATCCCAACCGGCACATCATCTACTCCCTTGGACTCAACCAAGATGGCAGGAGGGCGTACTGGAATGGGTGGAAAGCAAACTGAATACAGTGGGGATTCGAACCGAAGGCTCGCTTGAAATCGTACACATGCGCACTTGGTCCGCCTTCGCCTCTATAGCCACATCCGAGGGGATCGTCTATTTCAAGGCGCCCTCACCACCGTATGCTTTCGAAGCATCGCTTATTAAAACGCTCACCCAACTGCGGTCAGATTGCATGGTAAGACTCCTGGCTGTTGACCTAGAGCGGGGATGGACATTGTCGGCTGACTCGGGGGTTACACTCCGCAGCTTCATACGCTCAGTCGATGATCTCCCGCAATGGGATCATGTCCTGCCGTTCTACGCTGAATTCCAAATCGATCTTGCGCAACATCTCCCTGATCTGTTATTAGCAGGTGCTCCAGATCGTCGTCTGGAGATTTTTCCAGACTTATATCGAGGACTTCTCGAGGACACAAAGACCTTGCGCGTCGACAACCCTCCGGGGCTATCATCCGACGAGCACCAGAAATTGCGCGATTTACAACCCGAAGTTGAAGACCTCTGTATCCAGCTCGCCAGCTACGGACTTCCAGAAACCATCTGCCATGAAGAGGTTCATGATGCCAACGTCATCCTCGATGGTGATAGGGTGATCTTCACCGATTGGAGTGATAGTAGCGTGGCGCATCCATTTTTCACCATGCTCGTAACCATCCGAAGCGCTGCTTACCGGGCTGGCCTTGAAGAAGACGCAGCCGAAATGGCACACCTGCGGGATATATATTTAGAACCTTGGGAATCGTATGGCTCCCCATCGGAGCTACGGGAAGCCTTCTCCATCGCATACCGCCTTGCAATGGTCAATCGATCACTCTCCTACTATCTCGGCTTGAGAGACCTTCCTGAACAATACAAAATCGAAAATGATTCCATACCAGGCTGGCTCCAGGACTTCCTCGAGACGTTCGATTGATCGTATGCGCTCGATAGGGATCACAGGTATGGGGGATAGACCGACCAAATGAATGTGGTTCAATCAGGCAAGCAGATCAATTCCATCTTCCAGGATCGGGTAAGCTAATTCAGGCAGCAACTCCGCCTTCATTCTGGATGTATCTGAGAAATAGGAGACCATGCCTATGCGGATAAAGTCCCGCGTGATCGGCGCTGGTTTCTGAAAAACCCAGGCGAAGAGCTCGACAATGAACGCCGCTATATAGAATGTCCGTTTCGGCGCCCGCCAGGGAGGTGGTGTCCCCCACTCCACCGCAGCGCGAGCGAGGAAGTCCTGAAGCGTGATGGCATCATCATCCCCGAGGTTATAGATCCCTTCAGCATCATCGTTTTCGATTACGGCCCTTACACAAGTGAGGAAATCCGGCAATGCTATCAAATGGATCCACGTTGGATGAGGCCAGACAGGCAACAGGTGACGAGCAAGAAG
>JBGUDT010000040.1:0-12548 GCA_041821665.1 Anaerolineales bacterium
CCCGTAATCGCTTCAACGAGTTCGGTTTGCCCATTGCCGTTCACGCCAGCAATGCCCAAAATCTGGCCTGATTTGACTTCGAAGGAAATATCCATAATTGCCGGTATTCCCCCGACGCCAGCAACAACAAGATTTTGCACTTCGAGCACCGAATCGCCAAGGTTGATTGGGTTCTTCTCAACACGGAAGAGTACCTCTCGTCCTACCATCATGCGGGCCATGTCGCGGACATTCGTGTTCTCAATGTCCTTCGTGCCCACCATTTCGCCCTTTCGCATGACGCTCACTCGATCGGCGACATCCATCACCTCAAGGAGTTTATGGGTGATGAAGATGACGGTACGGCCACTTTCGGCAAGCTGGCGTACCACGATGAACAACTCTCGAACCTCTTGAGGGGTGAGCACTGCGGTCGGTTCATCAAGAATGAGTATTTGAGCTTTACGCTGGAGGGTTTTTAAGATTTCAACTCGCTGTTGCATACCCACAGGCAATTCGCGAATGCGTGCCTCTGGATCGACAGGCAAGCCAAATTCGTCAGCCAACTTCCGCACATCTTTGATCTCATCCTTTTTTCGAAGCCACCCACCTGTCGTGGGCTCCATACCAAGCATGATGTTTTCAGCGACGGTGAAGGACGGAACAAGCTTGAAGTGCTGGTGCACCATGCCGATACCCAGGCCAATGGCGTCGTCTGGATGAGCGATTTCAACTTCTTGACCATTGACTTGAATACTGCCTTTGTCCTGTTTGTACAGACCATAGAGGATGTTCATCAATGTGGTTTTTCCAGCACCATTCTCGCCCACCAACGCATGCACTTCCCCTGAGCGAACCGAAAAATCCACGTCCTTATTGGCCATGACATTGGTGGATGGAAAGTACTTCTCGATCCCATCCATCTGTATTGCAATGTCCATATCATCCTCCAGCGGCCCCGGAGGGATCCCTCCGGGGCCAATTGAGGCTTTCTAGATTACAGTTCTACTCACCAGCGGCCAATCCTGCGCAAACGCCGGCTTCTGCATCATTGAGCGCATCGCAGACCTCGAGCTCGCCACTCAAGATCTTCGCGCGAGCAGCTTCGACTGCTGCCTTCACGTCAGCGAGTTTGGCGACCATGTCCGCGGGCCCGTTATCCTCGAACTCTGTGGAACCGTCGTCCCATGAAAGACCTGTGGCGCCATCCGCCATATTGATCTGGGAGAACCCACCCTTGAATGCGCCTTCAAGCGTGTTCTTGACCAGAAGGAATGTGGATATGTCGACCTTCTTGATCATCGAGGTGATGATGTTTCCGGGCTCGATCCAGTCCTGATCCGAGTCCACACCGATGGCGTAGTTACCCGTCTCAGCTGCAGCGGAGAGCACGCCTTCGCCAGAGCGACCCGCGACCTGGAAGATAATGTCCGCACCCTGTTCATACTGGGCTATGGCGGTCTCTTTCCCAAGTGTCGGGTTGGCGAAGTCGAAGCTGAGGTACCCCACGAGAACTTCACACTCGGGGCAGGCATCAAGAACGCCCTGTTTGTAGGCCCAGAAGAACTGATTCAGGCCTGGGCCATCACCACCGACGACCGCACCAACTGTTCCGGTATCGGTCATCATGCCGGCGACGAGACCAACCAAGTAGCTGCCTTCATGTACGTTAACCTGGAAGGCAGAGACATTGTCAGGCAGGCTCTCGACAAAGATGTCAGAGGGAACGCCGAACTTCTGGTCAGGATTCTCCTCAGCAATCGCCAGCATAATTGGGGCATCCGGCGCCAACGCCAGGATGAGGTCATTTCCCTCTGCAAGCGCTGCGCGCATTGCTGCTTCTTGCTCGGCGGAAGAGATTGTTTCGATAATCTGGCCGTTCAACCCAAGCTCTTCATTGGCCATCTCGACACCACGTGCCGAGGCATCAATGAAGGAGCGATCTCCTAAGGGATTAGGTGTGATCAGCGTGAATTTAAAATCTTCCTCGGGTTCTGCTGTGGCTGCGCCACCACCGCACGCCGCCAAGACCATAATGCCGACGAGCATCAGCGTCGTCAGCGACCAAAGTTTCTTCGATTTCATCGAACTTTTCCTCCTTAAGGTTTTTGGAATATAAAATGAAGATTTGTTGCTGAAGTGGTCTGTGGTCCCGCTCTGGGTTATCTTTGCTCTCTGATCCTCCTTTCCATGATCCGACGCCTGTTTTTTTAACACCGCAAAATCATTCACGAATAGGGATGTTTTGACTCACTCATCTAGATCCAATAACTCTAGCACACGTTCCCGATACTCGGTATCGCGGTCGGGCAGTTCAGGAATTATCTTCGCTGCTTCTTCGACGAAATGACGGGCGTCGCGCCCCATCTCCTGTCCGCGCTTGGTGTGCATATCAATGGCGTAATCCGGGATTTCAGGCAGCACCTCGCCCCCCTCGACCGCCCGCTTGATCCACATCGTCATTTCGTCGCTTGAGCGGTCTTTCTGGCGCGAACAAAGGTAGCGAACTGCGTGGATCGCAAATAACAGTCGTTCTCCTGCTCCGCGCCCGAGGTGTTCACATATTTGATGAAGATTGTACATCATGATAGGCGCAAAGCTATCACCGAAACCGATGTCCTCCACCGATATCACCATCAAGCGGCGCCAGAGATATGCCTCCATTTCCGGACTTGTCGTGGCCATTTCATAGGCCAACAAAGCCGCATTTTCGGTGTTGCCCCGGCGGATTTCCTTTTGTAATGCTGAAATGACCTCATCCCCCTGAAAACCATGTCTCGTTTTTATATCGACCCATGGATCACGACGCTTTTCAGACATTGCGATTACTCCTTTATGCCCCTCAAAAACTCTTGGGCTATGCCGGCAAACATTGCAATGGTTGGGGCCAAGCTGGATACTGTTACCCATTCATTGACCGCATGTGCATTTCCGCCTGTTGGACCAAACCCACAGAGGGTGGGGATTCCAGCTTCGATAAGCATATAGCCCTCGTTTGCAGGTCCCGCGCCCACAGCCTTCCATGCATTTCCGGTAACTTCAAACGTGTAGCGTTTCGCGATATTCACAAGATTGTGGTCCTCGGGAATTGCCACACCAGGCAACCTTGTCTTCTCCTCGATCTCCACAGATAAACCCGGTCGCAGGGCAATCTCATCTTCTACAATCGCCTCAATGATAGTAAGTACCTCGTTAGCCATTTGGTCGGGCATCAATCTGATATCCACAATCGCCTCGGCCCAGGCTGGAACCATGCCTTCCCAGTCACCTCCAGAGATGATCGTGCCCGGTGTGATCTTTGCACCCAGGCCTGGAAAAGACGGATGGGGTGAGGTTTCAAGATCGAGCTCCTCCAACCTCAAGAGTATGGCTGCCAGTCCTGTGACAGCATTAACCCCTTCCTCCCCGCGATCCCACGCCCCACTGCCAGAATGCACAGCTTCCCCCGTCGTGCGAATCTTCATGCGCAGTAAACCGCGATGCCCAATACAAATTACATCACTCGCGTACGTGTAAATCGCCGCGCTAACATCCAGGGAGCCATCATCGAGAAGATAGCGAACCCCGAGCGGACTGCTTGCACCCGACTCCTCGTCCACTACGCCTGCGAGCACAACGCTCATTTGATCCTGATGGATCAGGCCGTGATCTTGCAAAAGCACGAGGGCGAATAATCCACATACTATACCTGCCTTATTGTCTGCGGTCCCTCGTCCGTATATCTTCCCCCTAGAAAGCACGCCTTCGAAGGGATCGTGATTCCATAAATCGTGGTCCCCTTCTGCCACCGTGTCCATGTGGCCGATAAAGGCAAAGCCATTCGAGCCACCGCCAATCTCAACGAGCACATTCTGTCGGTTCTCGTCGGTGCCGAGCAGCTTCGCACTAAGACCATGGTCCTCGGCCTCCTGCCTCACCCTGCGAGCGACTGGTGTTTCGAAGTCACGGCCGTTGACCGAGGGGATGCGCACAAGATCCTGGATGAGTGTGACCGCGGATTCTTCGTACAGTTTGGCGAATCCGACCAATTCTTGGGCTGATGGGAGCAATTTAGTTAACCGCCGCTTTCATTAATTCCCAAAGACGGTCCGAGTCCACTTCTAGAATGATCTCGGCATTTACATCTTCGCCTGTTGTGTCGGACCAATCCACGGTCGTTTGTCCACGCGTATGTTCACCGCGCATCTCAACCTGTATAAAATGGTTCTCTGACTTTGTTACAATGTCAGGCTCGAGTGCCACAGCGACGGCCAAAGGATCGGGTGCGAATAACATCTTTCGGCCAAGTCTCTCCTGAATAAACTTGACGGTATTCTGTGTAATCCGGTTGAAGAACTCGCTGCGAGCGTTGTCCTGGGAGCCTAAAACTTCAATTTGATCAGCGCTGAAAGGGTAGGCCATGGTGGTTTCCCAGGATACCAGAGCCACATCCTTCCAAGCATCAAAAACAATCGCCCCGGCTTCGGGGTCGGAATACAAGTTAAACTCCGTGGATACATTTTTCGTGTTCCCCATGGCCCGGATAGCTCCCCCCATCACCACCAACCGCTTATATTTTACGGGGAGGGAGGGATCGAGGCGAGTCGCCATTGCCACGTTCGTAAGTGGACCTATCGCCACGAGGGTCAATTCACCTGGGAAATCATTAGCCATGCGCACCAGCGCATTAACGGCGTGTTCCGATTCGGATTGACGTGCTGAAGCTGGATAATTGCTGTTCCCTAATCCATCTTCACCATGTACATGGCTGGCATCTTCATCATGTCCGATGATGGCTTGACTACAGCCCGCATAGACAGGAATATCTCGCTCATAGATGTCCAGGATGGTCAGCGCATTGGCCGTCGTTCTCTCGAGCGGCACATTGCCGACGACCGTTGTAAGCGCTTCAATGTGCACATCGGGATAGGCCAGCGCCATCATGATGGCATGGGCATCGTCAACCCCCGGGTCGGTGTCGATCACAATACGCATTTCAATCCTCCTCAGGCAGGTTTACGCGTCTTTAGCTCACTGAAAGCTTCTTCGAGTTCCGCACACACCGCAGCATGGTCGATCGTCATCCATTCTGTGTTGCGGAGCAGCCACGCCCCATCGACCATCACATCCTGCACATGCATTCCAGAGACTGCGTAAACAAGCGCAGTGTATAGATCCTGTCCTCCTGTGGGACTCCAGCCTATTGTCGTGAGGTCCAGCGTGATTAGATCCGCCTTCTTCCCCCGCTCGAGTGAGCCTATCTCATCCCCCAACCCAAGTGCTTCTGCCCCACCCAAAGTCGACATTTTCAAAATATCAATTGCAGAAATAGCTCCGGGCTCTCGTTCTCGCGAAGACATCAATTTTGCGACCGTTTGCATTTCGTTGAACATGTCATAGGAGTTGTTATTGGTAACATTATCAGTACCGACGGCCGTGTTAATCCCCGCCGCACGCATGGCCTTCAATGGCGCAATTCCAGCACCAGCGCGCATGCATGCCGAAGCGGCGATCACAGCAGAAAAATCACCGGCGGCCAAAGTCTCAAAATCTTCTTCGGGGACAGTGATGCAGTGTGCTGCGATTATGCGGTGATCCAGCACACCGAGGGATGCCATTTGCTCCACGGCGCTGCGCCCATAGTATTCACGGCAATGGGCATCTTCTTCACCGCCAGTTGCCAGATGGATGTGAAGCCCCGTATCAAATCGTGCCGCAAGCTCGAGTTCCAGTTCAATGGCTTCCGGGCTGTTATCGACGAAGAAGGCATGAGGTCCCACCCAGCCCTTTAAACGGGGTTCGTCCTGGATCGATTCTAGAAACTCCCTCGCGGAAGCCATCTCGCGCACGCGAGATTCGGCATCACCCATCTCCACAATCCCATAGGCCAAACCGGCGCGGAGGCCACTTTGGCGAACGGCCGGGACGATCCGATCCATGAAAAAATACTGGTCGGCAAAACATGTGGTCCCTGTGCGAATCATCTCAGCGCAGGAAACGAGCACGGCTGGCGACACCATGTCGGCATCCATCACCTCTTCCCAGACTCGGATGGCGTTGTACCATCCCTCCCACGTAAGCAGCGAATGCCCTTCGGATAAGCCACGGAAAAGAATCATGGGGGAGTGGGTGTGCGCATTGACGAGGCCTGGCATGACCAGCCGTCCTTCGAGGTCAAGTTCTACGTCCGTGTCAACTGTCTCGAACCTGGCAGACGGACCGACATCTAAAATTCGGTCATCCTCCAGGAGCAAACAGCCCGGCGCGAACAGATGGTCATCGTCATCCAGCGTCAGGATTTTTGATGCTCGCAAGAGCGTCTTTGTCATGCGTATCCCTCCTTGCGGAGCAAGGCATCAAAGTCCTCGCGATAGGGGAGGGAAGGCATGGCGCCGCGCTTCGTCACGGCGAGCGCCCCTGCTGCAGCACCCCAACGCACACATGTTTCGAAAGATTTTCCCGCCACGAGCGCGGCCGCAAAACCACCATTGAACGCATCACCAGCGGCAACGGTGTCTATGGCGTCGACATGAAATGCGGGGATCATGCCATTCCCTTGTTCAGCATCAAAATACGCACCGGCCTGCCCCATTTTGATCACAGCCGCACCGACGCCAAGGTCACGAATTTGGGCGGCAGCCTTTTCGGCATCCTTCACGGAATGGATTGGGAATCCGACCAAGGCCTCCGCTTCAACTTCGTTTGGCGTGATCACATCAACATGAGGGAAATAATCCTTCGGCAGTTCCTTCGCAGGAGCTGGATCATGGATGACCGTGATCCCCTTTGCATGTGCCTCACGAGCGACTTGGATACTAACCATTAACGGAACCTCATTTTGAAGCATCACAACTTCTGCATCCGAGAGCAGGAGCTTACATCGCATGACATCATCATCATTCAATGACATGTTCGCACCTGAAATAACAATGATGGAGTTTTCGGCGGCGTCATCAACGCTGATGACTGCGAGACCCGTTGAAGTCTCATCGTCCACAAATATCGAAGATGTATCCACGCCTTCCGCCGCAAGGGCTCGTAGAGGTTCTTTTCCAAATCCATCGTTCCCCACGCGACCAACCATTTTTGTGTCCACGCCAAGCCTGGCGCAAGCGACGGCTTGATTCGCGCCTTTCCCCCCGGGAACAGTTATAAAAGAGTGACCAAACAGAGTTTCACCAGGTCCTGGCAGGCGTGGGACATAGGTCGTGAGATCCGTGTTGATACTACCTATCACTACGACGGACATGGGTACAACCTCCTGTGGTCTGGAGAAGATGTATTTCAGTAGTATAGTGCGAGAATGCTCGAAAGAAGAAGGCTGATTGTCCTTTCTAAGTGGACACAATATTTGCCGTTGTACAACAGAACTGGACAAACGGAAGGCTATTTTCCACTGGCTATGTATTTACCCAACCGAATCTGGAAGTACAATTTTCGGTAGGCGATCACGAGTGACAGGATTTATTTGCAAACAAAACCATCAGATTAAGCTACCGTTAAGTAGAGATTTCATTGCCTCAGGGAGAGATGATGGGACGAGACAAGATTCGAAACATAATCACCTCACAATTCGAGCGCTATCCAAAAATGCAGGTCGATGACCTCTACAAGCTCTGTCATCATGCCTGCATGGGAAGTGAACACGCAATTTCAACTGAGGAAGCTGTCAGGGAAAAGCTGCTCCGTGAGTTGAAGGAAATGGGAGAAGGTCCGAAGGACCCCATAGTAGATGAGATTTCCTCCGATGGGCGCATCATTCGTGTACATCTAAGGCCCTATATGGAATCAGGAGGCGATCCAGACGCGCTCCTTTATGCTTTTATTCAAACTGCACATAAATTCGAGAAGAATAAAGATCTGATGAATGGCTATTGGGGCCAACTGAAGGAGATGGCTGTGGGAGATACCTTCCCTAAACTGCTAGTGGATTTCAATAAATTCTTCGTACAAAAGCAGGAAGAAGGCTATCCGGCGGTACACCACTCTTCTGACTATGAGGACGCCTACAGGCCAGCATACCGCGTAATCGCACGCGCCTTCTTCGACAACGTACCTAATCAAAGCAGATAACAAGATAAAAAAAGTTTTTAAGAAACACTTTAATTTGAAGGTGAGCTTAATACTTGCCGAGCACCAAGCAGGCATTCTGCCCGCCCATCCCAAAGGAGTTGGATAAAACTACCTCTAAATCCGCCTCGCGCGGTGCGTTGGGCACATAATCCAGATCGCAATCAGGATCCGGCGTTTCATAATTCCACGTAGGTGGGATGACCCCTCTGACGATCGAGTACATCGATAAAATCGCCTCTATTGCTCCAGCGGCGCCAAACGCATGCCCCAGCAAGGACTTGTTGCTGCTGACAGGAATGTCATACGCCCGATCCCCGAAGAGCTGCTTGATCGCGTAGGTCTCAATGGCATCGTTCATCGGGGTGGAAGTTCCATGGGCATTGATGTAATCGATCTCATTTAGTGGCTTTCGTGCATCTTCCACAGCCCAGCGCATGGCACGAATGGCACCGGCCGCTTCGGGATCGGGGGAGGCGATGTGGAATGCATCCGAGGAGGAGGCATAGCCCAACACCTCTGCAAGGATGCGGGCGCCGCGTCCACGCGCCAGATCCAGTCTTTCCAAAATCACAATACCAGCGCCTTCGCTAAGCACGAAACCATCGCGGTCTTTATCAAATGGTCGGGAGGCACGTTCTGGATCCTCGTTGCGTGTGGACAGGGCACGCATTCTGGAAAAACCGATAAATGGTGATTCGTGGATCAAACCTTCGACTCCACCTGCAATCACGACATCCGCACGCCCATGCCGGATATAATCCACAGCTTCTCCGATCGCCTGCGCACCGCTTGCACAGGCGGCGATCACGGTATTGATGAGCCCTTTGGTTCCCGCCGTAAGACTGACGTGATGTGCTGGCATATTGGGCAAGAAACCGGCGATGGCGAACGGACTTACGCTCTTAAGGCCTTTGGTCCGCCAGATGTGCATTTGTTCGATAGCCACATCCAGGCCTCCTGCAGCTGTACCGATCACCGTGCCAGTACGCTCGCCATCCGGGACTGGCTCGGGCAATCCGGCATCCTCCAAAGCCATCCGGGTTGCAGCAATTGCCAGCTGAGAGATGCGCGCAATACGGCGTGCCTCTTTGGGATTCATATACTTCCCGGGGTCAAAATCTTTTACCTCCCCGGCAATGCGTACGGGTAACTCGCTAGCATCGAACTGTGTGATCGGCCCAATGCCCGAACGACCTTCGATCATGCTGTCCCAGCTTTCTTCGGTGGTGTTCCCTAACGGACTCAGCACACCTGTGCCCGTAACCACCACACGAGGTCGGCCATTTTGATCCAAATAATTCTCCATATTCTTCTCCAGAACTATAGGTTTTAAAACCCTAAATCGTCGATCAAGGTACGATGTTAGGCGGTGGGAGAGATTTTTGTCAAGAGTCAAATTCTTCGAAATCCTCTTGAGGGCACTCGCGCTGGGTCGAGCATAATGGTCTTGATAATTTGTAGCAATCCATGATTGGCGCGAGAATTTTATTACAGAGATGACGTTAACCAGCGGCACGCTTATGTCATAAAACTCCATTCGGAGCGCGCCCGCAGGGATGAGGAGGAAGTATGTACAAGAGTGCCAGCTTCGTCACCATGGTCCTCGTGATCCTCGTAGTTGGTCTCACTGCTTGCGCTCCTCGAGGTGCGGATGAAGATCAGCTTCTGGAAGCACAGGTGGCCACGGATGTGAAAGCCACCCTGGATGCCCAACAAGATGACGAAGAACTTCCACCTCAGCCACCACAAGAAACGCCCGATCCCAAGAAACCACCAACTTCTACGGAAGAGGCGGCCACCTCTACTAGCACGGCTACCTCAACAAGCTCAGTTGCAATAGCACGGGTCAATAAGAACACCAACTGCCGTAGCGGCCAGGGCACGGAGTTCGACCTGCTCTACATCGCGATGGCTGGCGAAAACCTCGTAGGCGTCGCGCGTACCACACTACCGGATTACGTCGTCGTCGAAATACCCGATAAACCGAGTATGGAGTGCTGGCTGTGGACCCGCTACGTCGATCGCCTGGGTAATTGGGCGGGCCTTCCTGAGCGTCTCCCGCGCCCGACTCCCACACCCAAAATCAGCTTCTCGGTGGTCTATGATTATATGGACGGCTGCGTGGGCTGGGATCCTGCCTTCAAGATCACGAATACGGGCAATGTGACCTTTCAATCCTCATACGTAAATGTGACAGACACCGTTACCAGCACAGTTCAAGATCACACCGCCGACAACTTTGATAAGACGAGTGGTTGTCCGATCGTCCAGGCCATCCCCCAACTTGATCCCGGCATGACGGGCTGGGCACACGCCTACAGCTACATCTACGACCCGGCCGGGAATCCCATGCAGGCGACAGTAAAGGTTTGCACAGGTCCAGGGTTGACGGGTTCCTGTGTAAGTCAAAGCTTGAATTTCACACCGTGAGGGACGCTTTATTCATTTTGAAGGAGCTGTCCTAAAATGGGAGAAAAGCGGATAAATCCATCACCGGGTCCGGATTCTCGAGAATCCATTAATCTACCCTCACCCCAACCCCTCTCCCTGAAAAGGAGAGGGGCTTTGATTCACCGATTTCAAAAGATGCTTGACTTCTAGGCTTGAAGATGAGGAGGGGGAATCATCCCAAAGAACCCGGACGTAATCCAAGGCTCTCCCCTTCCATACATGAACTACACCCCCTTTTTGCCACCTCCCTTGGTGCCTGTTCCCATATTCATATCGGATCAATCCACACTTTATGTCAACGGATAATTCCCAAATTCATCGACGGCTTCGACCATCGCAACAATGTTCTCCGGTGGCACGTCATTCATGATGGTGTGCACTGAAGACACCATGTAGCCACCACCAGGCCCCAGTGTTTCTATCACACGGCGGACCTCCTGGCGGACTTCCTCTGGTGTCCCATGTGGCAGGATCTGGTGTGTGTCGACCGCACCGCAGAACACGATCTCCGACCCAAAGCGTTTCTTCAATCCGGGGAGATCTGCCATGCTCCCAGCCGATGTCTGAATTGGATTGAGAATATCGACGCCAATTTCGATAAAGTCCTCAATCAATGGGAACACATCCCCATCTGTATGAAAGAAGACCTTCGCACTTGTGCGTTCTTTAATGAAAGCGATGTAATCAGCATGGATCGGCTTGAGGATCTCGCGGTACATCTTCGGAGAGATGAGCAGGCTCGTCTGCGTTCCGAGGTCGTCCCCAATCTTGATGATATCCACATTGTCGCCCAGTTCTTCGAGGAACGGGGCCATAAGCCCCTTACAGTACTCGGCAATCTTGAGAAGCAGCGCCCGGGCAAACTCCGGATCCAATCCTAAGTTGAGCATGAAGGCGTCCATACCTTGAAGTCCGAAGGCCCGTTCGAGAGGGAACAGCAGCCACGGCGTTGCCATGATGGCGTACTCGCCATCCCGAGCAAGGGCTTCTGCCTGCGCATGAACGTGAGCGACTCGACTGCGGTCATCAGTGTCCGGCCAGCCTTTATATTCCTCGAGATCTTCAATGCGTTTTGCATCCCTTAGTGGATGTACACCCGGGAACCACACACCGGGTTCAATCTCAACCTGACCGATCCCCCAGGATTCGATGAAAGGACTGCCTGGTTCACGGTTTTGGTTTCGCTCCAGCACGTGGGCAGGATGCGCGTCCAGAACACCGCGAACATCGCTTCGTAACCGCAGCATCGCCTCTTCATCGGGGGCTGCGGTACCAAGCTCGGGCCAATCATACAGATAGCTATCCTCCGCCTGGATACCTAACAGGTCCTTATACTTGCGGAAGACCTCCATCTTGATCCCGGTCGCGTTGCTTACACCGATGATGATGGGGACCCGGTCGGGTTCCTCATGATTGAGCGTCGTCAGCACCCGCTCTCGCGATGTCATCGGCATGGCTCACCTCCATATAGACAATCACTCAACTATAAACGTGATGGGGATTTCCGATTGTTGCCGCTGGTATATTATTCATCAGTTGCAGCCATCAATCACACCGGGATATGATAGTCCATCACTCGTGCCATGACGAATTTCTCAGATGATGAATAGTTTAACGGGGCAGCCGTAAACCAAACACGTAAAGAAAGGTGATTCCATGTCGACCATTAGAATTCGCAACTTGAAGGTGGTTACGCTCGACGATAATGGAAGTATCCTGGAAGACACAGACCTCGTAATTCAAAATGGCCGCATCACACATCTCGGGACCGTTCCACCGGATCTTGAAACGGACGAAATTGTAGACGGAAGCGGCAAAGTAGCCCTTCCTGGTTTGGTCAACAGTCACTGCCACAGCCCCATGACTTTTGAACGAGGCTGGGCTGAGGATCTTCCTTTCGACCGCTGGTTGAACGAGAAAATCTGGGTGGGCGAAAGCGCCCTCACACCAGACGATGTGTACTGGGGTTCGGCGCTGGCAGCCTGCGAGATGATCCGATCTGGCACCGTGGCTTTCAACGACAAGTATTTCTACATGGATCGTGTCGCGGAGGTCGTTCGAGACAG
>JBGUDT010000040.1:12648-22891 GCA_041821665.1 Anaerolineales bacterium
TTCAACATGTAAACAGCCTGGGCGTATTCGACGCTCCGGGTGGCTGCGTCGCAGCACATTGTCTGGCTATCGACGAAGAGGATACCCGCATCCTGGCCGAGAAAAATGTCCACGTACCGCACTGCCCGATCACATACATGAAACTCGCCATGCCGTTCCCATCGTTAAAAGATCGGATCGACGCCGGCGTCAATGTCTGCCTCGGGACCGACGGTCCAGCCTCGAACGCCGATATGGACATGTTCGCCACCATTCGGCAAACTGCACTCATCCACAAATATCAGAGCCAGGACCCCGAGATGATCCCCGGGGACATGGCCTTACGGATGGCCACAAAAGCAAGCGCGCACGCACTCGGGTTTGATGATATGGGCGTGATTGAAATTGGAGCGCCCGCAGACATCATCCTTGTCAATCTCGATGCACCGCACATGCGACCTATCCACAGTCTTATTGCCAACCTTGTGCATTCCGCCAAGGGCGGCGACGTCACTGATGTCATGGTGGATGGTCGCTGGCTTATGCGGAACCGTGAGCTCAAGACGCTCGATGAGGAACGCATCATGGCCGAGGCTGAAGCTCACGCGCACGCAATGGTAAACCGCGGGATGTCTAGAGTTCGGGAGTATAAAGGATAAGGGTCAAACTTCGAGGGCTGCTTCGGGCTTAATAACTAGGCGTCGATCTCGCGTGAATACCACTCAGAGCAGTATACAAATCGTCCCGATCAGAGGGTGATCGTCTCGCCCCCTTTCCCGCGTCGCACAGCAATTATCTCAGCCATGATCGCGAGTGCGATTTCCTCAGGGGACCTCCCGCCGATGTCCAGCCCGATCGGTCCTCGGAGCCGATCAACCTCCTTTTCGCCCAATCCTGCTTCAATCAGCCGCATTCTGCGCGCATCTTGCGTCTTCCTGCTTCCCAACACACCAACGTAGAACGCCTCACTCCGGAGTGCGATGAGCAGTGCGGGGTCATCGATCTTGGGATCATGCGTAAGCACGGCGACGGCCGTCGATGGCGTGAGAGAAATCTCCTTGAGGGCATCCTGAGGCCAGGCCGTAATGCGGGCATCGAGATCCGTAAAGCGCTCCTCTTTCGCAAATGCCTGGCGTGGATCAATAAGCACCGTCCGATAACCCATCTGCTTGGCAACTTGGGCGAGGGCCACCGAGATATGCGCCCCACCGATGATGACAAGCGCGGGGGGCGGTGTGATTACATCGACGAACAGCTCTACGGGATCAGCTCCCAGCGTCGTCCCCTTGATAACGGATGAGACGCCCTCGTTTAACAAACGTTCGACTTCACCCAATATCGAGGGTTCAAAAAATTTTGCGTCTGACGACTTGAGTACGCCGTCATGCATAAGGACAACTTGCTCGCCAACGAGGGATTCGGGTCCTTTGATAATCGTGACGATGGCAACAGATACTTCCGAAGACAATGCCTCCATTGTTTTCGCATACAAAGTGTTTTCAATCCTCTGAACAAAGACATCGATTTCGCCCCCACAAGCCAATCCAACTTCCCAGGCAGAATCATCGGTCACACCAAAGTGCAGCAACTGTGGTACAGCAGTTTTCAAGACTTCCAGTCCTGTCTCAATCACGGCGCCTTCCACACAACCTCCACTCACCGAGCCGACAAACGCACCGTCCCCCCGAATAGCCATCTTGGCCCCCGCCGCGCGCGGCGAGGAACCCCAAGTTCTCACGACGGTTGCAAGGGCGATCTCATGACCACCGCTTATCCAAGCCTCGATCTCCTTCTTTAATTCGCGCACACTGATCTCCAAACCATGGATGAAGATTAAGATACCACCATAAGTTCCTGACTTCAATTAAATCACACCACGAATGAACTCATAACATCGCCAATCTACAAATGATGGGATGCGCACCATCTGGTCTGGTTTAACACAGCTCAATTTTGCACCGGAGAATCAAAACAATGACAAAACAATGGAGATTATTGGATTAAATAATGTATGATGGTTATTAAGACAGGCCACACCAGAACCATGCCAATGTAAGCTAGAAATGAAGGAGGGGAAGAAAATGCAGGCTTCATCGAGAAAGCAGAGTGTTGTATGGGGCGGTTTGCTTATACTCTTCGGGATATTTAGTCTGATTGAATTCTACGCAGATCTATCCACCCAGGCTTGGGCAGGCATGCTGGCCCTTGCGGGTTTGTTCGCTCTCATTGTGTACCTCACCGATCGATCAAACCGGGCATTGCTGCTGCCTGTATATATCTTATGGGCTATTGCGGCGACGATCGTTGTTGCCGATTTCAACCTTCTTCCTCAACAAGTCATGGGGTTATTCGTGATGACCCTGATCGCCATCCCTTTCCTGGGAGTGTACCTGGTTGACAACGCAAATTGGTGGGCACTGATTCCCGCGTTCGCGTTGATGGTGATTGGGGTCTTGATCGTGCTCGTCGAGCTAAACCTGGCACCGGGAGCTTTTCTCGGTCCTGTTTTGTTCGGCGCCATTGCCTTACCCTTTCTCATTGTGTACTCCCGCAACCGTGAGAACTGGTGGGCTTTGATCCCGGCCTACGTATTGCTCGCCCTGGCTTTGATGATTCTACTGACTGCAGCAAATGTTCTTAATGATCTCCTTGTCCCCGCATACGTGATGTTCGCAGTTGCGTTACCCTTTTTCGTGGTTTACGCAAACAATCGTGAAAACTGGTGGGCCCTTATCCCCGCGGGGATCGTCTCGCTCATAGGGCTTGGCTTGCTCTTTGCCGAAGCAGCCCTTGAGCTCGTCGTGCCCTTTCTCATGGTTATCGGGGGTATCTGGATCCTGCTTCGACAATTCAGGAAGCGGGATTCTTTGAACATTGATGAGACGTAGGCGACCTTCCCGAAGATCTCAGATATAAGAGAGTCACCCCAAAATGCAGACGGGGCAGCATGCCTATACTCATGACAGCGGAGATTGCGGCTTAAATTACCTGCTGTTTCTTCCGCAGAAGTACACAGGGGATCCAAATGTAAAATGGCCGCTGCTCATCTTCCTGCACGGAATTTCGAAGCGCGGAGATACCCGGGAAGCACTCGAAAATATTAAATTAGACGGACCTCCGAAGATCGTCGAAGACCCATCGGATTTCCCCTTCATCGTGCTCTCCCCGCAATGTCCCTCGGAAACCGATTGGTACCCCGTCTTTGACCGGCTTGAAGCGCTAATCGAGTCCGTCACAACAACATATGCAGTTGATGAACGTAGGATCTATCTAACGGGGTTGAGTATGGGTGGATTCGGCACTTGGCGACTCGCCTTGGAACATCCCGATCGGTTCGCTGCAATTGTCCCTATTGCAGGGGGTTATATATTTGAAAGCGATGAAGTGCCCGAGGATATCTGTGTTCTGAAGAATTTGCCCATCTGGGCGTTTCACGGTGGAGAGGATGAGTCCGTCCCGTCCTGGCAGTCTCAAATCTTGGTGGATGCATTACGCCAGTGCCCTGCCAACGTTCGCTTTACACATTATCCGGATGCAAACCATGCCGATACTTGGAAACGCGCCTATGACGATCCTGAGCTCTACACATGGCTCCTCGAGCAGCGTCTGGAGGAGTAGCGGTCAGAACTTACCTTCCGATGTAGCCATCGAGGCAGATTGGTACGAGGAATACGTCCTCTCACGATGGGGATGTAGGATGGATATCTCGGTCCTCCGCAATAAAGGGAAGCACGATTTCGGCACAGTAAAGACCTGAAAGAAACCTCTGCTTCTTTCGCTTGAGATCTCACTCACCCCCTGCCTCCTTCGCGAGTGTTTCAAGATCAGGTGGATCTTGCCAGTTCACTGGTCCGTGCTGAAACCTGTATTTCAATCTGGGCAAAACGATCATATTCCAGGCATGATCAAAGTATTCAAATGCCTGATCCCATTCCCCTCCTGAACCCCAACCATCGTGATGAAGGGTCACCCGAACAAGGTTCTCGTCCTCTTGGAAAAACCTGAGAATCACATGCGTGCGCTGATCTCTCACGGAAGGCAAACTGGGTGTGGCATTCCATGTAAATGAAAACATCTTCATCGGTTGCAGCGCCAACACTCGTAAGCCCTCCCCTCCCCGATCCCCGGGGGGAGCCTCAGGATTAAAGAAGATTTCGTACAAACCATCCGGTCTCAAATCAATGTTGCAATCGGGCGCAAAAAAAGACTTGGTGCCCGCTTCGGTCGTCCATGCGTTCCATACTTCATCAAGGCTTGCCTCGATGAGAACTTCGCCATGCAACGCTCTCTCATTCATCCCTCGCACCATCGTTGCCTCCTCTTCCATTGCACATACTGATTTTGGCGTCCATTAATACAAACTCAGCATCCGCAACCACGGTCCAACGATCACAAACCTTGATGATTGTGTCTGATTTAGGACATGGGGGGTTAATTCTCAGATGTTCATTAAATGTATCGCCTTACGTTCTGGCGGTAATCTCTGTAACTATCCCCGAATAGCTCCTCAAGCTTCTTCTCTTCCCGTAGCACCACGAGGTGGGTCAGGACCAATGCGACCGGAAGCAGCAGGAGAAGCCAAACACTGTTGATGATGCATGTCAATCCAATGTAGATTAAGGTCCAGGCCACGTACATTGGATTTCGACTCCACGCATAGGGCCCAGATGTGATAAGCATAGTCGGTGCATCCACGTCGTGCGACCCGATCTCTCGAACCGCGCCAAAGATAATGAGAAGCCCAATTAGCAAGAGTGGGATGCCGAGTACGAATGGGACTGCACTGTTCGCGATCAGAACCCTGGGGAACATGAAGTCGACTGCGACACCTAGCAACAAGGGCGCAATATGAGTCTCAGGGAAAGGAACATTCCGCCATTTCATAATCCATATACCTTTATTTCGACTGATCGATGGATGTGCACCTTATCATTCAAATTAGTTTTCTTTTACTTTCAAAAACCGGTTCGTTCGTGAGAATTCGCTGAGGGGAGAATACCGAGAGATCAAGGCTTGGGGTATTGTCCAGAATTAATTCTGCGATATAGCGTCCCACGCCGTGACACTGCTGAAAACCATGCCCCGAAAATCCGTTCGCCAGATAATATCCGCTCAGCTCCGGCCATTCGCCGAGGATGGCGTTACCATCGAGGTTGTTCACGGCATACAACCCAGCCCAGCCTCGCAGCACCTTCAATCGATCAAAGGATGGTACGAATTCAACAAGCTCCGGCCAGAGAATTTCAGTAAACCTATGGCGGCTCCAGGTGAAATCAAATCCAATGGGATCTTCCGGCAACGATTTCCCCACCATGAAGCGATTTTCTCCTTCGTGGATGCAGTACAGCCCTGATGGAGAGAATAACGCTGGGAGCAGATCATCACGACTGATTTCGGTTTCCACAACGAATACCTGGCGCATCACTGGGGATATTGGCAGATCGATCCCTGTCGACTTCGCCAATTTTGTCGCCCAGGCGCCCGCGCTGTTGACCACCGCCCGGGCAAGAAGCTCTTCCCCGGAGGCAAGTCTTACCCCCTTTACACGCTTGTTTTCATGCAATAATTCCATTACTTCGGCGGTGATGAACTGAGCACCCATCGATATGGCCTTGTCTTTATAGGCGATAAGCACAGCATATGGATCTAAGACGCCGTCTAGAGGTCCGAATGTTCCCCCTACGCAGTTCACCGGGTTGATAAGCGGATAACGCGAGCCGATCTCCTCCAAGCTCAGCCATTCCACTTGACATCCCAGCGATTGCTGCAAATCGAGTCCTTCTCGAGCTTCAGTGAGACTTTCTTCGTCCACCAAGAAGAGATTACCTTGCTGCCGAAAGGCGATCTTGGGCCTTTGCTCACCCACGGCCATCTCTTCGGCAAAATTTTCCATCACTTCCAGACCGTAGAGGGACATTTGAATGTTTTCTTTGATGTTGAATTGAATGCGAGTGTTCCCATCCGATAGCGCGGAGGATGATTTTTCATAGGTGGGATCCATTTCGACGATGGCTACTTTCAGATCGGGGTCAGCCTTCAGTAGATAATGGGCTGTGGCGCAGCCCATCACGCCGCCTCCGACCATAATGACATCGAAGTTTCCTTCCGCTACTGGCATCTGATCTCCTGATGATTTTCTCAAAAAGAGCGGGTGATACCGCCATCCACACGAATATTCTGACCTGTGATGTAGCCGGCATCGTCTGAAATAAGAAATCCCACGGTTTTTGCAATTTCTTCTACACCCCCGTAGCGCTCCATGGGTATCCGATCAATGTTCTCCTCAGATTCCGGATAGCTGTCAATAAAGCCGGGCAGAATGTTGTTCATCCTGATCCCATCAGCCGCATACGCATCGGCATACATTTTAGTAAATCCGGCCAGCCCCGCCCGAAGGCTGGAAGAGACCGGGAACGCTGCATCGGGTTCAAATGCCGCAAAAGTCGATATGTTGACAATCGCCCCTTTTCCCTGGGCGGACATGATGGGGGTCACAAAACGGGCCATGCGGATGACGTTTAGCAGCACCAGATCGAGGCCTATGTGCCAATCTTCATCCGGGATATCCAGCAGAGGACCCTTCGGGGGATGTCCTGTGTTGTTAATCACGGCATCGACGCGACCATAGGCATCCATGGTTCGAGAAACTAGCTTTTCCAGATCGCCGACATTCGTCACAGAGCCCGTCATGCCAAAACCATCGAGCTCGGCCTCGGCAGTGAGGGATTCCGCCCCCCCGGCGTTGGACATCAAGGCCAGTTGATAGCCCCTTGTCGCCAACTCTTTAGCGATGGCGGCTCCCATGCCCTTCCCTGCAGCCGTAATAATCGCAACCTTGTTTTCAATCATTTGCTGCTCCCTCTATACTGACACTCATCCCGGTTATTTTTTCTGCATCATGTGCTCTATCTACGTCATCCTCCTAACGCTAAGTGAATAAAGGTTCATAAACATTCGAAGATGCGACTATCTTCTCCCGATCGTCTGACGAAATGGGTGTGTAATCCTCACATGCTCTCAAAACGAGCGGCAGCAAACGCACATCGCCCGCCGTACAAATTCCAGTAATCTCATGAGATAGCACAAAGTTCACATGCGCCTGGATATCATCCATTTCGCTGAAGGGCTCATACCATGTATCGAACGTTTGCACATTCTCCCCCCAAGGACCGCGGGTTATCGATTTGATGATCATCGTGCCCACATCCTTAGATTTACAGATTGAAAGCAATTCCTCCGACGCCGATCTGAAGGCTGGTGAGACACATTGAACAGCGTTAAGTGGGAACAACACGGTGTCAAAATCAAATCGTCGGAGCGCCTCGATAAAGATTGTCGGTGTGTCGACTCCGTGACCCGTAATACCGATGAACTTTGTCAGACCTTGATCCCTGGCTTCAATGAGCGCTTCTAATGCGCCTCCGGCTTGCGTGACGCTATCGAGTTCCTCCATGCTGGTGATGGCATGGATTTGATAAAGGTCAAAATAATCCACCTGAAGTCGTTCCAAAGACTGCCGCAATTCGGTCGCGGCGCCGCTTTGACTCCGCTCCATCGTCTTACAGCCAAGGAAAAACCGCTCTCGATCACGCTCGAGCCAATTCCCCAGACGCAGTTCTGCGTCCCCATAAGACGGTGCGACATCGATGTGGTTGACTCCATATGTAACGACAGCCTCCATGGTTTGGTCTGCGGTCGCTTGATCGACCTTCGAAAAAGCGGCCGCGCCAAATATGGCCACAGTGCTGCGGTGATCTGTGCGACCGAGGCGACGTTTTTCCATAGTGCCCTCCATTGGTCAATCAGGATAACGCCATCAGGCTCTGATTGTACACTTCAAGTTCATGCTTGCGTAAACCGATCAAGACCATCCATAGAAACTGAGACCCTCATTGCCGTATCGGTCTACGGTCAAGCAGTGATATGGGAATGGCCACGAAGCTGGCCCACGCATTGAGATGATGTAATTCATAATTCGTAATCTGGCTCTAGGTTTATGCGGAAGTCCTAAATCGGCTTAAGTGGAAGGATGAAAACAAAAATCCTCAGGTGATAAAACAGGGCACAGGCTTTATCTTGAACCGGGCCAGCTTCCAAGAAATTCACCCGTGCCCAATTAGAGATCTAGAAGCCCGGGAAATAGGTCGCCAACACTAAGATGAGCCAACCGACGACCACAATCCAGAAGGAATAAGGTTCAAAAACTGGACCACCGGCAAGCTTCACGATAACCCCGCCAATACCAATAAGAATTGCTACGTACCAGGTAATCTTTTTCGGTGCATTAAGCCTCATTTGCATTCTCCTTCCTGTGAGTTGGATATTGTTGCCGTACTCCCTCCTGGCCCGTCGGGAGGCTGACTCCCGAGGAGGGTGATCTCAAACATCTTCCATATACTACATACCAGAGAATTTTCGCGCAATTTGGTATTGATCTAAGAGGATCGTCCGGGGTGTTTGTACAGCCTCCACGGCGTAACAGGCCGATTATGGGTGAGTGCGTCATCACACTTTTCCCCATTCTAAGCAGGAGACCAATCAACCGGGGCTACCCGAGCAGGGGTATTCGGAAAATCCCGTATTATTTGCATGCTATTTTAATTTGGGGGCCAATTCGCGCATGTGGAGCAATTGATGCGCGTAGATCGAAAATATTATCGTCTCAACACTCGATTCACCTAGGGTCGGATGCCTCCCTACACGATCCAGAGTCTCATCATCTTGTTCTGTCACCCAGGCGATGGTCGTCTCCCGAACGTCTCCCAAAAGTGCCTGCAATTCATCCGGTGTACGATCTGGTTGACGCGCAAGTTGATCTTCGTTAAACGCGTCGATGTCAATATCCTCTGACACGCCCTCGCCTCCGACAGCGATGTCCTTCGCGATCATGAGCAGGTGTTCCTCCGACACAATGAAATGAACGACAAGATCCATCACCGTCCACCCATCAGTTTCACCATCGACAGGCTCTTGCCAACCATCATAATCAATGGCATCGAGGATTTCATTTGATTTGTTCAGTCCTCTTTCCAATCTCGCCATCAATTTTTCTATACGCTTACGCTTCATCTCATCTCCTTTGTCGCCGCTTGAACCGCAATATGCATGAACGCCATAATTTTACTAGTGGAATATGCGGATCCCATTATCATGGGAAAAAGCCAGAAAACCTTATAGCCTGCTGCAGGGATAAATGGCAAGCAGGGTATGGGGATGGCCAACTCCGATTAAGGCTTTTTCCTTGGAAGATGCCCCGCAACAAGCTGCAAGGTTCTTCACTATGAGATGGTGTGTAAATATATACTTAGTTATGATAAGCCATCGATATGCTTTGACATTGTTGTGTTCTCCAAGTCTTCGCGTTCGCTTATATAAGTAATAACCCACCTTCCTCACCCAGGATTCTCGCCTGCGGAAAGCCGCTTAATCATGATTTTGTATTACTATAAATTAGCACATATTAATTCTGAGCATTAAACTCAGACTGAGAGCTTGAACATGCCTTCATGGATCCCTGTCATTGTAAATCCGGCTGCCGGCAAGGACGCACCTGTGCTGCAGGAACTCAACCGAGTCTTCCACGCATCGGGGGTGCGCTGGTCGGTCGAGATTACCCAGGGAGACGATGATGCCATCCTGCTCGCCCGTCGTCTTGCCGGAGAGGGCGCCCCGATCGTCGCCGCTTATGGAGGCGACGGCACGATTTCTGAAGTCGCCGCTGGCCTCGCCGGTACTTCCACAGCCCTTGCTATTTTGCCGGGAGGTACTGGTAATGCGATTTCGTACGAATTTGATATTCCAAGAAATTATGTGGAAGCCGCAAAACTCTTGGTCTCGCAGCACGAGATCCGTGTCGTGGACATGGGCATGGTGGGTGGGCGGATGTACCTCCTTCGCGCGGGCGTCGGTCTGGAAGCAATGGTGGTGGAAAAATCACCACGGCAACTCAAGAATCGATTTGGCCTTCTCGCGTACGGCATTGCTGGATTACAAGCGCTCATAGCTACAAAACCGGTGCAATACACACTAATTCTCGATGGTGACCACGTCGAAGTGCAGGGGGTCGCTTGTACAGTCGCAAACTCCGGGCATCTTGGGTTGCCGGGCCTGAATCTCGCACCGACGATCGACATCGAGGATGGACTTCTCGACGTAATTGTATTGCGTAGGGCCAACCTATCTTTACTTATCGACTTTCTTTCTGATTCGGCAACAGGAGGCAGTGGTTTGGGGAAATTACAGCACTGGCAAGTTGAAAACGTGG
>JBGUDT010000040.1:22988-24613 GCA_041821665.1 Anaerolineales bacterium
ACTTATCGACTTTCTTTCTGATTCGGCAACAGGAGGCAGTGGTTTGGGGAAATTACAGCACTGGCAAGTTGAAAACGTGGTGATCGAGGCAAATCCAGCTCAAACCGCACAAGTAGATGGCGACAGCCTGGGTATGACCCCAATTGAGGTACATTCGTATCCTCAGGCGCTCCGAGTCGTCGTCCCTCCGAAGGGACCTGGCTAGAGGTTTGGAGGGGCATCCATCGATATTCGCACTTGATTCTCCCCCGATCATCCCAATTATCATGCATCTCACCAGGGGATTTCTCCCCCCTCCCAATCGAGAAACTTCCCACTGTCCGCTTCGGTAATTGAATCAATCACCGAGATCATCCCCTGAATCGATTTTTCTGGTACCAAGGGGGCCGCCGAACCACCCATATCCGTCTTCACATGTCCGGGGTGCAGGGCAAGAACGACGATGCCCCTTTCTTTGAGATCGAAAGAGAGCAACCTGCTGAACATGTTGAGTGCAGCCTTGCTCGCACAATAGCTGTAGTTGGATGCACCCGTCCTTGATCCTATCGATCCCATCTTGGACGTGATGTTGACAATCTTGGCCTCATTACCTCGCGACAATATCTCGGCAAACTCTTCTGCCATCATGAGTGGCGCAATGGCATTGACGTTAAATACTTCGGCAATATTTTCGGAGTGGAGATCTCCCAGAGAATAGGTCTTTTTTAACCCGCCGGAAATAATGGCCGCGTTATTAATAAGAAGATCCAGGCTTTCAAATCTTGTTTCCACATTTTCGCGCATCGCCTGAATTGATTTCAAATCCGTCACATCAAGTTTATAAAGTGCCAGTAAATTGTCGTACTTCTGCTCAAGCGCCCCCAGAATCTCCGCATCTTGAGGGACCCTGGCCGCCGCAATGACCTCGTCTCCCCGATCAAGATATTGCTTCACGAACTCGTAGCCGAGCCCCCGGTTTGCACCCGTAATTAAGATCCTCATTCTAATCTCCCTTCTCCCCATGATATCCGATAATCAAGGATTTGTTCTTTATCACATTGATGTGCGCCACACAGGAAAATCAAATCCCTTTACGACTTTGAGTTCTATTAGGACGTATCAACCTTGTCCCGTTTTTATGGTATTAATTTACTCACGTCGTTCGTCAGAGGAGGTTCGAAATGCACAGACCCATACACTTTGAAATTCTCAGCGACAATCCAGAGGAGCTCGGGAAATTTTATACCGAAGTTTTCAATTGGGAGGTCACCGCCTGGGAGGGGGGCGAGGGTGGATACTGGCTTCTCACCACAGGACCAGATGATGTGCCCGGGATAAACGGTGCGCTCATGGGTGCTCAACTTCCACAGGCGGTCATAAATACCCTCGAGGTCGAAGATCTTGAAGAAGCTCTTGCGAAGGTGAAGAGCAGTGGTGGGAAAGTCGTTCATGGTCCAAATGAGGTGCCAGGCGTCGGTACGCACGCTTATTGTGCCGATCCCGCCGGCGTTCTTTTTGGGATGATGCAACCCGCGATGCCGGGATAGGTCCCGCATCATGACCACATCCTTCCCAAACAGACATCAACTCTGCGTGAACAGGAAAATGCTACCTTGACCATAATCCCAAATCAAATCGCTCGCCTT
>JBGUDT010000041.1:0-12031 GCA_041821665.1 Anaerolineales bacterium
ATGGGGTGAAACCTGCACCCATTCCCCCGTAAGCGGGTTGTATCTACGGTGTGGATGCTTCTGCAAGGTAAGTTCCATTTAGTGAAATTCCGGCAGCCAATCGCCATGCGCTTCCAAGAGATCATCAACAAGAGCTGCGATTTGCTCAAGATCTAATTCTGCTGCCGTATGTGGATCGAGCATGGCAGCCTGGTAGATATGCTCCCGCTTTCCTGTCAGGGCTGCTTCGACGGTTAGCGCCTGAACATTGATGTTCGTCTGCATCAAGGCGGCGAGCTGAGGGGGCAGCGAGCCGATTGGTTGCGGATGCACTCCTTGCCTATCAACCTCGCATGGAACTTCTACACAACAACCATGGGGCAGATTGTCGATGAGACCAAGATTCGGGACATTTCCATGGATCATGCGCGGCTTATCAGTTTCTCTCCCAAGGATTATATCTGCCGCATATTCATAGCTGCGTTCGATTTTGAGCTCCTCCGTGGGGTCTTCAAACCTATCTCGCATTTCTTCCCATTCTGCGATTTGCTCTTCGCAGCGACGAATGTATTCGTCGAGCGGAATGTTATATCGATCAAGCAAGTCAGGCCTATCTCGCTTGATGAACCAGGGAACATACTCGCTGAAATGCTCGCTGGATTCGGTCACGAAGTAGCCGAGATGCCGGAATATCTCATAGCGAACCCTGTCATCAATCGGTACGCGATCTTCCTCGATAACTCGTTGGACAAGCGGATAAAGATCTTCGCCTTCTCGTTCGAGCCTGAGAAAGAATGCCATGTGGTTAATGCCTCCACACAGACTATCGATTTCTTCCACCGGAACGCTTATATCTCTGGAAAGGGTTTTTAGCGTTCCCTGGACGCTGTGGCATAAGCCTATGGAATTGATACTGGTGCCTCTGCTCAATGCCCAACAATTCATCGCCATGGGATTTACATAATTCAAAAACCATGCGTCTGGACAGAGTGATTCCATATCTCTACAAATATCCATGAGCACTGGGATCGTCCGCAAAGCACGCATGATGCCCCCAATACCCACAGTATCCGCAATCGTTTGTCGAAGACCATAGCGTTTGGGGATTTCAAAATCGATAATCGTGCTTGGCTCATAACCCCCTACCTGGATCATACAGATCACATAGTCGGCGCCATCAAGCGCTTCCTTACGATCCGTAATGCTCTCGATCTTGGCATCATTTGAAAATAGTTGTGAGATTTTCTGGGCAACGTTCTCCGAAGTCTGCAGGCGTTCTGTATCGATATCCTGCAGCCGAATCGTAGATTGGCGTAATTCAGGGCAGCTGAGAATGTCACCAATCAAGGACTTTGCAAAGACAGTACTGCCTGCGCCGATAAAGGTAATCGTTGGCATTATGACGGGTTTATTGAACGAAGACGACCAGCTATCTTCTTGGGGATACATTTGTCTTCTCTGGAGTACTTACTCATGTACCACGCTCGAATTTTTTTCCTGTGGCAAGCTCGACGCACTTATAGGCGCCATCATAAATGCCGATGCTCTTGTTTTTTACGATGCAATTACAATACATTTCGAGTAAATCGCTTTCAAATGTCAGCAAATCTATCGCCTGGAGTAAGTGAGGAATTGTGCGCACCTCGATTGTTCCATCACCGAGCTCTGCCCCCCGAATCGCCCCCCACATTTCATGTCCGCCAACCCGCTCGTGAAAGATTTTTGGTACTGGGTAAAAGGCAAGCTCGCTAGGCTTTGTGATCATGACATCCACGACACGCATCAAATAATTGGTGGAGTAGACCCCATGAAATATGTTGTCATGTAGAAATACATGCAGGCCGTAGGCTTGTCCACTGCGGATTTCATCCGAAAAGGATTTCGTGTCGTCCCAGGAAAAGTGTGTCTGGATGAGATCCTTATGATCATTCAGCTCGGCTTCCAACCAAGCCCAATTTTCGCTATGATCCCCCAGATTGACGAATAGGGTCAGCTTCTCTTCCCTAATCAAAGGGATGCAGTGCTCGATCACAGCCTTGAATAGTTCCTTTTGTGCGCCCGCACCGCCCATTGTGATCAAAAAACGTCTCGGTTCGTTATTGCGCATGCGTTGAATGCGAGCCCGGCAATCGATTTCGATATTTTCAACCAACTCGTGATCGATGTGATGCCCAGTGTAGAACAAAGCCTGCGGAGGCACCGGGTTCATGACCTTGTTCTTTTCATCGAATCCTCGCATGGTTCTGAAACCAAAATATCCCGAAGGGGATTGCACACCGTGCTTGGCGCCTTCTGTCAACTGAAATGCCATGGGCCAATTATCGAACATCATGTCCACGACATTCGTCATTCCCCCTGCGACAGCCCCCATGCAATTCCACATGTGAGACGTAAGCATGGGAATATCGGATGGGAGCGCTTCATGGATGCACTTGAGCAACGCGCTCATCTTGTAGTCCCTAACATTCGCCTTTAGAAATCTCCAAGGCCATCCCAGGACCCAGGAATTAAGCATTTGCTGGAGCACAGGGAGTGTGGGCTCTCCGGTTGTGATTGATTCCCAAATGTACCTATTAAAGAACTTGTTCTGTTGGGATAATCGTGAGTACTTGCTGTATAAGCCGTTGCACCAATTGATGACATCACTCGTAATTCCAGGAATTCCCAACAAGTCTAACCAATAAGGGGTAAAGCCCATTGCTCGGGCGCATGAGACACCGGCCATAGCAATTCTGTAATGGCCAAAGCCCATCCTCACCGTGCTTATAACGACGGCATTCTCTCGTTGAAGCTCTTCTCCTTGATCATGCCGAACGATATCTTTCAAGCCAAAGATCGGTCCGAGGTACTCATTGTCTACAAGGCTGAGTTTGTACTCCTCCTCTGGATCGTAATTAAATTTACGAATAAGACGGTTCTCCCACCTAAGGGCTTTTTTTGAATCAGATTTCTTTAAGGCGTTTCCATAGAGGATGAATTCGCCATTCTCCATTCTCATTTTGTTGCTCCTTGGATGCCATGATGCTCTCGATTAAGAGATACCCTGACAATGCAGGCCAGTAATGAGATCGTATTTCGAATAGTACACCTACATCGCGTCGGTAGAACTGTCCGATGGGCTTCATTTGTTGCGTTGACGGTCACCCTCAGTGCCTGTGTCTGGGAATGTGTGCGATAGAGATTCCAGAGCAGTGTAGGCGCCATGAGTCGACTGATCTTCAATCCTCCAACCAAGACTTAATAACAGGGAATGAGTTTCACTTCGTGGATCCCATTGTAAGCCCTTCAATGAAGTACCTCTGCAAGAAAAGGAAAACCAATAATGTAGGCACTGTGCCGATCAGTGCTCCGGCAACAATGACGGGCCAGTCTGTGACAAACTGTCCCTGGAGTGTTGCCAGCCCGGCCGTAATCGGTTTAAGGCTATCGCTTCGGAGAAGAACAATCGCCCAGAGATAATCATTGAAGATCCAGGTGAATTCCAGGATCGCAATGGCTGCAATTGCTGGCAAAGTAAGTGGGAGCATAATCTGAGCCCAAATACGCAACTCACTGCAGCCGTCCATTCTCGCAGCTTCGATGATCTCTCCCGGGACCGTACGCATGTAATTGCGCAGCATGAACGTACAAAAGCCCAATTGAAATGCGGTGTGGATGCCAATCAAACCCCAATAGGTGTCGTAAAGCCCTAATCGATCGGTCAAACGAAAAACGGGGAGCATCAACACCTGGAATGGCAGCAACATACCGCCCACAAAAATATAGAACAGGAGACGGTTACCCTTGAATTTAAACCTTGCCAGAGCGTAGGCTCCAAGGGAAGAAAGCAGCAAAGTCAAGAACAAAGAGGGTAGCGTGATGATGAAACTGTTGGGTAGGTAGCGTTTTAAACCTCCACGTTCCCATGCAGTAATGAAGTTTTCAAACGTAATTTTTTCAGGGAGTGATATGAAGCCATTGACAAGAATATCATCGAATGTTCTAACAGATGTGATCAATGCTGTAAGAATGGGTACAAACCATAAGAATGCTGAAAGGATGAGCACAATAAAGACGATCACGCGCCAAGGGGATTTGAAGTATCCTGATCTCATGACTAATACTCCATTTCGTCCCGCATGACTCGCCATAGATAAACGAGGATGAATGCTAGGCTGAGGAAGAGCATAACCACAGCAATTGCGGCTCCATAACCCATCTTATAGTTGTTAAATGATTCGATGTACATGAAATTTGCTAATACAGAAGAGGCATTTGCCGGCCCACCTCTGGTCATGATGGAAACCAAATCAAAGGCCCTGAGCGAGTCGATCACGCTGATCACCATCACAATGGTGGTGACGGGGGTAAGTAAAGGAAGTATGACGCTCCAAAAAGTACGCCAGTAGCCGGCGCCATCCATGTGAGCGGCTTCTATAAGTTGAGGATTGATACTTTTCAACCCGGCAAGATATAACACCATCACGTACCCCACCTGACGCCAGATACCGACAATGATGATCGACCAGAGCACAATATCGCGGTCACTTAACCAACCAGGTCCTTTATCAACGATATGTGTGGTCTCGAGAATGAAATTGATCAAGCCGCCCCTGGGATGGTACAACCACCCCCAGATTAACCCACTGACGACCGTGGCTAAAACCATCGGCATGTAAAAACTCATCTTAAATATTTTTTCACCTGGTATCGCCTGATTTAGCGCCATGGCGAGTCCTAATCCCAGAACCACCGGGATTGTGGTGAAGGCGAGCAGCCATTTCAAGTTATTTATGAGAGATAGAATAAACACCTTGTCCCTGAAGAGCCTCTCGAAATTCTCGAGGCCTATGAAGGACGGTGTTGTTAAACCATTCCAGTCTGTCAGACTGAGGTAGAAAGTGTACATCATGGGTCCGATGATCCAGATCAAGTATACAATCACCGGAATCAACAGAAAAAGATATGGAACGAGGTTTCGGCGCTTACTAAGCAAGTCAACACCTCTTCCATTCAAAGGATAATGATAGGGGTTCGTGCTAAGTGGCCACGAACCCCTATTTTAGGAACCGGAATTATTCGATCGTGCAGATCTCCTGGCGCGCGGCCTCAAGATCAGCAAGCAGGTCAGCAATACTATCCGGGTCATCCCAGAAAGCCATGAAGGCATTCATACCTTCGTCGGCCAACTCTGGTGTCGTGTCGCGATCGTAGAATTGAGCCACGAAGTCGGCTCCATCGATCAGTTCCATGCCCTTCTGCTGTTGAGCTGTGAACATGGTGCGGTCTACGCCACTGTTCGTAGGCAGACGTCCGAGATCCTCAGCGAACAAGGTCTGGTAATCCACCCCACCCAGGTAAGCCAGGAACTCCTTTGCGGCTTCAGGGTGCTGGGAGTTTGCGGCGATGAAGAAACCATCAGTAGGGGCGTCTTCACCGATCGGTACGCTGGGGTCAATGATCGGAAAGCGGAAGAAGTCCAGATCCGCTTCGGTTTCATCCGGTAGACTGTCGCGAATGAAATCGCCCATGAGGTACATCGCAGCATCGCCGGCGATAAAGGGCTCCAATGCTTCCGACCAGGAATACGCGGCAGCATCTTCAAGGAAATAGCCATTTTCCAGCAACTCACCCCAATACTCAAAAACTTTGGCAACGCGGGGATCGTCATAGCTTTCCTTGCAAAGCATCAGATCGATGTGGAATTGCGGTCCGTTAATCCGCATATTCAAGTAATCGAACCATGCGGCAGCTGTCCAGCGATATTTTGTTCCTATGGCAAGCGGAGTGATACCATTTTCTTTGAGGGTCTCATTCACTTCCATGAACTCTTCCCAGGTCTCAGGCGGTTCAAGGTTCAGTTCTGCGAAGATCGATGGCCTGTAATAAACCGCCCACCAGTACCAGCTGGTTGGTAGGAAGTATTGCTTGCCATCAACGGTGCTTAAGGCCTGAAAGCCCTTGGGATATGACTCATTCCAGCCTTCGCTCTCCCACACATCGCTAATGTCCATGATCTGATCATTGTCGATGAAGAAACGGGCGCGATTGCCAGCGAACCAGGTCATAACATCAGGGGGTGTAGAAGCTGTCAGATATGCTCGGATGGCCTGTTTAAAGTCCTCGTGGGCCACTGTGCTGTGCACGATTTCATAATCCGGATGATCTTCCTGGAAAATTTGCACAGCATCAGCATCCGCAACGCGTGGGTCTGGATCACTCATGTATGAGTTGTAGATCAAGACGCTCTTGTCTACAGGGACCTCAACTTCGGATACTGTCTCCACAATCTCGGTGACTACGACCTCCTTCTCGACAATTTCTGTCTGCGGTTGGCAGGCGGACATGATGATCATCAATATCATGGTCAGACTAATCAAGAGCCATAATCCTTTACGATTCATATCTCATCTCCTCTCATCTAGTGTATCTATCTTCGGAACACGTGCCGTAGTGAGTTTATTGCCCGTCACCTCCTTGATGCAAGGTTGTAGAATTTCGAATGACCAACTGGGGAGATATCTTCACATGCTCTCTTTGATTATTTGGGTTTCCGATTGTGTCGATAAGCAATCGAGTGGCTTCCCGGCCAATCGCATTTAAGTCCTGTTTCATCGTCGTTAGCTTTGGATCAAAATAGGAAGCAAGTGGAATATCATCAATTCCAATCACCGATAGCTCGGATGGGATTCTGATATTCTCTTCTCGAGCCGCGCGCATCACGCCGACCGCCATTAGATCATTTTGCGAAAAGACTGCTGTGGGCTGAAGATTGCCAGCAAGAAATGAGTGATATGCTACATATCCCGATGTCGCTGACCAATCGCCGGTGCGGATGTTCGCTTCCTCGTAGGGTAATCCCGCATTCTGGAGCGCAAGTCTGTAACCAGCGGACCGATCCTGTGTGCAATCCTCATTGTGGGGACCGGTAACCATTGAGATCTTTCGATACCCCAAATCGAGTAGATGCTGAGCCGCTGCTCTCCCTGCCTCGAAGTCATCTAATGCCACAGAAGATATCGAAGTGTTCATAGAACGGGAGCCTACATAGACGACAGGAAAACCCTCGGGAACTAACATGTGGCGAGCGTCTACATAGGGATTAATGATGATCATTCCGTCCACACGCCGGGTAGGGACGAGTTGATCAATTAGCGCAGAGAAAGCTTCATCATCCGGGGCGGACGAAGATACGAGTAAGTAATCAAACCCTCGCGCTTCTGCTTCCGCACCTTCAAGGATACCGGCAAATGTAAGATCAACAAGGTTAGGGGAGAGGCATACGAACGTGTATGAACGTCCTTTTGCCAAAGATCGCGCAACAGCGTGAGGTCGATAATCTAATTCCTTAATCACAGTCTTTACGCGTGCTCTGGTTTCGGGGCTCACCAGGTCGCTATTGTTAATGACTCGAGATACTGTCTGGTGTGATACACCAGCATCAGTAGCGACATCGCGGATAGTCTTGCGAGGTTGTGTCAAATTTCCCTCGTAAAGACAAGATTAGGCGGAGGATGTGACCGGTCACAACATCATAGCACAAACACAGCGAGTGTGTCAAATCAGAGGACATTTTTCCATTGAATTTACATCCCTGGAGGGGCTTGGTGTTACAAGCGAGATGGTTCGATTCGAATTACGCCCACTTGAAAATCATCGATTCCCCCATAAAACTCTAAAAGCTCCCCATTCTTAGAAATAACACTCCAATCACCGGGCGCTTTAGTTTTCGTGAAGCCAGGCATATTCCTCATACAACAATGCAATATAATATTCATTATATTGCGCCTCATCACCATTCCGCGCGCCCCACAACGCTGTTTGGGGTCGATCATTACGCGAGTCAACCAGGGTCCTACCTGTCCCAATTACTCGCTACTAGATTAAGATTTGTTTAGGTTGATGATTGTCAATATTCTGAAGGCTCTGATGTTTTCAGGCTTAGATTCCAGATAGAGCCTGACCCTTGTTTCGAAGTGAACTAATAACACTTAGGCTATGTAGGCATGGGAATGTTGTATACCCTGGAGAATTCCTCAAGTTGTTCATCTGAAAGAGGTGTAGGTTTTCCTACTTGAAGTGCACTGTGGAAGACACTTGCCCCTGTTTCAAAGTTGTATGCATTCACATAGGCATCGTATAGAACTTTGCCCATTGAGATCAGTCCATGATTGGGCAGCATCAGACACCTAAGAAGAGGTCGCGAGTTAAAAATTTCAACAGCTATCTTCCCCGTCTCAACAGTGCCCGGACAAGTGTATGGAGCTACGGGAATAGGTGCCCCGACCAATAACAGCTCAACGCATATTCGAGGAACCTCAATCCCGGCCGTGCCAAGCGCAATTGCCATTGGCGAATGTGTATGGACAACACCATTCATTCCGGGCACATCGCGCAGAATCGCTGTATGCATAGGGGTTTCAGATGATGGCTTTCTGTCTCCCTCAATCATGTTGCCTTCCAGATCTATAATCGGGATATCCTCGGGCGTCAGATGGTCATAACGGAGACCCGAAGGCGTGATGGCTACGTTCCCCTTTCCATCATGAAGGCTAATATTCCCGGCCGAGAGGCGGATCAAATCCTTCTCGCATAGCATCATCGTAATGTTATAAACTTCCTTGCGCATTTCATCGAATTTCATCTGTATCTCCTTCGTTCACGATCAAGAGCCCATGATTTGTGTGAGGCTGTCTGTAAAAGGAGGATATGCCAGTCCCTTTTCGGTGATGATGGCGGTGATGTACTTGGCCGGAGTGATATCGAAGGCCGGGTTGCCGACCGCTACGCCGTCCGGAGTGATCTGGCTCTCGAAGACATGGGTAACTTCCCGAGCAGGTCGTTCTTCGATCTCGATCCGATCACCCGATGGTGTCGCCATGTCGATCGTAGTGGTTGGCGCGGCAACATAAAAAGGAACGCCATTCTCCCTCGCAACGACCGCCAGATTATAAGTCCCGATTTTATTGGCCGTATCCCCGTTTGCTGCCACCCGGTCAGCCCCTACGACACAAAAATCGACACCCACGGTGCGCATAAAATGCCCGGAAGCACTGTCCGCGATCACTTTAAAAGGTATGCCCAGCTCCTTCAACTCCCAGGCCGTCAATCGGCCTCCCTGCAAACGCGGGCGTGTCTCGTCCACAAGAACATTGACTTTTTTACCTTGTTCATGGGCTGTGCGAATCACGCCCAACGCTGTGCCGTAGTCAACCGTCGCCAGACTACCCGTGTTACAGTGATGGACGATGGTTGCTCGATCGGGGACCAGTGGGAGGGCATTCATTCCGATTTGCTTGTTGATTCGCACATCTTCTTCTGCGATGGCATGCGCTTCATCCAGTAGCCTTGTTTTTATGTTTTCAACCGTTTCCAGGCCTGGATCGGCAGCGACAGCATTCATGCGATTGATCGCCCAAGAGAGGTTCACCGCCGTTGGACGAGCTTCTCGTAGCAGTTCGGTGGCCTTTTTCAATTCTTTTCGCAGTTCGCTGACATCAATTTCATCACTATGGAAGGGTACCAATGCCATCCCATAGGCCGCGGCTGCTCCAATTGCGGGCGCGCCGCGAATAACCATCAACCGAATCGCTTCGGCGACTTCTGAATAGTGAGTGTAGTCATTGTAGACGACTTCTCGCGGCAGCTTCCTCTGGTCAATCATTCGTACAAAACCATCGATCCATTCGATACTCCGATAAGCCGTCAAGTTCCACATCCTTTCTTTACACTCAACCATTCAATCAGAAGAATCTGCAGTTTTCTCCAAGCCCTGCACTACCAGCTCCACTCTCGATCAATCACCTTCCATGACCAACGGTTCCGCGGGACGAGTAAGTTGTGTAATCAAATCCGCTTCCCCCGGATACATGCGGATCAACTCAGACCGCTCCCCCCCGATATAGTCGTCATTCGTGAATCCGGGCGCCATGGTAGTTCCTATTAGGGCATATTGCCCGCCGGCGATTAGGTGTGAGCCCTGCCAGACACCACGAGGAGCGTTGTATTGGATATTTTGTCCGCTGAGCACATGCTGACCGAGGGTCACTCGCTCGCTGCTTCCATCGGGATAGAGTTGCAGAAGTTCCACTGGATCTCCCAGATAAAAGTGATAGATCTCATCCGTAGGTAGTTTGTGCATGGCGGAGAACGAATTGGGATCGGAGGTAAGCAGATAGAGAATGGCGCTATTGATCGGCTTGTCCTTGGAGTAACGATCGCCGAGTACGGTTTTCGGGATCATCTCCGAGGACAAATAAGTCTGTCTGAAGAGCCCACCTTCAACCGGCAGTGCTTCGAGACCAAAGTGTTCGATTAATTCTTCAACAACAGTCATGGATTAATCTTCCTCTGAATATCCTGTCTGGAACATGGTTTATTATTGAGCAGGGTCATTAGAAAACCTGATGGGTCATCACACCACCATCTACGCGCAGTTCAGCCCCTGTGATCCAGCGGGCGGCCGGTGAAGCTAGGAAAAGGCAGGCATCGGCAACATCTTCTGGTTGCCCCAGCCGATTGAGTGGCGCGCTGGCCTCCCAGCGCCGCACGCCCTCCGGCCATCTCTGCTCGATACCCTGCGCCCAGATCAAGCCCGGCAAGACGCTGTTGACCCGGATTCTATATTTCCCCAGCTCCTGGGCGGCGGCGCGGGTGTGCATGATTACCCCGGCTTTCGAAGCACTATAGTGACTGTGCATGGGAGCAGGTTTTTCGCCCTCGATGGAGGCGATATTAATGATTGCCCCACCCTCACCCTGAGAAATCATCTGCCTCGCAGCGGCTTGGGTACACAGAAAAACACTACGTAGGTTGGTATCGATTACCAAATCCCACTCTTCGGGGGTCATCTCCACCAATGAAGAGGATGGATAGATTCCGGTGTTGTTAACCACTACATCCAACTTCCCAAATTGATCCAGTGTGCTAGCGAACAAGCGCTCGACATCTTCAGATTGACTGACATCGGCCTGCACAGCAACCGCACGACCTCCACCATCAGAAATATTTGTGACAAGCCTCTCTGCAGAATCTGCACTGCGATGGTAATTCACAATTACCGCCGCACCAGCAGCGGCAAAACGCTGGGCTACTCCGCTACCTAACCCGCTGCCCGCACCGGTGATAATCACAACCTTGCCGCCATAGTCGAGCAGGGTTTGAACGGAAGGGACCTTCATACAGGGCTCCTTTTCCTTGCATCGAATCGATGATGAGGCGCACGAATTGATCAGGCCAAGGGATAGCGGCCAAATTCTTGGAGCGCGTCCACCATCGCCAGAATGTTTTCCGCAGGAACATCATTCATGATGGTATGGACAGCCGCCAGCATATAGCCGCCTCCCGGTGCAAGCGCCTGGATAACATCCCGGACTTCCTGCCTTACCTGTGCGGGGCTACCTTGCGGCAGCAAGCGCCGGGTGTCGATTGCTCCACAGAAACAAAGCTTCTTACCGTAGCGCTTCTTCAACCCTTCGAAATCAGCCATGTTCCCCGATTTTTCAATCGGGTTGAGAATGTTTACCCCGATCTCGATAAAATCATCCAATAGTTGGAAAACATCGCCATCGCTGTGAAACCAGATCTTGGCTCCGCTGCGCTTTTTGACAAACTCGATCAATTCCGCGTGGGAAGGCTTGATGATTTCGCGATACATTTTCGGGGAAAGCAGCGGTCCAGCGCTGGTTCCCAAATCATCCCCAAGGACAAAAATATCTAGCGGGACAGCGGCTTCACGAATGAAGTGATCGACAAACCGCTTGAAGTATTGGGTGAATTTCTCCAGCAAGGCGCGTGCAAAATCCGGCTCGGTGATCATGTAGGTTAGAAATTTTTCCATCCCCTGGATTTGATTTGCACGCTCGAAGGGAAAGATCAGCCATGGTGCGCCAAAAATCGCATACTGGTTTTCATCCTTCAACATACGGGCCCGTTCGGAAACACCCTCGAAGCAACTCAAATCATTCCCCTCCGGCCAGGGATACGATGCTAGCGCATCCATCGAACTGCCCTGGAGGGGATGGTGGCTGGGAAACCATTCACCAGGACTGGATTCCATCTGCCCGACGCCAAA
>JBGUDT010000041.1:12041-14382 GCA_041821665.1 Anaerolineales bacterium
TCCATCGAACTGCCCTGGAGGGGATGGTGGCTGGGAAACCATTCACCAGGACTGGATTCCATCTGCCCGACGCCAAATTCATCAACGTAATCTGAACCGGCATCGCGTGTTTCGTTGCGTAGTTCGATTGCGCGCGATTTTCGATCCCACACCCCGCGCCCATCGCTTCCCAAGCGAATGAGAACTTCTTCGTCCATACGCACACTACCTAGCTCCCGCCAGGTGCCGTGCAGATAGTGCTCCGGCGCGTCAAAATCCAGGCTTTGCTTTAACTTGCGATAGGCCTGCTGCGCGATCGAGGTGGAATGATCAACCCCAAGGATCAAGGGCACACGGTCGGGAACTTCGTGATTAATCGCCGCCAGCACTCGTTCCCGGGAGGACATTTCGGCCATCGTTTCTCAATCCCTTCAAACTCGTTCGCTCTGATCAAGCCCTGACCAGGGCAATATTTTCGGCAAGCTCCCTTACTTCAGCCTTCAGCTCCTCCTCATCAATCGTGAGCAATTGTCTTTCGTGCATCACCATTTGACCGTGGATCATGACGCTGTTTACATCCTCACGCCCAACGGAAAAGGCCAGATGGGAAAGGTGATCGTAAAGTGGAATAAGGTGTAGATGCTCCAGCCCAATAAGGATGATGTCGGCATGTTTACCGGGTTCCAAGGAGCCGATGCGGCCGCCCATACCCAAAGCTTGCGCCGCCTGAGATGTAGCCATTGCGATCACCTCCGGCGCAGTGTTGAAGGTTGGCTGCAGATGGACGCCCCGATGGAGCAACGAAGCCATGCGGATCACCTTCCAGAGGTCAAGATCATTGCTACTGGCAGCTCCATCGGTCCCTAAGAGCACCGGTATTCCCGCCTGGCGCATATCGATTACTCGAGCCACACCCGCGCCGATTTTCAAGTTTGAGATCGGGCAGTGAGCTACGCTGACCCCTCGTTTTGCAAAGAGCTCAATCTCATCATCGGAGATATGAACGCAGTGTGCGAGCAGAGTTCTCTCAGTCAGCATTCCAAGCTGATCAAGATGCATCGGTGGGGGACGACCATACTGTTCGGTAACGGTGGCGAGCTCCGCCTTGGTCTCGGAGGCATGCGTGATGAACATGACATCAAATTCGTCAGCGAGAGCATACATCCCTTCAAGCGAGGATGGCGATACGGTGTAGGTGCCGTGTGGCATCACACTGGGTTCAATCAAGGGATCATCGATCAGGCTCAGCAAATACTCGCGCCCCCAGGGAATGCGGTCTTGCGGCGCGAGCCCATCGGGGGCGTTCTCGAAGTCGATAAAGATAGGACCGTTCATTAACCGGAAACCCATCTCGCGGGCGGCAGCGGCAGCGGCGTCCGGGTGCCAATACATATCGACTGACATCGTTATGCCGCCGCGGATCATCTCGGCATAGGCAAGCTGGGATCCAATCCGTACCATTTCCGGATTGACAAACTCGTTCTCGGCCTTCCAGAGAATATCGAGCCAGGTCTCGAGTGCTTCATCGTCGACCAGCCCGCGGAAAAGGCTCATGGCATTGTGGGTGTGTGCGTTGATTAATCCCGGCATCACAATCTGGTTGCTGGCGTCAACCACTTCTGTAGCCTGGTATTGAGAGATCAGCTCTTCGGTGGGACCGACGGCAACAATCTCCGATCCTTTAATTGCAACGGCGCCATCTGCCAGAATTATCTGCTCCTCATTCATGGTGATCACAGTTCCATGGATTATCAGAATGTCAATTACGGCCATCAAGCTTCTCCTAGATCTGAGGGATGATGTCTTCAAGAATGGTTCGCAATTTATCGGCGCCCTGTAATCCAGTTGCCATGAGACGGTCCATGTCTACAGTATGCAGTCGGTCCGCGACGGACATATCGGTCACAATCGTGAAGCCAAGTACCTCCATACCCAGATAACGTGCCATGATCACCTCGGGCACCGTCGACCATCCGATGGCATCGGCGCCCAGCGCACGTAACAGCCGCAGTTCAGCCTTGGTTTCAAAGTTTGGTCCGGCAACGAAGGCATAGGTACCACGCCACAGGCGAATCCCTTGTCGGGCGGCTGAAGCCTCAGCCAGATCCATCAGCCGTACCGAGTAAGCATCCATCATGTCCGGAAAACGGGGCCCCAGGCTGTCGTCGTTCAATCCGATGAGGGGATTCTTCCAGAGCAGGTTGATATGATCATCGATCATCATCACATCGCCTTCCTGCATGCGAGGTTCGGCGCCGCCAGCGGCATTGGTCACGATGAGCGTTTTTACGCCGAGCGCATGCATTAAAGCAGATGGGTAGGCGATCTCGCTCATCGAATAGCCTTCATAAAGATGAAAACG
>JBGUDT010000041.1:14655-19637 GCA_041821665.1 Anaerolineales bacterium
GAGCACTGCTGTTTCCCTGGACTGAGAGCCAAACTAAAGGACGATCAATCCGAGGGGTTCAATTGGATATGAAAGAGCCTAAGATCTGGCTACCTCTTTGGGCCGCGATCGACGAGAACGGGTAATTTGAGCGATAAAGAGCGCTATCAGGGTGACGAGATAGGGAATCGTGTCCGCAATTTGATGTGGCATCATCATGCCCTGAAGCCGGAAGCTGAGTGCATCAGCAAAGCCAAATAGAAGACAGGCTGCGAAAACACCCACCGGATGTGCTCTTCCGAGCATGACAGCTACAACCGCAATCCAACCTCGCCCAGCACTCATGTTCTCCACAAAAAGGGATACCTGCCCCAGGGATAATTGTGCTCCCCCCATCCCGGCCAGTACTCCGCAAAACGCGAGCACCGCATAGCGGATACCGGGCACGTTCACACCAAGGGTCTGTGCAGCTGTATCGTTCTGCCCCACGCCACGCATACGCAAGCCGAACACTTGTTTGAATAGTATGATGTAAACGACCACGACCATCACCCAGGAGAAATACACGATCCAACTATGACCGGAAATGATTTCACCGAGCACCGGTATCTGACTGATGACAGGGAGTTCAACGCTGCCCAGACCAACGATAGCAGGATCATCAAATGTTCCTTTTACACCGAATAACTGACGCAGTAGAAATATCGTCAAACCCGCGGCGAGTAGGTTAAGAGCAATCCCAGTCACAATCGAATCGCTGCGTAGCTTGACGACAAACAAGCCTAAAATCAGGTTGAACAAAACGCCGGCTAGGGCTGCAGCAACAACGCCAATCAGCGCGCTCCCTGTATAGAAGCTAGCCGCAACTGCCGTGAAAGCACCGATGATCAACGTTCCTTCAAGGGCAATGTTAAAAATACGAACGCGCTCACACATCAGCCCACCAAGAGCAGCCAGCAGGATCGGTGCTATCAGTCGGAACGTCGAATTTAAGAGGGAAACATCAATCATGTTGTGTCTCGTCGCTGAACACGTCGAAAAGCTTCTCGGCTCGCGACCAGAAGAATCAAGACGGCTTGGACCACAAAGGAAAGTTCAGAGGGTACCGCCATGGCACGCTCCATCCCCGAGGCGCCGGTCTGTACTCCGGCAAAGAACAGTCCTGCGACCACAATCCCAAGTGGATTGTTATTGGCCAGAATCGCCGCCATCAGACCAGTCCAGGCGTAACCAGGCCCAGTCAGAGATCCGTCAATCAGCCGGTAGTGCACACCAAGGACCTGGATAGCGCCCAGCATCCCCGCCATAATTCCACTAAAAAACATCACCACCAGAGTCATACGCACCGGATCGACGCCACCAGTGATTGCAAATTCCCGATTGGCGCCAAAAATACGCAGCTCATAGCCATGAGCTGTGCGGCGTAGAACAAAAGTTGTAATGATGACCTGAGCGATCACCAGGATCAAACCGAACGAGAGGGCAGTGCCACCGACCAAGCGCGGCAACTGTGCTCCTTCTGCGATCATCGGCGTCTGGCTGCGCGCACCACCGGGCTCGAGCAGGACGAAATTGATCATATAGGAAACAAAGCCCAAGGCGAGGAAGTTCATCAGTAGGCTGCTAATGAGGATCGGAACGTCAAACTGGGTTTCAAACCACCCAGATAGCCAGGACCATACTCCCCCTGCGAGCATGGCCGCCACAATCGCTAGAAGAAGTACCAGGAAACCCGGTAGCGGCACATAGAGCGCTACTATGATGGCTGCCAGGCCACCGAAGATCAATTGTCCTTCACCACCGAGGTTGAATAAACCGGCTTTGAAAGCCCATCCCGCGGCGATTCCTGCGCCAATGATCGGCATCGCCCGCGCCAGGGTTGAAGCAATCGCATAATAGCCCCCAAAGGAACTCTCCAGAATCTTGGCATATGCCAGTAGGGGGTTTTCGTTGGAAAATACGATCAGGACTCCGCCAATGATAAAACTCCCCAAGAGTGCGAGCAGGAGCGGTCCTAATTCTGATCCCAACTTCCGGGCCAGCGTTCGTAATCGGTTTTCCTTCTCCTCAACCGTCGTATCATGGGGAGAGAGCTCGTCTTGGTTTAAATCAGTCTTCATATGCGAGTCCCTCTGAAGTATTTTCTGCAGTAAATCCAGAATTTAAGGCTCGGTCCCCCCCGGTCATGTACAATCCCAACTCGCGTTCATCAGCTTCATCAGCAGGAAGATCGGCTACAATTTTTCCTTCCGACATCACCAGGATGCGATCGGAAAGCGCCATGATTTCATCCAGTTCGGCCGAAACTAACAGGATCGCATCCCCTGCATCCCGTCGTTCAACCAGTTTTTGGTGGATAAATTCGATTGCAGAAATATCAACCCCGCGTGTCGGTTGATCCGCAAGGATAAAGCGCGAGTGGTGCGAGAATTCCCTTGCAACAACCACTTTTTGAAGATTGCCGCCGGACAGGTTCCCGGCCGCTTCGGTCGTATCCGCGAGTCGTATGTCGTATTCTGCGACACGTGCTTCTGCCCATTTATTCATAGCGGCGGGATTGAGCAGGCCGTTTTGTTGGATCGGCGGATGTCTTTGGAATCCGAGAGCAAGGTTTTCCGCTACGCTAGCCTGGGCAGCCAATCCCCGCTTATAACGATCTTCGGGGATATAAGCCAGTCCCCGGTCTCGACGTTGCAAAATGCTCTCATCCGTGACATTCGTGCCCTCGATCGTTATTTCACCACTATCAGCCTTTCGCAATCCTACAATCACATCAACAAGTTCAGTTTGACCATTCCCAGCCACACCCGCAATACCCACAATCTCCCCGCGGTGAACTCGAAATGAAACATCATCCAGCAAGGGCATCACATTGGGACCGGCGAGTCGAATGTGTTCAACGCTGAGAACATCTTCACCTGGCTTTGATGGTGCGCGGTCAACCAGGGGAAGGATTTCGCGGCCTATCATCAGACGGGCCAACTCGTTTGGACTCGATTCTGCGATCATCACCGTGCCGGTCACCTGCCCACGCCGCAGAACGGTGGCACGATGGGCCACCGCCATCACTTCAGGAAGTTTGTGGGTAATGATAACAATGGTCTTTCCCTGCTCGGCCAATCGCCGTAAGATATTGAAGAGATCTTCCCCTTCTTGGGGGGTAAGCACAGCAGTGGGTTCGTCAAGGATGAGCACATTGGCCCCGCGGTAGAGAATTTTTAGGATTTCTACCCGCTGCCTGACCCCTACAGATAAATCGCCCATGCGTGCCCGAGGATCGATTTTCAGGCCATGATGCTCAGCTAGCGCCGCGATGTCACGCTCGGCAACCTCAGTGTTAAAGAAAAGACCCCACCGTCGCGGTTCCATGCCGTAGACGACATTTTCCGCGACGGAGAGATCTTCAAAGAGCATGAAATGTTGATGAACCATCCCGATTCCATGTGCAATCGCTTCACGGGGGTTGTGGAAATTCACCACCTGCCCCCTCAATTTGATTTCACCTTCATCAGGCTTATAGAGACCAAACAAGATGCGCATCAGCGTGGTTTTGCCGGCGCCATTTTCACCGACCAGAGCTCTGATTTCGCCCTGTTCAACCGCAAAGTCAACGTGATCGTTGGCTGTCAGCGCCCCAAAGCGCTTGACAATGCTGCGCATCTCGAGTTCTAACATGGCATCTCTTTAGGGCAGTATGTAGTCCCCGCCAAATAAGGGATCTGGGATGACGATTTCGCCGTCGATGATCATCTGGCGATATTCATCCACCTTGGCAAGAACGTCGGGGTGGTCGGCGAGAACACACTCGGTGTCTTCGTCCGGCCAGGCAAAAACAGCCAGGTTCACGCCGCCATCAGCGAGACCGTGAGCCGCCCATCCGCCAATCTCTTCACCAGCCATGAATTTTTCGATGGCGCTGTAGACCGCCAAGTCAACCCGTTTAACTACGTTGTCGACAATATGCCCGGGAGCATTAGGACATTCGTTGATGTCCACGCCATACGCGAGAAAGTCTTCTTCCTGAGCTGCTTCAAACACACCGGCATTGCCGCCAGCAGCGACACTGTTTATCAAGTCGGCACCCTGGTCAGAAATCGTCAGAGCAAGTTCCTTGGCGGTGGCAGGATCTGCCCAATCGCCAACCCAGAGCGTCTCGAGGATGGTTACATCAGGATTGACATACTTGGCGCCTTCGGCAAACGGATCAATCCAGCGATGCATGAAGGGGATATCCACCGGGCCGATCTGGCCGATGACATCGGCTTCCGTCAGCAAGCCACCCGCAACGCCGTTCAAGAAAGCGCCCTCCTGCGAGAGGAAGTCTACATTGAGCACATTGGGAACATCCACAGCGCAGTCGATGCAGACAAACGGCAGATCCGGGTACTCGGGGGCAACTTCTAGAAGTACATCGGTGAACCCGAAGGTCATCAGGATGATCAGATCCCAGTCTTCACGCGCTGCGGCGCGTAGGTTCTCGTCGTTCTGTGCTGGGTCACCAGTGCCTTCCACGATCTGCGTTTCGATGGCAAAGTCTTCTCCGGCCTTTGCAAGCCCATCCAGACCGGAGATGAAGTAGGGGTTGATCCCAACCGGATCCTCGGTCATGAAGAGCACTTTTACCGTGTCTTCTTCGGGGGCTTCCGTCGCTCCACCGCAAGCGACCAGGAGCATTGAAAACATCATAAAGATTGTGATTACTACATATAGTCTTCGGTATTGCATGAAATTCCTCCCTCTTAGGGTTGATTTCTTCCCCATTCAAAACAATCGCTTCGTCTGAGCGCACCTCCTTATGAATTTGTTGATGGTTGCATTCAATTAGAGCGGTGTCAGGACAATCGGACCAGCGCCTCCAGAGCGATCTTGATCATCTTGTCAACACCTTCTTTGACAACGGTGCGGTGAGGATCATAAGCCATCGGATCGGACTCCTTGGTCATGTTTCCATCGGAGGTGAAGATTCCCCCTGCGCGTACGCCGTACATGCTGGCAATGATCAA
>JBGUDT010000041.1:19676-24458 GCA_041821665.1 Anaerolineales bacterium
CCCGGCTTCTAACCAGACGGGGAGAGTGTTGGGGAGCATACCGGAATAAAAATATCCCTGGGTGAGAACGACCCCGACATGCATCGGTAAGTGTCGGGTTTCACGGGCAGCATTTTCAAGTGCGGCGACGACCAGGCGATCGGCAATTGCGGGGAATTCAATCGGTACCAACTTCTCTGAGGCGCCATCTTCGCGGATCGCAGCCGTTCCGATGATTAACTCGCCATCTTCAATCTCCGGTCGCATGGCTCCACAAGTTCCGGCGCGGATAATGGTTTTTACACCAGCCTGCATGAGTTCATCAAAACAGACACTGGCGCCTGCCGCTCCTACGCCGTGGGAGGAAATGGTAATCGGTACACCCGAATAGGTTCCGGTAAAGGTCCGATACTCGCGGAAGTAGCCAAGTTCTTTTTTATCTTCAAGGTATTCCGCCGCTGCAGCTGCGCGCTGTGGGTCACCGACTACAAGCGCGGATGGTGTAAGATCAGCTGCATTGACATTCAGAGCAGGAAGTTTTTTTTCGGAATTCATACGATACTTCTTTCACTGGAGGGCGAGAATTCGTCTTTCGCGCCGTGCTTGTTTTGATGCTCCGAAGTTACCTTGAGCTGATACACGATCAGTAGCGATGGGTGTAAATCTTGGTTTAGAAGTTTCGTATTGCATTCCAGGCGACAGTCGATTGAATTAGGTTTCCACATTTCAGGTTGTTCACTCCCTTGCCCACCACATGAACTCATCTCGCATTTGGCTATTTACATCAGATAAATGTGGTATCACTTTTATATAACCATATTAGCAGTGGTACCACCACTTATGATATACTCTGATTTAAGTTTCGTCAAGCCGAGGAATATTCGGATGGCTACCCCAAACCAGATTGAAGACCAGGCTAATTCTCTTGCCCGCATCCGCAGCATGCTACCTGCCATGGCCGCCGCCGAGCGCAAAGTCGCTGACTGGGTTATCCAACACTCTGATGAAATGATTCGATTGTCGATGGCGCAATTGGGTCAACTCTGCGGGGTGAGCGATACGACCGTGCTGCGCTTTTGTCGTGCAGCGGGCTTCCAGGGATATACCGACTTGAAGCTGGCTATAGCCCGTGATCTGACCAGCCCAGCTGTACATATCCATGATGAGATATCCGAATCGGATGATTCTGCCACGATTGCCCGCAAAGTATTTACCTCCCACATCCAAGCTCTTTCCGATACAAGCGAAGTGCTCAACCACGAGACCTTCGAGCGGGCTGTCGGCTTACTGGCCCGAGCAGAGCGTATACTTTTTATTGGGGTTGGCACATCAGGGCCCTTTGTCCAGGACCTCTACAACAAGTTTTTCCGTTTGGGCTTTATTTGCAGTGCCCAAACCGACTCTTATCTGCAGCTGATGGAAGCCGCCATGCTTAAACCCGGCGATCTTGCCGTCGCCATCTCACATTCCGGATTTTCGATCGATCCGGTCTTGACGCTTGAATACGCCCAGCGGAATGGCATCAGCACGATATGTATAACCGGCAATGCGCAATCCCCAATCACCAAGCACGCCGACGTCACCCTCTTGACCGTCTCGCATGAAACCCGGGCCGAGACAATCGTCTCCCGCGTCGCCCAGCACGCCATGACCGATGCCCTTTACGTTGCCGTTTCCATCCGGATGATCGATATCGCGGTCGAGAACGAGAAACGCATCTGGGATGCAGTGATGCCGAAAGCTTTATAGCTAAAAATGTACGGGTGTGGACCGCACCAGATGATCACCCGAAGTACACGTGGCTACCTATCTCCCATACGGTTTGCGAAAATAATGGATCGGTGAGGGCCACGGCAAGGGTTGTAGAAAACTAGAATCACATCCGTGAGGTCTCAAGTTCCGATTGACTCCGCTTCCGAATCCCCTCTCCAATAAAAAATAATCACATTATCGACAACAGGATCTCAGATAAGGAGGACAAGAAAACCGTACCCCCTCTAGAGTATGGCAGGACAAATGGAGACTATCGATACCGAATTCGAACCATGGGCTTGGAGGTTACGAATCTGATTCCTAATTGAGGTTTCAGACCGCATGTGAGATGTTAACGCGAGCCAGGCCTGCGCTGCGCTGTTTCTAGCATCCCCAATCGGCGACGCGCTCTAGAGTGAAGTCAAGCCCATCTGGCGCAACTCCCCTTTGACCTCTTCATACATCGATTGCCATTCCGGCTTGGGTAGAATGGTCATCAAATCATACACTTGTTCGAAGGGCAGCCCAGGATTGCCCTCAGGGTCATCAAAGATGGCCTCATACTTAGTGAGCAGCTCAAGGACGAGAGTGTTCCCCTCGTGGAGCGACAGGCCCTGCCGGGCGACGGCATGTCCCACTTCGCCCATCAACCGTGCCTCCAGCCCAGAGCAGTTTGGCTTGGCCCCGTCAGCGCTTCCCGGTCCTTCCAGGTGTCCCCCCACCAGAGTGTTTACCACTGAGTTGGCAGCAGTCTCATAGAGTAGCTCCTTGGTGCCTGCGCCGCTTTTGGGGTAGCAATCCATCACCATGATGCAGGGCGCGTTGCGCGCAAAGGCCTGGCCGACAACGTTCTCAACCCAGAGCACCTCTCGGGTTGAGGTGGCCACATGACGAATGTGTATCGGGTGGCAGATGTGATAGTCGGAGAGAGCCACAAGGTTGGAAAGGATAAAGGAGGCCACATTGACCACCGCACAACCGGGAGGACTGCCGCCCAGCCCGCCGACGATCACGCAGGGCAGAGATGCGTTGACCACCCCATATTCAATTGAATTAACCGCCCTTGCCAGATTGCCGCTATCCATCTTGAGTTCGTTAAGCATAGGGACAAGATGCGAATCACATGGGCGCATATACTCCGGGTTAGCGACGGCCACATCACCCAACTCAGATACCGCACTTGCCGCAGCCAGGATGCCCATCCCCGGCCGACCTACGCGCCGGGTAGTCGTGCGCAACATCTCCATCTCTCGCCGAGTGGCGACAATTTCCATTGGGCCGCGGGTTCGCACCTCAATCCCACCAACCCGAGTCAGGGAGCCGGTGCAGAGAAAATCAATGATCGGTTCCTGTGCATAGCTCATTTGCAGTTGAAGAAAGATAGATTCTGGTACTGGCGCGCCGGAGTTTCCGCCCCAGATTAGGGGAGGGCGCGGGTCCATGATCCTTCGTGCGAACAAACGCCGGGCATCCTTCCCCTCACCCATACTCAACTCTTGAGGCATGTTGCGCAACCCGCTTTCCAGTTCCTGCGGGCTGAACTCGATCACACGTTCGGTCGTGCGGTTATATACGCCCAAAGTCTGTGCTAACTCAAGCCCTGCCTTGAATAACGCATCAGCCAGATCAGGATCATCGGTGACGATTTGCTCCTTATCCCAGCTCAAATCGTATTTCTGCACCAATTGCATCGTCGTCATAGCTACTTTCTGCAAATCCCAATCCTGCTCTTTGAGATAAGGGCCTTCGTGGCTGCGCGCCAGAATATCGTAGAAATTCAGCATCTTTTCAACCTCTCAGTGGGCCTCACGCTTTTCGTTGATCAACCTTTTGGCCAGTTTGACGGCATTCATCGGGTCTGCGGCTGTGCCATCCGCGCCGATGCTTTCGGAGAATTCTGGGGTCACGGACGCGCCGCCTATCATCACACGATACTGCTCACGCAGATCACGTGCCTCCATCATTTGAATCAGGTCTCGCATGTACGGCATTGAGGTTGTCAGAAGTGCCGAACAGCCGATGATGTCCGCATCGACTTTCTCGGCCTGCTCGATAATGGTTTTCAATGGAACATCCACGCCTAAATCATGCACGATGAAGCCGTTGGCCGAAAGCATGGAGGAGACCAGGTTTTTCCCGATATCGTGCACATCGGTCTGCACGGTGGCGATCACAATCACACCCGTATCTTGGTCCCCACCTCCGGGGTGGGTCTCCTTGATGGCAGGCAAGACAATATCCATGGCAGCCTTAAGGGCATTTCCGCTCATCATCAATTGTGGCAAGAAGAACGTCCCCTCTTCGAAGTACTCGCCTACTTCATCCGCACCCTGGGTCAGGCCCTCGCGCAAGATGATTAACGGATCAAGCCCCGCATCCAGGGCAGTCCTGGTAGCCTCTAGAGCGGCCTGTTGATCGCCGTCAATGACAGCATCCTTCACATTCTGTAGATGTTCAGTATCCACTTGATGCTCCTCTTCTGCCTGATTTTTGCCCTGAAGGAGATTGCTCAGGGTTGGAATTCATCCTGGCTTGCTCAAAGAGCGGCCGGTTCGCATACTTTACAGTGTGAAAATCCTCGGTAAATTGATCACAAGTACGCTGCGCACGGTGGCCCGGCTGACCTTTAGCCGCTTAGCGAGTTCGTTTTCTGGAGGCAATCGGCTGCTAGGGGGATAACTACCCTTGTGGATTTGCTCGGAGAGGGTTTTGACAACCAGCTGCACAAGCGAGGGTTGGCGAACAGGTAACTGCGGGGTCATCGTAGAGCACGCATCTCCCAGAAAGTCGAATTTAGCGTAAGAGACAGATGATAATCGTCAGACTAAAATGCAATATAGCATCTTTTTTTGGTTTGTAAACCGCGCCAGATGATCACCCGAAGTCTACACGATAATATGCCCAGAGGCGATCAAGCTATTCTCGACATACAGTCCAAATAGGTAATATCCTTATGACTTAGTACCTCTACTGATGAATATTCCGGAAAAAATCATGGGGAAGGTGGTTTGAGTTTCGTCCAACAGCATCCATAATTCGAGTCGCTCGATA
>JBGUDT010000042.1:0-1110 GCA_041821665.1 Anaerolineales bacterium
GGAGGAGCATGCTTTACGCAATCGATCTTGGTTGGCACCTCTCCAAATTGTACGGAACCTATGCCTGTCCTAGAAGCTGAGCTTTCCTGGGATACTGCGACGAACCTCCCGCAGGTTTGGAACCCGAGGGAGGTTTTCAAGCGAAGGACCTTATGGGTTCAGCAAGAATATGGATGAATTGGCTCTGGCAAACATAAGCTTCAACAACTTGTGTATACGCGAGTTTGTCACTCTTCCACATTATTTGAAGGCGGACCAACATTAATTCGTAAGTGCTGAGAGTTACTCATTTTCTAGAACAGGTTCATCGGGGTCCATCAGTGCAATGAGGCCCAAAGTACCCATATTCGCAAAAAGCATCGGGGCCAGGAACGGCGCCCCACGAATGAAACGCTCAGGGACAATCACACTTCCCGCCGTGAGATTATCCTGGACGTGCAGGAGCGAACCAACGATCCCGACCAATATCATCGCACACATCGCAATGATGTAGACGAAAATGTCCCCCCTTGATGGTTTATCCATACTCGCCAGAACGAACGCAGCAACCGCGGCGAAGACCCCAACGACCGTTGGCAGCCATAGCCATGGATTCTCAAAGTTCACACGGGCATGATCTAGGACACTGCTTATAAGCGTGGCTAAGCTTCCGAAGGCTACGATGAAGAGATAAGCCCTCGTTTTGCTGTAAGGTAGGTGCATCCGCCGACTATGATATAGATCCAACGTTCCACTATCGGGTGGATCTTCTCGCCATGCTGCGCTCAAACCCAGCAAACCCACCAGAGAGAATGTAAGTGGACCAAGTATTGGGGGAGCCCAAACAAGGAGATCTACGGTGACCTGGGAACCAAACGGCGCGGTCGGCAGGATCGCACGCACAAAGTGGAAATATGCCCCGAGCAATCCCACCAGAATACTGACAACAAAGATAAAGCTGGCAATGATCGTGGCCGTCTCTCTTCGGCGAAGTGCAATGATGCCGGCGACCAGAAGAAATCCTCCTGCGATGGGACCGAAAATGATAGGAATCCATTCCCTCGGTACGATCGTGCCGCTGATTTTGTGAGCCAGGTAAATATCGATTCCCAGGAATATCTGATTGGTGGC
>JBGUDT010000042.1:1256-2918 GCA_041821665.1 Anaerolineales bacterium
ACTCAAAACCTCATAGGCTCCGTGCCATTGCGTATAGTCTGGTCCCTGCATCCAGGCACCGAACTTCGTCGTCCGACCCCAGTGGTGCCACAGCTCGAAATGCAGGAAATCGATCGGCTCATCGAAGGGTTCGTCTGTGAGCAAACCCGCATCTTTCAATGGTGCGATGATTTCGTTGCTCTCGACAACCCAATCGTTTACAGCGATCGTAGCATCATCTGCATCGGCGTAGAATTCTTCGATGATATTCTTGTTATGACACTCAAGGCACACGTTCTGCATGCGGACGGCGTTATCTTGCCAGGCAGGGCGACGTTCGCTCACCGGTGCGAAGAGGTACCATGCCAAACGATCACCAACATCGTGTGTCGTTCCACTCGGGCCAAACCCACTCATATGACAGATGGAGCACGTCGGCGCCGGAAAATCGCTCACCGTCAGCGTTCCAGGTTCTGCCTCCCAATTCCACTCATGCCCGCCGGTTTGATAAGCAATCCCGTGGGGCGATTCTTGATAAATCTCAAACTGGGGATGGTCGGGACCAATATGGCAGAAATTGCATGTCTCTGGTTTTCTTACTTGTTCGAGGCTGAATTCATGACGCAAGTGGCACTTCGTGCAGTCACCGACCGAACCATCGGGTTGTGGCAGACCGATGTTGTGGCAGGCCTCGCACGCGAAACGCGTGATCGCCTCGCCTTCCAGCTCATAGAGAGCATTACGCATCTTTTCCGGTCGGTATCCACCCTCAGGAATGGATTCGTATTGAGCAAGGAGATCGTCCGTGAGCGTCTCGGTACCGGCGTAAGCAACATAGGCTGGCAATCCGTGACGGCTCTGGTTGAATTGTGCGACTTCCACAACATGACACTTTTCACACATCGCCGGTGTCGGAGTATTCAGGACATAAGTGCCTTCGTGTTCGATAGCACCTGGATAATCTGCTGAAACCTCGTGGCAGCTGTCGCAAGTTACTTCGGCAGAAGCCATGGTGCTGTGACCGTACTGCTCGATTATCCCGGGAGTGACCTTGCGATGGCAAACGACGCAGTCATCGCGACTGTTCTCGAGCACGTTTACGCTCTCGGATTCTGTGGAGACCTGGACCTGTGAATTTCCAATGGCTCTTGAGACAAAAGCCAATCCCAGCACGATCAGGACTGCAAATGCGCTGTAAATTAATACCCGGGGGACTTTTATCCCGTTGTTCTCTGCAGAGTCACTCATCGACATCCTCCTGTGATGATCATGTCCTTAAAAAAGGATGTAACTAACGACTGAATAATGATCATTAGAAATTGCAAGGATGAAGATCATCCTTGCAATGAATTTCTGTGCCAGCAGATTTGATCTTTGTGATAAGCATCACGAATCATAAACTCATTTGCCATCTACCGCAATCGATTAGTGGAGGGAGCTACCGTAGATAAGGAATTTAGATTGGACGATTCATGTTCGTCTACAACATTGGATATATTGAGAGCAACAACACTCGGTCGCGCACGCACTGAAAACGAGGCGCTAGATCAGCCCACCACCAGCGTGTCGACGACGAGCGCCCCAAATATCAACGCGAGGTACATACTCGAGTAGCGATACATACGCCATGCGGTTGCATTTCCGCCTGTACGGAGCAATCTCCATGCGTAGGTCATCATGCCG
>JBGUDT010000042.1:3017-5916 GCA_041821665.1 Anaerolineales bacterium
ACGCCAAGTGTGATAGCAGCGCTGAGGAATAGCCAGCTTCCCAAATTGGCAAGAGGCAAGAGCAGCGTAAACGCCACCAGTTGTATGGAGTACAAGAAAATCTGGCCGCGTGTGACTCTTTCCCCATGCACAACAGGAAGCATAGGAACGCCCGCACGAGCGTAATCGCGTTCTTTCACCAGCGCTAAAGCCCAGAAATGTGGAGGAGTCCAGAAAAACACCAGGGCGAAGAGAAAGAACGCCGGCATGGACAGTGAGGCGGTGACTGCAGCCCAGCCTACGAGTGGCGGAATGGCGCCAGCTCCGCCTCCGATAACGATGTTATGGGAAGTGGAGTATTTTAAGAAGAGGCTGTAGAAGACCACATAGTAAAGAATTCCGACCAGTGCAAGAAGGGCGGCGAGTATGTTGACAAATATGGCTAGAATATAGAACCCGAGGATGCAGAGAGCGAGTCCAAAGCTAATCGCATGCACATCTCGTAAACGACCCTCAGTCAGGGGACGGCGTCGTGTGCGATGCATCTTCTGATCCGCAACGCGGTCGATATACTGGTTGAGCGCACTCGAACCCCCCGCGGTGAGCCCACCCCCAAGCATCGTCCAGAGGATAAGTGAGGCTGGGGGAAGACGGCCTGCAGCCACGATCATCGCCGCAAGTGTCGTAACCAATAAAAGGACCACGATCACCGGCTTGGTGAGTGCAATAAAATCTGAGATTTGCGGGCGTATGTGTGTCTCTTCTCCAGCCTCCCGTTTGCGTCCCTCCTTCTCGGGAGTCCGCATCAAGATCAGGGTGGAGACCACGCCTGCCAGGATAATCCCACACGTAATCCCGCTCAGCACTGACAAGTTTCGTCCTTCAAATTTCATCAGCTGAACAAGGTTGATTAGAAGGTACCCGAAAAGGAAAATCGATGTCGAAGTCAACAGCACAAATATTCGCTCATTTTGCAACTTCAGCGCATGATGCGTATAAATCAATAGGGCGACCCATAACCCCACGCCGAGTAAAAAGAATAATATATTCACAGTACCGGGAACGGGGAAGGAGTTGGGATTCAGGCGAATTCCGGAGAGAGGGTTAGGCTGGGTGATAACTAACAAAAACGCGATTGTCGTATAAAGCCCGATGATGCTTAATAACCACCAACCCAGTTTTGTAACAACAGGAACCTTCATCGATCTCCTACAAACAGACCGAAGACATGTGTCCTCAGGAGATCGTTGCCATGATGGCAAAGACGATGAGCAGGAGCACGGGGATGACGAAGATATAGGTATAGAACTTCGTGTCGTATTTCAAGTGCATGTAGAAGGCAGCCACCAAGCTTGCTTTTATCAGTGCACCCGCCAGGAAAAGGGGTGTCAGGAAATTTCGTGGAACCACGAAATAATCCAAACTGAGTGCGAGCTCAACCGCAGTCATCAAGGCGAGAACAACGAACACGACCACATACACCCTTGTTGATGGATGCGTCTCTCCTGCAGGTTGATCGACATGTGTACTCATCAGTCAACTCCTAAATCAAGTATATAAGCGTGAACAAAACAATCCACACAATGTCCACGAAGTGCCAATACAACCCGAATGCCTCGACCCCAATATTATTCTCGGAAGAATATTTCCCTCGCAATGCCCCGAGGAGGACATAGGTTGCCCACAGAATCCCGACGAAAACATGAAGTCCGTGAAAACCCGTTAGAGTGTAAAAACTTGATCCAAAAACGCTGCCTGTAAGAGTAAGGCCTTCCTGTGTGAGGCTGTAGAACTCATATACCTGTCCACTCAGGAAAAGCACGCCCAGAACAATTGTCGCACCGAGGAAGACTCCAAGTCTTTTTACATTTCCAGTCTGGATTGAACCAAAACCCAGCACGACCGTAAAGCTCGAAGTCAGCAGCACAAACGTGTTGATGCCAACAAGGGTGATGTTGAGAAGCGCATCCTCGACCGGAGCAGGAGCGCTGACCCGGTAATGAAGGAAGGCGGAGAGCAAGCCGCCAAAGAACATGACCTCGCTGGCGAGGAAAAGCCACATCCCGAGTTTGATGTGATTTAATCCCAATGCCTTGCCGGATTTGAATGGATCTTCGTAACTTGTTGCGTGTGTTCCCATGTGTTTAGCTCCTGTAGAACTTGCGCACAAGCTCAGGAAGTTTGGTTCTCTAGCTGAACAGTCGGCTCCCCATAATCATACGGACCGTGTGTAAGGACCGGGGGTGAGTCGAAATTGTTTTCGGGCGGCGGTGATGTTGTCGTCCACTCGAGCGTAAGCCCTCGCCATGGATTGTCTCCCGCTTCTGGACCCCTTGCCCAACTGACAATGGCGTTGTAAAGGAACGGGAGCGTTGAAGCACCCAGAATGATTGCCCCTATCGTGGCAAGCATGTTCGCAGTGGCAAATTCGGGTGCGTAATCCGCTACCCTTCTCGGCATACCTAATAGACCAGCGAGGAACAAAGGCAGGTAGGTGAGATTTGTGCCGATAAAGTTCATCCAGAAGTGAGCCTTACCCAGGGGTTCGTTGTATTTTCGACCCGTAATCTTTGGGAACCAATAATAGAGACCCGCGTAGACTGCAGAGACACTGCCCCCGAAGAGCACGTAATGGAGGTGCGCTACGACAAAGTAGGTGTCATGGACATGGAGATCGATGGGTATCGCAGCCAGGAAAATTCCCGTTATTCCCCCGATAAGGAACATAGCTAGAAAGCCGATAGCAAAAAGCATCGGCGTTTTAAGCTCAAGTTTTCCATCCCACATCGTCGCCAACCATGAGAATATTTTGATCCCCGTTGGGACGGCAATGATCATCGAGGTGATCATGTAGGGGACCCGAAGCGCAGGGTTCATTCCACTCGTAAACATGTGATGGGCCCATACTAAGAGCCCCAAG
>JBGUDT010000042.1:6011-6405 GCA_041821665.1 Anaerolineales bacterium
CGGGAGGATCATGATGTAGACTGCCGGATGCGAGTAGAACCAGAAGATGTTCTGCCAGAAGATGGGATCACCGCCGGCTTGAACCACGAAGAATAGCGTCCCGGCCACACGATCCATTGCGATGAGCACGAGGCCGGCAGTGAGCATTGGAGTGGCAATCAGGATCATCAGGGAGGTCGCCAGCATACTCCAGATGAAGAGCGGCATATCCCAGAATCCCATACCCTTCGTGCGCATCGTGAGTGTCGTCGTCACAAAATTAACTGCACCGATGATGGAAGACACTCCCAGAAAGAGAACACTCACTGCCCAGAGCGTTTGACCAAAAGGCGCTGTGAGCGACAGCGGGACATAGGCGGTCCAGCCGCTTTCTGCTGCCCCAACGAAGAAACTC
>JBGUDT010000042.1:6524-6999 GCA_041821665.1 Anaerolineales bacterium
AATGGGGATGATCCACAGGAAGATCATCACCGAGCCATGGTTGGTGAGAAGGCGATTGTATTCCACCCCATTGACGAGGTCTGAACCCGGCTGTGCCAGTTCGGCGCGAATGACCATCGCCAGAGCGCCCCCGATGACGAAGAAGAGGAACGTTGTCACAATGTACTGGATACCGATGACCTTATGATCGGTGTTCCAGGATAAATACTTTCTCCAGTTCGGTTTCTGGCTCATCGCCTCTGCTTGTACACTCATAAGCGTTCAAACTCCTCGATCTTTTGGTTCCAACTCCAGCTATTGCGAGAGCAAGTATTTCACAAGCATCTCGATTTTTTCTTCAGAAATTCGATCGCCATAATCCTTGGGCATCAGACCCGGGGGAAATCCCTTTACAACATGATCATCCGGATTGATGATGGATTTCAGAATGTAGCTGTGAGCATCCATACCATCCACACGTGTATCAGCAGCGGTT
>JBGUDT010000042.1:7062-22697 GCA_041821665.1 Anaerolineales bacterium
GCGCCACAGCCCAATTCGATGAAAAGGGCTCGTCCTTGAGCCTGCACTTCTTCAGAGGAAATGTCTGGGGCAGTGTCTCCCTCGCCGGGTGACGGTTGTGAGGATGTCTCTCCCTCAGAAGGCGGACTCAGCGCGGTTCCGCCAGCTTCCAGCCAGGCCTCAAAATCTTCCTTAGATTGAACGACCACTTCTGACACCATCGTTGCATGTGCAGCTCCACAAAGTTCGGCGCAACGGATCGGATAGCGGCCAATTTTCGTAGGAGTGACGACCAACTCATCAATCTGTCCAGGCGTTGCGTCCTGCTTGAGTCTAAACGCCGGGACCCAGAAGGAGTGGATTACATCCTTCGACTCGATTTGGAATTGAACTGGACGATCGACAGGGAGATGCATCACGCCTGAACTGATGCGACTATCAGGGTAGATAAATTCCCATGAGAACTGCCTCCCGATGATTTGCACAATGAGAGGATCTTCGCGTGGTTGTTCAATTGTTGTGAGAACTTGATAGGAGTAAACACCGATCACGGCGACGATTATTGCGGGAATGATGGTCCATACAATCTCAAGCGTGTTGTTCCCATGTACGGGTTTTCCATCGCCCTCCTCCCCCGGTTTCCGTCTGAAGCGGATCACGGTGTAGAGCAAAACGCCTTCCACGAGGAGGAATATGACCGTGGCGATGCCCATGAGCATACGGAAGAGCCCGTCGATGAGCACCGATTCAGCAGAAGCTTCCACTGGGAGGAGGAAGCTGAGATCCGCTTGAGTTGCCACAAACAATCCGATGCCAATCAGAATGATGGTAAGAACTATGATGACAAAGATGGAACGCTCTTTCACTTCAGCTTCACCTCATCTTCTTCAGATAGATTGTTTTTAATTATCGCAAGCTGACCAGAAAAAATCCGCCGCCTCTACTCCACCGATATTATCATTTACTTGTCTTCATATATTATATTAAAAGCACTTGTGGTGCCCAAGTCGATATTTTACCATTTCCATCCGAATACCACTATTATTGGCAAAAGCCAGAATACCCCCTTAGCTTGCTGCAGGGATGAGGGGCCATGCGGGAATACGGGGGTGGCCCCCCCCAAGCTTTTTCCTTGGAAGTGGGAAAAAGCCAGAATCCGTGAGGCTTGCTACAGGGATGAGGGGCCATGCGGGAATACGGGGGTGGCACCCCCAGGCTTTTTCCTCGGAAGAACGTGCTGCGGTGTTTTTCACTGCACGCTTAAGTTTGAACCCACGCCCCCAATCGGCACGTCATATAACGCGACAGCCACTCTATTATTGAGTGGCTGTTTTATCACGAAGAATTTTTGTCAGTATAACCACCTTGCGCAATGCGAGGCAGTTGTAAAATCCTGACCTTCTATCCTGGTTTATAAATCGGTGGAGTAGCAAATCCCCACAGTTCCTGGACCCACGTGCGTTCCTATTGCAGGGCTCACGGGTGTGACATAGCCCTCAATTGGCGACCACCTCTCCTGCGCTAGTTCGAGCAAATCAACAGCTTCCTGCTCTACACCGGCATGCAGCGTCGAAATGCGCAAATTTGGCTTGCCAACCAACTTTTCATCTAAGATCTCTAAGAGACTAGTGATGGCCTTGCCCTTTGTCCGTACTTTATCAAGCGATTCGACTTGTCCTTCATGCACGTAGAGAATTGGCTTGATATTCAAGGCAGAACCAAAAAGTTTTGAGGCGCCGCCGATCCTCCCACCACGATGGAGGTATTCCAGGGTATCGACCACGAAGTAAACCCCTGTATGATCTTTTGCGCCTTTCGCTAACTCGACAACGTCCTCGAATGATCCTCCTGCCTCTACTGCTCGAGCGGCTGCCAACACTTGAAAACCGAGTGCCATTGCTGTCGTATTCGAGTTCACCAGCTCAATGGTTGCATCGGGAAACATTGCTTTCGCTTGTTGTGCCGAGGAGAGTGTCCCCGATAATTTATCTGAAATGACGATCGTGAGGATCGGTGTGCCCTGCTCAACCAGGGGCCTGAATAAATCCTCGAAATAACGGATGGTTGCCTGAGACGTTTTCGGATGGATGTCCGATTCTTCCAGCCGAGCATAAAACTCATCTGGCATGATGTCGACGCCGTCTTCTAATTCCTCCTCGCCCCATATTGAGATAAGGGGAGCCACCTTAATATCGTATTTTTTTACAAGATCACTCGGAATATAAGCTGAACTATCGGTAATGATTCCAATGCGTGGCATTATTGTTTCTCCTTTCGGTCACGCTCGCTCTTCTATCAATGCTACAACCCCCTTCCAGTCGTAGGGTTGCGCTGTCCTCACGATCTGCTTTTCCGCTTAAGCCATTTTTCAACTTCTTTAAATTTCCATGTGTTTGCAACTGACCCTCCCTCGACCCACCCTCGACGAGCTGTCCCGATCCCAAACGGACGAAAGTCCAGATGGTCAGGATGATGCGCATCGGTATTGATCGCCGTAAGGCATCCCAACTCGACCGCTCGACGGACGTGAATATCCTTCAAATCCAGCCGCTCCGGGTTCGAATTGATTTCCAGGATCACGCCTCTATCCGCCGCAGCTTGAAATATGGGTTCGATATCCAGGTCAGCTGGATCCCGCCTGCCAATCAACCGCCCGGTAAGATGTCCGATCATATCCACATAAGGGTTTTCAATTGCACTCAGAATGCGTGCTGTCACTTTATCCCGAGGCTGGCGAAGCCCCATATGAAGTGAAGCGATGACGATATCTAATTCTGCCAGAATCGAATCTGGATAATCCAAGCCCCCTTCCCTCAATATCTCCACTTCCGCTCCCTGTAAAATATTGAGGTCATCGCCCATGCGTTTTTGGACGCGATCGATCTCTACCCTCTGTTTTTTCAAATCTTCGATGGATAAACCACCTGCGATGCCTAGACTGCGGGAATGGTCCGTAATCGCCAGGTAGCTGAGCCCTCTCCCCAGGGCAGCTATGCACATTTCTTCGATGGAAACTTTACCGTCGCTCCAATCAGAATGCGCGTGGAGTTCGCCACGAACATCATCTGAGGAAACTAGCTCCGGGAGGTCGTCAGCCAGCGCCGCAGCAATCTCCCCACGATCCTCTCGTAATGGCGGTGGGATCCATGGCAAGCCTATCACAGCGTACACCTCCGTCTCCTCCGCACACAAAATCTCAGTACCATCGTCACGCATAAAGCCATGTTCGGAGAGGGACAGTCCTTGCTTATGCGCCAACTCTCGTAGCTGCACATTGTGCAATTGTGAGCCTGTAGCATACTGGAGCGCACTTCCAAAGCGATCGGGTGGATGAACCCAGAGCTGCAGGCGTAACCCTCGCGAGAGCAGGACGCTCGCCTTGACGTCACCTTGAGCACGGATCTCTTGAATCTCCGGAAATGTGAGGAAAGATTCAATCACCTTTTGCGGATTCGTCGCTGCTACAACAATATCCAGATCCCCGATCGTCTCCCTTGATCGCCTCAGGCTGCCGGCGGCTTCAACCTCGAGGACCCCCTCCAGTGCGCGTATTCGACGCACGAACTCGACCGCCAAACCCTCTGCATCGGAGATCAGGATGCGCGCATGGTCGCGCTTCTTGTAGGCATCGATCGCTGCCAGGATCTTACCCTCGGACTTCGCCCCAAATCCGTCCATCTCACGAATTCTTTCTTCGCGTGCTGCCGTTTCCAGATCTTCCAAGGTCTCTACCCCGAGCTCCTTCCAGAATCGAGCTGCCTTCTTAGGGCCCACATTTTCCACCTCGAGAACCTCGAGCAGAGATGGGGGCACCTCGGCGGTCAGCCGCTTATAAAACTCGAGATCACCAGTGCGCAGAAGCTCATCAATTTTTTCTGCGATTGCCTTTCCCACGCCTGGAATCTCCTCAAGCTCTCCTCGTTCCTGGAGGTCCTGAGCATCGACGGCGTGGGATCGAAGCCCCTCACTCGCACGCCGATATGCTCGGATTCGATAGATCTCCTCACCCTTAATCTCTAATAGATCTGCAATGGCATCGAATTTATCCGCAAGTTCGTGGTTATCCATCTTTAACCCTCCTAAAACAGAGCTCCCCCATTCCTGAGAATTGCAGCCCCAAGTCCTCTATGTTACCCTTTAGTTTCAGCCGCGTCTCCACCTGAACGTTTGGATGATTATGCCGGATCAAAATCTGCGTCCCATCGTTGTGTACATCGTTGAACGCCATCCTCTAGAGATACCAGAGACGGGACCCTCCTTCCGCTGGCTGCACATGGACAATGATTTTAAACGAGAACTTGAGGGGCTTATTGGCCCTTATGATGTCGACCACTTGTCGGTTCTTGTAGATGATGTTCCCGCCGGCGAAGCATGGAATCTCATGGTAAAGAGTTTACTCGATGAGAAGATCGATTTCGTGGTCACACACCTTGCGCCACTTTCATCTGCGCAGCGCCAGCAACTCATCGGGATATGCGCAGAAGTTGGCACACAATTAATCACACCCGGAGATGCAGGACGAAACCGGGCAGAATCGTAAGGTTCTCCTCATCTCCCAATTCCATCCTGGAGTCCAGATTTGACATACGAATATGTCGGCAATCTGCATGTTCATACTCCCTACTCTGATGGACATGGAACTCACGACGAGATCGCTCTAGCAGCTATCCGGGCGGAGCTCGATTTTGTCGTGGTGACAGATCACAACGTCTGGGTGGACGGGATGGACGGCTATCGCTACCTTGATCGCCGCAGAGTTCTTCTTCTCACCGGAGAAGAGCTGCACGATCGGAATAGAATCCCCCAAAAAAACCATTTGCTCGCCTATGAGGCTCAATGCGAATTGGCGCCTTATGCGGATGATGCTCAAAACTTGATCGACACGATTCAGAACGAGGGAGGTCTGTCATTTATAGCCCATCCCATCGACCCGGAACTGAGCCGCTTCAACGAACCCGATCTCTCGTGGGTTGACTGGGAGGTGGATGGGTTCACAGGATTGGAAATCTGGAACTTCATGAGCGAATTTAAATCTCATCTCAGCTCAATTCCGGCTGCCCTCTTCTACGCATACTTCCCGTCCTTCAGTTCATGCGGTCCTTACCAGGATGTGCTCGATCGCTGGGACCGCATGCTTGCTGACGGTAAACACATTGTGGGAATTGGCGGCGCCGATGCTCATGCGATCCCATACAAACTCGGCCCCCTGACACGCATCATCTTTCCATATGAATTCCTCTTTAAAACGGTTAACACTCACGTCCTCATGGATGAAGCTTTTTCGGGTGAAGTACAGGTTGATCGTCGCAGACTTTTCCATAACATCCGGAAAGGTCGCTGTTTTGTGGGTTACGATCTCCCACAATCCACGCGCGGGTTCCGATTCATTGCACATGGTGAGCGTGGTGATGTCGGCATGGGAGAATCGATCGATCTAACCTTCGGTATCACCCTCCAAGTAAGCGTTCCCCAAAAATCCACCATCCGGCTCATTCGTGAGGGGTTTTTGGTGCGTGAATGGATAGCCGCAGACAACGCTGTTCACACAGTCAGCCAACCAGGCGCTTATCGAGTTGAAATCCTTATTGAGTACCGGGGAAAATCCCGTACCTGGATTCTCAGCAATCCCATCTATGTCCACGAATGACCTCAAAACCTTATTTAGAGCGTAGTGAATAACGGCTAAGAACACGGTTCACTCACACATAAAACCAATCCGGAAGCATGATACAATACTAGACCATTTGTTCGATAAGGGATTATTTGCATGGCTGAGTTCAAATTACATGCCCCATACCAGCCTACGGGTGATCAACCTAAAGCTGTTTCGAAGCTTCTCGAGGGATTAAAGCGGGGGGATAAGCATCAGGTACTATTGGGCGCGACGGGTACTGGGAAAACGTACACAATTGCAAATGTGATCGAGGCTGTTCAGCGCCCCACGCTGGTTCTTGCACACAACAAGACGCTCGGCGCCCAGCTGTACGCTGAGTTTAAGTCCTTCTTTCCCGAGAACGCTGTCGAATATTTTGTGTCCTACTATGACTACTACCAGCCGGAAGCGTATGTCCCCAAGCACGATCTTTATATCGAGAAAGAAACCAATATCAATGAAGAGATAGAGCGTCTTCGGTTGAGTGCGACGACATCGGTCCTCTCCCATAGAGATGTGATCGTGGTCGCTTCTGTCTCATGCATTTTCGGTATCGGCAGCCCTGAAGCTTACGATCGCGTGGTGATCCATCTCTCCAAAGGAGATCGCTATCGGCGTGAAGCGCTGCTGCGCCAGTTGATTGAATGTCGCTATCAACGGAATGACATCGAGCTTCGACCTGGGGTATTTCGCGTCCGAGGCGATTCGCTCGAAGTTCTCCCAGCATATGATGAATCGGGACTCAGACTAAGCTTCTTCGGTGATGAGCTTGAACGCATCGTGGAATTCAACCCCCTGACGGGTGAGATTCTCACAGATCTCAACAATGTGAGCATCTACCCGGCGAAGCATTTCATCACGGAAGAGCAAAAACTTGAAAATGCGATCGTTGGCATCGAGCGCGAGCTTGTGGAGCATTTGACCCACTTTCAAACCGAGGGGAAACTTCTCGAAGCACAGCGTATCGAACAGCGAACAAAGTATGATCTCGAAATGCTGCGTGAGGTCGGGTACTGCTCGGGTATTGAGAACTACTCCCGGCACCTCGATCAAAGACCCGCCGGTTCACCGCCCTGGACGTTGATCGACTATTTTCCACAAGATTACCTTCTTGTCGTCGATGAAGGTCATATGACCATCCCCCAGGTGAGGGGTATGTTTAAGGGTGACCGTTCACGCAAAGAGACACTCGTCGAATTTGGTTTCAGACTTCCATCCGCACTGGATAACCGCCCACTAACGTTCGAGGAATTTGAGACGCGTGTTGGTCAGGTCATTTACACCTCAGCGACTCCAGGACCCTACGAGCTTGGGGTCGCATCCCAGATCGTCGAACAAATTATCCGACCTACGGGTCTGGTCGATCCACAAGTCGAGGTGAGACCGGTTACGGGTCAGATTGATGATCTTGTAGGGGAGATTCAATCTCGAGTTCAGATGGGTCAGCGCGTGCTCGTCACAACGCTTACCAAGCGAATGTCGGAGGACCTCTCGGACTACCTGCTCGACATGGGCATCAAAGTTCATTACCTGCATTCCGAAGTCGACACGATCGAACGGGTGGGGATCCTGCGTGATCTTAGACTTGGTGTTTATGACGTCGTCGTAGGCATCAATCTCCTTCGAGAAGGATTAGACCTACCGGAAGTGTCTCTCGTCGCCATCCTGGATGCAGATAAAGAGGGCTTTTTACGCTCCGGTACAGCTCTAATTCAGACCATTGGACGAGCATCACGACACGTTGAAGGTCGTGTGATCATGTATGCGGATAGGATCACGGATTCTATGAGAAAGGCCATCGATGAGACCGATCGGCGCAGAGAGATTCAGATAGCTTACAACGAGGAACACGGAATCCAGCCCGAGAGTATCGTAAAAGAAATTCGAGATTTAACCGACCAGGTTGCCGCCCGCGCCATCGCAGAGGAAGGCGTTGAGTATGATGCCTTCCAACCTGCAGAGATGCCGGAAAAAGAGCTGGTCAGATTGATCAACGAACTCGAGGATCAGATGCGGCAAGCGGCGGAAGACCTCGAGTTCGAAAAAGCGGCGGCATTAAGAGACCAGATTTTCGATCTGCGCGCAGTTCTCATGGACAAACAAAATCTGCCTCCGTGGCTCCGCGCTCGAGCTCTGGCCGGGCAGGATGAGCCCCTCGAATACAAAGATCCCGAAAGCGCATAATGCCTTCCGGGATCATCTTCCTGCCGGGGAGAGGAAAGCTTCCCGCCATATACTTCCCCTCTTATTTATGGCGTTCGATACCCCTCTCCAAACAAGTAGGGAGAGGGGTTGGGGTGAGGGTTCCCTATTGCATTATCTGCAGGGCAACCTGAATACACCTGGTCACCTACACAATTTGGAGGAGAACCTGAAATTCGTGATTGATCAGATCCTCCCATAGCTCTGGAGCAGCTTGATGTAGCTTGAGCGTTCAAATGCCGTGGGCTCCACGTAGTTCCCCAGGCTCAGGGACCCTTTTATTTCATCGATCGAGGATGCCTCAATTTCTTCCATGCGAACATCGAGATTCTTAACAATTTCGTCCAATTTCTCTATCCCATGCTTAAGCAGCACAGAGCAAACATTCGCAATATCAGCGCCCACCATCACGGCCTTGATGACGGCATCCGCCGAATGAACCCCACTCGTAAGCGCCAGGGAACAGTCAACCTGGTCGTACAAAATGGCTGTCCATCGCAGGGCGAGCAGAATGTCCTCCGGACGGCTCAAGGACAGTTGTGGAAGCACTTCCTTTTTTGCAACGTCCACATCTGGCTGATAAAAGCGGTTGAAGAGAACTATCGCATCAGCTCCGGCCTCGTCGAGGCGCACGGCAAAGTTCGGCAGTGCGCTGAAAAACGGGCTCAACTTGACCGCGACTGGAATCTTCACCTTTTTCTTAACATCCCCAAGAATATCAAGGTAGAGAGTCTCGATATCCAGGCCGAACAATGTATCGGAAGTGGGGATGAAATAAAGGTTCAGGACAACAGCATCTGCGCCTGCTTCTTCAATTTTCTGTGCGTAGTCCAACCACCCTCCCCTGCTCGTTCCATTCATACTGGCAAGGATCGGTATTCCTACAGCCTCTTTTGCCTTGCGCACATGTTCAACATAGTCGTCCGGATCGCGAGGATATTCATGTCGATGTGGAAAGTACACCGTGGGATCTGCAAGGCTGAGCGCGCCATCGGATAGTAAGTGGGAGAATTCCCCCGTTTCGAGAGCGATTTGCTCTTCAAAGAGCGAGTACATTACAACTGCGCTCGCGCCAGCGTCTTCAAGGGCTTTTATATCCCCCAGCTCACGACTGAGCGGTGATGCGGAAGGGACGACGGGATTCTTCAATTCCAACCCCATATACGTAGTCTTAAGATCAGCCATGATATTTTCTCCGTGGGAACTTGAATTTTACTTCTGCCTGATACACAGCGTATTGGTTTCTACATTGTCATGTCTAGTGACATTCGGATTAAGTCTGATTATAAAATGGAGCATTCGGCAGAGCAAACCCAAGGCTGCAATCCAGGGGTTGGACGCGTGCGGTTTGTGAGGGTGTTATCTTTAACGCACAAGGTCGCCATCGGCGACCAGGGCGGAGGAAACACGGGCGGAGGTTGCCCGTTGTAAATGTGCACCAGGATTATGCCATGATATTCTCGTCGGAGTCTCAATTGAAAGTTGTCTGTAAGGTACAAGAAATCGTAGACTCAAACAGGGGATTATCCTTTATTCGTGTCGCCCTCCACCAAGTTAGATAACCTGTTCGTACCCAGTTGAACTAGCCTAAAACGCCAGATCCCACGCAGCAGGAAAACCCAGATCGTAGCGGCCGCTGCAATCAACGCGTAATCCTGAATTCCGCGCAGATGTTGCACTTTCATCAGCTCCTGGGCTAAGGGGATTAGAATGACCAGGTTGTAGAGCACGAAGGAAACAATGGCCAGAATTGTGGGACGTAGATCTCCACTATAGGCATCGCCGCCGACCCAGAAACGTCCCGGAGGTTGAGCAAACACCACGAGCAGAAGTCCTAACACAATCAATGCGTATGTATCAAAATACGAGGTATCGATGAATGTATTCTCTTGAGCGTAATAGAGCGCAAGCGGGATGATGACCAGCGTGATCGTAGCTGCTGCTGGGAGAACAAAGTGGGTCAATCGCTCCGCCATGGTCCGTCTTGGTACCGCACCGCCCTCCGCCCAAAATGTAAGCCCGATCGAAGGCAAGATCACGGTAAAGAAGACAATAATCCCACTTTGCGTTGAATTGATCACAAATCCCTCGCCGCGGAAGAGCAGCATCACCAGGAGCATGAGGGCAATATAGGTGATTTGGGTGATGTTTAAGCGAAGGATATCCAACAAACCGTTGACGATTTTTTGGCCCTTCAACAGGACTGCGGATAGCGCTTCCAGCGAATCTTCCATCAGGACGATTTCCGCAAGCTTAAAGGCTTCCTGGTTCCCTCCCCGCTTGGTTATTCGTAGATCGGCTTCGTACATAGCCTCAACGGTACTCAATTGTCCGGCCACAATGCCTACGAGTTGATCACTTGCTTGAAGTGAGCGGACCACTCTGGCCTTGTGATCGGAAGTTAATTCGGAATATAGATTTGCACTTTCACTCAATATGATGAGTTCCTCATCCTCAAGGGAGTCGATGTCAGCTCCAGTGATGACACTCGAGGGTGCAGTTGGATCCTGGATCATCCCGAGCTCCTCTGCAGCCGCCAACACGTTTTCCCGGGTGTCCGAAGAGAGAATGTTTACCCTCACCCCGACGTCAAGAAACTCGTTGATGATTCCCTTTGCTTCTGGGCGTACCTCCTCCGAGATCTCAAGAGTGCAGAGTGGAACCAAATCGATCGGGAGGCTGGGGTGCCCTGTTGCGTCGAAGAGCGGTTGTGGGTCAGGTGAATATGCGAAAGTCAATCGAACCGTTGAGGATTCAGCATCCTGTTGAAGATCTCCAGTTTCCTTCTCTTCCTCGCCGCTTTCCTTACGACCGGGGATATTGCCTCGAATCCTTGAAAAAAGACCGGGCTTCTTCTCATCGTTGGATTGATTAAGTAGATCCTCTCCGGCTTCCGCATCGTCTCCATCCTCGTTTTCTACCTGAAGTTGTGGTTCTTCCTGTGGATGGCCCTCTGATTTTCTATTGAAGATCCCGGTGATCCGGCCAAAAACTCGCCTTTCCCTGGATCCCTCTTTCTGACCGTCTTGTTCATCATGCGAACTGGAGATGTCCTGCAATACATTTTCCTGGATGATGTCTGGAACCCCAATAACATAAGTCCCCTTAATATCCGCATCCGAAAAGGTCACGCCTCTCCAACCATAGATCGAATAATACGGGTTCTCTTCTTTAATCTCTCGCGCCTGGCCTTCAAAGGATCTTTTAATGGCTGTGAAGAACCAGCTGTCACCAGCAGAACTGGCCGCACAATCTCCCAGGACCCGCCTGATTCTAGTTTCAGATAAAACCGAATCCTCGGACCCAGAATAGAAGCCCTGCAGTTTAACATCCAATCCTGTGAGCGTATCGGCTTTATCGAAGCAAAGCACATTTAATTCCGCCAGGGTTTCCACTGCCATCGAGTCGCGCACCAGGGCACCCAGGCGAGCGATGTCCGCACTCCCGGTGGCATAAGCCACCACGATCATGAAAAACAACCCACTGGGTGCGATGCTGAAAATAATGGATGCGATGTTTTGATGGGCAGCCAGGATATCATCCGTTAAGACATCAATTTTCAGCAGACGGAAGATGAATGGAATGAGAAACAAGATCACCGCAACGGTCATGATCTGAAGGATGCGCCCGATGATGCTCTGCAGTGGGGTGAGTTCGGCTTGGTGTAATCCTAAATCTGTTGTGAACTGCTCCTTCAGGGTCTCCGCGGGAGCGTGTGAGACTTCGTAGACACTCCTGCCGCTGACACAGAAGTTCCCCATGTGCACTTTTTCGCCAGACCCCACTTGCCGTCGTGAAACGCTCCCGGGTTGACCGGCGCGTTCATCAACCTCCAGGGGACCATCGCTGACAATTTGGCCATCGGCCAGAATCTCATCGCCCGGTCCAATTGCCACCAAATCCCCCTCCACGACCGTCGCTGGATCTACGCTTCTTACCCGGCCTTCTCTGATGACAGTCGCTTGGGGGCGTGATTGTTTTGCAAGATCCTGTACTCGACGAATGGAGATCATCTGCTGTGCGACATTGATCAGAATGTTGAGAAGGATGATGCCAACTGTGATGAGCGCTCCTGAATGGTCTTGCAGGAACCACTGAATCACTGCCAGCCCGAGCATCGTGAGGTTAAACCTGGATCGGGCATTACGTAGAAGGATGGCTTTGCGTGAACGTGTCAGTTGCTCCTTACGAAGTTCATCTGGATCAACTTTCAGTCGTTCCTGCGCCTCGCCCTCCGACAGCCCCTGGAAATCATGCAGGTCCGGCATAACCTCAAGCGCCGACGTACGGAGCGGGGGCCGCCTCCGTCGACGGAGGAATAGATAACCGAGAACCCCAAGCAAAGCTGTGGCCACCGAGCCAAGGATCAGCCAGATCGTCGATTGGTTTTCTCGCTTGGGACTATTGTTCATCATCTACATATCCGCAAAGTTGCTCCGGCTACATCTATTATGACTTGATTTCAAGTTAGAGAACAGTTCCAGTCAGAAGAGTATAGACCAGATTCACCAGGCCGATGAACCAAGCGATCAGCTCCATGATCGTGAATAAAGGACGCAGCGAGCTTGTTTCATCGAATATGAAGAGCTGCGCCATATTAAAGTGCAAAGACCTCTCGGTTCGTCATTGGAGCCGTGGGGTCAACCACGAGGGTTGACAAAGGTAATTATTTGTTATAAAATATCGCCAAGTACTTTGCGGCGCAAAGCTAAACAAATATCACGATCAAGAAAGAGAGGAATGATGTCAACATCCATTGGAATCGGAAATGCACAAAAAAGGATTGTTCAACTCACAAACTACGAAGATGGTCTCTGGGACATTCTCTTAGGGCTCGTCATGCTCCTGCTGAGTATCTACCCCATCACGCGGGAACTGCTAGGTCCGGAATTGAACCTGGTCCTGTTTCTGGTCGCATTGGCCATCCTAGTCGTTGGACTATCTGCAGCGAGGCGCTATATCTCCACTCCCCGCCTTGGTTATGCAAAACAACGACGAACTCCAACGACCAAGCTCCTTGTAGCTCTGATGGCTGGCCTGGTGTTGCTCACTTTGGGTTGTGTGATTGCTACCTTGCTTTCACCCGGTTGGATACCGCAAATTTCATCATCGTCTACCGCTTCATGGATCAGCGATCTGGCCGTTGAGATCGCGGTGATGTTTGCCATGGTCGGCCTGTTCAGTTTACTGGGGTATCTATTCGGCGTGACGCGGTTGTTTGTGTATGGATGGTTACTAGGAGGGGCATACTTGCTCTCTGTAGCACTCACAAGGGGCCAGGATGTATCCTTCAACCTACCCCTAGCCATTGCTTCAGGGATCATCATCGGGACTGGCATCGTCCTGCTCGTGCGCTTCATACGCAAATACCCAATCCTCATGGAAGGAAACGATGATGAACAAAGCTAATTCTGACGGGGATGCCTTCCGACAGATTGCGGACATCGATCGGGTGGTCCATGAACCCGCCCGATTGATGATTCTCCTTTTTCTCTACGCATTGGAGAGTTCGGATTTTTTGTTCCTGATGAACGCCACAGAGCTCACGTGGGGAAACCTTTCCTCACATCTCACCAAGCTCGAGGAGGCTGGTTACGTTCAGATTGAGAAGACCTACGATGGACGCAAACCGCGGACCCTGGTCCGGATGACGCCCGATGGCAGAAAAGCCATGAAGAAGTACCGAGACACGATCGATCTTGCCCTCAGCAATACTGTGTAGTATTTAGTCAGACGGGATCTCGTCTATGCGGACGAGATCCCGTGCGTTTCATTCTTCGCAATCCTCGTTTAATTGATTTTCCGCCAAAACATGGCATAACACATGAAGATTCATGACAAAACTTCTAACAAGATCGCCTGATTGAGAATACGCATTATCAATCCCCACCCTATGGGCAATCCATGTCGAGAGGCTCGACCTCGAACGTTCCCTCGGGAGTCCATTCGCCCCATACGTCATTCTGCATCGCTCTCACTTTCCATCGCCATCCCGTGCGATTCTGGTCTGCGATGTAGCCCACCGATTGACGTTCAAAACTCGTGTTGCTAGTTTGAATGTCGATGACGGGGATCGTGGCGGTCGCTCCCATCACGAACAGCGCATAGGATTGGGCACCAGGGCATGCCGACCACTCAAACTCCCAATCGATCGTATCCGACTGATCCGAACAGCCGTTGTCCATGAGCGTCTCTTCGGATGGAGACACCATCTCGGGCACACAACCGACGGTAGGCGCTGCGGTCGGCTCTATAGCGACGGTTGGCGTCGGCTCATCTTCCTCACTCAACGAGAAACTGAACGACCCATCCCCGTCTTCATCCAGCATGTAAAATGACTCAGGCAGCCGGTCGAAGACCGTACCACCAAGGTTCTCCAGCTGATCAAATGCAACCGCCATGTCGCCACCGATTTGCGTCAGAGAGACGTACTCCTCCCCACGCACCAGGATCAGCGTACCCTGGGAATAGTACTCGTCCTCGTAAACCATCCAGGTCGCATGCTCTCCTGGTCCATCCGCCTCGATCAAATTTACCCCCGTCCCCCGGAAGAGCTCCGCCATCCGGCTCACGGTTTCCAACAATGTCAGATCAGGGATCTGACTGTTTACCTCCTCAAACCCAGCTTGCATCTCCGGATCCCCGCTGAACCCGGCCAGCAGTCCCAAACTCAGCACGGTGAAAGCCTTGGCCTCATTCCCCTGCGCTGCGCTGAGAGCCAGCTGCACCATCACGCTCGGGTCTTCGGTTTGCAGCAGGTAGGAACAACCGCCGGTTCCAATGGATGGTTGACTCTGGACTGGTCCGCCCAAAACCGCGCTCACTTCTTCATCAGTCAGCAGCGCGCAGGGGTCGAGCTGGACCCGCTCGGCTGGCTCCTCGACGTCCGTCGGCTCCGGCGCTTCGGTTGGGGGGGGCGGTTCCGTCGGCGGCACCTCCTCACCCGCGGTGAGCTCCGACGATGCGTTGCACGCCAGGATGAAAGCGAGGGTCAAGATGACCATCAGTGCAAAGGGCAATATTTTGTTCGGTTTCATCGTGAATTCTCTCCATTTCATTCGGTACAATTGAACTGGAAAAACAATCGGCAGGGGTAGGTTATGGTTGAATTCTAGCGGAAATAGAAGTTCCTCTGAACCCCCACCTTTGTCATGATTAAAAAATCCTAATTCTCACCCCAAAACCAGACCGGGCCCCGAAATATCACCCGAATACAAGTTTCCTTTCGTAGTGATCTAATTATTGTGGATAAGGGTCTTCGATGCAACCTGGAGCACAGGTGGCTTCCACCCTGCCTCTGCATAATACACCCCATCTCGAATCAGGTGATCATCTCGGGCAGTTAAATGCAAAGGGGACATAGCTATCCTTCCTTTATAGGCCATGTCCCGCTTTGATGATTTCTCTCGTGCCCTTGCTCCTGCGTGGGCACGAGGGGGAATTAAGTATCCTGGATACTGACGCACCAATGCCGCGACTCGAACGCGGAACCGCCGGATTAGAAGTTAGGATAAAGTGATTCCACACCGTAGTCTGGGGGTGTACTGTGTCCATCCAGTGCAGAGATAAGGGGGATTATTGTCCATCCTGTCCATAGTTTCTATACAGTAACATTCAATCTGCACCAGAACTGCACCAGAAACATCAAAGGAAAGGCGACTCGAATTCTTCTGTCCGGCAAGAACAATACTTCTGATGATTAGCTGCCATACGCGTCAACGAATTGGGAGCATTTATTATTGAAGAGAGGGCACACGGATGTGAACCCAGTGGTCCAAAACCCTTACCGCGGTCCTTATGT
>JBGUDT010000043.1:0-15251 GCA_041821665.1 Anaerolineales bacterium
GCATGAAGCTCGATCCAAGGTTCACAGTCGAGAAGCTTGCCGTTGGGCGGTATGTCGTTATTCATGGACGTCAGACCGGCAGGACGTTCTTCGGCATGATTACGGACATCCGTCTTGATGCGACAAACCCGGGATTAATCCACCACCCTCCTGAAGTCTCCGATCCATTCTCGCTGGATGTGTATGGCGGCGAGATCGCGTACGTGGTCCTCGACGTCACACCGATGCTCATGCTTGATGACGATGATGACCAACCCCGGCCGATAAAAACCGTGCCCACACACTTCTCGGCAGTATATGAGGCTTCGGCCAGGGATGTCGATCGGGTTTTTGGCGAGGAAGACAGATCTCACTTTTATCTCGGTACGCCGCTCGATATGGAGACCGTCCAGGTCAACATCGACCTGGAACGTTTCGTTGAACGCTCATCGGGAGTCTTTGGAAAGACAGGTACTGGAAAATCATTCATTACGAGGACCCTCCTGGCCGGGATCATCCAGTCCGGTCTTGCCTCTGCGCTAATCTTCGACATGCATAACGACTACGGATGGGCCGTGAAGGACGATACTGGACGGGAATACAAAGGGCTTCGACAACTATTTCAAGACGGGCGGGTGAGCGTCGTCACACTCGATGAGGACACATCCAGAGCACGGGGGAGCAAGTATGATCGGGTTTTGAGGATCGGTTATGAGGAAATCCAACCTGAGGACGTGGAGATGCTCTCATCGCTCCTCGGTCTTTCCGAGATCCAAACCGGGGCGCTGTACTACCTTTACAGACGTTTGGGCAAGGATTGGATTTCGAAACTCTTATCCGACGAAGATGATGACGGTGAAATCCAGGTAATTATCGATAGCGGCATGATCGTGCCTGGAACACTAGGCGCGATCCGGAGGAAGTTTGAATCCGTGTTCCCACGTTTAGGCTTCCTCATACCGGGTGAGGGAGATGACACCGTCGATGATATATTCAACCGTCTCAATCAAGGTACAAGTGTCGCTCTAGAATTCGGGAAGTACGGGAATACGCTCTCGGCCTATGTTCTTGTGGCGAACTATCTCACCAGACGAATACATGACCGCTACGTCCATCAGAAGAACCTTGCGGCGGGAGGTCGCGCGGATGACCCGAGACCGCTCGTCATCGTTATCGAGGAAGCTCACAAATTCCTGGATCCACAGATCGCCGGACATACTATCTTCGGCAACATCGCACGCGAGCTCCGAAAATACAACGTCACTCTCCTCATTGTTGACCAGCGCCCAAGCGGCATCGAAGACGAAGTCATGAGTCAGATTGGCACTCGGGTGACATGTCTCCTCGACAACGAAGCAGATATCAGAGCTGTTTTTTCCGGTGTCAGTGGATCCAGCGCATTACGCGAGGTGCTCGCGCGCCTTGATACAAGGCAGCAAGCCCTCATCTTGGGTCATGCGGTCCCTATGCCCGTTGTCATCCGCACACGTGATTATGATGAAACATTCTATGCCTCACTGGGCAACCTCGAGGGTGAAGCTCTCAAAGACCGAGCCCAAAAAGGCGCCGACACGCTGTTCGGCGAGTAACACCTGCTGCTGCGGAGAACCATCAAATTTTCTCACTTGAGCCTCATACGTTCATCGTCCCTGGTCACCACCGATGCGATAGGGTTTCACTTTACTTGCTCAATGCTTAGACCCACACAACGCCGACCGCACCCGGGCTTCAAATCTGGATTAGCCAATCCTCTAAAGCTTGTCACAAGCTTGTAAAAACAGAACATTTGTGCTACCGTTAAGCAGCCATGGATCCACTTCACAAACTGGCGCTTTCGGCCCATGCATCCTCTTTTGAATCAGATGGACACGTCCAGGCACCATCAGGTGGACAATGTGGATATACGCCTGCACAGATACGCCAGAGGTATGGAAGCGGCTCCTCTGACTTAAGAGTTGAGGCCGATGGACACGAGATTCCCATCCATCTTTCCGCAGTCCCCGGAGGACGTAGATTCCCTCTATTAAAAGCTATGCTGACAACTGCTTGTGAGCGCAATTGCCTCTACTGTCCGTTTCGCGCGGGACGCAATTACAAAAGGGTTTCATTTCAAGCTGATGAGCTGGCCCGAACATTCCACGCCGCACACAAGAAAGGTCTCGTAGATGGTCTCTTTCTCTCCACCGGGATCTTCGCAGGTGGCATTCAAACCCAGGATAGGTTGATCGACACAGCTGAAATTCTGCGGCTAAAACTACACTTTCCGGGCTATCTACATCTCAAAATCATGCCAGGAGCCGAGTATGATCAGGTCTATCGTGCCATGCAGCTTGCGGACCGGGTCTCTACAAACCTTGAAGCCCCCAACCCCTCCAGGCTGACCTCGCTGGCACCCCAGAAGGAATTCGACCGGGAACTTCTGCAGCCATTGAAGTGGATCGAGAGAATCCGCAGGAATGAACCTCCTCATCTCGGATGGCGAGGGCGGTGGCCTTCAAGCACGACTCAGTTCGTTGTTGGCGCTGCAGGTGAAACAGACCTTGAATTACTCGTCACCGTCGCAGCACTGAATCGAGACGTGGGGATAAAAAGGGCTTACTTCGAGGCGTTTAACCCCGTACCAGGAACCCCTTTCGAAAACTATCCCCAAGAGGATCCGACGCGCCAGCAACGTTTGTATCAGGCATCCTTCCTGTTGAGGGATTACGGATATGATCTCGAGGAACTCCCTTTCAACGCTTCGGGGGAGCTCCCCCTCCACAAGGATCCCAAGTCCATCCTTGCGGATCATCTCTATGTCAAATCTCCAGTGGAGATAAACAATGCCGCTCGGGAGGTCCTTCTCCGCATCCCAGGGATCGGGCCTCGATCCGCCTCGGCAGTCCTGCATGCAAGACGGAAGATAAACCTATCTGATATAGGGCAGCTTCGAGGATTGGGTGTCCTGGCCGAGCGTGCCGCGCCTTATATTACACTTGAGGGTCGACGACCCGCTCGACAACTGAAATTATTCTAAGTAATTCCTGCTGAAATCAACCCCAACTGAGCCTCGGGCTCGAACATAATTGTGCAGGACATTTATAGTCCAAGGGGGTCACCCTCCATAGGATTGGCTATGGGTTTTGGGACAGCCCACTTGGTACAGTTTATGCATACACCCCCATCCCCTCACCTCAATTCTTCCCCCAACAAGGAACTTCCTAAATCGGTGAGTTAATATCCTTTCTCCCTTTTTCAGGGAGAGGGGTTGGGGAGACCGTGGATGATAGAAAACGGATCCTCTAAGAATAAAAGCATTATATATGGTGAACGAATACAACCAGTTGAATTGAGTGTTCTAGATGCTCTATACTGGAATTTAAGCACCCATAATTTCTCGAACACCGGAAGGCTCGAACCATGATCGCTACGATTGATTACCACGTCACCTCAGATTGCACACAAGAGTGTCCATATTGTTGGGGTCCCCAGATCACTGAAAACGTGTGTGATACCGCCACAGCCACAGCCATCGTGCGTAAAATATCATCCACCGGGGCAAAGCGCATCGTCTTCACGGGTGGCGATCCCTTGAAGAGAGAAGATGTTGGCGTCCTGGTGCGTCTTGCCAAACAAGAAGGACTTGAGGTCGCACTTTCGACCACGGGCGATCGACTGACCTACGGTTTCCTGAGGGGATAAGGTAAATGGATTGACCTCATCTCAATCCCTATCGACGGTTCTACCGAGAAGGTATCAGCAAAGACCAAGGAAGCAGGGCACCTTTCTGCCGTCCTCGCAGCCTTCGACATACTGGGGCAATTTCCCAAGATCGATGTAAAAGCCGCAACCCCTGTCACGCGCCACAACCTTCATGATGTTCCAGCAATCATAGTGCTACTTGAGCGAATCGCCTCGAAAACGAAGAATCGCTTCTTCTACAACGTTTTCCAGACGTTCCCGAGATCCATGACCTCAAGAGAATGGGATGAGTTGGTTGTCTCCGATGAGGAGTTTGTAGTGCTTCGGGACAAAATTGATGTGGATTCCGTCTCCTTTACAATTAATTGGCTCACACACAAGACACTCGATCGCCTCTATGTGATGGTTTTCCCGGATGGCACTTTGACGGTGCCTACCGGTGGAGAGTATCGCAGTTATGGCCCTTTCCTGGACGTTAGAGATCTTGATGCTCTCCTCATCGAAACCAAGTTCGACGCGGAAAAACACCAACGCCACGCTCGTGGGTGGAAAAAAGAGGCCTGAGCTCAACCACCTCGTACGAATTCGGATTGCGAACTAAAAAGACCGCCCATACTTCTGATCCGGGCGGTCTTTTTTCTCGTATCGTTTACCCAAGCTACTCTACTACTGCAGCGTGAGGATCCCCTCGTCTGGCGATATATTCTTCGACGAGCAAAAGTTGCTCCCCAGCGCGATCGATGACGCTCACAAGTTCGCTCATTGTGGATACTTCTTCCAATTGCTCACTCACGAACCAGTGCAGGAATTGCTGAGCGATAAAATCATGCTGTTCGACCGCGAGCGCCATGATGTCGTTAATTTGATTCGTAACCTCCAGCTCCCAGTCCAACGCCATCTGCACTGCCGCTTTCGCAGAAGATATCTTACCAGGGGTCGCCGGGATGGCCGGAATTTCGATTTCACCACCCGCCTCGAGGACATAGTGCACGAACTTCAACGCGTGCATTCTTTCTTCATCGGATTGACGGAAGAAGAATGTGGCCAGCTCTGGAAGGTTTTCACTATCGAAATAAGCCGCGATTCTCAGGTATTGGTTGGACGCCCCGAGCTCACTGCCGATCTGTGCGTTCATTTTCTTTGTCATCTCATTGCTGATTAGCATGTCACTTTCTCCATTCTTTTACGCTTACTTTACCTGACTGATATTAATTATACCTATAAGACTCGATGCGGATTCAGGAGATAGGTGACAATTTTGATTGCGCATCAACCGCCCACCCCAAGATAGCTCAATGCATATTGTGCATCTAGGTAGTTCGGGTTAACAGTCAATGCTGCTTGGAAATCCTCGATGGCGCCGTTGATATCTCCCAACCGATAACGCGCCCAGCCACGCCAGAGCATAGATTCTTCCGCTTTTGAAGTCCGATGGAGCGTGGCGTCTGCCAATTCAATCACATCCTCCTCGCGGCCCTGATGAAAATAGGCGATATATGGGCCGAACTGGTAACGCGTGAACCTCCAGGGAAGGCCAATCTCCAGAGCACTGTCAAATGCATTTGCAGCCTCGCGATATCGCTCATAAAAAAGTAAGTTTGAGCCAAGGTTGAACCACGCGAATGGGTCGGTTGAATCCGTTTCGATCTCAGTTCGAGCAACTTCGAGAGCGCTTTCGCGGTTTTTCTCCGGATCTAAATCATCCCCAAGGATCCCCTCAAGGTCAGGAGGACGATCGGCTGGGTAGAAGTATAAATATGCCCGGTTAAACGCTCGCCACCCTTCATCGAGTGCTTCATAGGACACCTCTTGGTCAGGACCTATGAAAGAATCTTGAGCGACAAATAACTCCTCTGCATCATCATAACCCGTGAGAAGGAGGTAATGACCTGCCCAACCCGCATCCGGTCCATCGCTTTCGATGATGTACCCTTTTTCCACTAAGACCGGATAACCCGCAGCGATAAAAGCCTTCAGGATGTCTATCGTGCCATTTACCCTGTAGTCCGCGGTCAACCATCCAGCTCGAGTGTTCACGAAGAACACAAGTTCATCGATATTAACGTTCCGATCCCCTCGATCGGGTTTCACCAAATCAGAGATCGAGTACTGGTCTCCGTCCCACCCAAAATACTTAAGACCAATCGCGAGCGTCGCCGGTCCACAGTTGTTCCAATCTTGCTTTTCCCATTCGGGGGATTTGAGGCTGACGGTAGAAGGCAGAGGGGTCGGAGTGAGCGTGGGTGATACTTCTACGCTAGTCTCCCCACCTTCCAATGTAGAAGAGGGAGCCAACGCCGGTGGAATCGCGGCAGCATCCGCACCCGACGGAACCGGTAACGTCTCACCAGGGTAGATCAACCCACGCATAACACCATTGGCAGCATCGAGGCGCCATTCAAGCTTATCTTTCACAAATGGAATCTGGTATACCCCAACGAGTATCGCCGCTGCGAGCAAGATACCCAACACAAACCACATCATACGTGAACGCATTTTGGCATTATAACAGCCGGTGAATTTGGCGATGTTTCGTTTGAAAATTATTAATCATATCTTCATTTTTTTAATATCCAGGTATAAGATCACACATCTCCATGAGGGGTGCTGCTAGTGCATTGTAGTAATCCGGGTGTAAGATTTGAACAATATAATGAAATCTTGAGTGAAGTTTTTATAAAGGAGTTTGGATGAAGAAAGTATCCATAGTTCAGGGAGCCATCATTGGTGGGATCACAAGTATTCCCGTCCTCGCGATGAGCTATCTTGGGTTCGTTTTAACGGGAGTGCCTTTCGCAGCGTTCGCCATATTTGACGGTCTTGTCCGCATACTTCCGGGTCCGATTGTCACCTTTGGCATTGACAGCATGATTACAATATTGAATTTCATCAATCTTGGATCCGTCTCAGGGAGTGCGAAGACTGCTGAACGTTTGGGAGCAATCATTATATTCATACTTGGTGGAAGCCTATTTGGTGCAATTTTGACCAGCATTGGTCGAAAACAGTCGAAGAACCTTCTCGTTGCTGGCGTTCTTGGTGGTTTTCTCTGGACTCTAGTTCTCATGCTCGTAATGGCCTACCTCGGCTTTGGCGCCGTAACACCTGTAGCGGCTCTGATTTGGCTGGGTAGCCTCATGATCGCTTGGGGCCTCGTCCTTGGTTGGGTGATAAAAAGCTTAGCCAGCATTCTCGCTTCTTCGGATGATGCCCCGATCTCCCGTCGGGGATTCCTGTATATCTTTGGTGGCGGCACCGCCGCAGTCACGCTTGGCGCCCTAGGCGTGGCAAGGCTGGCAGGATCTGAACCTGCTACGTTAGTAGAACAAGGATCCGGTACACCCGATCTAAGCACCACATCAGGGACAGCAGCTTCACCATCCAACGAAATGCTTTCCGCCAGGATCGAACCCACATCCGGCACAAGAGCAGAAATCACTCCCCCCGGAGAGTTCTACAGCGTAGATATCAACTCTCTCCCACCGAGTATCAACGAAGAGACATGGAGACTGCCGTTGGTTGGGCTGGTCGAACGTCCTTTGACACTTTCCCTCGCTGAGCTTCGTACACGACCTGCAGTGAGCCAAGTTATCACCCTCTCCTGTATCTCCAACTCGGTAGGAGGCAGTTTGATCGGCACAGCTTTGTGGAAAGGTGTGCGCCTGCGAGATATCCTCGAAGAAGCTGGTTTAATGTCGGAGGCTCGTTCGTTGTTCATAGAGTCAGCTGATGGGTTTTATGAGAGTGTAAGCCGCATAGATGCGATGGACGACCGCACGCTGCTTGTATACGAGATGAATGATGCACCACTCGAGCGTAAACATGGGTATCCACTGCGCATCTATATCCCCGATCGGTTTGGCATGAAACAACCCAAGTGGATCGAGAGCATTGAAGCGATTAATCACGACGGTCCCGGCTACTGGGTAGATCGGGGATGGAGTGAGGAAGCAATTGTGCGCATGACTTCCGTCATCGACGACGTTTCAACTAAGGAGTTTGATGGGACGATGGGTGTGGTTCCTATCGGCGGCATCGCATACTCAGGTGCAAAGACGATCAGCAAAGTGGAAGTGCAGATCGATGATGAACCCTGGATTGAAGCCCAGCTTCGCGTCCCCCCTCTGAGTCCACTCACGTGGGTCCAATGGCGCTACGATTGGCAGGGTGTCCCCGGATCACATACTGTTCGGGTGCGCGCCTTCGACGGCACAGGTCAGGTACAGGATTCTCAGGAGCGTAGATCACGACCCGATGGCGCCACAGGGATTCATACTGAAGACTTCCGACTATGAGGGTCCCCGGGGATTGGAGTTGTGCCTCAAGATACAATTCTGACTTCTTTTTTCTTCAGATCTCCCCTTACCACCTTCCATTATGGAATAATAATCTACGCTGACATCGTTCTGAGTTAGAATATTGACAGAAGGACACATGCGTGGCTGTTGATGGCATGAATCGAAGGTGGGCACGATGATCTCCCCGACCTGCCGATTGCTTCAAACCATACGATATAAAACCCGACATAACTGGCACGCCGGGTTTGGAGGCGCACATATGAGAAGTCGATTTTCTCTGTTCTCATCCGCCGTTTTCATGGCGATCCTTTGTACGGCATGTGGCGTGAGTGGTAGCGAGTCTGTACCTGTCCGCGTGGGTGTATTGCCCATCCTTGACAGCCTTCCAATGCATGTGGCAGAGGCTCAGGGATACTTTGCCGACGAAGGAATCGAGATCGAATTCGTTCCCGTTTCCTCAGCCCCAGAACGGGATCAGCTCATGCAATCCAACCAGATCGATGCCATGATCAATGAGCTCGTGTCGGTGATTTTCTACAACAAGGACTCCACTGAAGTTATCGCAGTTCGATTTGCACGCACTGCAAATGAAACGTATCCCGTCTTTCGGATCGTGGCTTCTGAAACGAGTGAGGTTGAATCCATCGATGATCTAAAAGGTGTACCCATAGGAGTTTCCGAGGGGACTGTCATCGAATACACCACCGATCGATTACTCGAACGGGCAGGATTTTCCTCCGATGAAATCGTCATACTCGCAGTACCAAAAATTCCTGATCGGCTCAATCTTCTCGCCTCCGGACAGCTTGAGGCGGCCAATCTTCCGGACCCAGCCGCATCGTTGGCCATTCTTAATGGTGGGAAAAATATCATTGACGATACATCCTTCCCCGAGGTTGGACATAGCATCATCTCCTTTGACGCAGGCTTTATCGAATCACATCCCGAGACGGTTCGGGGATTTTTATTTGCTCTCGAGCGCGCCGTTGAGGATATCAATACAAATAAATCGGGCTTTTCCGATCTCATTTCCGAAAAAGGTCTCATCCCTCCTCCGCTAATGGGCAGTTTTGTGATCCCAGACTATCCAACAGCTTCTGTCCCCAGCGAGACACAATTTCTAGATACGATGGAGTGGGCCATATCGGAAGGTCTCATTGAACACGAGGTGTCCTACGAAAGCTCTGTGGACGGGAGTTATTTACCTTAGGCCATTCGTGTTCGTTAGGCGACACATGGTCTGCGATTTCCTGGTGGATGCTCATGATTGAGGCTGCCAATCTGGGCTTCGAATATCCCGATGGCACGTCCATCTTCCAGGACTTCAATCTCTCGGTTGGCGCCGGGGAAGCCTGGGCGATACTCGGCCCATCTGGGTGCGGTAAAACAACGCTTCTTTACCTGCTGGCAGGTCTTCTTCATCCAGTCTCCGGGACCATCACGATTGACAGCCATCTTCTCAATCGCCCACGACCAAAAACTGGCATGATTCTACAGGATTATGGTCTTCTCCCTTGGGCCACGGTGTATGAAAACGCCGCGCTGGGCTATCGCCTGCGCAATTTCTACGGTCCTGACGGTCGACATGCCCCGGAGGATGGAAATATTGAGGACATCGAGCTAATCATTATGCCCTGGCTTGAACGCCTGGGGCTCTCCGAATTGAAGGAGCACTACCCCGGTCAAATCTCTGGCGGGCAGAGGCAACGTACCGCTATAGCCCGAACGCTAGCTCTCAACCCTGATATTGTGCTCATGGATGAACCTTTTGCATCTCTTGATGCACCCACACGCGAATCGCTCCAGGACCTTCTTCTAGAGCTACGGGATGAGGGTAGGCTTACATCCATCATCGTCACACACGCAATCGAAGAAGCCGCACTGCTCGGTCGATTTATCCTTGTCCTTTCAGACCCGCCAATTCACAGCCCACAAATTATTTCAAATCCACATGGGGCATCTCCCAGCTTCAGGGAGACCGAGGGCTATATGAGCATGTGTCGAACATTACGATCGCTCCTGGAGCCAATATGATGAAGAGGACGCATGTGATCCTTTCAGCATTGTTCATCATCATCTTTTGGGAGATCCTGGCCAGAATTGTTGCCTTACCTGTCCTGCCTTCTCCACTGAGCGTATTCAATGCACTCTTGAGTGATATCGGGGGAGAATTAGGAGAACACTTCCTGGCAAGTTTATGGAGAGTGCTTGCATCTGTGACACTCGCCATCCTCCTAGCCGTACCATTGGGGTTGATCCTGGGTCAATCTGAGCGATTGAACAAATTGATTTCACCATCTATTTATTTGCTTTACCCAATCCCGAAAGTTGTTCTGGTACCGATTATCCTGCTGTTCCTAGGAGTCGGGAATCTCTCTAAGATCACCATTATCTTCCTGATCCTGTTCTTTCAAATTCTCCTTCTCGTACGTGACCAGGCTGCTGCGATACGACCCGAACTTATTCATTCCGTCTCCAGCCTCGGAGCGGGGAGGAGAGCACTGTTCCGTTTCGTCTACCTTCCTGCAAGTTTGCCAGCCATCCTCACTGCACTCAGACAGTCTATCGGATTGGCAGTGGCAGTCTTATACATCACTGAATTGGTCGCAACACAACGCGGTCTGGGTTACTATATATACCTACAGGGAAGCACGCTGTTTGATTATCCACGCATGTACGCTGGAGTCGTGGCTATGAGTCTGCTTGGCCTCGGTTTGTACTTTATCGTGGATGGTCTCGAGCGACGATTATGTCCCTGGAAGTTTGTAGGTACATCATGACTTATGAGACTGCATTGCTCATTATTCCCCCACCTCCGGTGCAGGCGTTTTCCTATTCCTGGCGGGAAGAACATGATCAAGAGTCATTTGTGAAAGTTCCTGCACATATCACCTTGCTTTACCCCTTTGTCCCTCCCGAGGGCGTCGATGACTCTGTGGCTCAGCTGGAGAAGTTAGTCGGTGACATTCCCCCCTTCGAGATTACATTAAATAAATACGGACAATTCGAAGGTGATCTTTATCTAGAACCCGCAGATCCTGATCCCATCAAAAACCTATACCAGAAAATTACGGAAGCATTCCCTGGATATGCTGATATTGAGGACAAGAACGGAACAGGATACCATCCGTATCTCGCACTTGCTAGATCGGATGATCCAGAAGGTATCGCAAAGCTCAAACTTCCTCCCGAGCCACTGTTTTCGTTTACAGTCAATAAGATTCATCTCTATCTGGGTTCCCCAGACGATGATATCCCCTACGTCCCACGAGCGGTGATCCCCCTAGGAGCTGCATGAGCAATCTGACAGGTTCATCCCGCGCCTCCTATGTGCGCGAGATGTTCGTTAGGATCGCGCCCCGCTACGACCTGCTTAACAGCCTCATCACCTTGGGACGTGATGCATCTTGGCGGGTAGATACTGTCCATCGCCTAGATTTGAATCCGGGGCAGCAGATATTGGATATAGGCACAGGAACCGGCGATCTTGCCGCGGAGATACTTCAACAGGAAGCAGACATACACGTAGTTGCCTGCGACTTTACTCACGCGATGATTGAGATCGGCCGGAACCGGCATCAGAGTTCCCAAATCGATTGGGTCATCGGCGATGCAGAACATCTCCCCTTCTCGTCAGCTTGCTTCGATGGCATTGTTTCGGGATTTTTATTGCGGAACCTGGGTGATCTTAAACAGTCTCTGGAGGAACAAGCCAGAGTCCTTAAAACCGGTGGGAGATTTGCGGCGCTTGAAACTTCTCCGCCAAAGACAGGTTTCATCAACCCGCTGATTGCTTTTTACTATAAATACATCATTCCAAGTCTCGGTCGAATATTTGCTGGCAGCAAGGAAGCCTACGAGTATCTTCCCGATTCGACCGAGGGATTTTTAACAGTGGATGAATTATCCTCACTTCTTTCACACACAGGCTTTAGCAATCCTAATTACATCCAGCGCATGTTCGGGTCCATTGCCATCCACTGGGGGAGAAAGAAGTAAGCGCAGCCTCATCTCCTGCTTCTGGGATCTATTGAAACCTACCTTCTCCTAGCTCGATTTACGGTTAGAATCAACCTCCCTCCATAACTATCGAGGTATTTGAATGGAAGTCTTCGTCGAGATCATCAAAGATCAATTTATCCCCGGGTCGGTTACGTTCTTATTGCTTGGATTGATCGTGGGCGTGATCATGCTCTATGGGAATACCCTCTGGGCGAAATGGGGGCGTAGATGGCTAACCCTGCTCACCCTTGTGTATCTGCTGCTAAGCATCCCGCTCATATCAAATGCATTGGTCGACACGCTGAGTCATGGTTTTAATCATGTTGAAGCTGGCAGCATTTTGGATGAAACCAAGGCTATCGTGGTATTGGGCGGCGGGGGAGCGACCTACCTGGCAGGAGATCAACATGTCACCGCGCTGAGCGAAGCAAGCACGCTTCGCGCGCTGGAAGCAGCTAGGTTATACAATCTTATGGAGTCTCCCTGGGTCATCGTTTCGGGGGGCTCAAATGCGCGCTCAGGATTACTCGATCCTGAGAGTGAACCCATGCAAAAAACGCTCGTGGAGATGGGAATCCCAGCAGAATATATTATCCTCGAATCGGATTCCCATAATACTCAATCACAAGCCGTAAACATCCCCCCACTTCTTGAAAGCCTGGGGATCGAACGCTTCTTTCTTGTAACTTCCCCCACCCATATGCGCAGATCGGTGCTTGTTTTCCAGGAAGCAGGTTTGGACCCATCGCCTGCTGTCTCAACACAACAGTCTGAAAGTCAGATTGCTCCAGGTAATAGTTTGATCCCAGATGGAGATGCGCTCTCACAAAGTAAGACTACCATGCGCGAGATCATGGCGTTGATCTACTATGCACTAAGAGGTTGGATATAAACTCGAGAGGATGATTCCTGCCGCCAGCAATGTTCCATATACGAGTACCAGCTTCGCGGTAGTTGCCAGTGCCCAGTTCAAGGCCCGCCCCTCAACTCCAGCGACGTAGCGATAAAGTCGCACAGCAAAGGGGATCGTGATCCAGGGTAGCAATACAGGCCAGGCCCCCAAATCGAATGCGATCATTGCCAGGCATATCGAATACGCAACAACAAGTAAGCTACCGTACTCGGCAAGCCCGATCTTTCGACCAAAGACAACCGGGATAGTTCGGCGACCAGCTGCCTCATCTGTCGCCATATCTCGAATAGTGTTGACCACGAGCAAGCTCGTGATGATCGACCCGATCCCCAGTGCCGCCGGCCATGCAATCACTGGGACAGATCCCACTTGAACATACGCGGTCCCGCATACAGCCACAAATCCAAAAAAAATCAATACGAAGAGATCTCCAAATCCGTTATAAGCGAGCGGATATGGTCCTGCAGTGTACGCAAATCCCGCCAGGATTGACATTACTCCAATGGCAATCACCGGCCAACCAGCAACGCCGATAAGGTAAAACCCGCATAGGGCTGCCATACCGAACGACAGAAACGCACCAGTGCGAACTTGACGTGAAGAGAGTAATCCCGATTGCGTCACGCGCTTTGGCCCCAACCTATCGCTCGTATCGGTGCCTCTTTCGAAATCGGCAACATCGTTGTACATATTGGTGCCAATCTGAATAAAAATTGCGGCAAGGAGAGCGGCGAAAGCTGCGCCCGCATGGAATGACCTTTCATAGATAGCCACGGCTGTACCGACCATCACAGGGGCAATGGCCGCCGAAAGTGTCTTTGGTCGACTGGCAAGTATCCATGGAGAAAGTTGATTGGTCAATTCCTTCTCACGCATATCCGCTCATTGATACGCCCGCGGGCGATTTGCAGCCAGGGCTCTTCAGGGAAGGAACATATTCTTTCGCAGTCTTGTGCACAAGCGAATTATAATAGAACGATCAAAAATCACACGGGAGTTTCCCATCATGGACGCAAAAGAAAAATTGCTCCCCTGGCATATCACCAACTCAGAACTACTCCTCGATCGCTCTCCATGGATGCGTATTTTCTCCGATGACGTCCAGCTTCCGGATGGCAGCATCGTGGAAGGTTACCTTCGTTTAGAATCGAGGGGTTATGTGATGGTCGTACCCATCGATGACGAAAAACAGATTGGCCTTGTACGATCTTACAAAAAGGGCGTGGACGCAATCGACATCCAACCTCCTGCAGGGGTTCTTGAACCCGGCGAGGATGTACTCGCCTCAGCAAAACGAGAACTGCGCGAAGAATTGGGTTGCGAGGCCACGTCCTGGCATTCGCTTGGAACCTATACCATCAGCGGCAACTATGGCGCCGGCAAGGTACACTTCTACCTCGCTACGGGTGCGCTCCAGGTTGTCGAACCTGATTCTGGTGACCTGGAGGAACAGGAAGTGGTCTGGCTTCCCATTGAGAAGGTCCACGAAATGTGGGTCAATGGTCAGATGAAACAACTGGGGAGTATGGCTGCACTGGGTCTCGCCTTTTCAAGGATTGCGTCCAACCATACGATGCCCGAGCTTGGTGAAGGGTAATGTCGCAAAGCGAAAGTGATCTCCAGAGAGCCGCAAAATATGGTGAGCCATCCTACGTCTGGCGTGCTGGTCAAGAGCGCAGATGGCGCATGATATGTGACGCTGTTGGTGAACGCATGGCAGGATATGTGCTCGATAATGGGTGTGGTGTGGGAGCTTATCTGAAGCCAATTTCCGACCTCACCCCAAATGTCATTGGTCTGGAGTTCGATCGCACGAGAGCGCTGGCAGCCCGCGAAATATCACCTGCCACCATTCAGGGAGCAGGTGAGAATCTTCCACTCCCCTCCGCACAATTCGACGTTGTGGTGTCCATGGAGGTGTTGGAACATGTTGAGGATGACCGCAAAGCCCTGGAAGAAATAGTCAGGGTCCTGACAATAGCGGGGAAATTTGGTGGAGGTCGGCTGGTTCTCTTTATACCTAATAGAGGCTATCCCTTTGAGACACACGGGGTCTTCTGGCACGGCAGTTACCGTTTCGGAAATATACCTCTGGTGAATTACCTGCCGCGACGCTGGCGAGACAAGCTTGCACCTCATGTCAGGGTCTACGGTTCAAACGATGTAAATCGCCTTCTTGAAGGTTTACCCCTCAAGGTTGTGGAACGCACGATCATCTTCGGCGCCTACGACAACATCATCGCCCGTTGGCCGCGATTTGGGCGTGTCATGCGAGGGATACTACAGGGTCTTGAACGCACCCCTTTTAGACTGTTTGGTCTCTCTCATTTTCTTGTTCTTGAACGAGAATAAAACCGTATTTTGGATCAGGGAAGCAG
>JBGUDT010000043.1:15349-21017 GCA_041821665.1 Anaerolineales bacterium
CGCATTCATAGCACCACTCCGAGCTGGTCCAGGACGAGATTAATAGGATTGTAGATTGTCGCCTGATCAGAACCTGCAAATAGCAACCCAACTGCCAACAGAGAATCTGCCGCAACCAACAGAGAGCCCGAATCTCCGGGGTTGGACATGCCATCTGTGACGATCTGACGTTCGTAACGAGCCACTCGCTCTCCATACTGGATATCGACGGTTGCATCGAGAATTACGACGCTGCCCATCGTATAGCCCGTCGTGCGCCCGGATTTCCGAACGGATTGACCAAGCTGTGCAGAAGTAGTCCCACTCAGAATTCCGATATCTAAAATTTCGTCGGAGAGGATTTCATCAGAAACCGGGCGTGCCAGGGCGGCATCCATAATATTCGAAGCCTCAGGATCAGCAAAATACGTCTTGACTTTGTGTTTTGAGCCAAACAACGCAGCCATGGCGTTGCCAAATTTCTCGAAGCTCTTCGCGACACCACAGGTTGTCGGACCTACATTAAAGCGAATCGGCCGGAATTTCTCGAGGTGCGCGACCGTGTCGTCATCGGCCCGACCACCATCCGCAGCTCCTGGTTGGAGGATCGGATCTCCGATCTGGGCATCGTTGCTGTTGGCCAGCACGTGATTGTTTGAAATGATAAAGCGCTCACCACTCCCTCGGTCACGCACGACACCACCGAGCGTACCGGCGGTGACTTTGTAATGCCCTAAAGAGATTCCCCCCACCAGAGGCCGAGTGCGCTCGAGCCGACCGCCATGTGCATGGAGTATGCCTACCTGAAGCACGTCCGTCCCCACACCATCCAACTCGGACGGTACCAGCGCATCTTGATCTAATCCGGCCCTTGGGATCTTTTTGCTCACCATCGCCATGATGCACAAATCATCGGTGGTTACTCCCCCTACTACCTTATACCCTGTTCCCACGCCGACGACGTTTGGTTTGGCGAGGATCGTCTCTTTATACTGTTCCTTTGTCCGAACGATCTCACCTCGATCATCCATCTTCTCAATACCTCCTTCACCTTGAGATGCCACCCGAGAGTATACGCTACATCATTTCAGTTGCCAGGTAGCGAAACGGAGCGGATTATGGCCGCTCCGTCGAAAGGATATTTGAGATTTGCAGTTTCCTGCGCTATTTGTGAACGGCATGTCCCTCAGCGTCATGCGCCGCTTCCATCAATACCTCACTCAAAGTTGGGTGAGCGTGGACGTTACGGGCGATCTCGGCTGGGGTAAGCTCCATCATCTGTGCGAGCGTAAGCTCAGGGAGAAGCTCGGTGACTTCTGGTCCGATCATATGCGCGCCGAGGATTTCGCCATACTTCGAGTCCGTCACGAGCTTGACCCAACCCGCATAATCCCCGAGACCCAGCGCCTTGCCATTCGCCTGGAATGGGAAGCTGCCCACCTTGAGTTCATATCCGCGTTCCTTCGCCTGTGCTTCTGTCAGACCGAACGATGCGGTTTGAGGTTGACAATAGGTCGCTCTTGGCATCATTTCATAGTCCAAGATAACGGTTTCTACTCCGGCAATGTTCTCTGCACAAACCAATCCCATCGCAGAAGCCACATGTGCGAGCATCAGTTTGCCGGTGACATCCCCAATGGCCCAGATCCCCGGGATATTCGTTCCCATGCGATCATCGATGACGGGAAAGCCGTGGTCATCGAGGGTCACACCTGCACTGTCCAGTCCGATTCCATCGGTGTTCGGTCTAAATCCGGTCGCAAGCAGCGCCTGATCGGCATCCAACGTCTCCTCGCCACCTTCGCCCGTTACCTTAACCTTCACCTTCGTCTTGAGAACTTCCACGCTTTGTACACGCGTGCCTACGAGTGTTTTGATACCCTTTTTGTTGAACGCCTTCGTCAACTCCTTGCTCACATCCTCATCTTCGAGGGGCGCGATTCTGGGCAGCATCTCGACCAGCGTTACATCCACGCCATATGCGTTCCAGATTGTGGCAAATTCAAGGCCAATCGCCCCTGCACCGATAATGACGACCGACTTCGGAAGGTCCTCCTGGAGAATGGCCTCACGATACGTCAGCACCCGTGTACCATCTGGCTCGATGCCAGGGATCATCATCGGATGCGCACCCGTTGCGAGGACGATATCCTTTGCCTGCAGCTGCTGCGTCGTCCCATCTTCGGCGGTGACCTCCAAGCCATTGGCGCCCGTAAATCTTGCCTCCCCCATATGCACATCAATCTTGTTCTTCTTCATCAAGAACCCGACACCTTTGGTCAGCCTACTAGAAACCTGTCGGCTCCGCTTCACCGCCGCGCCGTAATCCAGCGTCAAGCCTTCGATTTTAAAACCAAATTCCTTGCCACGTTCTTGCAGTGTGTGGGCGACTTCAGCATTTCGCAGGAGGGACTTTGAAGGAACACAACCAATGTTCAAACATACCCCTCCCAGCCACTCCTTATCAATGATTGCGGTCTTCTTTCCGAGCTGCGCGGCGCGTATCGCACAGACATACCCGCCCGGACCAGCTCCAACGACAATGACGTCATACTCAGACATATGTGTCTCCTTATCCAAGATTCCAATTCATATTCTAACGCACTCGATGGATTCGATCATGAATGGACCGGACCTTACGAAGAACTCGCACAGAAGTGAATGTGTGATCAGGACCAATCACTGAGCGTGGATACTACCTTGCCTAAAAAAGCATCTCCAATGGCCCCATCCATGATGCGGTGATCGAAGGTCAGACTCAGGTACACCATCGGTCGGATGGCAAAGGCATCCTCGACTTCTCCAGCGGATGTCCTCGCATCGATGACAACAACCCGTTTCTGGATGGCGCCGACGCCCAGAATCGCCGCCTCGGGCTGGTTGATGATTGGTGTAGCAAATAGAGAGTTACTCACGCCATGATTCGTAATCGTGAACGTGCCCCCGTGGACTTCATCTGGATTTAATTTCCCCTCCCGTGCTCGTGAGGCCTTGTCATTGATCTCACGTGCGATTGCGAGCAAGGATAGCTGATCGGCATCCCGGATTACGGGCACGATGAGGCCTTTCTCGCCGAGTGAAACCGCCATCCCCACATTCACCTCCTGGTGAAGGATAACCCCTTCATCGCTCCAGGATGCGTTGACAATGGGCACATGTTTTAGTGCAACCACGGATGCTGCGAGGAAGTAGGCGCTGTAAGTAAGATTCACTCCATCACGAGCGAAGATTTCCTTATTCCTCACTCGATGCGCAACTACGCGGCTGAAATCCACCTCCATCACCGTGGTTACATGTGGGCTTGTATGCACCGATCTAACCATGTGATCTGCGATAGATTTTCTCACGGCATCATGAGGAATCATGGTCCCTGGTTTTCCCGCCTCCGAAGATTTTTCCTCTACGCCATAGACTTCTTCCGAAGGTCGAAACAATTCGCCCGAAGCAGGCTGTTCCCAGGGTTGAAGCGTATCCTCCCCCTTCAGGTAGGCGATCACATCTTTCTTGGTAATCCGCCCTCCCTGTCCTGTGCCTCGCACACGTGATAAATCGACATTTCTATCCGCTGCAATTCGGGCTACGACGGGGGAAATAAAACCAAGTTCGCTAGAGCGACCCGCGGTTTTTGGAGACGTCGTCTGTGTCGCTATAGCCACAGTGGGAGCCGCCTTCGCCTCGGTCATCGGGACATGCACTTCCGTCCCTTCCGGTATCGACTCACCCTTTTCCCCTATAAAGGCCAGCAGCGTACCCGCTCGGACAGTCTCTCCTTCCGTGACATAGACTCTCAGCAGATCACCCGAAGCCGGTGATGGGATTTCGGTGTCTACCTTGTCGGTGTTGATCTCAAGGAGAGCTTCAAATTCCTCTATTACCTCTCCCTCACCCTTAAGCCACTTTGTCACCGTGCCTTCGATCACGGATTCACCCAACTGTGGCATGATGACTTCAGTTCCCATAACCTTCTCCGTTCCTTGCGCTCGCGTCCCTATCGGCTGCCACAACGTTAACGCTCATACCGTGGCTGCTTTTTTTTAGGAATTAGTAAGCCGCCATGTCCCTCATACTTGTTGCGATTTTCTCGGCATTGAGCATAAACCAGTTCTGCAGCGGATGACTGTAGGGCATCGCTGGCACATCTGGACCGGCCAGTCGACGTACTGGAGCATCAAGATCAGTAAACGCCTCATCAGCAATGATGGCGGCGATCTCGGCACCATAACCCCCGGTGAGGTTATCTTCATACACGATAAGGGCTTTTCCCGTCTTCCGGACAGAGCCAAGCACGGTTTCTTTGTCCAAAGGAAGCAACGTACGCAGATCTACGACTTCCACATCAATCCCTTCGTCCGCCAAGATATCGGCTGCTTGCAGACAGTAATGATGCATCATCCCATATGCAAACACGCTCAAATCCTCTCCGGTTCGCGATATCCTTGCACGTGATAAAGGGACAAGGACCTCTTCATCATCTGGCACCTCTCCCCGGATGAGTCGGTATCCCTTCTTGGGTTCGAAATAGATGACCGGATTTGGATCTCTGACCGCGGATTTCAACAAACCTTTTGCATCAAAGGGATTCGAGGGGACAACGACCTTTAAACCGGGAACATGTGCAAAAAAAGATTCGACCGATTGTGAGTGATATAAACCGCCTCCGATCCCACCCCCATAGGGTGCACGTATGACCAGCGGTACGGTCCATTCGCCGTTCGAGCGGTAGCACATTTTCGCCGCTTCATTCACGATCTGGTTGAAAGCGGGATGGATAAAGTCAGCAAATTGAATCTCACAGATCGGTCGCATACCGTAAAGCGCGGCACCGATACCAACGCCTACGATGGAAAGTTCAGCTAGAGGCGAATCGATGACGCGCTCACCACCGAATTTCTCAAACAGACCCTGGGTGGCTCGAAAAACGCCTCCGCGCGCACCAACATCCTCCCCCACAATGAAAACGCTCTCATCATGATCCAATTCTTCTTCCATCGCCTGCCGTATACCTTCGATGAGAGTGATTTCAGCCATGCTTGATGTCCTCCACGTAAACTGGGTACATGGCTTCGGCAACTTCTGGATATGGCGCACCATCTGCGTGCTCCACAGCTTCATCAACCTCGGCTTTTGCTTTTTCGTCCAGATGGTCAAGTTCGCTCTGACTTATGACCTTGCTGTTGAGAAGATGTGCGCCAAAGATGGGAAGTGGATCGCGCGCCTTCATATCCTCAACTTCCTCACGCGTCCTGTAGCTGCGATCGTCATCGTCGGAGGAGTGTGGGGTCATCCGGCTGACTCTCACCTCGATTAACGTAGGACCCTGCCCCTTGCGAGCATGAGCCGCAGCGTCTGAAACTGCCTCGTGCACAGCGATGGGATCCAGGCCATCCACACTCAGGCCAGGTAATCCGAGCCCCTTAGCCTTGTCCGCGACACTCTCTACCGCCATCTGCCTCTCCTGTGGGACAGAAATGGCATAAACATTGTTTTCCACCATGAAGATTACCGGTAGTTTATGGATAGCAGCCCAGTTCACACCCTCATACCACTCGCCCTGGGAAGTCGAACCCTCGCCGATGCTTGTCAACACGACCGCATCGTCTCCCCTCATCTTAATCGCCAGGCCGATGCCAGACGCATGCGGCGTTTGGGTGGCCACAGGGGATGAGTGGCTCACAATGTTCGCACTTCT
>JBGUDT010000044.1:0-12774 GCA_041821665.1 Anaerolineales bacterium
CTACTTACCGTAAATGGCCTGCTTGCAGCTTCCCACGGGGTCATTATCCCCATTCAATGCGAGTACCTCGCTCTGGAAGGTCTCACCCAGCTTATGCGAACACTGCAGAGAGTTCGTTCATCGATATTCCCAGAACTTTCGATCCGCGGACTACTGCTTACAATGTATGACACACGCACCAATCTATCGAAGGATGTCGTCGACGAGGTCCGTAAGCACTTTCCTAAACTCGTATTCGAGACGATCATCCCCCGAAGTGTCAGGCTTGCAGAAGCACCATCACACGGCTTGCCCATCTCCTTCTACGCCCCAAAATCACCAGGCGCGCTGAGCTACAGCGCATTTGCAGTTGAGCTGCTGAAAGGCGACGGAATGACATTTGATAAATCCCTCCTCAAGGCGGAGGCCTGAAATGAGTAGAAAGCGTGCACTTGGAAAAGGACTTGATGCGCTCATACCTCCGGGCGAGACACCAGTATCAAAGCGGGAAGGTGTACTCGAAGTCTCTACCGATTTGATCCTTCCCAACCCGAGGCAGCCGCGGCACACTCGTGATGATGCAGAGCTGCAAAATCTCGCCGATTCGATTCAAGAGCATGGCGTGCTTCAGCCTCTGGTTGTCCTTCCTGCGAACACGGATGGGAGCCACGAGCTCATCGCCGGCGAAAGACGCCTCGAGGCTGCGCGCCTTGCCGGCCTGACCAGCATACCTGTCATCATTCGCATCGCCGATGAGCGACAACAACTTGAGCTTGCGCTTATTGAGAACTTGCAGCGTGAAGACCTAAATCCCTTAGAAGCAGCCGAGGGTTATCGCCAACTTGCCGAAGATTTTGGTCTTTCTCACGAAGAGATCGCCGAGCAGATGGGAAAAAGCCGAACTGCTGTTAGCAATACCCTCCGACTGCTCAAATTATCAGCCGCCGTCCGAAAAGCACTGCAATCTGGGAAGATCAGCGAGGGTCATGCTCGCGCACTGCTCGCACTCCCCACAGCGCAAGCACAATCTGGTGCGCTCAAGGCAATCCTCGATCGCGATCTGAGTGTGCGTCAGACCGAGGAACTGGTCCGTCAGATGCAGGGGGAGAGAAAGAAAACCAAAAAGACCGTCAGCCGCTCGCCGGAAGAAACCGACCTCGAAGACCAACTTCGGGGGTGGTTGGGGACACGTGTCACGCTTAAGCGGGGTCGTAGAGGCGGGAGTATGACCATCTACTTCTTCTCCGATGAAGAGTTGAATGCCCTCGTAGACCGGATAAAACAGCTCCCGGAAGGATGAGTATCCTCACGGAGGACTCGTCTTCCACCCGGTCCTATCCACAAATGAGTCAATAACCTCAGCCTGGATCTCCGCGGAAGATAGTTACGCGTTATGCATACATTTCACAGGGTTGACCTCATGCATCTCCAGCGGAAAAGATAGATCGGCGGTCTTGCAGATATAGCGTCCCCCGAGCAAATCGGACCTTACCGGGATACGTGCTTCTGGATGGGCACCGCGGTATACGGACGCATTTATGGGTATAATCTCTGAAGGATAATGACCTATCGATTCTGAGGAGAGATACCTAATGAAGTTGAAAAATAAAGTCGCTGTAATCACCGGCGCAGCCCAGGGAATAGGAAGGGCGATTGCCACTACCTTGGCTCAGCAGGGTGCTAATGTAGTCGTGTCCGATATTCAGTTGGAAAAAGCCGAAACCACAGCCAAGGAGATCATGGCTGAGACTGGTCAGAAGGTTATCGCTGTCCATGCTGATGTTGTTGACAGCGCCAGCGTCAAAGCCATGATTGACCGGACCATAGATGAGTTCGAACGCATCGATATTCTCGTCAATAATGCCGGTACCACTCGCGATGGCCTGATCATGAGGATGAAAGAGGTCGACTGGGATTTGGTCCTCAACATAAACCTCAAAGGCACATTCAACTGCTCAAAAGCTGTCGTCCGTCCAATGATGAAGCAACATTACGGTCGTATAGTCAACATCACCTCTGTCTCAGGATTGATTGGCCAAGTGGGTCAAACGAACTACTCTGCCTCCAAAGCTGGCATCATCGGTTTTACAAAAGCCCTTGCCAGAGAGGTCGGTTCCCGCAAAATAACCGTAAACGCTGTTGCACCAGGTCTCGTCAAGACTGCTCTAACCATCGATCTGCCTCAAGAGCTTAAAGACATGTTTATTGAAATGACCCCGCTAGGTCGATATGGGGAACCGGAGGACATCGCCAACGCTGTAGCATTTCTCGTATCTGATGAGGCCAGCTACATCACTGGCCATGTGTTGAGCGTTGACGGGGGAATGGCAATGGTCTAAGGAGTTAATAAACCATGGATACAAAGGAACATAATGTACGTCAAGCCCAGGGTACGACTACGATCGCTCCCGGTGTTCTAGTTACCATTGCAAAAATGACCGCGCTGAGCGTTCCAGGCGTCGTGGGTGTTGCGCCCATTCCAAGCAGCGTAGATCGATGGTTCAAACGCGGATCGGGCACAGGAGTGCGCATCGAGGTCGAAGGAAACGCCGTATCGGTGGACCTCTATCTCGTGCTAGCGAACGGCACCAAGGTCAAAGAAGTCAGTCATAAGGTGCAATCGGAAGTTGCTCGTGCTATCGAAGACATGGTCGGCATGCAGGTTGAGCGAATCGATGTCCACATCGAAGATATCGCCTTCGAAGAGATGATGGAGTAGAACACAGGCTGTTTAAATGAAAAGAGAGCGGAGGCGGGTTCGCAGCCTGGCTATACAGGTCTTATATGAAGTCGATACTGTCCATCACGCCCACATTGATGTTCTTTCCCGCGTCATCGAGGAGAACGAAACCCTGAGTGACGACGCTGTACTTTTCCTGACCCGGATGATCGAAGGTGTGGTGGATCACGCTGACGATTTGGATGAAGTCGTCGCTAAAGCAGCTCCGGAGTGGCCTGTGGATCAACTCGCCGTCCTTGATCGGAACATCCTACGGATGGCGCTCTGGGAACTCGCTATTTCAGAGGACACGCCCCTTAAAGTTGCCATCAACGAAGCAGTAGAATTAGCCAAGCGCTTCGGTTCTGAAAGCTCACCACGATTCATCAATGGCGTTCTAGGCACGCTCGCAAAGCGAGAGAGCGAACTTAAACGCCAGTTTCTTTCCTTGAATTAGGGATCAACCACGTGGAATTCCTCGGCATCGGCCCTCTCGAATTATTATTTATCCTTCTCATCATCCTTCTCGTCGTTGGACCCCGAGACATCGCCAAAACAGGTCGGAGTGTAGGGCGTTTCCTAAATCAGGTGTATCGTTCAGAAAGTTGGAAGATGCTCAATGAGGCTTCTCGGACTCTGCGCACGCTTCCAAATCGACTTGCACGGGAAGCATCGCTTGAAGAGCTGGATGCCGTTCGCAAGTCTGTACAAGAAACAAGTGATCAAATTTCTCAGGAAATGAAAGACGTGGATGAAGGATTACGGGCATGGACTTCGACCCCCCCTCCACCAGACGATCAAAGCCCCAACGCGGACGGCGAGACCGTCGAGTAGGTCATGATCCGAAATCTTCTACGAAAGTTATGGTATTACCTCGGAGCGCCTTTTCGTCTGATTGCAAGACCCTTTCACGCCTGGCGACGGTTCCTCAACCATGAGCCGGAGGACACGGCGATCGCGGACGTTTTTTCACAAACGCTCGAATCTCCCGGCTTGTTAATCGAACACATTGAAGCTCTCCGGCGGCATCTTTTTCGCTCGCTCATCGTTCTGGCTATCATGGTTGTCCTGAGCACTTTTTTCGCGGCGCGAATTCTCGATTGGTTAAGCGTTCCTATCGGTGGGATCGAGCAGTTACAGTCCATCGAGGTTACTGAATCACTCGGGGTGTTCATGCGTGTTGTGCTTATCACGGGATTTGTATTTGCACTCCCCTATATTGGATTTGAAGTATTCGCTTTCCTCAACCCGGGTTTACGACGCCAGGAGCGCGTTCTCATCCTCTCCGCGATCCCATTTTCAACACTCCTGTTCCTCCTAGGGATGGCTTTCGCCTACTTCGTAATGCTTCCCACTGCTCTGCCATTCTTGTTAGATTTTATGGGCATCACCACCGTGCCTCGACCAGCGAATTACATTCGGTTCGTCACCGGGATGATGTTCTGGATTGGTATCTCTTTTCAGTTTCCCCTCATCATCTATGCACTGGCAGGTCTGGGAATCGTCGACGCCAAGGCATTAAGACAAGGCTGGCGAATTGCGATCATCGCGATAGCCGTGCTCGCGGCTGCGATTACTCCTACGATAGACCCGGTAAATATGGGACTCGTCATGGCTCCCATGATCCTGCTCTATTTCCTCAGCATCGGCTTAGCTGCCTTCGCTGGAAGGCGGCGTGCGCGGGGTCTATCTCAGGACTCCTGAACGCACCTCCTCCCATTTTGCCCGAGAATTTCTCCCGGGGTACAATGCCTTTTCATCACGCCCAACATAACCAGGAGGAATAAAAACTATGCGTCCTGTCTATGCCATCTCGGGTGGCGTTTCCAAATTTGCAAAGGCTCGCCCGGATAAGAACTTCCAGGCGCTCGTAAAGGAGGCCTACGATTACGCCATCGCTGACATCGAGCTCGATTTCCCCACTTTTACATCCATTGTCGATGGGTCTGTAGCCTCGTACTTCTCAGACCACTTCACCCGCCAGTTGATGGCCGCCATCATGGCGCAGGATTACCTGGGGCTCTGTCCAAAACCCAGCCACCGGGTCGAGGGCGGCGGCGCCACCGGTGGGCTCTGCTTTCAAGAGGCGTGGAAATCCATCGCCTCCGGTCACATGGATGTGTGTGCTGCCTACGGATTTGAAACGATGAGTAACGTAGAGACATGGAAAGGAAACGAGTTCATCGCCCTTGCCTCTGATGTCTCCTGGGATTACCCCGTCGGTGGATTCTATTCCGGCTACTACGCCATGATGGTCACACGCCACATGAAAGAATATGGTACGACGGTCGAACAAATGGCGGCTGTGTCTGTAAAAAACCACATCAACGCTTACTACAATCCTTATGCACAGAAGCGCAACCGCTACACTGTCGAGGACGTGCGGAACTCGCCCATGGTGGCCTGGCCGTTGACGCGCCTGGATATCTGCGTGATGTCCGACGGCGCGGCAGCGACCATTCTCGTTTCAGAAGAAGGTCTTGAAAAGCTCGAATCCGCTGGGGCAAAAATCAAACGCCCTCTCGTGCGTGTGACTGGTATTGGGAGAGGGACAGATGCCATGCGAATGGCGGACCGGCCGCATGTGGATTACGAAACATTCATGCGCGATTACGCAACCGACAAGGAGCAAAACGATAAGGATACGGTCGCTTACTATAAAGACCTCTGGAAGAGCGGCACCCGTTATCCAGGAGTTCACTCCTTCCGGGCTGGAAGGGCTGCGGGCAATATGGCTTACCGGCACGCTGGGATTCAAGACCCACTCCAGGAGCTGGATTTCATTGAATTGCATGATGCGTATACATCAAGCGAGGTCCAAACGTATGAGGATCTAGGTCTCTGTCGCTATGGCGAAGGGGGTCCGTTTGCGGTCTCCGGGAAAGCGCATATGCCAGGCATCGATTATGGCGAGAAAATGTCTGAAGAACCGCTGTGCCCCGTTAACCCCTCGGGGGGCTTGATCGCCTGTGGGCATCCTGTGGGAGCGACCGGATTGATGCAAGCAGTCTTTGCCATATGGCAGCTCCAAGGGACGATTGGGCAGCACTTTCACGATGACACGCTTCAGGTAGAAAAACCGCGAAAAGGCGCCATCCACTCACACGCCGGGACAGGGACTTACGTCACTGTATCCATCCTCGAACAGGAGGAATCGTCATGACAAAACTATCTGACCGAAAACCCGAGACTCTTGGAGGCTATATCGTTCACGGCGTGCCATTCCCTGTAGATAGGGATCCAGAGGCGCTGGCGTTCCTTAAACAGATGATGCCGCTCCAGATCGAACAGGATTACAAGATAACCTACCTGCATTCCTACGGCCAGGACAGCCCCTGGTTCGCGGCCGCATCGAATAAGGTGCTCTTGACCACACAAGATCCAAACAGCGGCTATACATACGGAACCCCACGTGGTCATGATATGTTCAGTGGGGATGAAACCGTTTGGATTGATATCACCGAACGTGCAGCAAAAATACATGCATTTACGGTGTGCCATTTCGGTTCCGAGGAATTCCTGCCAGAGACTCCTTTTGTACTTGCCCTGATCGAATTCGAAGATGTAAATACCTTATTCCTTTCTCGAATATTAGGCGTGGATCCGGAGAAGGCATCTCTCGATTGGATCGGTATGAAGGTAAAACCTCGGTTTTTACGGAATAGTAAATTGAAACCGACGGATGTCTACTTCCTGCCTGGGGATTGATCATCTGGCGTGGAACCTGCATCCTGATCAACGTTTCTCACAAGCCATATAACACATGCACTGTGGCTCTGGAACATCGCCCTGGTCCATGTGGTTTGATAAGATTATTGCGCCCAGTCCGATAATCGATACTAAATACCCAATCTTCTGAGAAGAGCGAGAGACGCGCCTTGAATCCGAAATCACCTGATTCGTCAATACCCACTAGCGATCCAAACCTGATCATGGCTGTACGTCGACTTCGCAGGACGCTCATCATCTGGGCTTTGATCTTTGCCGGAATGGCTCTTTTATCCTTCTTCGCCCTCCGGCAAAACTACCCCTTTGCATTCTTACCATGGTTCATCGGTGCAGTACTCTTCGCGACAGGCGTAGAACCCATCTACCTTTCCCTGGTAGCAGTTCAATGGGGCATCTCATTGATTACCTTAATCCCGGGGGTAAGTTATTTTATTGGCCCGGATCCGCTCTCATTCATCTTCGATTCAGGCATGCTCGAAATCCTTGTGCTCGTCGGTGTCCGAATCGTATTCATTTTCACATCATTCAATCAATTCCTTTTTTACAGACTTCTGTACGGCAGTAAAAAAATGACCGGCGCCAGCGATGACCTTCCAGACATTCCCGAGGTCATCCCTAATAGATCGAATCGATTCGCTGCCCTGTCCCGAATCCTTGGCCTTGGCGGCATGTTCATTGCAATTGCTGCGCCCTCGATCCTTGGAGGTGATCTCGCAGGACCAGCCCTCAGCCTGGCAATCTATGCGGGAACTTATGCCATCGGGTTTGGCCTTGGCGCTGCATTCTCTCCCACCGATCGAAGAAGTGTGGCACTTTCCGGGGTAGGATTCGGCTCACTGGCAATCCTCATGTCCTTGATCATCAGCCGAGTGATCTAACGAACGCCAACAACCAGGGAAAACTATGCAACCACAACTCTCCCCTGCAGCCTCGAAACCTACAGAATTCCGAATCAGGCGGCGGGTGATAACCGCCTATGTCGGACTGGGGGTTCTTTCGTTCTTGCTCTCTGGGATTGCCACCCTGTGGGGAATATGGAATTGGTACTTCGCCTATAGCCATTATGGACCCATTGTCGTCTGGAAGTGGTCGGCGGGACCGCTGTGGATGGGACTTATCCTGGCATTCCTGGGATCTTCCTTGTTCCTTGCAGCCTATCACGCTCGGAGATATCGTGTCATCATTCATGAAAATGGAATTGTGGATAACCGCTGGGTACAAAAATGCAAACTTCCCTGGAAGGATATCGAAGGTATTCGCACATCGTCAGAAAGGTATGGTCTTCCCGGGATCATGCTGGGCAAACGGACCATAATCTGGGTCGTGCCAAAGGGGGGAAAGAAATTTCGCTTCCCGAGTGCGTTGGAGGGATTGGAAACATTTGTTAACATGATTAAGTCTCAAATTTATCAAGGTCTGCTCGAACGATACAGGGAAACTTTGCAGGGTGGGCAGCTGTTGGATTTTGGTCCTCTGAAACTTACCACCCAGGAGATCGTCATGTCTCGGGCGAAAATTCCCTGGGATAAAGTCCGTGGCGTGAGCCTCGAGCGAGGTCGTCTAATAATTCTTTCCGGGGTAGATGGCAGTACGAAGACGAAGATCCCTGCAAAGAAAGTTCTTAATGTTGACCTCGTGGTGCAGCTAATTCAGAAGATGGAATTTCGTTCATGAAAACAATCCTGCGTTTCTCCATGTTCATCGTTGCATTCCTCTTGAATGGCTGTGGGGCAAGTTCTTCCTTCAACGCTCCTCCTGCCGGACCCTCCCCGATCCCGGTGAGTTCACCTACACCACTACCAGCAGCTCAAGTTGTTTTTAATCTTACCCCGCCAGATGGGACTCCTGCGGATGCAAAGATCGATCTCGTTATCCTGGATGAGGTAACAGGTATCGACCTCAACTCCCAGTCCTTCCCCATGACCTTCTTGGATGAGGGGCATTGGCAGGCAACCCTCCTGCCGCCTGTAGGGTCCTTACTCCGCTATCGGTATGTGTTGAGAGAGCCCGATGAGATTATCGAGGGGAATATCGCTGGATCCCCCACACGATACAGGGTCGCCCACTTCCCGGGACATGCTGAGATCCACGACATCGTCCCAGTATGGTCCGGCCAGGAGTACGCCGGTACAGCCGGAAGAATAATGGGGCAGTTAACAGAATCGGATTCTGGTAATCCCCTCGAGGAGATCATCGTTCAAGCCGGCGGGAAGATCACTTTCACCGATTCGGATGGTCAATTCAGACTTGACCAATTGCCTCCTGGTTTACACACACTAACCGCGTTCAGCCCTGACGGTTCTGTTGGAGTTGTTGCACAGGAAGTACAGATTGCCCCCGACCAAACCACACCAGTCATCATGGATCTACCCAAGGCTCTTCCTGTGACGGTGACTTTTGAGGTAACCGTCCCTGCGGACACGATACCCGGCACCCCCCTCCGGCTTGCGGGAAATGTGGTGCAGTTCGGGAATCGATTCGTAGCGTTGAAAGGCAACATCGACCTATCGATCGAGCATATGCCCGAACTCATCATGGTGGACGCGCTTCACTACATCGCAGTTCTGGAACTCTACGAAGGGACAGATTTACGTTATAAGTACACCCAGGGTGATGGATTGTGGAACGCTGAGCGTGATGAGGACGGCTTCTTCCGGACAAGGCACGTTATCCTGCCCGACGAAGACATTACGATACGCGACACGATTGCGAGTTGGCATGTCGGCGATCGGGGCAGCCTTGCATTTCATGTCAAAGCACCAGATCATACGCCCCCACTGGACGATGTCACGCTCCAGATCAACCCCTCCACATGGTATGAACCCATCCCGATGTGGAAGATAGGCACAAATGAATGGTTCTACATCATCAACAGCCCGCTTGATTTCACTGGGAAAGTTGAGTATCGCTATTGCCGCAATTCACAATGCGGAAGTGCGGATGATATCGACACTTTCGGACCAAATGCCCCAGGACGCCCTCTGACGATTTCCGAAGATCAGGGAGGTGTCGTTGATGAAATCGAGGATTGGCAGTGGTATGGTTCGGAAGCTCCATCCACCCCAATCATTTCCGACGTGATAATCGCAAGACCCGATTTCGAAGCGGGCATAGAGTTATCAACCCGCTTCCATCCGTCTATGGACAGCACCATCCCCGAGGCGCTGGAAGATATCTACAATCTCGGGGCAAATTCTGTCACACACTCACCTGCGTGGGTGCTCGAGGGGCAAAATCCGATTCCCATCATCTCCTTCGATCCCGCGCTAGCGCCGTTCGAAGGGGAGCTTGAATCATGGATCGAGGCTGCTCAGCAAAACAACTCCATGATCGTTATCCGTCCGAGCCTCCTTCCTTCATCCGGTAGTCTCGCGGATTGGTGGTCTGGTGCGGTGCGAGATCGCACCTGGTGGACAGTCTGGTTTGATGAATACAAGTCCTTTATGCTCAGCTATGCGGATTTGGCGTCGAAGGTCAATGCGGACAAACTCATCATTGGCGGTGTGGAGATTTCCCCCGCCTTCCCATCCGGGAAACTCGCAGATGGCACCTCTTCCGGAGTGCTGAACTCTAGCGAAGAACATTGGAGAGACCTCATCGATGAGATTAGGAAGCGCTACTTGGGTCAAATTGCTCTTGAACTGGATCCTGCGCTAGATGAACTACCTCCATTTATCGATATGGTCGATGAAGTGGTGCTGTATTGGCATGAACCGCTCAGTGAGGACCCTGAGGCTTCGGCAGCCGAACTGCAAGCTGCAGCTAATGCAAGATTAGATGAAGTGCTCTTCCAGATATATCTTGATGACATGCCGATCACCTTAAGCGTGGATTATCCATCGGTCCAAGGTAGTATCATCGCCTGTCCTCCTGCTCCCGATGGAAGCTGTCGTCCAACGGCTGAATTCGATGCAGGTGCGGTTGTCGATCCAGACCTTGAGGTCGATTTTTCGGGGCAAGCCAAGGCGATAAATGCGCTCTTACTGGCAGCATTTCCAAAAGAACGGATTACGGGATTTTCTGTCCGGGGCTACTATCCTGCGGCGGCTTTACGGGACAAGTCATCCTCAATCCATGGCAAACCTGCCCAGGATGTGCTCTGGTACTGGTATCCGAGAATGGTGGGGGATTCTGATCAAACCCCATGAGGTGAGAGGGTCCCTGGAAGAAAAATGGTTTGCAGGAATGAAGTGTGGTACTCAGGATTACATTTAAGAAGTTAATCTTAAAAATCTCTTATTATGATGATTCTACCCCCGGCACAACCTTCGTCCCATTTGTACATAATTAAGAGGGTGCTTTTATATTGGCGATGTAGCTGACGGTTCCATTTAGACACAATGCGAGGCAATCATGGACTTTAACCTGACGGATGAACAACGTATGTGGCAAGCGGCAGTGCACGATTTCTGCGATAAAGAGATACGGCCAGCTGCCTCTGAGATGGATGAAAAAGCATCCATCAACAAGGACGCCATTGAGAAAATGGCGCCGCTCGGATTGCTGGGTTTGAATATTCCGGAGAAGTTTGGCGGCGCCGGCGTCGATGCCATCAGCGCTGCAATTACGATCGAGCAGCTTGGTTGGGCCGACGGTGGGACTGCGCTGTCTGTCTCAGCTCACAACGGGCTTGGATGCGCCCCGATTGCACAGTTCGGCGACGATGATCAAATGAAGCGCTGGCTCCCCGATCTCGCCCGGGGCAAAGGCGGATTAGGCGCCCTCGCCCTTACAGAACCAAATGCAGGCTCCGATCTTGTCGGTGGTGTCACAACCAGCGCAAAACTCGAGGGGGATCAGTGGGTGATCAACGGTAGCAAAGCCTGGATCACCAACGCAAGTGTCGCCTCCTTGATCATCACGCTGTGTCGCACCGACCCCTCGGGCGGTTCAAAATCGCTGAGCCTCATCGTGGTGCCCACGGATATCCCCGGATTACGCGTACATCCTCCCGAGAAAAAGATGGGGGTACGGGCATCACCCACCCATGCGATCACATTCGACGATGTGCGTGTCCCTAAAGAACACGTGCTCGGAAAACCCGGTGAAGGTTTATTTCAAACCCTGCAGGTTCTGGATGGCGGCCGGATTAGTATCGGCGCGCTGTCTGTAGGTATTGCTCAAGCAGCCCATGAAGAATCGATTCGTTACGCAAAACAACGTGAACTTTTTGGGAAAAAGCTCGCGGATCTTCAAGCCATCCAATGGATGATCGCAGACGCAAACACACAAATTGAAGCGGCTCGTCTGCTAGTCTATCGAGCAGCGTGGCTAAAAGAACAGGGCGCCTTCTTCAACCGCGAAGCCGCCATCGCTAAATTATTTGCTACCGAGATGGCCGAAAGCGTCGCACGTAATGCGATCCAGATACTGGGAAGTTATGGATACAGCCGTGAATATCCCGTGGAACGAATGTACCGAGACGCTCGTCTGATGACCATAGGAGAAGGTACAAGCGAGATCCAGCGCCTGGTTATTGCAAAACGGGTGTTGGGCGAGGAGTAGTCGGTCATTCCCTTTTGTCTAAATATTGATTATAAACAAGGTGTCGGTCCTCTTGCTAGCCCACAAATTAATGTCATTGCGAGCGAAGCGAAGCAATCCCCACCGTCATTTCCTGAAGGTCCGCGTTCATAGCCAAAACAAGGGCGGACACACTGGTCCGCCCCTAATCGTCCCTACACATTGATCAATTCTTAGGAGGGGTCGCCCACCGTGGCGACCCTGCTTGCATGCCCGATTACTGCAGTGCCCCCTGGAAAGCCGCAGTAAGTTCTTCAGCTGAGGTCCTTCCCACCCATTGTCCGAGGATATTTCCGTCCCCGTCCAGGAGGAATAGATGAGGTTGGTATTGATAGCCTAACGCTCGCTTGAATTGGTCGTTCACCGGATCATCAATATCAAGATACGTGAAATCGATTCGGTCGTAGTATTCTGCTTCAAGCCCGTGCACGACGGGCGCCAGTGCTCGGCAAGTCGGTCACCAATAGGCGAAGAACTCAACCAGTTGTGGCGATCCAGAAGCGAGCATCACCGTGGACGGGTCTGTCGCCTCCAATCCTGCCTTGGGCTCCGGAGGAGGTGCAATTGGTTCTGCCGCCTCATCCGAGTCCATATCGGGCTGGTGCTCGCCTTCCGAACTTGCCGCATCGTCGGCGAGATCATCACCAGCGTCATCATCGGGAACAGGGACTGCATCTTGAGAACCTTGTTCTCCAGACGCAGGATCTAGAGCATCTACTGGCGAACCCCCGGTGTTGCAGGCTGCCACCAAGAACGTTGCGATGGCTAGAAACAGCACCAATTGGAGGAGTCGATTCTTTTTCATTTAGAAAAATCTCCTTTTA
>JBGUDT010000044.1:13153-19338 GCA_041821665.1 Anaerolineales bacterium
GTTAGCGTCATCGATATTTCAGATAACGTGATGCCTTTGCCTGAAAAGGTTTTTGCAGTACCTATGTATCTCTTCAATGGTCAGATGCTGTATCTTGGTAACCCGGGGGAAAAAGATTTAGTTGTCAGGCTCGAGAATCTTATAGGCACTTAGTTTATCGGAAAGAAGCAGGGATGGATAATCAGAAGTATCTTGGACTGTCCAACATCGATATATTTCAAGATCTATCTCCAGATGACTTAAAAGAGATGGATCAGACGACCACGATGAGCAGCTGCGAACCGGGTCGTGTTTTTTACGCCCCGGAGGATACCGGGGAAGTCCTATTCCTTTTGAAAAAGGGGCGAGTACAGCTTTACCGACTCTCCCCAGATGGCAAGAAGCTCATCGTAGCCATACTCGAAGAGGGCTCCATTTTTGGTGAGATGTCGTTTGTTGGGCAAGGGATGCATAACACCTTTGCGGAGTCGATCGATGACTGTACCTTGTGTGTCATGAGCAGGCAGGATATCGAGAATCTTATCCAGGAGAAACCCCTGGTGGGGATCCGTTTCATGGAGGCAATGGCGGTACGACTTAAAAAGACAGAAGTCAAGTTGGAAGAGCTTGCCTTTAAGGGCATCCCCGCACGACTCAGTTCGCTGCTCCTCAGCCTTTCAGCGGAAGAAAATGGCGCCTCCATCGTCGATGGATACACACACCAAGACCTGGCCGAGATGCTGGGGACCTATCGCGAAACGACCACGCAAATCTTGAATAATTTCAAAGGAGCTGGCTGGATCGAGATAGGTCGAAAAAGGATTGTCCTCCTCGATCAGGAAGCCATCTCAGACATATCAGGGATGTAACTCCCCACATACTTTTCAAACTGAAGAACCCCACAGCTCGCTGCGGGTCATGTTCCAATGAAAAAGCCCTAATGGAGGGTACCGCCCCCATCCCCCGCACGAGCGCATAATCCCCGGCATTTAGAACCCGATTTTTTCTTTCTCGTGGACATCCAGAACGTTATAATCAACCGATCCTAAATTCTACGAGGCACCATGACGCAAAAAATCGTTGAGTGTATCTCAAACTTCTCAGAGGGACGTCGCCTAAGCGTGATCGAATCTATTGAAAAGGGAATTCGGGATGTCCCCGGAACGCTGCTTTTAGATCGGCACGTGGATGCGGACCATAACCGCACCGTACTCACCTTTGCTGGGCCGCCGGATGCCGTGGCAGAATCAGCCTTCGCTGCCATAGCCGAAGCCGCCAGGCTTATAGACATGGATGAACACGAAGGGCAACACCCACGCATCGGTGCGACCGACGTGGTCCCCTTCGTGCCTATCTCGGGCCTCTCTATGGAGGATTGCGTTGAGTTGGCAAACGCGCTCGGGAAACGAGTGGGTGAGGAACTGGGTATCCCGGTCTATTTATATGAACAAGCAGCGAGGAGACCCGAGCGCGAGAACCTGGCGAAAATTCGCAAGGGGGAATACGAAGCGCTCAAGGTTTCCATTGAGACTGAAGAAGATCGTATTCCAGATTTCGGCCCCCGGAAGCTTGGCAAGGCTGGAGCGACCGTCATCGGCGCCCGACCTCCTCTAATCGCGTTCAACGTGTATTTGACGACGCAGGATGTGGATATCGCCAAGCAAATCGCCCGCACTGTGCGCCATTCATCTGGTGGATTACCCTATGTGAAGGCGCTGGGGATGCTCGTGGACGGCACCGCCCAGGTCTCCATGAATCTTACGAATTACGAGGAAACACCCATCGCGCAAGTTGTTGAGGCCATACGGCAAGAGGCTGAAGGTCATGGCGTTGGCATTCGAAACACCGAACTTGTCGGATTGATCCCACAAGCCGCGCTCGTTGACGCCGCGCAATGGTATTTACAGCTAGACATGTTCGAATCCGATCAGGTGCTCGAAACCCGCCTCTATGCCGCGATATCCAACCAGGTTGCAGACGATTCGCCCTTTCTCGACGCACTCGCATCATCCAAACCCACTCCAGGCGGCGGTTCTGCGGCAGCGTATGCTGGTGGGATGGGCGCGGCACTTGTTGAGATGGTGGCGCGCGTCACTGTCGGCAAGAAAAAATATATTGAGGTGGAAGATCGAATGCTCGAGATTGCCGAGGAGTCCGCCGATCTGCGTAGGTCTCTCTCAAATGCCGTCGATGAGGATTCGGCAGCGTTCGATTCTGTGATAAACGCCTACCGATTGCCCAAGGAAAGTAAAGACCAAGTAAGAGTACGAAAGGATGCTATTGAAGCGGCCACCCTGCACGCATCTGAAGTACCGTTGAAGGTTGCTCAGATGGCGTCCAAAGTTTTATACCTCGCTGCGGAGGTTGCTGAAACCGGCAATATCAACGCAGCCAGCGATTCCGGCGCGGCGGGCGCTTTGGCAGCGGCATCGCTTCATGCCGCTGCTATGAATGTTGAAATTAACGCAAACAGCCTGGAGGATGAGAAGAAATCCAGTTCGCTTATAAAAGAAATTGCACAAATTAAGAAGAACGCTGCCAAAGCACACCAGCAGTTGGCGGACGCCCTTGTTAAACGTGCTTCGATTCATTTATAGGAATGAAATGTGAGCGTGTTCGGGAAACCAACAGATCAGGAAATTACCAGCCGCTTGCCCTAAAGATATCCCCGAGCAAGTCGGCACGTTCCTCTGCGGTCATCGGTCGCGGCTGGGCGTAATTCTCCAGGTAGGCCGTGAGCAATTCCGTACTTATGTGACGTCCGTCGTAGAACACATGTCGGTCGAGAAACTCCCGGCGGTGGTTGTCGGACTGCATCTGGTCAAAGAACAAGTTCCCCAGTCCGTAGTGGATAAATCCATCGTTATAAAACTCGAACCCCATCGGCTGATGCGCCTGGCTGCCGCTCACGATGATGGCGCCTGATTCAACCGCGCTCTGAAACGCCTCACGCTGCGCGGGCAGCAGCGCGGTCCCTTCTGCCCATTGGAATGTCACGATAGGCAGCACACCCGCCTCGCTTAATTCGGTGACGGTCTCCCAGAGCTCGTCAGATGTGCATGGCACTGCCCCCGGGGTCGTCTCTGTCGCCAGGGCATAGGATGGTCCGACAGCGTTGCATCCCATAAAACCCAGTTTGTTTCCATTGTGCTCCACAATCGTCGGCTCAAGGGCATCTTCCAGATTTTCCCCACCCGCGAAGGTGAGCATTTGCTTCTGCTCATACAGGTCAAGGGTGTAGAGATAAGGATCGATATTCCAATCCACATTGTGATTTCCTGTAAGTTCCACAAGATCGACACCCAGATCTTCAAGCAGGCCGATGTTTTCTGGGGAGCTGCAGAAACGCATGATGGCAGGAGATGGATCTGGAGGTGGGCACGCATCGGTAAAGGACACCTCATTGCTCACATGGGTGAGATCGGCGTTTCGCATCCAGTCCCCGATCAACTCGCCGGGCCATGTAATCCCTCGCTGCTCCATGCGCCATGCAGTTGCCCGCGTGAGCGCAGTGACCCCCGTCATCATGAGGGTCGTCATCCGATCAGGGTCCCGGTTACCGCCCGGCCAATTGAGCTGCATCCGCAGCATTTCAACCGCGACCGGGTCACCGCTCAACCCGAATGAGATCCGCAAGGGATATACTTCTTGACGAAAATCTGATCGGATAGGAGAAAGTCCATCAAGCTCGAGGACTTTCCATAGAGGGTCCAACGCTTCGAAAGGGACGATGCCCAAAATCGGCTTTCTCTCCCAGGCTTCCCGCAGCAGCGCTTCCTCACTGACGATTTCCACAGATCCATCCCCCGGCGCTCCAAAAAAAGGCTCCACGGCTGATAGTGTTGAGGGTGAGAGCAGAAGGGGTACGTCCGAACCCAACCAGATGGATTTAAGTTCATCTATAGTCATGCCGTCCGAAATCGTCGGGAAAGGTGAGACCAGAGCATACGTCCAGTCCGTGAGAGGGATTTCGGGGTTGGGTTCAACTCGAATTTGCGCGCTGGCGTAATCCTCTACAACCTCAAACGGCGAATCAGGATCCGCCAGGATCGGGTCAAGTGAAGTGCGCAAATCCGGGGGCAGCGCCGGGGATATCCAAACGGTGAGAATGACGGGCTCTGCCGTCACCGGGATGGGTTGGAATGGAGTGGGTGTGGGCAGTTTCGCCGGTGGTGTGGCAACATTGGACTGAGATACGGGAATATTAAATCCTGCAGGAAAACATCCTGTGAGGGTAAGGCACGAGGCTATCAATATCAAGAAGAGGATAAAAGATTTTCGTTTCACGAGAGCCAAATTATCTCACGCCCAGTCTATCGTGACCAGCTTGCTTCGACTTGACGTCCGGTCGCCAAAATGGTATTTTATCGCCACGATGAACGCACTGTTCAAGGTACTCAAATCGCCCCTCCTTACCTGCCGACAAACGATGTGGGCAGAGTTCTGCGATGGCGCATAATCAACCTTGAGCGCGTTGCCGCAAAGTGGAATCCAACCTTGCCCCGATTATCACGGGGTATTTTTATTTCGATAACTCGATTTGCTTTCGAACTATGTATCAATCTGTGAAGACAGGAGAACTACATCATGAAGATGAGTAAACTATTCAGCCAGACACTGCGCGATCGACCTTCTGAGGCTGAAATTCCCAGCCATGAGTGGCTCTTGAGGGCGGGATTCATCCGCCAGCTGGCTGCGGGGATCTTCAGCTATCTGCCTCTGGCCAAGCGCTCGCTTACGAAGATTGAAAACATCATGCGCGAAGAGCTGAACGCTATCGGTGGGCAGGAAATCACCATGCCGGTCGTACATCCAGCTGATATCTGGAAAGAGACCAAACGCTGGTACCAGGTCGGTTCTGAGATGGGGCGCTTCAAGGATAAGGCGGGCAGGGACATGGTCCTCGCGATGACGCACGAAGAGGTTGTTGCGGACATCATCCGAAAGGAGATCCGATCCTACAAACAATTACCTCAACTCATCTACCACATCCAGACAAAGTGGCGGGATGACCCCCGCCCTCGCGCAGGGCTGATCCGCGTGCGTGAGTTCACGATGAAGGACAGCTACAGTCTGGACAAAGACAGGGATGGTCTGGACCAGCAATATCGTGCTCATTATCAAGCCTACTTCAATATATTTCATCGCTGCGGGTTGCCCGTTATCGCGGTGAAATCAGATGTCGGCATGATGGGCGGCAGCATGGCGCATGAGTTCATGTACCTCACACCCGTAGGCGAGGATACGCTGCTCCTTTGTGATGAGTGCGCATACTCTGCGAACCGCCAGATCGCGCTCTTTCAGAAACCCGTCCCGGAAAAAGAAGAGCTTCTGGCGATTGAAAAAACAGCCACTCCGGATACAAAAACCATAGAAGAACTTGCCACATTGCTCGATATCCCCGAATCGAGGACAGCCAAAGCAGTATTTCTGATCGCCACGTTCTCCGAAGGTACGGAGGAAAGTGAGAAATTCGTCTTCGCCATCGTGCGCGGTGACATGGATCTGAACGAAACCAAGCTCGTCAATGCAATCAAGGCCAAAGAGATGCGCCCTGCGACAGAGGAGGAAATAATTGCCGTCGGCGCAGTTCCTGGATACGCCTCTCCTGTGGGCATCGAGGATGCACTCGTGGTCGTCGATGATCTCATCCCCGATTCCCCCAACCTCGTAGCCGGCGCCAATGAAGATGGATACCATCTCCTCAACGTCAACTTAGGTCGTGACTATGAGGCAGATATCGTCGCGGATATCGCGCTGGCCGAAGAGGGTTATCTCTGCCCGATGTGTGGAAAACCGATGCGTGCATCACGAGGCGTGGAAGTTGGGAACATCTTTAAGTTGGGAACCCGCTATAGCGAGGATATGGAAGCTTCCTTCCTGGATAAGGATGGCAAAAAGCAATACGTCATCATGGGGTCCTATGGGATCGGAAGCGGTCGGCTGCTGGCCTCCGTCGCAGAAGAGTTCCACGACGAGGATGGTCTGACCCTTCCCATCAGTGTGGCGCCATATGCCGTGCATCTAATCGCGCTCAAGGGAGCCGAGACAGAGGGCGATAAGGTTTATAAGGAATTACAAGGCATTGGCGTTGAAGTGCTCTACGACGATCGGGGGGAAAGCCCGGGGGTTAAGTTTGCGGACGCGGACATTATTGGGATTCCAATTCGTCTCACTGTCAGCTCAAGGACAATAAAGGAAAAAGG
>JBGUDT010000045.1:0-2368 GCA_041821665.1 Anaerolineales bacterium
AGGCGCTGGATGATGGGGATCCCTTTCCTCTTCACCCGAAGTAAATCGGGGAGCTGTTTTGTACCGCCGATGACGAGGACCGCGTCGTAAGGCTCGTCTTCCAGGCCGACCGTAACAGCCGCCCCACGCGCTTCAAGCGCACGCTTGAAGCGCACCTGAAAGGAAACCATCCCTCCGGTACCAGACACTCTGGGGACGATACAAAGTCGTCGCGATTTTAAATCCATGATCATTCTGAATCAGTCATAGGAGCACGGGCGTTTTGGGGGCAATCTCGATCTCCGATCCGACGTACCGGGATGTCCGTCCATATTCCGCCAGGAGATGATGATTCGAGCAGTACAGCATTTGCGCCTAACACAGTGCATTCAGCCACCCTCATCTCTCCAACTTTCCCAAGCACTTTCGAACCAGCAGCGAGAATAACGTCGTTTTCAACAACATTTTTTTCAAACTTTGATTCCTCCACAGAAAGGTGGATATCTGCCCTTCCTAAGACAACGCCCGGGTAGATTTTCACCCTGTCTCCGATGACGGAATCGCAATGTATCACGACGCCATAGCCACCGTGCACAAGTGTGAAATCCTCTCCGATCGCCACCGAGCGAGGGATCTCGATACCCAGGATTTTAAGTAGGTAGTATGCAAACCAGCCAATGAAAGGGATGGATCGCGCATAGACCAAGGTTGTGGGAAGATCTCGTCGGACCACGGCGCATTATCCTATCGAGCTAGATTTAGAAAAGGCCAATAAAGAATCTACGATCCTATGCGCTGCACGACCATCTCCGAAAGGGTTTATGGCGGTCGCGAACTCGCTGTACACTTGAGGATCATCCATTAATCGGTGAACTTCCGAAACGATTCGGCCTGTATCGGTGCCCACGAGCAGTGCCGTCCCCGCCTCAATCGCCTCAGGTCGCTCCGTCACTTCACGAAGCACAAGCACCGGTGTATGGAATGACGGCGCTTCTTCCTGGAGACCCCCCGAATCGGTAAGGATGAGATCAGCCTTCTTCATGAGATGTACCATCGATAAATAATCCAGCGGCGGCAGCAGGGTCATGTTGGGGATATCGCCCAACTGCGCGTATGCGGGTTCGTGCACATTTGGATTTAGGTGCACAGGATAAATAAGGTGGACATCCTTGGAATAATCAGCAGCAATTTTTCGAAGTGCAGTGAAGATGCGCTCCATTGGTTTCCCGAAATTTTCCCTCCGGTGCGCAGTCACCAGGATGAGTTTCCGATCCTCCGGGATGCCCGCAAGGGGACCCTCACTGAAATCGTAAGGACGGCTCGAAATCTCCAACAACGCGTCCACAACTGTATTACCCGTGATTGCAATTTGCTCCGGAGGGATCCCTTCCTGGAGCAGATTAGCTTTTGCCCATTCTGTAGGTGCAAAATGCAGGTCAGCGACCGTAGTAACCACCCTTCGATTGATTTCCTCCGGGAATGGCTGCCACTTATCATCCGTTCGCAAGCCCGCCTCAACATGGCCCACCTTCGTCCGATGGTAGTACGAGAGAATACCCGCAATCATTGCCGTTGTGGTGTCGCCTTGTACGAGCACCCAATCTGGACGGAGGTCCGCAATCACGGGATCCAACCCGGTGAATATCGCTGTGCTCAATTCCCCAAGACTTTGATCGGGACGCATGACATCGAGGTCAAAATCTGGTCGAATCTCAAACAGATCCAGCACTTGATCAAGCATTTCGCGATGCTGCGCCGTCGTGCAGACCCAACAGCGAACGCCTTCCGCCTCTGATAAAGCGCTAATGACGGGCGCCATTTTCACCGCTTCGGGGCGGGTGCCGAAAATTGTGAGGATGTTCATGAGTTGGAATGCGCTTTCGATTCCCCCACACCAAGGGCGACAAACTGGAATCCGGCTTCGGTCCATTCGTCCCGATCCCAGGTTCCGCGAGTGTCAAGGATCGTTCGACCCGTCATGATTTTTCTGACTGATTCTGGATCGACATCCTCAAACTCCGTGTGGTTGACGAGCAAAATCGTAGCCATAGCGTCGCGCACCGCATCCTCTATGGATCCGCATCCGGTGGCTCCCTCGATTTGGGCTTCAGGTGCATATGGCTCAAAATAAGATACTTCCGCCCCGGCCTCTACGAACTTCTGGACTACCGCAATCGCCGGGCTTTCTCTCATGTCGTCGACATTTGGTTTGTAACTTAAGCCCAGCGCTGCGATCTTAATCCCCTGGAGAGGCCCTAATGCCCTTGAGAGAAGTTCAACGACATGCGCTGGTTGACCATCGTTGACGCTTCTTGCTTCCTGGATCAGCGTGCTTATCTCGGGTGCTGCTTCCACCAGGAACCAGGGGTCCACACTAATACAGTGCCCG
>JBGUDT010000045.1:2466-6989 GCA_041821665.1 Anaerolineales bacterium
GCCGACGCCCGGTCCTGGGCGCAAGATGTTAATACGCGGGTGGAGGTTGGCAAGTTTAATCGCCTCCCACACATCAACACCAAAAGACTCTGCCAATCTGGAAAATTCATTTGCGATGGCGATATTCACATCTCGGGATGTGTTCTCCATCAGCTTGACCATCTCGGCAGTCGTGGAATCGCTCAACAGGATCTCGCCGCGCACGAACATCGTGTAGAGATCTCGTCCTGCCTCCGCCGAGACCTGGTTGACACCCCCAATCACACGGGCATTCTCTACCAATTCCTGGAGGATCTTGCCGGGCAACACTCGTTCAGGCGAGTAAGCCAGGTAGAAACCCTCACCCGCTTTCAGACCGGAACGCTCAAGGATCGGCGCGACGATGTCCACCGTCGTCCTGGGCGGACAGGTGGATTCGAGGACCACAAGGTTTCCTTTTCGTAAACATGGGACGATCGACTCTGCTGCTGCGACGACGTAACTCAGATCGGCACGTCGATCGCTGGTGACCGGGGTTGGCACTGCAATGATGAAAGCATCAGCCTCACGAGGTGCTTCATGGATGGAAAGATGTCCTGATCCAAGCGCAGCCTGAACCAGATTTCTCAAACCTGGCTCTTGAATGTGGACCTCGCCGCTTCTCAGGATATCCACAACCCTTCGGTTGACATCCACACCAACCACAGCCAGGCCGTGAGTCGCAAATGTACTCGCCGTAGGTAAACCTATATACCCTAGCCCCAGAACGCACAATTGTTCGAACTGCACCACATTCCTCCCAGCGGTTTATTATCCCATAATACCTGCTTCAAGCCGAAATGGTAGTTCTCCCTCTCGTGGCAAGCACTCATCAGAGGATCACAAATGTGGGGATTTTCGATAGAATCACATAAGAGCGTGGTTTATCATAAAAAACGATTGTTGAATCGTCCTGCACGGGAAGATTCAGGATTTGAGAGGAAGTCGATGAAAATCGCAATTGGGTCAGATGAGAAGACGCACATCACCGATGCCGTAATGGAATTACTACAGGCTGAACACGAGCTCATACCGTATGGTCCCCTGCGCGATCAGGAAGCATCCTGGCCGAGCGTCGCTCTTGAAGTCTCTGAAACCGTCGCAGAGGGTAACGCGGACATGGGAATTCTGTTTTGCTGGACTGGTACAGGTGTGAGTATTGCCGCCAATAAAGTTACCCGTATTCGGGCGGCGCTTTGTGATGACGCAGAAACCGCCCGTGGCGCACGGCTCTGGAATAATGCGAATGTGCTCTGCCTGTCCCTCAGACGCACATCAGAAACCGTCGCGATCGAAATCATTGAAGCCTGGATGGCAACTCCATACGCCCCAAATCCGGAGGATGATGCATGTCTTTCCCTCCTTGGTGATATTGAGGAAAAATACTCCGGTGCTTTGTCATAATCACGCACAATTCTGAACTCCAAATCGAGATACATCCGCTTGAAATCAGGAATGTTTAAGAGGTCGAGCCAGTTGTCACCCGTTGTTCCACTTGTCTAGAGCACTCCTGCGGCAGGGTACAATTAGAAAGTTATGAATATGAGGGCCAGAGGCATTCGATGAAGATGCGCATTCTTATCACAGATGGGCTTTCCCCTTCTGGGATAGCGCTTCTAAAAGAGAAAGTCGATGTCACCGAATTGGATTCGGCGATGTTGTCTGGTGAGTTTGATGCGCTCATTGTCAGGAGTCGTACAAAGGTGGGACCACAGGTGATCGAAAGCGGGGGGTCGCGTTTAAGCGTCATTGGTCGTGCGGGAGTCGGGGTTGACAACATCGATTTAGCTGCGGCAAAAAAATCCGGGGTCGTCGTGGTCAATGCCCCCGAGGCTCTCACCCTGGCAACTGCTGAGCTTACATTGGGTTTGATGTTAGCGCTCGCCCGGAATATTCCATTTGCAGACGCAACCACCCGAGGTGGAGCCTGGCACAAGAAGGAACTTGTTGGCACGCAGCTGCATGGTAAGACCCTGGGGATCATCGGCGTTGGACGAATCGGCACAGCTATTGCTCGTCGTGCGGTCGGTTTCGAGATGAACGTGCTTGGATTTGATCCCCATCTCAGCTCAGAAGAAGTTGGTCTGAGAGGCGCAACTCCCGTCACGCGCGATGATCTTCTCGCGAGGGCAGACTACATCAGCCTGAACCTGCCTCTTTCGGAGGACACGTACCACCTCATCGATCAAAGTGCGCTTGAGAAGATGAAAAAAGATGCACGAATCATCTCTACGTCTCGTGGTGGGATCGTTGACGAAGATGCACTATTATTCGCCCTAGAAACAAAACAGATTGCCGGTGCGGCGCTAGATGTGTTTGAACATGAACCGCCACAGTCGAGTGCCCTCTTAGCACACGAGCATGTCATTTCGACTCCGCATATAGGAGCTCAGACTGAGGAAGCGCAAAGTCAGGTTGGCATCGACATCGCTGAAGAAGTCCTGGCTGCATTAGCAGGTGAACCTCTGCGATGGCGCGTGGTATGAGACATATAGAATGAAATATTTGGAAAAAATAAATTGAGAAGGAGATCTTCATGGGAGATAAGTTAGATAAGCTGCGCGAGATGTTGGGCGAAGTTGCAGACATTTCACACGCTATTGCTCTGTTGGGATGGGATCAGCAAACCTACATGCCACCTGGCGGCGCGAAAGACCGAGCGATGCAATTGGCTACGCTCAGCAGTCTCGCCCATTCAAAATTCGTGAGCGATGAAATGGGAAATGCATTGGATGCGGCCAGCCAGGAGATTGATGGATCTGATGCGGATTCTGATGAAGCGCGCCTAATTAAGAAAACGAGACATGACTACGACAAACAATCTCACGTTCCCACAACGTGGGTAGCGGAATTTTCTCGAGTTGGCGCGCTTGCACATCCTGAATGGGAAAAAGCCCGCGCAGAAGCAAATTTCTCGATCTTCCAACCCCACCTCGAAAAGTTGATCGCGCTGCGACGGGAATACGTCGACTTTTTCGCTCCGTATGATCACGTGTACGATCCACTACTAGATGACTTCGAACCCGGTATGAAGACAACCGATGTCAAGGCTGTGTTTGACGCCCTCCGTCCCAGGCAGGTCGAACTCTTACAGGCCATCACCGATGGTGGCGCTCCTGTGGATGATTCCATAGTCCGTCAGAATTACGATCTTGAAAAGCAATGGGATTTTGGCGTCGAGGTCATCACCGCGCTTGGATACGATTTTGAACATGGAAGGCAGGATAAATCCGTTCATCCGTTCACGACGAGCTTCGGGATCGGAGATGTACGCATCACCACTCGATTCATCCCGGACTTCCTGAACACTTCGCTGTTTGGGTCCATGCATGAAGCCGGTCATGGCATGTACGAACAAGGCATCAAGCCAGAGCTGGGGCGCACCCCGCTCGCGGATGGCGCTTCACTTGCGATCCACGAATCTCAATCTCGGATGTGGGAGAATCTCGTTGGTCGAAGCCGGCCCTTCTGGAAGGCGTTCTTCCCCCGACTGCAAGGCTACTTCCCTGAACTGCTCGAGAACGTAGATCTGGAGACCTTCTACCATGCGATCAACAAGGTCCAGCGCTCCTTTATCCGCGTCGACGCCGATGAAGCCACCTACAATCTTCACATCATGCTGCGATTTGAACTTGAAATCGCCCTCATGGAAGGGGACTTATCGGTTGGAGATCTTCCTGATGCATGGAACTCGAAATTCGAAGAGTTTATGGGGCTTACCCCGCCAGACGATGCGAAAGGTGTACTTCAGGATATTCACTGGTCCTTCGGTGAATTTGGCTATTTCTCGACGTATGCGCTCGGAAATCTGGTGGCATCCCAATTGTGGGAGAAGATCGTTTCCGATATCCCCGATATGAACGAGAAGATTGAATCTGCTGATTTCAAGGATCTGCTCCAATGGCTTCGGGAAAACATCCACCAGTACGGCGCGAAGTACGAGCCGATCGAGCTCCTTAAACGTGTGACCGGAAAAGGGCTTGATTACGAGCCCTATATGAATTACCTTGAGACCAAGTTCAAGGATATCTATCAGCTCTAAGCCAGGACCTGATTGTAAACAATAGGTCTCGCCATCCAGTTCTGGAATGGATGGGGGATCTCTCGAAGGAGGGTAGCCCACTGACGCTTTCCGATGTACACAGCCGACTCATGGTCACGATTGTCCTTTTTGCACTTGTGGCGGGAGTTTGGGGGATTGCAACCCGATTACGAGGAAAAGGCATAAGCGCAAACTATTGGGGCATCCTCGCAGTCGGCGAACTCTTGTTCATCGCACAAGGTGCTTTAGGGGCCTATTTGTGGCTGAGCGGGGCTCGCCCCGGCAGATTAGGTATCCATGTGCTTTACGGTATTTTGGTAGCCATCACCCTTCCGGGTTATTATTCGATCAGTAAAGGACGTGATGATACAACTGCCTCTCTCATCTACGGCGCCCTGTGTTTTCTCATTGTTGCATTGAGTTGGCGGGCGATGACCACGGGCGTGTAGAGTCACACAAAAAA
>JBGUDT010000045.1:7088-19264 GCA_041821665.1 Anaerolineales bacterium
CCGGATAGCTTCTGAAGCCAAACCAAAAATTTGTATGCTGAGATGAATTGAACCTGACGGAACCCATGATCTCAAGTTCGAGCGCTTCACGAATCATCGATACGAAATATTGGATACCACTGCTCTTCGCGGGGGTCATCACTTCATGCAACTTCCCGCTCGAACAAGTTTCCGACCCATCGTTCCTCCCAGTGGACGAACCCTCCACCACGCCCCTGGCGATCACCCCGATATCCCCGGAAAACACGCCCGCACAGCAGCCTTTTACAAATTCCACACAAGCTGTGATCATCGAACCCGAACAAATTCCAACACCTACGCCAGCTCCGCCTTCGGTTGGCGTTTCGCTGGAAGAAATCAGCATTTTATCTCCTGGACCAGGATCCCAAGTCACCAACCCGATCCAGGTTTCTGGATTTGGTGGACCAAGCCTATCCGACCGGGTTCACGTGGAGCTGATCGGCGAGGATGGCAGGGTGATCAGCCGTGGATATACCTACCTCTATGTCCTCCCGGGGAACGCTGGACAGTTTTACGCTGAAGTTCCTTTCGAGAGCTCCCTCGTGGCTGAGCAGGCCTGGCTTGTCGTGCGCTCGTTTGGAGAGAGGTATGGAGAGCTGCGACACCTCACGACGCAGGAAATCGTCCTCCTCACCACCGGCAGCTCTAAAATTTATCCTGCTATTCGTGGCGCGGAAAAGATCTCCATCTTTCGCCCGAGAGGCAATTCCATTATTGAGGGAGGGCGCGTGCTCGTCCAGGGGGCAGGGTGGACAGATCGGGAACGATCCCTCAGGGTTGAGATCAAAGATCGCCTGGGGAATGTGCTTGGCTCGGCTTCCGCAGATGTGGAAGCTGGGACTTACGGGCAACTCGGTCCCTTCGCGGTTGAACTGGATTATGAGACGCCATTTCCACAATGGGCGCGTGTAGCCGTCTCCGAATGGAGCGACTCGCATCCAGGTCTGGTTCATTACACCAGTGTCGAGGTTTGGCTGCGTCCGTAAATTATCTGTTTTTCACTTTCCGGCACGAAAATTGGAACCTAATTCACAGACTCACCGTTCTGACGGTGATATAATTCCAGCCGTTTAAGGACAGCCGATGAATACTGAAACCACAGTGACTAAGGGTGAATCAAATATTCCGCGAGCCATAGCAGGGCTGTTTGTGCTCTTGGGCACCGCTATTCTCATCGCCCTCTTCGGTTTATTTGCTTACTTCTTGGGCTCACGTGCCTATTACTTTGAACAAGCTTTTCCCGGTGTGCACATCCGGGGTGTTGATCTCGGTGGAATGGACCATGAAGAGATTGTTACCGTACTTCAGGAGAATCTCACTTATCCACTTACGGGCACGATCGTGCTTTCAGATGGCGAAAAAATGTGGACCGCCACTCCCGTGGAATTGGGTGCTTTCATGGATTTCAACATCATGGCGCAGCAAGCCATCGCTGTGGGACGCTCGGGAAACGTAATAGACCGTCTGCTCATGCAAATCGAGTCATGGTATGGAGGCTATCACCTGCCAGCTGTAGTCGTGTTCGATCACATCATCGGCAATCACTTCCTCCACGGTCTTGGACAAGAAATCGACCAGCCCACCGTTGAGGCGACCATCAGACTGCGAGGGACGGATGTCGAAACGACCACAGGACAGATTGGCCGCACATTGAATATTGCCGCGACTCTTGAGACGCTTGAGGCGCCGGTTGCAGCGATGATCGATGCCGAAATTCCCCTCATCATCGATGAAAGCCCACCATCGGTGTTAGATGCTTCCAACACCGCCGAGAAGGCAGGGCGCTTACTCAGCGAGTCTATAAAACTGACCGCTGATGGATTTGAAGGTATAAGCCTCAGCCCAGAAGACGTCGCCTCACTGCTCCGATTTGAGCTCATCGACGGCACACCGACAGGAACCTACGACATCTCCATGGATCCGGTCGGGTTAAGAGCCTTGCTGCAACCTGTGGGGCCAGATCTTGAGCGAAAGGCAGCCAACGCCCGTTTCATCTTCAATGATGACACCGGGGAATTGGATCTGCTGGAACCCGCCGTGATCGGTCGCACCCTCATCTTGGGAGAAACGATCGATGCTATCAATGAGAGCATCGAGACCGGCGAGCACGAATTCGCCCTCGTTTTCGAAATCGATCCCCCGGAGGTGGGGGACAATACCACCGCCACAGAACTGGGAATCAGTGAGCCAGTGAGCGTGGTTTCCTCTTATTTCAACGGATCGAGCTCTGCACGTATTCAAAATATCCAGACGGCATCATCCGCGTTTCATGGCCTCCTCATCCCACCGGGAGGGTCTCTGTCGATGGCCGAAGTTCTCGGCGACATCAGCCTCGACAACGGTTATGCGGAAGCGCTCATCATTTATGGCGACAAGACCATCAAGGGTGTTGGCGGCGGTGTTTGTCAGGTCAGTACAACTTTGTTCCGTACGGCATTTTTCGGCGGACTTGAGATTGAAGAACGTCACCCTCATGCCTATCGTGTCGGCTACTATGAACAGGGCCCGGGATCCCCAGGACCTGGCCTTGATGCCACAGTATTCGTTCCCGTAGTCGATTTCATATTCACAAACGACACACCAAATTGGCTGCTCTCAGAAACCTACATCTATGGAACACAACTCTTGTGGAAGTTTTATTCCACTTCGGACGACCGGGTGGTCGATTGGAGCCGCCAGATAAGTAAGAAGGTAGATGCGCCAAAACCGCTCTACAAAGAAAATCCCGATCTTGATAAAGGGGAACTTAAACAGATTGACTATGAAGCTGATGGCATGGATGTCGTCGTATATCGCGTGGTAACGTTGGAAGACGCTGTTCTCCATGAGGACATCATAAAAACGCACTATCTTCCTTGGCAGGAAATCTGGGAGTTTGGTCCTGGCACAGAACTACCCGATGATGTTGAAGTAGAGGAATCCTGAATCCTCCAGACGCCTCACCCGTATTTGACAACTTGCCAGTCATCGTCTATCTTTCTGAATTGAAAGCCGAACTCTCAGGAGTTGAATATGATCAGTGAAGATCTTCTAGAAATACTTCGCTGTCCTGCGTGTGTGCGAGATCACGAAGGATTGCTCACATACCATAAGGAAGCCTGGCTTATTTGCCAGGAAGCGGATTGCGGACGTAAATACCCGATCAAAGACGATATCCCCGTAATGCTGATTGAAGAAGGAGATAAGTGGGTCACGGTCGCTGTGGATGACCTTCCTGTCCCACCACCTGGAGATTGAGCTCCTCGCTGTATGGAGGACCTTCACGCTCTCCTTCACGAGTTGGATGTCAGTGATGATGAGCAAGTAGAACAGGTCCATGCTCTTCTCATCAATTACGCAGAAGCCGCAATCCCAGTTATAAATGAGCTGCTAATTTCAACCGATTCTGAAAAGCGCGCTTTGGCGATCAGTGCGCTTTCTCATCTCCACCATCCTGCTTCACAGCCGGCATTATTTCGCGGCTTGAGCGATCCAGACCTCATCGTCCGATACAGCGCACTTCTAGGATTACGCAGGCAACCGAACCCCACGACATTACCTGCCCTGGTCCAATTTCTATGTGATGAGGATCCTCTCCTCGCACGTCTGGCGACCGATGCGCTTATCGCACTCGGGGAGGATTCTATCCCTGCTTTGGTTGATATTCTGGAAAGACAACGCCCTCATGGAAGGATCGAGGCGGCGCGTGCACTCGCCTCGATTGATCACGAGGATGTGATCCAACCACTCCTCAAGGCGCTGGGAGATCGATCCACGCTTGTGGACTATTGGACAAGGGAAGGTCTTAACAGGCGCGGATTGGGCCTGGTGTTTTTCTCTCCAGGAGCATGATCACCCCATAAACGCCCAGACGAGCCAGGCTGCGATCATCCCCAACCCGAAAATGAACTTAACCACGAAAGACGCGCCATACCCCAAACCCGTGCCCGTTGTCGCACGAGCAGCATGTTTGACATTCCTGTGACGAAATAATTCAAGTAGAAATATCCCCAGCAATAGCCCGATAAGGAACCCCAAGGGGCCTAGAACGAGGAGGCCGACAAGACTGAGTGCGAATCCACCAAGTACGCTCCATAAAGATGCGCCTCCTTTACGCGCACCTACACCCGTCACCCATCCTTCAGCTAACCCTCCAAATATGCCGAGCAGCGTGATGACGGCGAACATCCATGGTCCAATCGTCCCCCAGCCCACGATCAGTCCATAGGCAAGCGCACCGCCCCAAATTAGAAGCAGATCCGGGAGGATCGGAATGACGATGCCCAAGAGCCCAAGGAGCATTATCAGACCGACGAGTACCGTTACAATCGTGTTTTTCATCCAGCCTCTTCTATTCGGATAACTTCAACGCCCCCCATCCAGGGGCGCAACACCTCAGGTACGATGACGCTGCCATCTTCCTGCTGGTAGTTTTCCAAAACAGCAATAACCGTCCGCGGTAAAGCGAGCCCGGAGCCATTGAGCGTGTGCACAAATTCTGGCTTGGCCTTGGCATCGGCTCGGAAGCGTATATTGGATCGCCTCGCCTGAAATGTCTCGCAGTTGCTGCACGAGCTCACCTCTAGCCATTCGCCACAACCGGGAGCCCACATCTCCACATCATATTTTTTGGACGCTACAAATCCAAGATCGCCGGTCACCATCTCGACTACCCTATGGGGAATCTCTAGCGCCCGACAGATATCTTCAGCATTTCGCACGATTTGCTCAAGCTCACCGTAGGATGCTTCCGGCGTGGTGAAATGGTACATTTCGACTTTATCAAACTGATGTCCTCGCTTGATCCCGCGCACATCACGGCCTGCGGAGAATTTTTCCCGCCTGAAACAGGGCGTATGAGTCACATATTTGATGGGCAGCTTATCTGCTTCCACGATTTCGTCCCGATGCAGGTTCGTGAGCGGGATTTCAGCCGTGCCTACCAACCACAGATCGTCTTCAATATCCTGGTAGATATTGTCGCGGAACTTTGGTAGCTGACCGGCGCCCCACATACAAATTTCCTTTACGATCGCTGGCGGGTAAACCTCCGTGTATCCGTGCTGGGTGACATGAAAATCGATCATCCAGTTAATCAATGCTCGCTGTAGACGATAACCCAGGCCATAGAGCACATAGAAGCGACTCCCCGAGAGCTTGACCCCGCGCTCGAAATCGATGATACCCAACTGAGGACCCAGATCCCAATGAGGTAAGGGCGCAAACCCGAACTCAGCCTCTGTTTTGGGCTTCCCTTCCTCTCGAACGATTTTGTTTTCGCTCTCGTCTTCCCCCACTGGTACGCTTTCATGGGGCAGGTTTGGAACCTGGTACATGAGCTCTTCCAGGTTTTCTTCTACATTTCGGAGCTCTTTTTCAAACGTCTTTATGGAGTCGTTAACACCGCCCATCTCTTCGATGAGCTGCTTCCGCTTCTCTTCATCCTTCATTTGACCGATCTGCTTGGAGGTCACATTGCGCTGGTGGCGAAGATCTTCCAATTCCTGGAGGATGTCACGCCGCCGTTCATCCAGGCGTGCGATCTCGTCGATAGGCGCGTCGGCGCCTAAGCTGCTGATAGCCTCTTGCACTTCTTTGGGGTTCTCCCGAATCAAGCGTATGTCGATCACCACGCACCTCCTGCCTCTTGAACGCACAGCGCCTCCCCATCTCGCAGGACGAGGAGGCGCCCCGTATGTGCCACCTGCTTTCACCGCACTTGCGGCCTCTTTTCGCTGTAACGGGCGAACCCGGTCTCCTTACGGCAGTGTTCGTGCCCCTGCGGAGGCGGACGGGCCATCAAATGGCCGATGAAGTGGATCTCCCTGGCGATCCATGCTGCCTCGCACCATCCGGCAGCTCTCTGGTATGGTTTCTTGAGGGATCTTCTTCACGCACGTCGTTTTAAGGTTGGTATCAACCATTAATTTTGTGAAATCGATTATACAGTCGTATCGCGGCGAGTCAAGACAAGCTCTTTAGCTGCATGGAATCCACGACTCAATTCTTAATACTTGAGGCAGTTCATCGCGATCGAGCATTTCCTCCGAAAGCCTGGATCAACCTCTAGACAGTTGACTTTCTCGTACGGAAAGCATATCCTCATTTGGCCGGATGCCATCATTTTGATCATACACCATCAGACACACGAGAGATCCCCGCAACCCCTTGATCGCGCCGGCATCTAGACAATCTGGAATTATTCTTTACATTTCAGGCGGGGGCTCCTGAAAGGATTTTCCAAATGGACATATTTGAGAAGTGTTACAACTATACGCTCGCGCGTATAGCACAAGCGGCTGGACTTTATCCATACTTTATTCCAATCCACAACAGCGAGGGCACAGAAGCCGTCATCGAAGGTAGACGGGTGCTCATGTTGGGCTCAAATAATTACCTCGGTCTTACGACCGATCCTCGTGTGCGCCAAGCAGCGATCGACGCCACAAACGAATTTGGAACCAGTTGCACGGGTTCTAGGCTCGCTAACGGCACACTTGAACTTCACCTCGAACTGGAGCGTCGATTAGCAAAATTCACCGGAAAAGATGCCGCTCTTGTATTCAGCACCGGTTACCAGGTGAATTTAGGCGTGATCTCTTGCCTCGTCGGGAGGGGCGATTCGGTTGTCTCGGATAAAGAGGACCACGCCAGCATCATCGATGGGGCGATGTTATCACTCGGTGATCTTCGTCGATTCCGGCACAACGACATGGAGCATCTCGACACCGTGCTTGAAAAACTTAGTGATGACTGTGGTGCGCTGGTTGTTGTCGATGGTCTATATAGTGTTCTCGGAGATCTTGCGAATTTGCCGGATATGATCCCTGTCTGCAAGAAACACGGCGCCCGACTGATGGTGGACGATGCGCATGGTATGGGTGTGATGGCCAGGGGGCGAGGGACTTCCGAGCATTTTGGTCTCACGGACGATGTCGATCTCATCATGGGAACTTTCAGTAAATCGTTCGCTTCACTTGGCGGATTCGTAGCAGGGGATGAGGACATCATCCACTATATCCAGCACAATGCCCGTTCATTGATTTTCAGTGCTGCGATGCCTGCCTCCAATGTGGCTGCCGCTCTCGCGGCACTCGACATTATGGAAACGGAGCCCGAGAGGGTCGATCGCCTGTGGGAAGTAACCGCACGAATGCGAGCCGGGCTGAACGACATGGGCTTCGACACCGGCCCGAGCGTGTCCCCGATCATCCCCTTGATCATCGGAGATATGCAAGATACGATCATCGCCTGGAAGAAATTCTTCGAGGCCGGTGTCTATACAAACGCATTTGTGCCACCTGGCGTTCCCGAAGGACGATCTCTGCTTCGAACAAGCTATATCGCAACTCACACAGATGCTCATATCGACCGCGCATTGAATATCATGGGCGATGTCGGTCGGGAGCTGGGCTTGATTGATTGAACCAGTTCTTGTAACCGGCGCGACCGGGTTTGTCGGTTCTTCTCTTTGCCGCTCGCTCTTGGACAGCGGCTATACAGTACGCGCACTCCACCGGAAGACTTCCTCGCTAACCATGCTGGAAGGACTCCCCGTGGAGTTGTGCGTTGGGAACATCCTTGACGCGGAAAGTTTAAAACCAGCGCTCAAAGATGTCACCTATGTCTTTCATGCCGCAGCACAATCGGCGTATTGGCGAGATCCCGACTCTGTCACCCAAACCAGTGTCGATGGAACCCGGAATGTACTCAAGGCCGCGCTTGATGCCGGAGTAAAGCGCGTGGTCCTCACCAGTTCGCTCGCTGCCATGGGTGTTCCAGATGATGGTGCACTACTCACCGAAGAAAATATTTTTAATCTCCCTCCAGACAAATTCCGATACGGATATTCGAAGTATCAAGCCGAGCAGGAGGCGCTTCGCTTCCTTCATCAAGGACTGGATGTGGTCATTCTTAATCCATCCATCGTGCTCGGCGCGGGGGATGTCAACCAGATCGGGGGTTCGATGGTGACGGAATCGGCCCGCGGTTGGGGTTTTTTCTACCCAAGAGGGGGCACAAACTATGTGCATATCGATGACGTGGTCGCGGGTCACGTTGCTGCACTCAAGCGTGGAGTTTCAGGCGAGCGCTACATCCTTGGCGGCGAGAATCTGACTTATTACGACGCGATCACCACGATCAACGAGGTCGTCGGCCGAAAGCCACCCTGGTTGAAGGTGCCCGTTTGGATCACCGAGCCTGGAGCTTACCTCGCCGATTGGACTCGCCCGTTCCTCCATCTTCCTTTTGACAGCAACCATCTCCGCATGAGCCGCTATGACGTGTTCTGTGATGCCGCAAAGGCGCGTCTTGAGCTCAGTGTTCCGGCCACGAAAAGTTTTCGACAGGCGGTTGAAGAAACTTACGAGTGGTATCTATCTCGCGGGGTTATCTGAATATATTGGCAGGGATAAGAGATCTAAACCAAGTTAAAATATAATCCGCATGGCATCAACCATGCGGATTTTGTTAGCTTGTTTTGAGACTATATATCCAAATTCGCCATCTGCTCATAAAACTTCCACCGTGTGATCACATCGTTGCGTATCGCCTCAAGGAGCATTCCGGCGCGATCTGGGTCCGTCTGACGCAGCACCCGGAACCGGTTTTGTTTGTACATGAATGTTTCGATGTCTTCGGTGGGCACTTTCGAGTCCAACTGTAGCGGGTTCTTACCTTCATCACCCAATCGAGGATCATACCTGAACAGCGGCCAGAACCCGCTCTTCACAGCATCGTCGTGAAGGTCCGTGGCAGTCCTCATATCGATGCCATGCGCGATACAGTGACTGTAGGCAATGATCAGGGAAGGACCTTCATAGCTTTCGGCTTCCTGGAATACTTTCACCAGCTGTGTCATGTTGGCGCCATAGGCAACTTGTGCCACATAGATGTTGCCGTATGTCATTGCAATCGCACCAAGGTCCTTTTTGGGCATGTCCTTGCCTGCGGCAGCAAATTTGGCAACCGCAGCGCGAGGCGTAGCCTTGGATGCTTGTCCACCGGTATTGGAGTACACACCTGTATCCATGAGGAGGACGTTGACGTCCCGCCCTTGGGCAAGCACATGGTCCAATCCACCGTAGCCGATGTCATACCCCCAACCGTCGCCTCCCAGGATCCAGACAGATTTGGGCACGAGGAAGTCCAGCACGCTTAGCAAATGCCTGGCATCATCGCCCCCGTCTTTTTCGAGATAGGTGCGCATCTCTTCCACCCGCTCACGCTGCGCCTCGATGTTTTCCTGCGTGCTCAGATCGGCGGACTTAATCTCCTCCGCCAGCTTGGCCTTGCCATCTAATTTAACTGTCTCTAACCTTTCAAGAGCGTACTGTGTGAGCTTTTCTACGGTCAGGCGCATCCCGAAACCAAACTCGGCATTATCCTCGAAAAGCGAATTCGACCATGCTGGACCGCGCCCATCGTACCTGGGAGCGTAAGGCGTGGTGGGGAGATTGCCTCCAAAGATCGACGAACAGCCTGTGGCGTTTGCGATGATCATACGATCGCCGAAGAGCTGGGTAAGAAGCTTTACGTAGGGTGTCTCTCCACATCCCGCACACGCTCCAGAAAACTCGAACATGGTCGGCATGTACTGTGATCCCTTTGTGGTGAAGCGGTTGAACAGCGAGAGCTCCGGGTCGGGGATTGTGAGGAAATAATCCCACTTGGCGACTTCCATTTCCCGAATCGGCGGCTGTTCCGCCATATTAATCGCCTTCTCCTCGGTCTTGTTCCCACTTTCATCCTTCGCATAGGCCGGACAGACATAGACGCAGTTACCGCATCCGGTGCAATCTTCCGGTGCGACCTGCAGTGTATAGACGTAGTCTTCCAGACCACGTCCTTTTGCCGGCACCATCTGCCAACCATCAGGGGCGCCTCCGTTCACATCGCTGGCTTTGTAAAGTTTCGGTCGAATTGTGCCATGCGGACAAACGAACGCACATTGATTGCATTGGATGCACACTTCTGGATCCCAAACCGGGATCTCGAGGGCGATGTTCCGCTTTTCAAACTTCGTGGTCCCGGTTGGATAGGTGCCATCCATAGGCAATAGCGAAACAGGTAGATCGTCTCCACGTCGTGCGATGATTTCTGCTGTCACGTCCTCAACAAATTTGGGCGCTCCTTCAGGCACGGGCGAGAGCATCGATCGTTTGCTGGTTGCTTTCGATGGTACTTCGACCTCGTGAATGCGCTCTTTCGCCAGGTTGGCGGCCTTGATGTTCATATCCACCACGGCTTTGCCCTTGTCGCCATAGGTGTCTTCGACAGCCATCTCGATCATATCGAGCGCCTGGTCTTTAGGCAGCACACCCGAGATATCAAAGAAAGCCGTTTGCATAATGATGTTAATCCGACCGCCCAGTCCCAAGGACTTCGCCAGAGAATAGGCATCAATAATGTAGAATTTCGCCCTCTTTGCAATCAATGCCTCTTGAACAGGAAGGGGAAGTTGATCCCAGACTTCTTCAACCGGGAACGGGCTGTTCAGCAAGAACGTCCCGCCCTCTTTCAGGTGTTTCAACATATCGTAGCGTTCGAGGAACTGGAATGCATGACAGGCCAGAAATTCAGCTTGATCGATGAAGTATGTGCTCCGGATCGGTTCTGGGCTGAAACGCAGGTGCGAGATCGTCATAGAACCCGCCCTTTTTGAGTCGTACTGGAAATAACCCTGCGCGTAGAAATCTGTGGCTTTGCCAATGATCTTGATCGAGTTTTTATTCGCGCCCACAGTGCCGTCAGCTCCGAGACCGTAGAACATAGCGCGATGAACCTTTTCCGATGTCGAAGAGAAATCAGCATCCCAGGGCAGGTTGCTTCCGGTCAGATCGTCGATGATCCCGACCGTGAAATGGTTCCTAGGTTTCTTCTCCGCGAGATTATCGAGGACGGATTTTGCCATGCCTGGATTAAACTCTTTTGACCCCAAACCGTAGCGCCCACCCACGACATTCGGCCTGTTTTTCGCGAGGATCATCCCTTCGGTGACGGCCTCGCTGATGGCATTTTGCACATCGAGGTACATGGGCTCCCCCGCAGCGCCCGGCTCCTTAGTTCGATCCAGGACTGCGATTGACTTAACGGTGTCAGGCAACGCATTTACGAATGCCTCGTTCATGAATGGGCGATAAAGTCGCACTTTCACCAATCCGACTTTCTCACCCTGGTCGTTCAAGAACGCCACCACCTCATGCATGGTATCGGCCCCCGAACCCATCATGACGACAACACGTTCGGCATCTGGCGCGCCCACATAATCAAAGAGATGATAATCCCGCCCCACAACCTTGGCGAAGCGATCCATCGCGTCCTGGACGATTTCCGGCGTCTTCAAGTAGAACGGATTTACCGTCTCACGGGCAGCGAAAAAGACATCCGGGTTCTGCGCTGTCCCACGGATGCTTGGGTGATCAGGTGATAGCCCACGCATCCTGTGTGCAAAGACATCCTCATCATCGATGAGGGCGCGCATATCATCGTGCGTAAGTTCTTCGATCTTCTGTATCTCATGTGACGTGCGGAACCCATCGAAGAAGTGTAGGAAGGGCACACGTGATTTCAAGCTCGATGCTTGTGCGATGAGCGCCATATCCATGACTTCCTGGGGGTTGCTCGAAGCGAGCATCCCCCACCCGGTCCCGCGAGCCGCCATCACATCACTATGATCTCCAAAAATTGACAAGGCTTGTGCAGCCAATGATCGGGCGGCGATATGAAAGACCGCCGGCGTAAGCTCCCCCGCTATTTTGTACATATTCGGGATCATAAGGAGTAAGCCCTGTGAGGCCGTAAAGGTGGTTGTAAGCGACCCGGTAGTCAATGCCCCATGCACTGCTCCTGCGGCGCCTCCCTCCGCTTGCATCTCGACGACAACAGGTACTGTTCCCCAGATATTGGGCTCATCGCTCGCGGCCTTCTCGTCCGCGATCTCGCCCATCGGTGAAGACGGCGTTATGGGATAGATGGCAATGACTTCGTTCGTCGCATACGCCACATGGGCAGCGGCGGCATTTCCATCATAGGGAACGAGTTTGCGTTTCGTTTTCGTAGACATTTCTGGCTCCTGTCTGACTTAAATTTTTAAGGGAGAGCACTCGAACACGGGCGCGTAAATCCTCCCGGGGAAATCCCCATCAAGTCTAGTCACCATTAATGGCGGGTAG
>JBGUDT010000046.1:0-3129 GCA_041821665.1 Anaerolineales bacterium
GTCGCTCAGGGTTGGTCCAACCCCGCCCTCCCCCGCATAACCATGACACTGGGAGCAAAGTCCAGCATAGATCTCCTCCCCACCTAAGGGAGCGGAAGTATCGGAGACGACTTCGGGGGGCAGCTCAACCGGTGGATTTGCTTCCCAGGATCGCATGAACGTCACAATTGTTTCAATCTCAGAGTCATCCAGCGGACCGCCGAACGCATTCCCGAAAGGTGCCATACCGAAATTCGGCTGACCTTGTGCGATCACGGATCTGAGCGTGAGATCGTCGCGCGTCTTCAGGTATTCCGAAGTGCTGATGGGGGCAATGATGTCCCCGGGTCGAGCGGGGTTTGCGCCGCCTTCGCCGAAGTCCCCGTGGCAGGAGGTGCAATTCTGTGCATAGAGCTTCTGACCGACTTCAGAGGGGGCTCCACTGGCAGCACTCTGTGTGTAGGCGACGAGCGCAGCGACCTGTTCGTCGGTCAATATATCTCCCCAAACAGGCATGGTCTCATGCGCTCCCCCGCTGGCGATGATCTCGCGTGCGTCGTCGATATCGGCTGCGCCTGGGATGCGCGAGCCGTGGCATTCCGTGCAGTACTGTTCAAACAGAGCTGCACCATTGTCGTCAGTGGTAGGTTCTACCACATATCGCGCGAGGGATTCGAGCTCAGTACCTGAAAGTGTTTCTCGCCATGATGGCATTTCAAGGTGCGCACCACCATCGCGGATCAGGCCCTCAAGAGCTGCTTCATCACCGCTGTAGGATACGGCTCGGCCGTGACAGGGCGCACAGTTCGTTGCGAACAAGCGTTGTCCATCAGGCACAACGAGGAAGTTGAGAAGCGTTGTGCGCTCTTCGGATGTTATGTCATCAAGGTGAGCGAGATCTTGATCAGCGTGAGCGTCGAAAGCGGCCCCCTCATCCAGGGCGCGCTTCAACTCCAGTGGCTCTTCAGCGACGAGCGCCGGAGCTGTGTGGCACGCGCCGCAGTACGTTACAAAGAGCTGGCTTCCGCCAGGGGAAAGGACAAAACCCGCCAATGAGTCGATCTCATCGGAGGTGAGATCGGCGCTCCAGGCAGGCATGTCCTCGTGTTTTCCCTCGGCGATGAGGTTGTGAAGATCGGTGCCTGAGGAGACCCGGATCGAAGCGCCATGGCAGGGTGCGCAGTTTTCGACATACAAGGCTGCAGTTTGATCACCCTGAGCAACCTCGACAGGTGGTGGCGCCTCAAGAAAGGCTTGTACGGTTAAGCCGATGATGCCGATGGCGAGAACCACAGTAATACCAACCCAGATCAATCGACTGCGGTAGTGCCGGTTCGGCGACCTGTCAAGAAACGGGAGCGCAACAAGCAACAGAAATGCGATCGTAGGTAGGACAATAACCCCGAAAACCTCCAGCGATCCAGGGAAATATTTCAAGAGTTGAAATAGAAAAAGGAAGTACCATTCTGGTTTGGGCGTGTAGAGGGCGTCGGCCGGATTTGCCCGCTCCTCAAGCGGAGCACCGATGAAATATGCAAGTGCGAGCAGGCCGATGAAAATGACCAATGCGATGATGGCGTCCTTGAAAATCAAGTCGGGGAAGAATAGGATACCCTTCTCCTTCTTCTCCTTGTAACGTTCCTGACTTTCCCGCTTTTCCTGCTCGTTCATCGACTATTCCCCCTTTTCTGGGACATCGCTGATACCGATTTTGACGATGAGGTAGAGATGAAAAGCGAGCAACGCGATCAGCATAGCAGGCAAGACCCACACATGAACTCCAAAGAACCGTGTCAGGGTGACGGCTGTGAGTTCCTGGCCGCCACGCATGATACGCAGAAGGGTGTCGCCAACAAGCGGGGTAACCTCGGCGATGCGAGTTCCTACTGTGGTCGCCCAAAAGGCTTTTTGATCCCAGGGCAGCAAGTAGCCTGTGAACCCGAAACCGATCACTACAACCAGAAGCCCCACGCCAGTGAACCAGGTGATTTCCCGAGGGTACTTATAAGCTCCGTAGTAGATCACCCGGACCATGTGCAGCACCGACAGAATAACCAGCAGGCTCGCGCCCCAATGATGCACCCCGCGGATGAGCCAGCCTGCGGGAACCTGTGTCGTGATGTACTGAACGCTGTCATATGCTTGATCAGGTGACGGCACATAATAAATGGTGAGCAGGATACCGGTGACACCCTGGAGTATGACGACAAATAAAGCCGCGCTTCCGAGCGTGTACCACCAATTAACTTTAGGGACCTTGCGAACAAAGACGGTGTTCCAGACAGTGCGCCAACCGACCCGATCATCGAGCCAGGTACCTATCCTTGTCGTCATCCTACCCTCCCAACATATAAAGCTGATCGTCTTCCACTTTCACCTGATACTGATCGAGCGGTCGTGGTACAGGGCCTGAAATGACTTCGCCCCGCTTGCCAAAGACGCCGTTGTGACAAGGACAGAAAAATTGCTCCTGATCCCCGATCCATCGAACCCGACAGCCGAGGTGTGTGCATATATTGGACATGGCGATGAAATTTCTTCCATCATCCGTAAGCACATAGACGGCGATCTCTTCCTCGTTTACGATCCAACCCGTTTGCCGTTCGACTTTGGCTTTGAAGAGTGTTGGCGTTCCTGGTTCAACTTTGGATGTGGAACCCAGGAGAATCCATTCTTGATTGTCTAACTCTTGCAGAGCAGGCCCGATGATGTAGTAGGCTGCTGGAACAGCGATCCCCAAGCCAATAAATATTCCGATCGCCCATGTAGATGCAGCCAGGAAATCCCTGCGATTAAGTTCCTTTTCTTGATCCCTCATCAAATGACCTCACAAGTAATTTATCCTTCAGCCGCGCCAGAGGCAATCCACTCTATCAATAGCTCCAGCTCTTGAGGAGTGAGTTGGGCAAAATGCGGCTGCTGCCCGGTAAGACGCTGCACGATAAGACTGGCATCTGGATCACCGGGGATAATCACTGGGCCACTGATGCCGCCATCTAGCGCACTCGTGAAGTGGCTCAAATCCAGACCTTGAATCCCATCTTCACCATGACATGAAATACAGCGGGTTTTAAATAGTGGCCCGATAGTGTTCTCGAAATTGACTGGACCAGTGATTGTAATTGTTTCAGCAGGCTCTGGAAGCTGGGA
>JBGUDT010000046.1:3361-5723 GCA_041821665.1 Anaerolineales bacterium
GAGGGACCAACGACAGTGGGGATGGAGTGACAGATATTGCACTCGAGGCGGATCGCCTCCTGAGCTTCGTTGAGGTGCTTGCCATCATGGCAGCGGAAACACCCCGGCGTTTCCTTGTGCCCGATGTTCGAAGGATGGCTGTCCCAATCCACCTTCTGCTCCGGGAACACGCTCTTCTGGTAGGCGTTCTGAAGTTGCTCGATAGCATCCTTAATGAGATCTGCGTTTTGCTCATAGAACTCGGGATAGACAACCCGATAATAACCTTCCAGTCCGGCGAGCCCGTTCATCGCCATGTCCACCGTTTCATACTTGGTTTCCAGGGCTTCTACAGCCTTGAGACGAATCTCGGGGATTGTCGGTGAGATCAGCCCTCGATTGAGCAGCTCGTCAACGGTATCTTCTGGGGGGAGAATGAGATGGCTGATCCTGTTGTGGCAGGTGGTGCAGTCCATTTCTTTAAGGTCCTCAGGTTCGATCGCCGAAATATCGATATCGGATTCGACGTCGATGAATTCGGTGATCGTGCCATCGTCGTTCACGACCTGCACGTATGGTATCTCCTGCTCCTCCGGGTCGAGGGATAGGTAATTGATCTCGTTCTCGATGTGCCAGTGGATCCCTCGCCCGAGTCCTTCTCGCTTTGTGCCGCCCCCAGTTTTCAGCGTCAGGAAAATCGATGTGGGGGTATTGGCGTTATCCGGGAGGAAGCGCTCGATCTCCCTCAGGCTGTCGTCGGAGAATTTCTCCGGGAAGTGGCAGCGCTCGCAGGTTTCTCGCGCCGGGCGCAGTTCATGCGCACGGATGGGATATTCGTATGTCTTGAATGTCTGGGCGATGATGTGGCGAAGATCGCCCGCCTTGCGCGTGACGCGCGTGGTGATGAAGTCTTTACCAATATGGCAATCAACACAAGCGACGCGCGCGTGAGGTGAGGCAAGGTATGCTGTGTACTCCGGCGGCATGGTGTGGCAGGCGGTGCCGCAGAATTCAGGCGAGTTTGTGTATTCCCAGGTATATACACCGGCAGATAACACGAACAGCGAGATCCCTCCAAGAACGACGAAGGGTAGCAACCGTACCAAAATGGGTGAGTTGGATGAGGGCAGAAAAAAGTCACGCAACCTGGACGTGAAACGTTTCAACATAGAGCGCCTCCGCAGCGATTTTTGAATGTGGGAGGGCTTATTATCGCACAAATTAGGTGGAAATAGGATATTGACTTAATTCTCGGGCGCGCCCGCAGCGATCCACTCTATCACCTGTGTCAGTTCATCTTCGGTCAATTGACCTGGGTGATCCCCTTCAAGCTGAACTTGAACAAGAAGGCTGTTTTCTGGACTACCGGGAACGATGGCTGGACCATTGTCCCCTCCGATCAATGCATCCGGATAAGTATTCAAAGTGAGACCACCAACGGAAGTCACGCCATGGCAATTCCCGCAGCGGTTACGGAAGAGGGCTTCGAACCCGCCATTCCAGGAAGCTGCCTGTATTTCGGCCGGGGTTGGAGAAGGTGGGAGCGTGGCAGTTGCTGGGGGTATGCGTGTTGAGAAGGCCGCGGCCGATTCACCTGGTGGTAAGGTGGTGATGCTGGTTTGCTCGAAGGTGACGAAGGCGAAAAGTCCTGCAAACATAAAGGCGCCTATGAATGCCGCAATCGGGAAAAAAATCATCTCGCGCTTGCGACGAACGGTGCGTGGGGGGTCCGTATGTCCCCTCCCTGTATTCAATCGTTCGAGTTCAGTAGGGTGCTCGTCTTCCATCTCTTCTCTAGAGAGAAATCCTGTGAACATGCTCCTGTTGAAGTGCCGTAGATGGACGTGATAGACATGCCAAATTAGTATGGAGAGCACAGCAAGGATGGCTTCCAAACCATGAGCCACCTTTGCGGCTGGGATGACCTGTCCGGGCAGCAAATTCGCCGTCGCAATGGGGTTCCACATCATAAACCCAGTGACACCCATCAAGACCGTTCCCCAGACCACTGCCCAGTATTCGACCTTTTCGGCATAGGAATAGCGGTCATAACGAGCGCGCTCTTTCCTCAAACCAAAATAAAATTTCAAGTCCTGTAAGAGGTGATTGAAATCCTGTAGGACAGGCAGGATGCTCCAGGATATCCGGCGGACATAGAGTCGATAGGCGACTGCGATGGCGTGGTATATCGCGACCGCACCCAGGATGATCGCGGAGGTACGATGAATGATGCGCGTAGTCTCAATACCACCGAGAAGATCGATCACGAAGGTGCTGATGACGGCGTCTGGGAACTTCTGTGGGAGCCCTGTGAGTGCCAAGATCGTCATCGAGATGAGCAGCGCAGCATGTTCGATCCTCTTGGCCCGCTCAAATCTGAGGA
>JBGUDT010000046.1:5897-17904 GCA_041821665.1 Anaerolineales bacterium
GGAACGAGTTGCTCGTTTTTGTTGGCTCGGCGCTTCGAACGAAGACGGAGGCCTGTGAATACATCAAGTCCAACCAGCACGGTCATCCCGCCCACTACAACGGGGATCAAGATGGAATAGAACAAATTCACGTAATACACCAAGGGTGTGTTCTCGGGTGAAGGAATGTAGTGCGAGAGCCAGGAATCAGGAAAATTGGCGGTTGCATCTGGATGACACACCTGGCAGCGAGTCAGGATATTCTCCCGCACATGAAGCCCCTTCTCGGGGTCATCATTGCGTTTGATATCATGGATCCCATGACAATCGTAGCAGACGGGCTTGTTGGTATCTGCATCAGGTGTAACTTTCTCAAACATTTTCACCGTTGTCCCATGGAAATCGGCTACGTAAGTGTCGAGTACGTCTGTAGATAGCTCATACTCTTCCATCAGGTCATCGTCAGAATGGCAATCGGCACACAGGGCAGGTGATTGGAGTCGAAAGGTTGTAGTTGAAGGATCTTCAATGCCGTGCACGCCGTGGCAATCGATGCAAGTAGGCACGTCCGGGTTGCCCTCGGTGAGAGCCGAACCGTGAACGCTATCGAGGTATTTCTCATAGATCTCATTGTGACACTGCGCACAGGTCAGCGGGATAGCCCCCCGGGCTTCGGGTGTAAGTTCGCCTGTCTCTGGATCGGTGAGGCGCTGAGCATCATGAGAGCCATGGCAATCGGTACATAGAGCGGCATCTCGCACACCTTCATCACGAGCCTGCTGATGAACGCTATCGAGCGTTTTCTCATACTGACCAGAGTGGCAACGGAAACAAGCATTGTAGAGCTGGAGGGATAAATCCCGTCTATCGGCGTAATTCGATTCCGGGTGGGGGTATTCGCCAATATCTGTGTGACACTGAACACATGCGTAGCCACCTTCGCCGTGGACAGAGTGGATATATTCATCCTCGTCGACAAAGACCGACATGAAGTCGCCATTGTCTAATTGCATCACCAATGTTGGATCGCTGTGGCATTCAAGGCAAGTATCATTGCTAATACTTTGTCCATGGACAGGGGATGCGATTAATAATGGGATGACAGCCGCGAGCAAGAATAAACCCGCTGCCAGGGGCAAGACCCATAAACGCGTCTTCATGGGTTCACGCCGAGGATGCTCTGCCGAACTGTTAGAAAGCGGATCTTATCATCTCGTAGATGGCTTGTTAAAAGTGAAAGACGCATCTGCTGTGATTTGAGGTGTTTCTTTCCTTCTATTGCCAGGTAGGAAGGGGATGTTCCTGATGGGAGATCGGTGGGTCTAGCAGAACTCATTGGAATTCATCATGTCCTGAATTGATTAGTTTTGATGATGAAGTCAATAGGGTACCTGTTTCATGCCTCTCTTATCGACTTCAGACCAGAGGCGTATTTTAACACTTTCACGCACTTTCGTGCATCTGAATTTACTCTGGAGAAGGATCCGCGAAATTGAAGGAATGGGGCGATGGATCGATGGATAATGAAGGCACCCTATGAAAAGATGAAAGCCTTGGGGTTTGATGCTCTTTGGTTGTTCAAGTGGAATCAGGGTTTTGAATGCCCTTCCACGCGTAACAACCGAGATTACTCAAAGGTGATGCTTGATTCGTTCTGGTTCGTAGCTGCTTAATCCGTGATCCAGCCCTGGTGGTGTACGATCGAGGAGATGGTTAGTAAGATGGCCAACGGGAGCAGGAGCCGGATGACGAGTAGGGCGGAAAGGATGAAACCAGGATCGCGCATGATAGTCCCTCCAACTCCGTCTAAAAGATAAGACGTACACAACTGTGTACGTCTATCATCTCTTAAATATAACCGTCCTGTCAAATTGTGATCAGTGTCCAGTTTCGTCCTTGTATTCAAAAATCGGCAAGAAGTATACGGCAACTGTGAATAGCAGCATCACATAGCCCAACACACCGACTGCTACGCCCCACTCCACAAGACTGGGAGAGTATTCCGCTGGCGGCACCTGGAAAAGAGTCCCCAAGGCGTATGTCAGCGGGACGATGAGGCCAGAAACTGTTACATTCCATCGGCTGAAAACCAGACCAAGTGCAGCGAGCAATGCTCCCACCACAAGCGCTCCTGGGTTCTTCCGGAATCGAGGGTGCAGAAAAAGAATAACCGGGATTACGATGCCGAGTATGATCTCCACGACCCAGAATCCAAATCCGTAAGGCGTAAAGGTATTCAAGACCTCAAATGCGGTCTCGGATCCGGGTGTGCGGCCATAATAGGCTACAGCGGCCAAGTCCCAGAATTTAATGTAGGCATACACCAGCAGTGCTATACCGCTAAATCGAGCGATGGAATAGAGGATGTCGTGAGGCAGCTTCTTGCGCCCTTCTGATACCCACTCCACGATCCATGCGAGCGCCATGGTAATCGCGGGGCCGACGGCGATCGCAGAGACGATGAACATGATCGGCATGCTGGGTTTGAACCAGATGGGCCTGGCTTTGAGTATCCCATAGGTCGCCCCTAGCGAGGACTGATGCAACAGGGAAATGAGCAAGCCAGCTACGGCAAGGAAGGGTGCTAATTTGTGCAATTTGCCAGCGACCACCCTCACTTTTGGCCATCGATCAAAGAAGGAATGATCGGCGATCACTGGAGCGAACTCAATGAGCATGATGGTGAGGTAAATTGTGATGCACCAGGTGATCTCCCAAAGCACGGAGTGCACATTCCAGTACACCCAGGGGTGCCAGAACCTATCTGGTCTTCCGATGTCCATGACCAGTGTGAGCAGGGCAGTTGTATAGCCGATGAGCCCCACCAAAATGGCTAAACGTACGATGGGTCGGAAGCGTTTGACGTTGAAGATGTAGACGATGGCTGAGAGCGTGAAAGCTCCAGCACCCAGAGCAATCGCTGAGAGATCAAGGGTGATCCAAAGGCCCCAGGGAACCGAATCGGAGAGGTTGGTTAGAATCAAGCCATCCCTGAGAACTAGAAATGCGGAAAAAAGGCCGATGATGAGGAAAACACCGATGATCCCAATCCAAAGTACGACTGCTGGTGAGAGGGAAGGTCTTTTCTGTGTAATTGTTGTGGTGGTCATGTCTCCTCCCCTGGAGGAATGTAATACACGCTTGCATCTGTACCTAATTCATCCCTGAGCTGGACGGTCGTAAATGTATCGAGATATTTGGATACATTGCTCTCTGGATCGTGTAGATTTCCAAACACGCGCGCCTCCACCGGGCATATGTTCACGCAAGCAGGTGTCGCATCATAATCTTCACCCGGGGTGAGACCGTTCTCATAGCCGTAATCAATGCGCTGGACACAGAAAGTGCATTTTTCTACCACACCGCGAGGTCTACGGGGGACCTCAGGGATACCCCATGTGGGAATGTAGGGATTTTCACCTTCCCACTCCTCCCAGTTGAATTTTCGAGCGTCAAAGGGACAGGCAACCTCACAATACCGGCATCCTATGCAGCGGTCATAGTCCATCATGACAAGTCCATCATCTCGAACATAGGTTGCTTTCACCGGGCACACCTCCACGCAGGGTGCATGCTGGCAGTGCAGGCATGGTCGGCTGAAGTAGAAGGTTTGTCCGGCATTGGTTTCATCTTCAACGACGATGTTCCAGGGTTTTCCCGGACTGACATCATTGGTGGCATTGCACGTTCTCTGGCAGTACTCGCAGCCGATGCACTTGTGGAGATCGATGACCATACCCCAATGGTAATCATCGACCTCTTCATGTTCGGAGTCTTCACCGCTCAGTTGCCGTTGTTTGAGGGCTCCAAAAGGGGAGAGTGGTCCTGTGGTAACGAGCTGTGCAAAGACGGCCGAACCTGCGGCGACTCCTGCGATGAGACCGAAATCGCGCCGGTTTAAATCCGCCTTAAGCTTCTTCCGAGGCTTGCTCATCCTCGTCTCCTTCCACCTCGACAACTCTGAGGCTGCGGCTCAGCACCCAGGCGACGGTCGCGCCGACCGCGAGACCGACGATGGCGCCCTGGGCCAGGCCGGTATACAAGCGAACGGAACCCTTCGTTTCAAGCTCCGTGATGGCGTCCTCTTGTTCCTGGACCAGCTTTCTCAATTCATCTGGATCGATATCGCCCAGTGTGGTTACCTCACCCTGAAGCCTGATAATTTCATCACGTGAATGGACGGTGTCTTGATGGCAGCCGATGCAAGCTTCGGAACCGATCGTGAATGTATGTCCAGTAGGCACGAGACCTTCGATTGGGTGAGTCGTGCGGGGGCTCGTATACATATGGCAGTTACTGCATTCGAGCCCGGCATCAGCGTGGGTGCCGTGGGTGAAGGATGCGCCAGGGTCTTTATGACAGTTGCTGCAAAGTTCAGTGACGGAAGGAGCAAGAGGTTCTTGCTTGTGGGGGTTGTGGCATGCCTGGCATTGGATCCCAGATTGACCATGGCCACTGTGCTCCCATTCATCGGTGGTGGACTCATGACAGCTAGCGCATAGATTGTGGTCCGGATTGATGGGCATACGCTCTTCAGGGTGTCCCTCCACAAAGGCACCATGGCATGATTCACAGGTCACGCCTTCATACGCATACTCACCGAGACCTCTTTGAAAGCCGGTTGTATGGCATTCAAGGCAGTCGAATTCTCCTCCTAGCTCCTCCCAATTCTGCTGGAAGATGGGTGACGAGAAGGCTTGGGCATGGCGTGTGCTTTGCCACTGCTCATACAGATCTTGATGGCAGGCGCCACATTGTTCTGGTCCGCCGTAATCCCCAGATTGAGGTGAGGGCTTAAGACCAGGGGCAGCGGATGTTGAGCTTACCCCGCCGTAGACAGCACCAATGATGGAAAATATGGCGATCGTCAAGACTGGAAAAAGCCATTTCGTGATGGCTCGATATTGTCGTCTTCTATGCATAAGTTGGTTCTCCATTCCGGGGAATATATTAACGGAATTGTATTCCTTCGAAATCGTGAAAACGATGTCATATATCGATAATATGTACCAACAATGACTTGATGCTAATCGGAGAGCCTGCCAAGGGGCAGTACCGATGCTCTCAAAAGGTGGTGATGTTTATCATATCGAGGGAATTTGGCAGATATCAGATAGAGCAAATAAGCGAGAGTTATCAGCGGTAATAAGCTCGGATGATAGGAGCTCTATGTTAGGCGCTCAGGTCACACCTAACATATTGGTCCGGGCGTCAAGGTGATAAAGGATTTCTCTCTATCATAAAAAAGCGGGGGCAAGCTTCATTTGATCTTGTTTTCATGTTCTCGCCAAAGGCATATTTGTTGCAGAGTTTAGGTAAGTTGGGGATGGTTGAAATGATGAAACAACAGGGTCGAGGATTCCCTCGACCCTGTTCGTACTTCCTTATTAAGAATCGTTGCTCGCTGGCGTGATACCCGGAGGCGGTGTCAGCGAGGTCCCCGATAGAGCGTGGGGCCCTGCATTTGACCGAGTTGCGCCATTGATGTGGCAGACCTGGCAAGCGAAACTGAGCGTGAGAAAGGGCATGGTCTCACTGCCGTCCTCGTTGAACTGAGGTGCGTCCGGATCGGTGTTGATGGTGATGAGGTGCGATCAAGTGGTTTCTTTCAGGTTGAACCTTGCCGTTATCTGCCTTCATCTCTGCTTAATGTATCTATGGGATGATTGAGAATTGTGGCGTATATCGCTTCAACCTAAGTCCATTTCGTATGACTTCTGGTTGATCGAATCTTGAGCCATGGGTCTCAACAATGGTGATAAAATTGCACCGCTTTGTACAGATTTAGATTTCTAACGAGGAGGCATTTGCATGACGGAAGTGAAGGACGCTGGTAGGGGTGGTAGTACAAAGTTCTTAATCGGCGGCTTGTTAATTGTCGCCGCAGTCGTTTATTTGATTGTTTCATCAACTCAGGCATCTGCTCAATATTATCTGACCATTGATGAGTTGATATCCAAAGGTGAAGAGGCCTCAGATCGGGATATTAAAATATCGGGTGCTGTGGATGGCGACACCGTCGAATATGACTCGAAGTCGCTGACACTGCGATTCACGATCGTGAATGTGCCCGGAGATCTGGACGAGATCGAAAAAGCCGGTGGGCTGGCGGAAGTGCTGCATACCGCTGTCGCCGATCCAACCGCTTCTCGGCTCGATGTCGAGTATTACGGACCGATGCCGGATCTGCTTCGCCACGAAGCACAAGCCATCATCACTGGCCGGGTTGGCGCTGATGGTGTTTTCTATGCCGACGAATTGCTCCTCAAATGCCCAACACGCTATGAGGAAGAGATTCCTGTCCAAGCTCAAGAAGGTTGATCTGTACTGGCTCGCGGGGAAGATCGCCGAGTGAAGGCACAGCCTTCCCCCTTCATCCTGCTGTAGAAAAACTGGTGGTGAACCGATGGACCATCTGATCGCCGATGCTGGTTTCTTTGCCCTCGTAATCACATTCATCCTCGCGCTCTACGGCGTCGGTGCTGCTACTTATGGCGCCATGAAGGACAGACCCGATTTCGTCGAGAGCGCCAGGCATGCCATGTTGCTGACCTTTCCGTTGCTCACGGTATCTGCACTCGCCTTAATCTGGCTGCTTGTGCAAGGTCGCTATGAATTTCAGTATGTCGCCTCTGTGACCAGTGATTCAATGCCCACATATTTAAGGGTAACGGCGCTGTGGGGCGGGCAGAAGGGTTCCTTGCTGTTCTGGTCCTGGCTCATGGCCGCATTTGCCAGCGCAGTGAGCTTGAGGAAATGGGATCGCGATCGCGAGTTGTTGCCGTGGGTGATCGTCGTGACGATGGTGACATTGGCATTCTTCCTCAGCCTGAGCCTGTTCTTCGAGGAAAACCCCTTCGTTCGGCTGTGGCTCACACCGGCTGGCGAGCAGGTAGCTGCCATGATCCAACCCAAGGGGGCAAGCGCCCTCGTACCTGCGGATGGACAAGGCTTGAACCCCCTGCTGCGGCATCCGGGTATGGTGATACATCCTCCAATGCTGTACTTAGGATTCGTATCCTTTGTCATCCCATTCGCGTTCGCCATTGCCGCAATGATCACCCGGAGGACGGATGACCGCTGGATCCGGATCACACGCCGCTGGACTTTGGTCGCCTGGTTGTTTCTCTCACTGGGATTAATCCTGGGTGGGCGCTGGGCGTATGACGTGCTTGGATGGGGCGGTTATTGGGGCTGGGATCCGGTGGAGATTGCTGCATTCATGCCCTGGCTCACTGGAACGGCGTTCCTTCACTCTGTCATGGTGCAAGAGAAGAAAGGGATGCTCAAGCGCTGGAACATGGTCCTCATCATCCTGACGTACAGCCTCGTGATTTTCGGGACGTTCCTCACCAGATCGGGCGTGCTCTCCTCGGTACACGCATTCGCGGAATCCGCAATCGGTCCGGCGTTTTTCATATTTATCGGGGTGACCTTTGTCGCCTCCCTGGCGTTGCTCATCAGTCGCTGGGATTCATTAAAGAGCGAGAATAAGCTCGGGTCGATGTTCTCCCGCGAGGCTTTATTCTTGCTGAACAACCTTCTCTTTATAAGCATCCTGGTCGTATGTTTTTGGGGTGTCATCTTCCCGCTCATCTCCGAATTGGCCACTGGTCAGAAGGTGACCGTCGGACCCCTCTTCTATGAGCGAGCCACCGCGCCTCTCTGGTTAGGGCTGTTGATTCTGATGGGAGTTGCACCGCTGTCGGCGTATGGTCGCAGTTCGTGGAAGATGTTGGGAGCATCAATGTGGAAGCCCATGATCGCATCCCTTATCGTGCCCATTTTCCTGTATTTCCAAGGGATGCAGATTATTGGCGCACTTGTTGGCTATTGGATCGCGTCATTTGTGCTTTTCGTGACCGTCTATGAATTCTGGCGCGGGGCGATGGCAAGGCGCCGACGGCATGGGGAAAATCTCCCCACGGCGCTGGCCCACCTTGCCGGGAGAAACCGACGCCGTTACGGCGGTTACATCATTCACCTCGGCGTAGTGCTCATGGCTTTTGGCATCATCGGGATCGAGATCTTTCAGAGTGAGACCCAGGCTACCCTGGCACAGGGAGAGCAACTAACCCTGGGCCGTTACGTGATGACCTACGATTCCCTCTCGCAGTTCGATACACAGGATGGGCGCAATGTCGCCCGTGCCGTGGTTACGGTCTATGAGGACGGTGAATTTGTTGGCAAGCTTTACCCCCGCCGGGATTTCTACTACGCATCGCAGCAGCCGATGACAATCCCCGGCGTTCGATCGACGCTTGAAGATGATTTCTATGTATTGCTCGTGGGATGGGAGCCAATTGCGCAAGCAGGGGCGACCTTCAAGGTGTACCACAACCCGCTTGTCAACTTCGTATGGCTTGGCGGGATCGTGTTTATCATAGGGACACTGGTTGCCGCATGGCCAGATCAAGAGCGAGATTCACTAAGGATCCGCACAAGTGCGAAGTCTTCTGCTGCGCAAGCGTAAGAATGCTCAGGCGTGAGAAAGGAATACGGATGAATCGTGGGTATCAGTACTACCTGACAATTTTCATCGCGATAATCCTGCTCATCACCGTGGGCGTTGGCATAGTGGATGCTCAAACGCGTGAACCCACGGATGATGAAGTGAATGCCATTGCGCGTGAACTCTACTGCCCGGTTTGTGAGAATGTTCCTCTGGATGTTTGTCCAACACAGGCCTGTCAGCAATGGCGGGCGACCATCAAGGAAAAGCTCACCGATGGATGGAACGAGGATCAGATAAAACAATATTTCGTGGATCAGTATGGGGCCAGGGTGTTGGCAACTCCACCTGCAGAAGGATTCAGCGGGTTGGTCTATATCTTGCCGCCACTGGCATTCGCCGCCGGCGTATTTATCCTCTATCGTGCATTTAAGACCTGGCGCAGGGATGCAGATGAGTTTGTCCCAGCTCCGATGCCTGATGATGATCCCTACGTCGCTCAAATGGAAGAAGAGCTGCGGCGACGAGATTCCTGAGAGGCTGATATGGACGAACAAGTAAAAGCGCAAGATGCAGAACTACTGACCCCGGATGATCCGGGCGAGGAGAAGAGCTCCGCGCGCAGGTGGGGTGTGATTCTCGCATGGGTCTTCGTGCTCGGATTGTTGCTGGTCGTCGGAATTATGCTGATCCGTACACAAAAAGGGCCGATCGGTGTCGGTGATGAAGTTCCCGATCTCACCTTGACCACGTTTGATGGCGATCTTATCCCATTTGAGGATCTCGCCGGCGAAGTCGTCGTGATTAATTTCTGGGCGTCGTGGTGCAAGCCGTGCGAGCAGGAAGCAGCCGAGTTAGAGCAAGCGTACCAAATGTACAAGGAAGAGGGTGTGGTTTTTCTGGGTGTGGACTATGTCGATACGGAGACCGAAGCACGACAGTATCTCGAGAAATTCGGAATTACGTACCCAAACGGTCCCGATCTCGGGACGCGCATATCCCAGGCGTTCCGCATACGAGGCGTGCCGGAGACCTACATTATGGGTCCGGACGGAAGATTAGCGGCTGTTAAAATTGGTCCGTACACCTCCCTGGAAGAAATTGTACGTCAGATCGACGGCGTTCTTGAAAGTAATTGAGGAAGCCTACGCTCTTATCAATTGATGCAGTTCCTAGCGAGTAATCTTGATTTATCCTGACTGATCGAACATCAATCGCTGGACGAAGGATAGGGTGCATGAATATTGGATCATTTATGGTTGGACTGGCGATTGCGATTGTGGCATTTGCATTTGTCGCCAAACCGCTCTTTGCGCATGAGGGTGTGCACGTAACCCAGGAAGATCGCCGCCTCTCCAAACTTCAAGCCAATCGTGAACGACTATTGCGCAGTCTCCAAGAACTGGAGACGGATTTTGCCGTAGGGAAGATTGCGCAGGATGATTATCAGGAACAGCGCGCCCAATACGTTGCGGAAGGCGCTGTAACCCTTCGAGAGATCGACGATATCACTGGTTCTTCTGAAGAATTGAGTCAGGCTCGAGACCTTGATGCGGAAATCGAATCTGCTGTCGAGCAACTACGCACCAAAGATGCAGGGGATCGCGCACAATTTTGCCCGGTTTGCGGCAATGCGGTCCATAGTGACGATCAATTCTGTACGAGCTGCGGAGAATCTTTATCTGTGGAAAGCTCTGAAGCATGAGAAAGACTATCGCTTTCCTAGGACTCACATTCCTGTTTTTGACAGCCTGTAATTTGGCTGGTGATGTCACCCCCCCGCCTGTATTGGCGACTCAGCAAGCTTTTCTCCCCGAACCAGCTGCACCGCCCTCAACTTCAATTCCTGTCGATGAGCCCGCTTCTATTGCAGCGATTTCACCGCCGGAACAAATCCCCGATTTGATGAAGGGCGGGTTGATCTATGCAGAGAAATGTGCGCCCTGTCATGGGGATACGGGGATGGGCGATGGATCGATGTCGGGCAACCTGGAGATCACCCCTGCGCAACTAGGTGCTACGGATATCGGTCGAAGCGCAGTGCCCACCGAATGGTATGAAATCGTCACAGATGGACGCATGAACCGCTTCATGCCTCCCTTTTCGAGCTTGAGCGATTCTGAGCGATGGGATGTGGTCGGCTATGCCCTCTCATTGAGCACACTTCACTCCGAACTCGACCGCGGCGAGGAGCGCTACGCAGAACTCTGTGCGGATTGTCATGGCGAAGAGGGGGAGAAGGTTCAGGGTGGCGAGACGCTCTCAGATCCAGCTTTCATGGCGACGCTTTCGCTTGAAGATATGGCTGAGGTTATTGCAAAGGGAAGCGATACAATGCCCGCTTTTCAAGGCGTGATCGACGATGATGATCAATGGGCGATTGCTGCTTACATCCGTTCTATTGCAACCGTAGGTGAACTCGTCGAGGTGGTCGAGGAAGTCGACCACCAGGGGGAAATTCTCGGGAGGATCACCGGATCGGTGATCACAGGGACACAAGAAATGGCCATCCCAGAAAATCTCGAGGTGACTCTGCTTGCATTTGATGGGGACCAACCTGTGCTGACCGAGACTACAGCGACTGATGGAGCTGGTGACTTTGAATTTACCGATCTGGAGATCGTCCCCGGTCGTATTTTTGGCGCCTTTATCGAGCATGAGGGGGTGCGCTACTACTCCACGGCGGTGCATTTCTTAGAGGATGCTTCAATTTTGGAACTCCCAATCGTCGTTTTTGAATCAACCCATAATCAGGATAACCTGGAGGTAGAAAGAGTTCATCTGGTGTTCGATTATGTGGTCGAGGATCTCGTCAATATTTCCGAACTGTGGCTGATCTCAAACACGGGGGATACAACTATAGTTAGCGAGGAGGGGTCGGGGATCTTGGAGATCCCACTCCCTGATGGATACCAGGATCTTCGTCTGACCGATACGACCAGCTTTGCGGAGTTGAGTATTACAGATGACAGCGTCATAGTTCAGGATCCCATTCTTCCAGGAGAAACTCTTGATCTGGTGTTCAGCTTTACGTTGCCGTATGAGCGGAGCCGAGAATTTCAACAGCCCATGACAATCCCTGCAGGCGCCATCGTTGTCCTGACGGCGGAGGATGCTCCGGAGGTACTCGGCGAGGGCGTCGAGGATCAGGGTGTGCGTGATATGGGTGGTGTACGGTTCCGCACGTACGCAATCGAACCACCCGCCGCGGATGAGGCGCTTGCCTTCGATCTTTCAGGTCGTCATCCTGCCTCCGCATCGTTGATGGATTCATCGAACCTGGTGATCAGCATCGGCCTACTGGGTTTAGCACTGGTCCTGGTGGGTATCGGCTGGCGATATGTCGGATCGAGGTCGCCAGAGAAGGGTGAGGAACCTGTTATCGAGATGGATGCGAACCGAGATAAGGGGACGCTCCTCCATGCCATCGCTGCGCTTGACGATGCCTTTGATTCCGGTGATATTTCCGAAAAGGAATACCATAGTCGCCGAGCAGCTTTGAAGCAGGAGTTGGCCGAACTCATGAAGAGTGAGAATGATTAAAGCTAGCAATTTAGTGAAGACCTTTGGCGTAAC
>JBGUDT010000047.1:0-13735 GCA_041821665.1 Anaerolineales bacterium
ACAAAATCCGCAAAACCCAGACCGAGTTCAGGCTTCAGACCGGTAAAAAACTTCTCCTGTCCGGAATCCCAGATGACGAGTATGGACATCCTCGGTACCCCTTCGGAAAGCGCATCGAGGATGCGGACCTGAAGTAATGGCTCCCCCAACGATGGATCACAAACCTTCTCCTGCTCGATGAGCTCGAAAGGGGCACCGGGGGTTGAGGTAGGGGGGCGCATGGGACTAGGTGTGTTCGATGGAGATGGGCTCGATGTGACAGATGGCTCCCCAGTCGATGCGCTCTCGCTGGGAGAGGGCGTGATTGGAAGCGCGGGGGGTCCTTCTCCAACAGCCGCGGCGAGCATGGCCAGCGCTCGAGCCTCGGATTCAGGTCGACCTTCCGCCAGGCGGTTTTGCGCCAATCGTCCGAGGTAGCTTCCAAGATCATCGAGGCTAAAAATAGAGAGACGCACCTGCGCTCGATCGAGCTCGCCGGTGGCTGCGTACGAAGCCGCAATCAAGGTGATGTAATCGGATTGGAAATCCTGTCTGAGGGAAGAGGGCGCGGCATCTACATATGCGACTGGATTGATGTTCCACGCATAATACAATCCCCCAGCTATGCCGAGGATGAAACTTATACCAAATAAAATCCATCCCTCTCGCTTCATGGAGAGCCAATCTCCGGAGAAGCAGGAGCCGAACGTAGATCCACTGCCAATCGGTTAAGTGTCTCTAATTCCATCTGGCTGTAGCCATTTTCAAGACCGTAATCGATTCCTTCAACGACAAAATTGATGGGGGGATGGGGTCCAAGGGAGGCCAGGCGAATTCTGGCTAGTTCTAAGTCCTGATCTCCGGCATATGCCTCAGCTACCATGAGGACGAGGTCCCCTCGATAGTCCCCCCGGAGAGATTCCGGTGCCGTATCGACGTACTCGACAGGCCGGACGAGCCATCCAAACAACACTCCGATGATGACTCCGAGTACGAGACCAAGTAGTATGGGCGAATATTTTTTCATGGTTGCTCAGGATTGGATTTTGCCATAGAGCAGGCAAGCGTGCAAGAAAAGGACGCGGCCCCGTTGAGCATGGTAAGTGGAGGGGCCGCCTATGCTATAATCGCTGGTGCCGAAGGTGGGAATCGAACCCACACTCCCGAAGGAACGCGAGTTTGAGTCGCGCGCGTCTGCCAATTCCGCCACTTCGGCTTACGGCAAGTATAACAAACCAGTTACGCCGGTCAAGACAACCTCCCGTTGGCTATACAGCGGGAGTATGTATTCTCACTTATGCGCTTAGGAATTATTGGTCTGCCCTCTTCGGGGAAGACGACACTCTTCAACGCCCTCACGAGATCGAATCTGCCCACCGGAGAAATGTCCGGTGGCGATCGAGTTGAAGTCCACACGTCGGCGGTCGATGTTCCCGACGAACGTCTTGTGGAAGTCAGCAAAATCTTTAATCCAAAGAAAACCACAACCACGAAAGTAACCTACGCTGACATCGGCGGTTTGACTATTGGAGCCGGGAGAGATGGACTCCCTGGCGAATTGGTGAATCAGCTGGAGCAGGTGGATGGTCTGCTGCTTGTGGTCAGGGCATTTGAGAACCCGGCAGTTCCGCACCCTCATGGTGATCTCGATCCTGCTAGAGACGTTGGACAGGTCATGGCGGAATTCATCCTCCACGACATGGTGACGGTAGAACGTCGTCTCGAGAAACTGGAGGAAGACCGTCAAAAGGGCGGTCGCGACAAAGGCGAAATCGAACGCGAGCAAGCGCTCTTTACTCGCCTGATGGAAGTGCTCGGTGGGGATGAGCCACTGCGCGATGCAGACCTTACTGATGAGGAACGGCAGAGGGTGGGGGGATTCGGGTTGCTGTCCCTGATCTCTATCCTTGTCGTCTATAACACATCCGAAGAAGGCATACCCATAGGCCCTGTTGAAGAACAAGGGGGAGATCCACTCCTCCTGGTTCATGGGAAAATTGAGATGGAGATTGCTCAACTACCGCCCGAGGATGAAGGGGATTTTTTGGCTGAATACGGGATCTCGGAGCCCGGGCGCGAAAGAGTGATCCGGGCGTCTTATGACACGTTGGGTCTCCTGACTTTTTTCACCGGGAATGATGAAGAAGCTCGTGCATGGACCCTTAGACGAGGGTCGACATGCTTGGAAGCGGCTGATACGATCCATTCCGACATGGCGCGTGGTTTTATCCGAGCAGAGGTCATCGCATGGGACGAACTCGTCGCGCTTGGAAGCCTTGCGGATGCTCGCGCCCAGGGGAAACTGCGAGTTGAAGGAAAGGAATACATCGTCTCGGATGGCGATGTGCTATATATTCGCTTCAATGTCTGACTTGCTCCCCGAGTTTCAAGGTAGAATCTCATAAAGAGTAGTACATAGGTTTGATGATATTTCTGGAGAGGTTTACGCATGGCTGAAGAAGGTTACACACTAGGTCGCTGGTCGCTGGATGAACTCTTTCTTGGAGTTGATGCCCCTGAACTGGAGGTCGCCCTTAACGAGCTGGATGATGCGGCAAAGGCATTCGAAGCGTATCGAGAGGAGCTGACCGAGGATCTGACAGGTAAGAAATTTAAAGAGATCCTGGATCATTACGATTCGATTGTGCGGCAGATGAGTCGTTTGGGAGGCTTTAGTTCGTTGAGTTTTTCAGAAAACACACAGAATCAGGACGTACAGAGTTTGATGGCCAGGATGCAGCAGATCTCGGCGGACGTGGATAACAGGATCATGTTCTTTAAACTCTGGTGGAAGGGTCTCGATGATGATGTTGCCGAGCGGCTGCAAGAATCTTCGGAAGATTACGCCTATTGGCTTGTTGCGCTGCGGCTCCACCGACCCTACACGCTGACCGAGCCAGAGGAGAAGATTATAAACATCAAGGACGTCAATGGCCCTCGGGCGATGGTCACGCTGTATACGACGATGACAAATCGTTATAGCTACCAGCTTGAGATCGATGGTGAAGCGTTGGACCTCACTCGAGCGGAGCTTGAAGCCTATCGCCGTAGCATCGATCCCGTAGTTCGTGCAGCGAGCTATCAGGAACAGTTTCGTGTATATGAGGCCGATAGTCCTATCCTGGGGCAGATCTATCAATATATCGTGCGGGACTGGCACAGCGAAGGCGTCAAGTTGCGCGGGTATGCCTCCCCCCTGGCCATGCGAAATCTAGCGAACGACATTCCAGATGATGTTGTGGATACTTTGCTACGGGTGTGCCAGGAGAATGCTTCGCTCTTCCACCGCTTCTTCAAGCTGAAAGGTGACTTGCTAAAGGTCGATCGTCTGCGGCGATATGACCTGTACGCGCCTGTTGCAAAGGCGGAGAAAGCCTATGCGTTCCCCGATGCCGTGGACATGATCATTGACAGCTTCGAGCGTTTTGATCCACGCTTTGCAGATTTCACCCGCAGAGTCTTCGACGAAGGGCATATCGATAGCGAGGTGAGAAAAGGTAAGCGAAGCGGTGCATTTTGCTCAACGGTTACACCTGATTTGACTCCGTGGATCCTGCAGTCCTACGCCGGGAAACCACGCGATGTCTCCACGCTGGCTCACGAGCTAGGGCATGCGATCCACTCCATGCTTGCCGACCATCATTCAGCGCTGACCCAACACGCTTCTCTGCCGCTGGCTGAGACGGCATCGACCTTCGGTGAGATGGTGTTTATTGACTACCTTCTCGAGCGAGAGGAAGATGAGGACGTACGCCGTGATGTGCTTTTCACCCAGATGGATGATGCCTACGCCACGATCATGCGTCAGGCGTATTTTGCGCTCTTCGAAAAAGAAGCCCATGCTCGCATCCAGGCGGGGGCATCGGTAGATGACCTCAACGAAGTCTACCTGGGTAATCTAAAAGATCAGTTTGGGGAAAGTGTCGACCTCTCGGATGATTTCCAGCATGAGTGGATCACCATCCCGCATATCTATGGTGTCCCGTTCTATGTGTACGCATATGCGTTTGGCCAGCTGCTTGTGTTCTCTTTGTATCAACAATATCAGGAAGAGGGTGAAAGTTTTAAACCGCGCTATATCGAGATCCTCACCGCAGGGGGTTCTGAGGCGCCGATCGCCATCCTGGACAGGGCCGGGATCGATGTGCGTTCGGAAGCGTTCTGGCAGGGGGGTTTCGATGTGGTGAAGGCGAGGTTAGAACAGCTGGAGGGGCTGCCGCTCCCGAGTTAAGTTCTTGTTGATACATTAATCTTGGGATCCAGTACCACCGTCTGCCCAGCAAAGCCCGTTGGGATGGGGCCCAGGCTTGTTGATTGACACGATCACCAACGAAACCATATTGAACGACGTTTACTGGGACCACTCGGTTGGGATGCGATCCCAGCGATGTTTCTTTAGTTCTTGATGAAGATTGTGTTCGAGTGGACCACTCTCGCTGGTGGCTAAGTTTGCCTCGACATGTTCGATTTTTCTCATGCCAGGTATGATCGTGCTAACGCCCTCTTCGTTTAGTATGAAGCGTAATGCCATCTCGGCCATCGACATTCCATTGGGGACCAGCTCCTTGAGGGGCTCAGCATGTTCGACGCTTGACCGCAGGTTCTCTGGAACAAAATAACTGTTCCTCCAATCTTCTTCAGGCCACTTGCTATCCAAAGTCAAATTTCCTGTAAGTGTGCCCTCATCAAAGGGCACCCGTGCGATCACGGCCACATCCATGTCGCGACATGCTGGTAGAAGTTCGTCTTCGGGGTTCTGGTCAAAGATGTTGTATATGACCTGGACAGCGTCGATAAGCCCACTGCGAACAGCATTAACCCCATTCCAGGGCTCCCAACGATTGATGCTTATCCCGACGAGATCAATCAATCCCTCATTTCTAAGATCTTCCATCTTGCGCATCCATCGATCATCGTCTAACCAAGAATCTTCCCAGGTGTGGAACTGTATGAGATTAATTTTCTTTGTCCCTAGATTTTCCAAGCTTTTTTGCACGTAAAGTTCAATGTGTTCGGGAGGAAAACATTCCTCGAGTGCGTGGTCACGGCGACTTGGCCAGATGAAGTTTTTTGGGGGGATCTTCGTGGCGACATAAAGTTTCACTCCGGGATTGCTGCGAACGATCTGGCCCAACAACCGTTCGCTGTGTCCTTCTCCATACCCCCAGGCTGTGTCGAAAAAGTTGCAGCCTCCATCTACGGCTAGTTGCAAGGCTTGAAGGGAGGCTTTGTCATCAGAACCTGTCCATCCTCCCATCCCCCACATCCCATACCCGATGTCACTCACCATCCAGCCGCTGCGACCAAATCGACGGTATTTCATGACATCCCTCCGGTTGGGTTGATCCGGTAATTTTAGAAAAAGAATAGGTGCTCTACCAACGACTCTCGGAAGAGCAGTGTACAGCTATCCCATCATGGACTCTTAATACGGTTTTTAAGATCATGATCTAGTGCACTGAACAGGAGATGCAAGGGTCATATGCGCGCACAAGCATCTGTGCGAGTAAGCTGATCTCGGCCTCATCCTTGCCTTCGGCTGTCATCTGCTCCACGAGCTCCTCGAGATCGTGTTGAATATTGGCATGGTTTTGCCCAGTAGGGATGACGCAGTCAGCACGCTCGATCAACCCCTGCTTGTTAATCTGGTAGTAGTGATACAGAATGCCGCGCGGCGCTTCCAGAGCGCTGACACCTTCACAAGCCTTGATCTCATACGGTGCTGCAACTTCATAATCTGTGGATCCGATGATTTCACGAATCAAATCCCTCGATTCATAGATCACATGGAAACATTCGACCAATTGTGCCAGATTGTGATAATAGGGATTGTCGATACGAGGTTTGAGTCCTAACTCTTCGGCTACCTCCCGTGCGGTAGGGTGAAGCCCGCTGTAATTATTATTAAACCGTGCCAATGCTCCAACGGCGAAAGACTCTCGGCTCAGCTTTGCAAACTTCGAGGTCGAATGATCTACCATGTATTCATTCGTCATCGCCCGGTATTCATCCTCTGGTTTTAGGACACCATCGCTCGAAATCAGATCCCCGCCAATGAAGGGGTAATTGCCATTTCCCCTCAGGGATACATATTCGGTCTCGCGTTCAAACGAAGGCAGGCTAAAACAACGGAGAATTTCAAGGGCTTTCCAGAGAGAAGGAAGAGTCTCTTCAAGATCTACCATCAATTGGAGCAGCTGACTTTGGCGCGGCCTTTGCGTCGTGCCGCCAATTGTGAAGACCATCGGGTGGGACGTGCGACCAGCAAAAAGGTCTGAGGCTTTGTTGGCATAGCCTTTGATCTGGGTGGCGATGCTGATCAGCTCTGGGTGGGTTTCCATGAGCGGTATCGCGCTCCCGACACCCAAGAGATCGGGTGCCACCAGGAAAAAGAGATGAAGTGCGTGACTCTGAAGCGTCTCAGCGTGCTTGGCGAGAAGCCTTACTTTGGATGCCATCTCTGGCACCTCGATCCCCAGTCCTCGTTCGATGGCCCGGGCACTGGATAGGGCATGGGAAATCGAGCAAATGCCACAAACCCGCGCTGCCAGCAAAGGCGCCGTCTCAATGGAGAGACCCTGAAACATTTTCTCGAAGAAGCGAGGTGTTTCGACCACTTCCCATGTGCATTCAGCCAGTCTGCCATCTTCCACGCGGATCTTGATGTTGCCATGTCCTTCGACACGGGCGATAGGCTCGACGTCAATCTGGACGGATTCTTCAACTGTGACTTTCATGAGCTTCTCTCTTTTATCGATACGCACAAAGATGGCTCGCTGGTTTATCCCAACGAAGGAAGGACCTCAACACCTGCAAATGCATTGAAAAAACTGGCTCGCTCAGCGATCTGTGCATCCGTAAAACCATGCTCGCGCAGTACATCGACCAGGGATTCATAATTGGCCTCTTCGACAGGTCCCCGGCAACCCCAACAGCCGGCTCTGTTGCGTGGGCAAACTGCGTCGCAGCCTGCCATGGTAATGGGACCAAGGCAGAGGGTGCCCATGTCCATAACACAGGTGTTGATGCGCTGCTTGCACTCAACACATACCGAGTAGCGAGGGAAATGAGGCTCGATGCCAAGGATGAGCTGGCGTACAAGCCACTCGAATTCAGGCTTGGAGATCGGGCATCCCGGTAGCTCGAGATCCACAGGGACGATATCGGCAACTCTACGAACTGGCCCGGTTTCGATCTTATGCTCACCGTATACTTCTGCAACAACGTCGGGTATCTGGAAGCGCGTCCGCAGGTTATTCACCCCTCCCAGACAGGCGCACGCGCCCATGGCGATGAGTACTTTAGCTTGCGAACGGATCGCCTTAATGGCCTGGATTTCATGCTCGGTGGTGATGCTGCCCTCTACGAAGGCGATTTCAAAATTGTCTAGCTTATCGGAGGATATCAAACGAAAATCGACGACCTCGATCAGCCCGAATAGATCCTTCAGGTTTTGTTCGTTATTCGCCAACTGTAGTTGGCACCCTTCACAACCAGTGAAACCAAATACAGCAACCTTCGGCTTGGGTAATTCTATTCCTAAATACTTCATGCCTCTTCATCCATCTCGGTATATCTCCATGGTCCGCGGAAGACCTATATGGCCTCTTGTAAGTTCATGACACTCCAATAATCAAATACCGGTCCATCGAGACATGTAAATGTAGAACCAACATTGCAGCGGCAACACTTGCCCATGCCGCAATGCATGCGTCGTTCAAGTGAGACGAACATGCGCTGACGAGGGAGTCCTAAATCGCTGAGATGCGCGCATACGAATTTGAACATAACAGGAGGTCCGCATACGATAGCAAAGGTGTCATCTGGATCGATAGGAACCTCAGCAAAGAGCTGTGTGATCATCCCAACTGGACCGTCCCACTTTTCGTCGGGTTGTTCAACAATAGTGAGCATGTTGAGACCATAGATCTTCTGCCACTCTTCGTACTGGTAATCGAACAGAAGCTGACTGGAATCCCGAGCCCCATAAAGAATGGTCACATCCTGGAAGTCCGGTCGATGTTCGTTCACCCAGAAGATACTTGATCGCAAAGGCACGATGCCAAGACCTCCGGCGATTAAGAGCACATTGGATCCATTCATTTTCTGCATAGGAAAATGCGTGCCAAATGGTCCGCGGATGCCCACCGTTGCCCCAGCTTCCAGGCGGTGCATCATGTTTGTGACCGTTCCAACTTTTCGGATGCAAAGCTCGATGAAATCTCGATTAGAACTCGAACCGGAAATGGAGATAGCGATCTCACCACAGCCAGGCAGCTCAAGCATGACAAACTGACCTGGCAAGAATGTGAATTTGTCGCGTTCCTTCGGGTCCAGGATCTGTATCTGGAATAGCTTCTCTTCAGATGTTAGCGGGATGGCAGCGATGATCCGAGCTTTATGTGCACGTTCGGTTTGAAGGAGCATAGATTTTCTGTTGAAGTCAGGGACCTCTGTCATGAAGGGTTCCCTATTGATTTCGTAGCGTGGGATCTTGAGAGTCATCGTTTCTCCGTCTCGTTCAAATCGTCTATCACTGCTTTAGGGTTGATCCCGGCCAGACATGCGGCACCACAGCGATTACAGCCAACACAAAGCGACTGGTTGAAAGCTTCGACAAAGCCTCGGAACTGATGATAGTAACGGTACTTCAATCGGACATGCGATTCTGGTCTGAAATTGTGGTCCCCGGCTACAGCCGCGAAATCAACAAGGTTGCATGAGTAAAGGAAGCGCTGCTTGGTGGCCTGTGAGAAGTTTAGCTCGACGCTCTCTTCAACCCCGTAGCAGTAGCACGTCGGGCAAACCATGGCGCAGCTTCCACAACTCATACACTTATCACCCCATTTCTTCCAGACCTCCGATTCGAACTCAAGGTCCATCAGCTCGGGCACGATGGTGACATCCACCTGTGTCTTGAATTTCGATTCGATCTGCTTCTTTACGGTTTTATAGGCATCTTGATCCGCTTCCGTGACCTCTTCACCCCCATAGCTCTCGATGATGCGATAGCCTGTATCTGATCCGATGGCGACGAAGTATTTCTCATCGATATCGGTCAGAAATACGTCAAACCCCTTGAACACCACATCGGCATCAACCGAGCGACAGAAACAATCTTCCAATGGCTCATGATCGAGGCCGATGACGAGGGTATTGCGTCGGCGTGCGAAGTAGTAGGGATTCGGAAAAGCGCTCTTGACCATCACCTCGTCGAGCTTACGAAGGGCATTGATGTCGCAGGCTCGCATACCTACAATCACTCGCGGATGCACTGTGTATCGAATGTCCTGGTCCCAATCTGTATCAACAAGGTTGTAGGTCGCCAATGTTTCTTTGAAGGGTAGGAAGAAGTTTTTGGGGGAGGAATAGGTGCGCGTGTAGTCCATCTGAAGCTCATCGAACTCGTTCAGCTTTAAGAAGCGATAGACCTTCTTCCCCTCCATATCAAGGTCACGCCACTTAGGACCGAAGACTTCATTGTCCTCCATCAATCCTTCGATCATCAGGCGGAAATTGTGCTTCGAAATCGTCTTGTATAGCATTCCAGGCTCCGCAGAGGTGGATTATACCGACCTCATCTTCATCATACATCTATATGGACCAAGATCCGCTGGCTATTTGTGATATGAATAACTGGCGAAATTACATCTTGACACCTCGGCGAATATGGCCCGGACCATGGGCATTGTAACGAGCTATATTCTGTTGCCCACCCTCGTATGTCCTGCTTGTTATGTGAAAAATGTCACAATATGAGCTTGGGTGGTTTTTGCCCTTGTTTTGAGACGTTCCTCTTTGTTGCTGGTACGTTTTTCAGACGAGACTACCCGCTTCTAGTGACGATGAGGTCCGGTACCAAAGATCGATCCGTCTTGAGGGAAAAATTCCGTGTCTGCCATAGACTTGCTATCGATTTAGGCCAACTTTGCCAAATAAGAAAAAACGAAGGTCAACGACCTTCGTTTGCGCTTTCAGGCGGAGAGGGTGGGATTCGAACCCACGGTGGCCCAAAGGACCACAACGGTTTTCGAGACCGCCCCGTTCGTCCACTCCGGCACCTCTCCGATTCGGTTTTTATTATAGTGCATCCCGTTTTAGAGTTCTATGCGCTCACCCATCTCGGGAAAGTGTACTCCATCCAATCCCTCCGAGCCCAGCTTTTCCATGAGCGCATTTGCGGACCTGGGCTCACCATGGACGAGGAAAACACCCTTCACCCGATCCTTAACAGCAAGTGCATACTTCATAAGAAAGGGTTGATCAGCATGCGCCGAGAGTCCGTTGATACTGGCCACCTGCGCTTTGACTTTATGTTTCTCGCCAAAAATCTTCACGCTCTTTTCCCCCTCGGCCAATCGACGCCCAAGTGTATGCGGCGCCATCCAGGATGTAATCAGCACTGTATTACGGGGGTTCCCGATATTGTTGCGCAGGTGGTGGAGGATCCGCCCGACCTCTGCCATGCCTGCAGCGGAGATGATCACAGCCGGCTCCTTTAACTCGTTGATGGCCTTGCTCTGTTCGACCGAACGCGTGTATGTGAGCAGATCGAAACCAAGGGCTGACCCGTGCGGATCAGAGCGCATAAAGGACACGGCTTCTTCATCGAAACACTCTGGATGGTCGCGGAAGATGTCGGTCACGTTCACAGCCAGGGGACTGTCGACAAAAACAGGAATTCTGGGAATATCGCCATGATCGATCATCTGGTGCAGATAGTACACGAGCGCCTGGGTGCGACCGACGGCGAATGAAGGGATGATAACTTTTCCGCCGCGCGCAATTGTCTCCTTGAGAACGGCTTGAAGTTCCTCGTACGCCTTGACGGGCTCGTCATGAGTTCGGTCACCGTAGGTGCTTTCCAAGACGAGGTAATCGATCTCATGGGGCAGAACCGGGTCTTTTACGATGGGCATGCCGGGTCTTCCAATGTCGCCCGAGAACATCAGACGCACTCTTCGATCTCCTTCTTCCAGCTCGAGGATCACGCTGGCCGAACCGAGGATGTGGCCAGCTTCGACGAAAGTAGCCCGGGTCCCAGGGATCGGATCGAAGTCAACGTCGTATTCCTGTGATTCCAGTTGTTTCGCGGCAGCAGCAGCGTCTTCGACCGTATAAAGTGGCTCAATCGGTGGTTTTCCCTTGCGAGCGCGGCGCTTGTTTACGAATTGGACATCATATTCCTGAATGTGTCCGGAATCTTTTGTCATGATTTCTGTTAGATGTGCGGTAGCATGTGTGGCGTGGATGGGACCTATGAACCCCTGTCGTACGAGGTTCGGCAAGTTACCCGAATGATCAATGTGCGCGTGAGATAGGAGCACAGCATCGATGCTATCTGCTTCGAAGGGAAAATTTAAATTACGGTCGTAGGTCTCTTTCCTGCGACCCTGATACAGACCGCAGTCGAGGAGCAATCGATGTTCATTAATTTCTATCAGATGTCGGGAACCCGTAACAGTTTGGGCTGCGCCATGGAATGTGATGTTCACTAAAACCTCAATTGTTGGAAAGGATGTCCAATATCGCTTCGCCATATTCTTTGAAGCGCCATTCGAGTGGGACCATGAGCTGGTGTAATTCTTCACGAATATCAGGTCCGACAACTGCGATCTCGCGGAGCATCTCCCGAGGCAAGATGATGTCAGATTCGACCTTTCGCTTGCGAGCGAGATTTTTTCTCCAATCATGGAGCGCCTCATAGCGTGCATGTGCAACATCGCTCAAACGCTTGTTCTTGGGTTGTTTTGGGATGGGGGCCTTCTTGCCCTGCCGGATACATTCCAGTATTCCGTTTCCAAATCGGCGAATTTGACCTGCGCTCATACCAGGCACTTCTGTGAGATCCTCCCGGCTGCTAGGCATTTCTTTTGCCAGGGTGAGAAGAACTTTATCCCCCAGGATCTTGAACGCAGGTCGATTAAATTTACGAGCATTTTTATCCCTGTATAGGTATAGCTCTCGAAGTACTGCAATTTGAGGCCCGGTAAGTTCCCTGACTTTCGAAATCCGCCAATAACCTTCAGGATCGAAGCCATTATCACGCGGCTGGACCTGGGCCATATGCTGGCACAATTCATAGGCTTCCGTATAGCGGTCGGTCGCCCGGAGTTCTTTCACGAGATGATCTTGGAGTTGCAGTAAGTAGTGTGTATCGTAGCGAGCGTAATCAAGCATCTCGCTGGGCAAGGGGCGCTTTCCCCAATCCGCTCGCTGATAACGTTTGTTCACATTAGTGTTGAGTACTTTCAAGAGAAGATTGTTCAATCCCGATTGTTCCCACCCAAGTGTGCGGCTGGCAACACGTGTATCGAACAGATTGTTGAGTATGAAACTAAAATCGCGCCGGAGACAAAGAACATCGTACTCGGCGCCATGGAGGACCTTTTCAATATCAGCGTTCTGGAAAATGGGCTCGAGAACTGATAGGTCTGACAGAGAAAGAGGATCGACCAGATAATCGGTCTGAGCGGTTGAGAACTGGATGAGGCATACCTGTTCCTGATAAGCAAAGAGACTGTTGGATTCGGTATCGACCGCAATATGGGATTGTGTGGCCAGATCCCCGACGACTTCCTGGAGTTCCTTTTCGGTTTGAATGAGGCGTGGTGGCTGTAAGGTACTCGTGTTCATGGTGTTTATTATACCGTTACCTACCTTTCGTCTGGACCAATCGCGAACTAAGACAATATTGGTTAGAATTTGACATACCTGAATAGCTATGTTAAAAATACACTCGTGTTGTCAGGTCGAATTGCGCGCTCTGCGCAAACACATGAAAAAGCCCCAAAAGCCAAACTGCTGAAGGAGAACGTCGATGACCGAAGCGGTTGCTCCATCGCCGGCTGAGGCAGAAGCACCAGAACGTGTGCCCCTAAGCCGGCGAGAATTTATTAATTACCTGTGGGCCATGTCCATGGTGGTGTTTCTCGGAGCGTCGGGGGGCGCTGCAATTTGGTTTTTATATCCTCGCTTCCGCGAGGGAGAATTCGGCGGTGTCTTTACGGTTCCAGTAAGTGAGATACCCCCTCCAGATGCCCCTCCCAAAGAATTCGCTGCAGGTCGCTTTTGGCTATCCCATCTTGGACCACAGTCGGTGGCAGACCCACGTCAACCGGAGATTTACCCTCTACATGTCGGCGTAAAAGCAATTTACAAGGTTTGTACGCATCTCGGGTGTCTCTACAGGTGGGTGGGAACCGGCGACCAATTCGAGTGTCCTTGTCATGGTTCCAAATTTCTCCAAACGGCTTCACGCATCGATGGTCCTGCGAGACGCAACCTCGATGTTTTTCCCATCGAAGTGCTGGATGAAGGTGGAAACGTCCTAGCAAGGACGGAACCAACCATGAGGAATAAGGAAGGGAGCTCAGTGGTCATCCCGGATGGTGCTGTGCTTCTGCGCATTGACACGGGTCGCACGATCGTCGGTGCGACAAATTCAAAGCCAGGAGGTGGGGTGTAGCCCCAGGAGAGAGCTATGGCCATCTTTCGCCCACACATCCCCATCTTGAACGACATCAAAGACAAGGGATTACGAACGACGATCCGGGATACTACGAACGATGTTGTGACGAGGGTGACATCAGGATTAAGTCCGAGCGATATCCGCTCCGTCCTGCGTGACGATCCCCCGGGAAGACCAAATCCAAGACTCAAACCGCACGGTGAGGGCTTCTGGCTTCATATAAAACCGACGTACTACCATCGCCTTGTGGACGGCGTGTATCCAACCTTCAGACTTGGATGGCTC
>JBGUDT010000047.1:13753-17080 GCA_041821665.1 Anaerolineales bacterium
TTTGAAATTATCACGGGTGTATTTCTCATGGTGTACTACACACCATCGCCCGACTCTGCTTTTGAGAACATGCTCAACATACTGAGCAACGTGCCTTTTGGTCGCTTATTGCGAGACACGCACAGGCTTGGTGCAGAGCTCATGGTCGCGGTGGTCATGCTGCACGCATTGCGCACCTTCATCACCGGCTCCTATAAAAAACCTCGACAATTTACCTGGGCCACGGGGATAATCCTGTTGTTTGTAACGTGGCTGTTATCCTTCTCTGGTTATTTGCTTCCATGGGATCAGCTCAGCCTGTGGGCGGTGACGATTGGAGTCTCCATGGTGGAGGCTGTTCCCCCAGAGATAGTAGGGCGGACTATAAACCTGCTCGCACGCGGTGCGCCCGAATTCGGAGCCGGTGGTCTGTTGAGATGGTATCTCCTACATGTCGTCGCGCTCCCCCTCATTGGGATCGTGTTTTTTGGCGTGCACTACTATAAAGTTGTCCGTCATGGTCACAGCCTGCCACCCGAAGCGGAAGAGGTAGGCGAGGATACGGCCCGGAGGGTGCCCACTGACGCAAGGGTTTATTTCCTTCCTCAGATCGCCACTCGTGAGTTGTACTACACGGCGGCCATCATCGCGTTCATGGTCGTCGCGGCGCTCTTCATCCATGCTCCGCTCGAACCGCATGCGGATTCTTTAGTCACACCGTTACACAGCACGGCGCCCTGGTATTTCCTATGGGCGCAAGGGCTGCTGAAGCTGGGAGATAAGGTCATCTGGGGGTTGATTGTTCCCGGTCTATTCACCGGACTGCTGCTCATTCTGCCCTATGTTGAGGTTGGACCCAGCCGCCGCTACGGTGATCGCAGATTAGGCTTGAGCGCCGCCGCTATCACGGTGTTTGTTTTCGCCATTCTGTCCTATATGGGTTCTCCATGGTATGCGGTTCAGACTTCTGTCGAGCAAGAGGCGGTGGCCACCGTGGCACCACAAACCCATCCTGGACCTCTGAGGCTTTCCAATTGGGATGAGATTGCGTACGGGACATTCACAACGGATGAACTTCTTGAAGCTCCCAACGATACCATGGCGGAGATTCTCGGTATTTTCAAAGAAGAGTTGGATCACATCGAGAGTGATGTTAGGGAGAATCATGTGGGTCTCATCGTCATTGAGGATTGGCAGACGGATTTGAAGAAAATTACGATGCGGGTCCTGTGGGATGATCTTGAAACAGGTGAACCTGGTGAATTCAGCCAGACGGTATATATACATAGGTCCAGCGATTATGGACAGGGGGAATAGCTGATGAGGTGGCAAATCGCCTTGGGCACAGTCGCATTTGGAGTTCTCGTCATCGCTCTGGTTTTTATCGCCGCGGGTGAACAAGATCGGATGGAGTCTTTCACTGCATCTTATGCCTCCCGAAGAATCGAGGCTGGCGCGTTGTTATATGAAAACAATTGCCGTTCCTGCCATGGCCCACAAGGTGAGGGGATTCCGGGCGTCGCGCCGGCGATCAACTCCGCGGATCTATACACCGGAGAACGTTTGGAGGCGATAGGCTTCAGCGGAACAGTAGAAGACTATCTTCGCGGGGTCATTGCGGCTGGAAGACCTGTACCAAGCGAAGGAGCGGACTATCCCCAGCGGATGCCCACATGGGCTCAGGAATTCGGAGGACCGCTTCGCAAGGACCAGATTGACTCCCTGGTTGCCTACATCATGAATTGGGAGGATAGGGCGCTAGCCGCCGCTGAGCCTGAAGACGCCATGTCTCCTGAGGACACTGTAGGGATTGATATTCGTGCAGTGCTTCCGGTTGGGGATGAAGAATCCGGAAAGACGCTTGCAGAGAGCGCAGACTTCGGCTGTACAGCCTGCCATGTGATTTCCACAGTGGGACCAGGTTGGGAGGCGGAGGGTGATTTACCAGGAATCGGTCCGCGTGCGGCGATTAGAATTGCGGCGGACGATTACACTGGTGAAGCAGAAACACCAGAGCAATACTTGCTTGAATCAATCGTGCATACGTACGCATATGTTGTGGAAGGATATAATCCCGCATTGATGCCCGGTGATTATGGGGACCGGATGAACGCACAGCAAGCCGCAGATATCTTGGCTTATATGCAGAGCATCAAGTGATCGTCCTGTATTCAATGGTGTAATCAATCTCGCCGCCGCTTTGACGAAGACGGCGGCGATTTGCAAAATTAATGAAGAATATGCGCTTCGGAGTTTTCCTAAACAAATCAGAGTCACGAGACTCGAAGCATGATTTTGTCACGGAGATTCGGAGGAAGGTCATGCGTGTCGGAAACAAAGGCATCATCTTAATCGCCGTTGTGCTGCTGGTAATGACAGCGGGAGCAGCGGCTGCGCAGGATACAGAGCGCGGCGGCGAGCTCTTTGTAACTTATTGCGCCATGTGTCATGGCTTAGACGGACGAGGGCGGGTGGGTGCTGATCTGAACGAGTTCCCGGGAATCGATGCCGAGGCTGCGATTGGGCAGGTGATTCTGGAAGGTATTTCGGGAAGTTCAATGCCTGCTTTTGGGACTAATCGAGGCGGTCCTCTAACCGCTGCAGATGCCGAAGATATCTCCGCTTATCTCGTCGGGGTACTGAATGGCACTGGACCAATTGCTCCCGCGCCCACCTATGAAGCACCTGAAATTCCGTCCCTCCCTGACATTGATGGAAATCCTTCCAACGGTGCAGTTGTTTTCCAGGAGAACTGCGCGATGTGTCATGGGGAGGAATCCCAGGGGGGGATTGGAAAGTCACTCGCAAAGACCTGGTCTGGTACGCAGCCGGAGGCCTATCTAACCGATGTGATATCTCGCGGCATCCGTGGCTCGGTGATGCCCGGGTGGGCGCAAGAACATGGTGGTCCACTCACCGAATCCGATGTCGCGGACGTGGTGGCGTATACCCTCAGCCTGGACCCGACAGAATCCATCTCCGAAACAGAATCTGAAGCGGCAGGTCCGTTCAACCTCACCATAAGCATCATCATGTTGGCTGTGGTAGGGGCTGCTATTCTTCTGGCTCTCGTTCTGTACTATCGACGAGCCTGAGTGCACCCCTCTTGCAGTGGTCAAGGATGGACATGATTGCCTGCTTCCGTTTTATCGCACATGGATAATTTGCTTAATTCCATTGTCAAGAGGTTTTTTTATAAAATATACCCCGAGGGGTTCTCTCTATAAGGAGGATGACGATTAGGTGATTAAGGCATATGCCCTTCACTTGCCGAAACGCATCGTACGTATTGATGCGATAAGGGACGGCCAACTATAGATTGGGTACTCATGGGAAATGGAAATCTCA
>JBGUDT010000048.1:0-16871 GCA_041821665.1 Anaerolineales bacterium
GTAGCTTAGAATCCAGTGATCACTTACGTCACCGTCGATGCATAACGAGATGCATTAAACTGCAAGCATGAGCCTCCCAATCTTTGGGATTTCCCGGAGTGCGGGAGGCTCGTATCTATAAATTGACGTAATTTTCCCATGGGATATTCGGATACGTAGGGTACCAAATCCCATTTTCCAGTAAGAGGACGCTCATAAACAAAGCCATTTGATAAGAGTCATTCATACTATTAAGGGACAAGTGCATAAGGTGCTCCTAGAAGGCATTCAACCTGGTGACACCATATTGAAAGCGCGGGGAATCACGAAGCGGTTTCCGGGCGTAGTAGCTAATGACCAGATCGATTTTGAGATACGAGCGGGTGAGATCCACGCTGTTCTGGGGGAAAACGGCGCTGGTAAAACCACCTTGATGAAGATCCTTTTCGGTCAGTATCAACCTGACGAGGGTGAGATTTTCATCGGTGGAGAAAAGGTCAAATTCAAATCCCCTCTCGACGCTATCGACCTTGGAATTGGGATGGTTCATCAACATCGCAAACTCATCCCAGCTCATACTGTCATCGAAAACATCATCCTCGGCCATCCCCACACCGGGAAAATCCTCAACCTTAAGAGAGCCGAAAAAGAGATTCTTGAACTTTGCGAAAAGTATGGATTCAGCCTGGATATGGATGCAAAAGTTTGGCAGCTTTCCGAGGGCGAGAAGCAATTGGTGGAGATATTAAAGGCACTCTATCGTGGCGCGGAAGTTCTCATTCTTGACGAACCATCCTCCGCTCTGACCCCTATCGAAACCGAGAAACTTCTCGCTTCTATCAAAGCCATGTCCACAGACGACCTTGCCATCGTCCCGTTCATCACCCATAAACTTCCCATCGTTTTACGAATAAGTGATCGTGTGACAGTATTACGGAAAGGGAAGGTTGTCTGCTGTATCGACACATCTGAAGCAACTGAGCAGAGTCTCGCCAAAGAAATGGTAGGACGAGAGGTAATATTTCGGATAGAAAGAACAAGAGTAGAGAAGGGAGAGACGATCCTGGAGGTCGATGACCTCTCTGCCCTCAGTGATAAAGGAGTAATGGCGCTGAATGGCGTCTCGTTCTCTATTCGTGAAGGAGAGATCTTCGGGGTAGCGGGAATCTCTGGCAACGGGCAACGCGAATTGGTAGAGGTGCTTGCCGGGCTTCGCAAGTCACAGGGAGGCCGCATGCGGTTGGATGGGGGAGATATCACATTTGCCGACAGTTTAAAAAGGTGGCAGTTAGGGATCGGGTATATACCTTCGGATCGCATCACAGTGGGTTCGATAGCAGACTTCTCCCTGGTCGAAAATGTCACGATGAATTATTACTTTGATCATGATTACTACCGACGAGGCGTTCTCGACACAAAGAGGATCCGAGAACTCACCAAAGACATCATCGCAGAATACGACGTTGTCACTCCAAGCGCCGACATCGTGGCAAAAAGTCTATCGGGAGGCAACCTTCAAAAGCTCATCCTGGCGCGTGTGCTCTCCCGAAAGCCACGACTTTTGATTGTGGATTTACCCACACAAGGGCTCGATGTTGGGGCCACCGAATTCGTTCGCAATAAACTCATCGACGCCACAAAGGAAGGAGCGGGCGTTCTGCTAATCTCCGAGGACCTTGATGAGGTGTTATCGCTGAGTGATTGGGTTGCGCCGATCTACGAGGGCGAGTTAATGGGTATCCTTCCAGGGAAAGAAGCAAAACGAGAGCTCGTTGGCGCCATGATGGCAGGAATCCGGCTGGACGAGGAATCAGCATGAGGATTGGCAGCCATGCACTTAAATTGGAGAGAAGAGTCTCGCTGTCTGGCTGGCAGGCAGCAGGAATCTCCATCCTTGCCATCATCGTCGCTCTTGCCCTCTTCAGCCTAATATTCATACTCGCCGGAATCAACCCTCTCGCCGCCTACATTGAGATCTTCTCCTACGCATTCGTAAATCCCTTCGGTCTCCCATTGACGATGAGTAGATCCATCTTCATTTTGCTTTGCACCTATGCCTTCATCATCCCATTTGCTGCCGGGCTATGGAACATCGGCATGGCAGGCCAACTCTACGCGGGAGCATTATGCGTCTATGCTGTGCTGCTTGTGCTGGGTGTTAAAGAATTTCAAACCGTCGAACTTCCCGCCACGCTTGTGATATTGATGATGTTGATCGCGGCAATGCTTGGAGGCGCGTTCGTTGGAGGGATCGCAGGATTTTTAAAGGGGAAATACAACATCAACGAGATCGTTGTGACCATGATGTTAAATTTCATGACATTCTGGGTGGTTTCATTCTTTATTAAAGAAGGCGGCATCTTCATGAACCCTGGAGGGAGAGGCGAAAGTTTTGAATTACCTCCTTCCCTTCAGCCATCTTTAATCATGAATGTCCCTTTCACCATCTTCATCGCTATCGGCGTGGCCTTGTTGTTGTATTTCGTGCTGCGCAAGACCAAAATCGGTTATCAAATACGGGCGTACGGCGAGAATCCGACCGCGGCCGCATACGCTGGTATAAGCAAATTCTCGATCCCGATGCTTGTTTTTATACTAGGCGGAGCGTTAGCCGGCTTGGCCGGGTATCACTACTTCGCCGCAGTCCCAGGCGTCTATAAAATTGCCAGGAATTATGGGTACTTCGGCGATCTTGCGTTCTATGGCATCATCTGCGGGTTAATTTCTCAGGGGAATCCATTGGCCGCCATCCCGGTAGCGCTGCTTTTTGGTGGGTTGTCGATAGGCGGCAGATTTGTGCAGGGAAAACTCGGCATGAGCTTTGGGGTGGATTTCGCACTGCTCGGCGTATTAATGATCACGCTCGTCGCATTTCAGTTTTTCTACAGATATAAGATTATATGGGTAGATGCTCAAAAGGAGAGCCTTGATGCTGGAGTTCTTCGTTAGAAGTCTTGACGCCTCAACCATCTTCACAATTGCGGCGCTTGGTGAACTCTTCGGACAGCGTTCGGGGATTCTCAATGTGGGGATCGAGGGCGTCATGCTTTTCGGCGCCACTCTGGGCTTCATCACCGCAAAGACCACGGGGAGCTACCTGCTAGGCTTCCTGGTCGGAATCGCCATAGGAGGATTACTCGGTCTGCTGCATGGTTTCTTTTCCATCACGCTCGGAGGGGACCAGGTCGTGAGCGGCATGGGAATTTGGATCCTTGGTTTCGGCCTGACCACGTATATCGGCAGCCCCTACACCGGTCCACTCGGGATGGAGCGGATCCCCAAGATTCTTGGTCTCTCCCCCTTCTTCTATGTGGCCATTGCCCTGACAATAATCATCTGGTTCATACTATCAAGGACGAGTCTGGGATTACGTATTCGATCGGTCGGAGAGAGTCCGGAAGTCGCGGAGGTATCAGGCATTAACGTCGCCAGGACGCGTTATTTGTGTGTTGTCGGCGGTGGAATGTTGATGGGCTTTGCCGGTGCGATTTATTCCCTGGATTACAACCCCGTTTGGAACTACAACTTTCTCCTGGGCTGGGGTTTTATTGCCCTGGCACTCGTGTTTTTCTCAATGTGGAATCCCTTCATCCTCTTGGGTGGTTCCATCCTTTTCGGAACACTCTGGCAATTGTCGCTTAACCCACAGCTCTTCCTCCCTGGCCTCTTGTCTCGATACATTTGGAGGACGGTGCCCTTCGCCATCACACTTGGCGCCCTGCTGCTCATGTCCACGAAGTGGTTCAGGACGAAATGGGGAGCTACCAAGCCCGAAGCTCTCGGGCAGCCCTACGTGAAAGATTAACATCCCAATTTCATAATTACGTTTTGTGAAGAAGGCTATTTCAGGGAGAGCTAATCATCTGTCTTGTCCCCTGATCTCCCACATGTGGCGCGTGGCTTCCATATGACCCAGATGCAGTCCGGTGTGCTTCAGTACATGCAGAAGCGACCAGCCGACGGTAACGATTTTCCCATCACGCGGGGAGGCTCGTTCCTCAGTGAGAGCTGTAAGAGTTAGAGACCCAAGTGAATGCTCGATGTAATCAAGGGCATCATCCAGGCGCTGACTTAGCTCAGAAGGATTAAGCCCACTAGTTGCGAACTCCTGATCGCGTTGGCGCCCGGAAGGCTCATCCAGAACGACATCACCAACCCAATATCGTTCTGCCCCGATGATGTGCACAACGAGGACAACAATCGAGTTCATGTCAGGTGATGGCTTCCAATCCAGCGCTTCTTGAGGTAATCCATCGACAACTCTCTGGCAATCTTGATGCAGGTCTTTGAGACGATCCACATAGTCTTCATAGAACTTATCCATCCCATTCATCCTTTCTAATCTTCCATGGCTGAAAGAGACTGATCAAAAATAATCGATGCCAACACCTGGCAATAATTCAGGGCGATTCCTTGATCTTAGTCGAGTAGATCACGTAAATGTGATCGATCATTCCAATAGCGTAGGCATCTCACTCCTCTATCGTCGATCTCAAGTAATGAAACGCTAGCGTTGTCTAAGGTCGCACGAAAATAATCCTCAACGGTCGTAACTCCGATGAAGGATAAAAGGAGATGATGAAGGGAACCCCAATGGCCTATGCACAAGATTTTCTCCACATCCCACTCCAAAATATCTTCCATCAGCCCCGTTATTCTGTCATTGTCGTTGAGCAGCCACGCTTCGTGCCGATCAGGTTCCGCAATGTCAGGCGTAGAGATCGGCAGACTAGCGCGGTATTTTCCTTCGTTCCCCCAATCCGATTCGATCAAACGACTATCGAACTCGCCAAGTTTGGTCTGAATCCCAGAGAGAGCAAAAGTTTGCGACGCTCGTGCGAGCGGGCTGATGAGTGCAAGATCGAATTTCGTGTCGGAAAAATAAAAACCGAGATGACGAGCTTGTTGCTTGCCTCGATCACTCAATTCCGGGTTAACGGAATCATCAGTCTCCCCTGTCTGACATGTGCTCTCGGCGTGACGGACTAACCATATTTTTTTCACTTACTCAACTCAATACCGTGCTGGATAGTTTCGGCTCGAAATTCGTTTCAGTTCATCATACTAGGTGCAAGTGAAGTTGGAACGAGATAGGGATTGGAGTGTTTTCTAAAACCATTTGATAGTTACCTCATCGTAGCTTTAATTAGGTTTTAATGTATCGTACTCCCCGTTTACGATAAACGTCTTTGCTGTGGGAGGTCCTTAGACAGGAATGTTGGTCATCCATTGAGCTTAATCCACCAACCCCCAATACTCGATAACATCAGGAAGAGGCTCATCAAGATACTCAATCAACTTCTTTGGATAGAAAATATCAGTTTGCAATCGTTCTAGAGGGAGCCAGGCGACATCTACCTGACCATAATCGTGGTGCATCCCCATACTTGGTTCTACGTTCCCTTCAATCGAGCACTCGAAGATGAACTCAATCTGATGAAGCTCGATCTCTGTTTGTGTGGGATCAGTAACCTTAAATATACATTCTCGGATAAACCTCAGACCCTTGTCGATCACCTTCACACCCAACTCCTCTCGGCACTCGCGAATCAGAGTCTCGTTCAGGGTTTCGCCATGAACCTGGGCGCCCCCTGGCAGAGCAAAGTAATCTCTCTCCGCATCAGCATACTTTATCGCGAGGATCGAACCATCACGAATGATGATAGCTTTGGCACAACTCCGAATATTATTCATTCGTATACTTCAACCGGTATCGAGGCGAAGGTTGTCCGCGACAAATCAACCTGGAGTTCATGGAGCAATCTAATATTCCGTAGCTCCTACCCCTCCAAGTTTGGTTTCTGTGCCCGGTAAGTGATCCCCATTGTGCCAAAACTGGCAGCGGCTGTCTGCTGTGGCGCATCTCGAAAAATATCTCCCCTCCAGGTGATCTCGAAATCTTCAAATCCGGCTCTTGAAACCTTCTTTTCCAATTCTGCTTCCAGCAGAGCTCCGGCAATTCAACCTGCCCAGAGTTCGATTTTGCGCTTTGCACTATCCGGAATAGGCTTATCCACTAAAATATCCGCTATCTGGAGCCTGCCACCCGGTCGGAGCACCCTATTTAGTTCCATGAATACCGCATCTTTCTCAGGGGTGAGGTTTATCGCGCCGTTGGAAATCACGACATCCGCCCACCCATCCGGTAAAGGCAGACCCTCGATTAAGCCCTTCATGAAGGTGACATTTTCACTTCCCATAAGCAGCGCGTTCGACATCGCTTTATCGATCATCTCATCCGTCATGTCCACACCCACAACTTCACCCTCATCTCCAACCATCTTCGATGCTATAAGACAATCCAATCACGCGCCGCAACCGAGATCCAGAACCTTCTCTCCTGGATTGAGTCTTCCGAGGGTGAAGGGATTGCCCGTCCCGGCGAAAGATTCGACGACCACATCAGGAATACCCTCGAGCCAATCCTCTTGATATTCAAGCAGCTGTGCCAGACGTCGACCTGTATGGAAGTGAAAACCAAGTTCGGGATATTGGGCGACTTGTGCATATTCATGCGAAATCTCAGAACGGAGCGTCTCGATAAAAATCATTGGAGGTTTTGCATCCGGGATAGGCACATAGGGTTCCGGTACTGGCGGGTAGTATACATATGTCGTAATAGTTCCTATATCCTCATAGATCTCTTCACTCTGCTCCACATTTCCAGCAGGTAATCTCAGCTCCTGATATGCTGGTTCCGTCAACAGGATGTATTCATCGGATTCTATGGAATTTTTCAGGAGGCGGTGAACGATGATGGCATCTTTCCCTGTGAGCTCCTGATGCTCGTTCACTTTATAAAATGCGGCTCGTCCGCTATGGACAACGATCTTTAACTTCAACTTCTCGAGATTGTTGCAGGCTGTGCAGTTGCAGATCTTATGAATGGAGAGCTCGGAAACTTTATTTGCGAAGACCTTGAAGAAGGTCATCATGTTGAAGACCAAGTCATTCGAGAGTCTGTCCCATGATTTTTCAGAGTTGTCCTTTAACGCGTAAAGAAAAACTGCATCTCCTTCAATCCTGACGAGGTTGAGCGGCAACCTGACCTCATCCAGGATAGTGGTGATCAACTCGCGGACAATAATTTGACTATGCGCAGTTTCTTTTTCGTTTGAGAAGATAAACTTCGTATACCCGGAAATATCCGCGATAAAGAAAACAGCGTCTCGCTCAACATCATCCATCGTAGATTCGTTCAATTCCCACTCCTTCTATCCGATTAGTAAATTATCTTACACCCCTTCGTGTTGGTCAATGTTTACAATTTGTATCCCACCCGTGGAGATTATCCCAGGAGACCGAATGCGATAAGTCCACCAAATACCATCACTGAAAATCCCAGCAGAACGTAGAATACCCTTGCTCCAGAACGACCCACCCAGATCAGTATCCTCCTGGTACTTCGAGTACTAAAGAACCAATCCCAATCGAAGAATCCGCCTGAGAAACTCAATGCACCAATCAGGAAAAGAAGCACTCCGGCAGGGTTCATCATTCAAGATCATCTCAAGGGTGTTCGTGCATGTTCTGCGGGTCAGAATGGATTTTATGATTACGATTTCTTTTTTGTCGGGTTTGGTTTGAGAGACTTTACGTATGTGTAACTGATCTCCAGATATCCCGTCATCTTCTCCGTGTCCTTCAAGAGCTTATCTGGGACGCGGACGTACTCTTTCATAACCGCGCCATGTTGTTCGTAAAGTGTCGTGTCATATTTCTCCAGGAACGCCTCACGCTCATCTTCTGGCAACCTCAGCCCCATCGTGCCCTCTTTGGATAGGTGGCTGAACATATGGCCGTTGACAGAAGTGTACGGATTAGTCACCCCTTTGCGTTCGATCTCTGGTATCCCAGCGATAAGATCGTTGTATGCTTCTAATTTGTCCTGGGGAATATCTACTTTCTTCGCGTTCATTGCTGCTCCTCGACGGAAAATCTTGATATGAATAGAATGGAACACCTTCACACTCAGGTTCACTATGAAGCTGAAGTATTCTACAGAGATATCAGACTAGGTCTGATCCAAACCGATCCAGATTGATATCACATTCTGGTGTGGTTAGCTTTGCTCTTAGGGCTCATCCACGAGATGAATGCTGCTCTGTCTCTGGCGATTTACGACCAATTGCAGTACATCCGGTCTGGCATAATGCCCGGCAGGGTCGAAGTTCTGGCGCTCTTCACGGACTCGACCGTAATCCAGCATAGCCAGTATGAGTTTCTCCTCACCCACGAAGGGATCCACGATCCAGCTCCCATCTGGCGCGGCGACACAAGACCCACCATTCGCAAGAAGATCGGGGAAGTTTTTCACGATAAGATCACCATATGGAATGCCTTCCGGAATGTCGGACTTCCGCATCAGGCCAGACACTGAGATCACATAAGAGCGGGATTCCACGGCAATATACCGGGTAAGATCTTCCGTATTCCTACTGCTGCCTGGCCAGACAGCGACATGTAAATCCTCACCTAGACCATACAAAGCTGCCCTGGCCAGAGGCATCCAGTTCTCCCAGCAATTCAAACCCCCGACAGTGAAGGAACCCAGACGATGGGTGCGTAAGCCATGGCCATCCCCGGGCGACCAGGTAAGCCTCTCTTCATATGTCGGCATCAACTTCCGGTGTACGGATCCGATCTCGCCATCTTGACCGATATACACGAGGCTAGCGTACAGACTGTGCCCCCCCCGATCCTCAGGTCTTTCAATGCATCCAACCATGATGGCAAGCTTGTTCTTCCGCGCCAACCTGCACAGGGGCTCCAGATCGCCTATTTGGACAGCGTTCGCCATGTAATGCGCATGAATCTCCTTCTGGACTGGTGAATTAAATTTAGCACCATCCGTGCGGTCTACCCAGAATGGATAGCCCGGGATCAGGCCCTCTCCGAAGGCAACCAGATCACATTTCGCTTCAGCCGCAAATTCAACGTAATTGATAACTTTTGCGAGTGTCTTATCGCGATTAAGCCAAACCGGTGCAATCTGAGCCAGTCCTACGATTAATTTCTCGTCTTTGTCGGATGCAGTCATCTTCGTGATCTCCACATTCATGTTGGTCTATCTATAGTTCCATGGCAAGCTACATTTATCGCCATCAGTCGTTCTGGAAATCATATCTGTATACATTTGTTTCTCGTGTATAAAAAAACCGGATCCGAGTATAGCCTGGTAGCAGCCGTTCGCCAGGATTTCGGTGTAAGATCAAACAACACTCGATCGGATCTATTATTGGCGTAATCTCGCTTAGACCGTTTTTAACGATCTTGGACAATGAAGGATAGTCTCAGGTAACGGCTGATCTATCTTCCGAATACTGCTTGTAGATATTGTCTTCAACAATAATCTTAACCCGAGCAAGAGCTCTATGAATTTCTGCAAATGTCGTATACAGCGGCGTAATCCCGAACCTGATGTTATCTGGAGCACGGAAGTCGGGAATGACTCTGACCGCTGGAGGAGGAGATTCGATCAGGGCACGGCAGATTCGGAAGCTCTCCGGATGACGCAATGAGACATGGGAACCGCGCATCGATGCGTGTCGCGGAGAGCCTAACTGAAACCCCAATGGAAGAAGCCACTGTTCAAAGAGGAAGATCAAGTATTCAGTTTGCTGAACGCTCTTCTCTCTGAGCCGCTCTATACCAGCATCCATGAAAATGTCCAACGCTGGCTCGATCGCCACCATGGAGAGCATAGGGGGAGTTCCCACCCGAAAACGTGATATATCGGGGGCGGGCGAAAAAGATAGATCAAACGCAAATGGATTCTCCGCAGCAAACCATCCCCACATCGGCTGGTTCAGCTTTTCTTGGAGATCCCTCCGCACATAAAGAAAAGCTGGAGCTCCTGGCCCTCCATTGAGGTATTTATAAGTGCAACCCACAGCCAGGTCTACGTCAGCATCCTGGAGATTCAGCGGCACTGCGCCAACCGAGTGGCTTAAGTCCCACAGCATTAATGCACCAGCATCATGAGCTTGCTCTGTTACTCGACCCATGTCGTACATGAAGGCGCTTTTGAATGCTACATGCGTCAGACATACGAGCGCAGTATCGTTGTCGATTGCTCCGCTGACGGCCTCTGGGGAAATTGAAATACTGTCCTCGGACGGGATAAGCCGCAGGTTATGTCCCTTTCCAAGCAGATCGATGACACCCTCAAGAATGTACAAATCCGACGGAAAGTTGAAAACATCACTCACGATACCGCTTCGGTCCGACTGTGCCCGGAGCGCGGCAATGACTAATTTAAAAAGATTGATCGAAGTCGCTTCGGTTACGAGTACCTCATCATCTTCGACGCCGATCAATCTGGCGATTTTGGTACCTAACTGAGTCGGGGTATTTATCCAGCCATCATTCCATACTCGAATGAGACGATCCCCCCATGCCTTTTCGACCGCATCATGCATGACCTGCACCGAACGTTTTGGGAGACGTCCGAGAGAGTTCCCATCCAAATAGATAAGTTCAGGATCATCGATGACGAAACCATCTCGAAATGAGGCTAGCTCATCGTGTTGATCGAGTTGCTGTGCCAATTCAAAATCTGTGCTGTTATAAACCAATGGTTTCTCTCCAGATCAACACCTGACTTATATCTGGAATTTGATGCACAGGAACCTTCAGGAGATACTGCACCAACACGCAAGAGTCATTAGATAATTCGATATTCGAATTAATCATTTTTAACCTCAGCCGCCCTGCAACCATCTCACAATGAAAAGCCCGGTCTCTTAAGGTCAATGGCTAGGCGTCACCCTGAGAAATGTGTGCGATCATAGATTCCTTCCAGGAGGTTAGAAAAAGAAGACCAGCAATTATAAACGGGACGCCTGAAATTAGTACAGCAAAGGCTTTGTTATGACCCGCAACAATGAATGCGAATCCGCAGTGCATCAAACCGACGACAAGTAATAACACTCCCCCATACAATTCTTGAAACCATGCAGTGACAACACCAACAATTGAGAATAGGATTTGGAAGGCCATGATTAATGATTCTGGATCTCTTGACAATGGCTCGAAAATCAATAACACGACAGCGACAAACATCCAGAAACTGGCCAATAATGTTGCAAATACCCTGGCAGCCCATCGGATTCTCTTCGAGGAACGTCCCTGATCAGCTCAAGGATTTGCCATCGTACAGAGATATGCAACTAGAATGATGCCTGACGCAACACTCTTCAGCTGCTGTCGTAAGACCTCAACTTCCTAACAGGAGAGTTGCTGGGGAATTCTCCTTTGCTATTTCGCATCCACTAATAAACCGATTTCAAGCTAACGCGAGGTAGCCCTCGGTTGTAACCATTTAAAAACCGTAATGATCCTGTATCATCGTTTTTTACGGCTTCCAAACCTCCCAGACTTTGCCAACCAATGCCGGACCTGGCGTCAACGTAACTTGTCCAGGCTGCCAACCCGAAGGCGTCACTTCACCGGTTTCTCGCACATGCTGGAAGGCCTTGATCTGCCGGATTAACTCTTCGGGGTTGCGGCCCACCTCCGGAGTCAATACCTCCATCGCTCGAATGACAAAATCGGGATCAATGATAAAACGCCCACGAATATCTACACCAGCGGCTTCATCATACACTCCATAGACCGTCCCGATTTTGCCTCCACCATCTGAGAGCATTGGGAATGGCACCCCACCTTCCAACATCTTCGACAATTCCTGCTCCTGCCATATCTTGTGCACAAATCGACTGTCAGTACTCATTGCCAGAACTTCTACCCCGAGTCCCTTCAATTCCTCATAGCGGGCGGCGACCGCCGCCAGTTCAGTCGGTCAGACGAATGTGAAATCGCCTGGGTAGAAGCAAACCATGATCCATTGTCCTTTGTAATCCGAAAGCTTGATCGGGTTGAACCCCTTACCAGCAACAAAGGCATTCGCTTCGAAGTCAGGTGCTTCCTTACCAACTTGGGCTAGCATTTCACTCACCTCCTCTGATATTGGGACTCCATCTGATGGAGCAGCTGTTTCGGGCACGGGCAAGATCGGTCCCCGTGCCGGTTGAACACAACCATCTTTCATTTCTGACATACAACAACCTCCTTTTGCCATTCGTTCGGCTGCTTTAACGAAAGGGCCATAACAGCTTTGAATTCCGCCGTCCTGCAACTATCCTACAATGAAAAAGCCAATTCCATGAGGCACAAGCTCTTCAGTTCAAACCAGAGAACGGCTTCGCCGTTCTCTTTAAGTCACGGGCTCGACCCTTGACTCGTCGACTTTGCAGCAAGGGCTTATCCGGTGAGGGACATATTAACCCAGTCGCTGAAAAGTCCAAGTATGCGCGGATTTCATTCTCTGGTTACCATGGAGGTTGTCACCCTTCGGGCACATACAAACCGGCCCTTTTTAAGACACTTAGCGCACGCAGCGTAATCCATTTGGAAGGTTTACCTTTGGTCTCAATGTCCACCCACATCTTGCCATTTAGGCTATTTTCCAACTTCCATCGCCCGTCTTCATCCTGTTTGCCGACGATCCACTCAAGTGCGGGCGTCAGCCTGAGGTCCTCCCCATAGCCCAGATCTACCAGGTTCGATGTCGTCTCGAGGATATCGCTCCAATAGCTCAGGGGGAATCCCAGCTTGAACCACGTGGAACTCACCCGCTTAGTGTATGGGTAATCAGCAACAACAGGATTACGGCTGAGTAGGAACTCAGCTCCGGTTTCCAAGGCCTGCTCGACACGAGGGATGCGAACTTCCTTCGGAACATCCAGTAAGGCGCGGATTGCCTTGTTGGCCCCCCAGGCACATGGTCGCTCTTCATTAATGCGGCAACCAAAGCCCGGGGCGACCTCTGCGGAGGCATTGTCGGTCAACAGCGGCTGACCCACAATCGTATGAACCAGCCAGTCGCGTGCCGCCCGCACACGGGGGTCCTCGCCATATCCCAAACGTTGTAGCGCGAATATCATGTTGCCATTTAGGCAGTGGAAAGCCCCGCTAGGGACCGGCTTCCTGTATACCGAGAACGCCGAATTCTTGGCCAGGCTATGGTCAAGGTGGTATTCGCAACCTTTGCGAATACGAGCCTCATCCGGGTCGGCGCCGAGCTCCGCCAAGATAAGCAGGGACCAAACAGTAGCCCGATATTTGGGAGAGTAACCGCCACCGGGCATGATCCACGCACCAAATGGCTCCTGCGCCTCGAGGATAATTGGTACGGGACCGCTCCGCATTATGGCTGATCGAGCCGCACGAACTTGAACATCCGACTCGGGCATGTCTAGCAAGTCACGTAACGCGAAGAACCTGACACTCGGGTTCTCTTTGTCCATCTCGAGAAGCCAGTCAAGCGGATTAGTTTTCTGCATGCGGCTCATTCCTTAGCAATATCTACGACCGGTGGGAAAACAGATTACGCAATTTCCTGCTTGGTGTTCCACCAACATACAGAATGACGCAGTCATTCTGTTAAGCTAACTGGTGAAGCCAGTTGGCAGTCCGCATCCAACGAGTTGTTTGGCAGGTAGAGGGCGGCCGAGGTGACGATTTCACTTGATGAACATTGTCTCCGGCGGCCAATCCAACAAAACCAACAAGACGAGAATGACAGTATTTATCACCAAGGCGATAGCTGTGTCCAGGTTGGACAGCCTGCGGTTCGGAGCCCCAGGCCAAATTCCAGAGAAAAGTACGATCCCAAGACTTGAGATAACGGAGGATACGACTGCGAGTGGCCTCCATGCTTCCCCTGGCACGAGAGTTCCCCATAACCCCAAGGATGCCGCAATGAAACCCAAAGTAGAGAGGAGCCAAAAGGGGCTCGCGATAATCGCAGCTGCTCTGGGCGATAGAGACGGCAGCAGCCAGGAACGGATAGGAACTGGAGCCTGACCTCCCGTTCTTGAGGCGTCGGCAATGAGAGCAAAGAATGCTTTTCCATGAGCGAGTCCATGAAGGAGCAATGCTCCGGCAATTATAATCTTGATGGTCTGGGGAGACATGCTAGGTTCTCCTTAATCGAGCCGATGCTCGGGCGAAACTTCAATGGCTGCCTAACGCTCTTGAGCTCAGCCGCCCCGCTCACTTCTTGCGAGAGAACGGCGAAGTCGTTCTCTTAAGGTCAATTGATTTTATAAAGACCAGTCGGACATGCCGTGAATGGTTAGGCTGAATTATTCGCCAACTCACTCAAAAGTCGCATTACTTCTTCAGTTCTTTCGGTTGGCACAAAAATGTGATCGTGATAATAAGCCGAGATAGCATTGACACTGATTCCATGTGCCGCGAGCTTTTCGGTTATTGCAGCAAGGAAACCAACAGCATTAAGACTTGAGTGCACATTGAACGTGACCATTCGAGATGGAAAATCGTAATCCAGTTCCTCCTGTTCTGCGGTGTCTTTTTTGAGAATAATTGTGATCCCTTCAGCTTCATGAAACGAACCTATCGGAGGAGACCGCATTTTACTAAATTTATCTGAACTGACAGAACAGAATACATACTCATCCTCTTGAAGAATTGGATCCATTTTCGCAAGTAATGCCTTCAAGTCACTTTCAGGTTGCATCATTTTCCTAACGATAATTATTCAGCCTGATGGTTGAGTTCAGGGGCGTGTACCCCAGTGTACGCTGGAGCGGGGGTTAGCTTATCTTTTTTTCTCATCCTTCGCTAACTCAAGCACCTTAGCAACAAAAGCTGATTTCCACTCTACATCAACATGTTTTGTCCGAGCATAATAATCTACAAATCGTTTTTTTAATTGAACATATTCTGAAGCTAGCTGATTATTATCTCTAAGGCAGTCACGGAACAGGAGCTCGTTATTCCAGAACAACGATTCCGGTTCTGTTAAATTCAGATGGTGCGTCCGAAATTCAGGTGAGCTTTCCTTGGCAAAGAACATTCGTTCCGGGATTGTATCAAAAGGTCTATAAGAATATCCAATACTATCCAACCCGAGGATGAGCTCAGATGATCGTGTCAGAGGCGTGACAGCTACCATAATATCAATGATGGATTTCGCGGCCATACCAGGGATTGATGTGCTTCCAACATGCTCAATTTGCAGTGCATTTTCACCAAGGGTGGTCCTTAATAGAATAGCCTCTTGATTAAAATGATCAATCCACTCACCCTGGTACGGAGCTAAATCAAAATTTCTTTTATGTTGACCTAGCATTTTATTTAATCCATAAGCTAACGTTTGGAGCTAAGCTACGCCGCAAAGCTCCATGTTTTATTTTCGCTCTCTGTGTGCGGCGTCAGCTTCAGTGACTTGTTAGGCAGAATCTTGGGCTGCCATATCGATAACAAGGGGCGGAGGATTCAGTGTGCCTAGACTCCCTTATCGGCGGGTTCATTGACCAGGACGATTCGGTAACGTGCCTTGTTCTCCTTCACCTTCCGAATCGCCTCATTTACCTGTGACATGGGCATCAACTCCACCTTGGGCACGATGCCATGCGCCTGTGCGAATGAGAGCATCTCCCGCATTGTGGCTCGGTTGCCGAGGAAGGAGCCAGTGAGCGACAGTTGGTGCGCCACGAGGTCGGTCGAATTGAAAGCCACGTCTGGGAAACCGACCAGGACGAGCCTTCCCTTCTTCTTCAAGGTCATTAGTAGTGCCTCCCAGTTCATCCCGCCGCTGGCTGTGCAAATCAGCAGATCGAAACCAAAATCGAACTGTCGCAAGATGGCTTGGTCGTTCGCATCAATGAAGCGGTCTGCACCAAAGGCAAGCGCCTGCTCTCTCTTCTCTGGGGAGGATGAAATAGCCGCGACCTCCCAGCCAAGAGCATCCGCGAATTGGATAGCTAGATGACCCAGCCCTCCCACTCCGACAATGGCAACCTTTTGTGTGGACTCCCCTAAGTAATCTTGGAGCGGAGCGTAGACAGTTATACCGGCACACATAAGTACAGCGGCAACCTGGGATGGCATGGCTGGAGGCAACGGATATGCGAACCGGCTATTCACAACGACCGAAGACGAGAAGCCACCATAAGGGACCCATGTTCCCGATGGGACAATGTCCATGCATAGCTGCTCCTCCCCCTTCAAACACCACTCGCATTGCATGCAAGACCGGCCCTGCCACCCGATGCCAACTCGGTCGCCTCCCTTCAGCCCGGAAACCGCGGAACCCATAGCTGACACGTGCCCAACAATCTCGTGTCCGGGCACGAAGGGGAAGCCGGTTATTCCGTAGTAGTTGTCGATGGCATGGACATCCGTGTGGCAGACGCCGCAGTGGGTGACGGAAACACGGACATCATTCTCACTCAGTTCCGGCGGCGAATATTCGAAAGGCTCGAGCGGTTGTCCCACCGCCTTTGCTGCGTATCCCAAGACCCTCAAAGCAGACACTTGCGGTACCTCCCTCATTCATTCGTGCGCATCCAAAGGAACACCAAGGATGCTGCCTAACGGCTTTGAGCTGAGCGGCTGCTGTCACAAGACTTCGACTTACATATTGAATTGCTTCACAATTCTCCCAAGCTCTAAAAAGCCGGTTTCGAGTCAAAGGACGAAGCACGACCGCTCCCTTTTCTCTTTCATCCAACATACAGAATGACGAAGTAATTCTGCTAAGCTATCTGGTGAAGCCAGTTAGCCGTTCGTATCCAGCGAATGGTTATGCGGTGGTCTAATTTAATTCAACAGATCTTTCCATGATAAAGTCATCTTGTACATCACTACCTACAACAAATTCCTTCACTCCAACCTTCTCGAATCCCCACCTCTTATAAAAATCTATCGCTCTTTGGTTTTTTTGCCATACAGCGAGCCATATTGTCCCAAGTCCGTTCGTTTTAATTTCCTCGAGACAGGCTTTCATGAGTGCTGATCCCAGCCCTTGGCCCACTACTTCTTCTTCAACATATATCCGAACTAGTTCAATAGGTTTCGGG
>JBGUDT010000049.1:0-16374 GCA_041821665.1 Anaerolineales bacterium
TCCCTCGCTTATCCTGCCCAAGACGTCCCCCCCATCATGTCCCGTATGCGTGCTGTCGTGCAAAGCGCCGGATCCCTTCCTTGCCCACTGATACTCATGGATACGGCACCAGCAGCCGTGTTGGGCGCGACCATGGATATGCTCATTCGCGACCGAGACCGCGTAATCATTGTAAACATTGGCAATTTCCACACACTTGCCATCCTACTCGGACCTGCAGGAGTTGAGGGTTTGTTCGAACATCACCCTGGTTTACTCGATGTCCTTCGTCTGGAAAAGTACTTATTCGCACTCGCGGATGGTACGCTCGCCCGAGAAGAGATCTATAACGACCATGGTCATGGTGCTTTGATTTTAGACGCCGCGCCCATCTCTCTCGATGCTCAAGATTGGAAGGTGGCCATCACCGGACCCCGAAGAGCGATGATGAATACCTCGGGCTTACCTCTCTACTATGCCGTTCCATTCGGGGACATGATGCTCACGGGGTGTTTTGGGTTGATGAACGCTATTGCAGAGTACGTCCCCGAACTAAGCGAAGTTATCCAGCAGGACCCGACCAACAGTACGGGGGGGCGTGCACCTTGGGATTTCGTATAAACGGGAACTAATCCCACACTTGCATCCAAAGTGTTTTATGTGTTTGAATGTTACATCTGTTATGACTTGGGACGAATATGAACCTGTCACAAAACGACATCTAAGAGCGTTATCAGATATGAACCGACCATATTTCCGCATAATTCCTTACGGAGGAGAAACAACATGAACACAAAGAACAGATACCTGATCATTCTTCCTCTCATCGTTATGACGATTGCAGCTTTGGCTTGTGGTCTACCGAAATTATCGAGCCAAGAAGACTTTGATATCGCAGTCCAGCAGACTATCGATGCCGGCGGTGATTCAGAAATAGAAGCGGCCGTCGCCCCTGATGAGGGGGAAGGGGAACCAGAGGAAGTGGCTGTTCAGCCCTCTGCCACCGAAGAGCCAGTGGAAGAGCCGACCCCCACCCCTACGGTTGCACATCAGGTCTATCCCTCCAATCCCGGGGGAGCAGACAGCTGGGTGAGCGATCGATCTTCTGCGGCCCTCGCATCCGAGCGCCGAGCCATCGGGGATAATTTTGATCACTATCTTCTTGAACGACCGTTCACTTCACAGGTCATGGATTACCAGGATTACCTCGATATCACCCGAGGGGAGTTATACGCGAGCATTCCTTGGGTCTACATCACAATTTTCCTTGAAGGTTCACCACCATCAGATTTTCAAGCCCAGTATGGCGTCGAAGTTGACCAGGATCTCGATGGACGCGGCGACTGGTTCATCGTTGGGCAGGTTCCAGCCGGCAGCGATTGGACTACGGATCATGTCCTCGCATGCCGCGATACCAACAATGATGTGGGTGGACCAAGACCGATCCTATCAGATGCGCCCAATACCAGCCGGGACGGCTATGACGACTGTGTCTTTGACAACGGGTATGGCATCGGACCAGACGAGGCATGGATCCGACGTGACCCCTCGCACGCGGATAGGATTCAGCTTGCTTTCAAGCATTCACTGATCGGCTCCGACAACGAATTCCTTTGGGGACCCTGGGCTGATGAAGGGGTGCGCGATCCATCGATGATGGATTACAACGACAGCTTCCTCGTCACGGATGCCGGATCGCCCGCATCAAATAGCACCAACTATCCTCTCAACCAGCTTGCATCCGTCGATAATACCTGCCGCTGGACGTATGATTTTACGCCGCTGGACAACTATCCCGGTATGTGCCCACTTCCTGCGACCCCCACACCGACACCGGGGCCTGTATGTACCGAAGATATCCCAACGGAGAGAGAATGTATCGCAGAAGGGGGAAGATGGGGGATAGATACAAGTATCCTAACCCATGTCGTGTTTAAGTGTTTCTGTGATTAGGTAAGTATCAGATCTTCAAGATCGTTGGTTGAAGCCAACATAAAATATACTGAGAAGATGGTCTCTTGCAGAAGCAAAACTGGAGATCATCTTCTCGGTTCAGTTTAAAAACATTCACACCCATAATAGGCGCACTTTATGATATGGATGTCATCCACTTCCAAGATAATTCGCGGCGATTATGGGATTAAGCGCACCCCTCCCACTAAGATCTGTGCCATGATCTATAATCAGGTCACCTGAGGACATGGACATGCAGGTTGCGTGACCTTCCTGCTGAAACCCTTCCTCCAGACACGATATTGAAACCATGAAGAAAACAAGTTGGCCTGCCACAATTTTTTTTCATCAAGCCATCATTGGTGCTTTGTTATTGCTGACCAGTTGTTCACCCGAAGAGGGGGTATCACGCGTTGTTCCCACCGGAACACTGGAAGCCATAGCAAGTCAAATTGCGCTTCCTGAGCAACAATCCCCACCACAATCAACAGCGACACCTCCGATAATCGCAGCTGGTCCGTCTCTAACACCTTCACCATCACCAACGCCCTTGTCAACCCCAAGAGAACCATTTGGTCCAGCCAGCTTTATGACAGATCCCTCCTCGGCCGCATTGGCAGATGAGAAACGAACTATTGGCGATCACTTCGAGGGCAATCTGTTCGAACGCCCTCACTCCGTGAAGGCCCTGGCGTACAAGCCATACATAGACATCAATCCCGGGGCGGAGATTAGCCTCGACCCCCCATGGATATATTTCACCATCGATCTGGTAGAAGCACCCTATTCATGGCAAGAATCGCATTACGGCGTTGAGATCGACCAGGATTTTGATGGACGAGGAGATATACTCATTGCTTCATCTTTCCCAACTTCGACGAGCTGGTCCAGGGAAGGTGTAAATATCTATACCGACACAAACAGTGATGTAGGTGGTGATGTGCCCATTCAATCCGATGATCATCCAGGAGATGGCTACGATACCTTGATATTTGGAGATATCACCGGGCTCGATCCAGATACCGCATGGATTCGGCGGCATCCCAAGGATGAATCCTCTCTCCAATTTGCGGTGAAGCAATCGCTATTAAATCGTGGATGGCATTTTGCCTGGGGCGCCTGGGCGGTCGGTGGTCCGCTCCACCCCGAGTATTTCGATTTTAACGACTTGTACACAATCGAAGAAGCCGGTTCGCCTCTTGGATATAGCCGCCACTACCCTCCTCTGGGTCTTGTGGAGATTGATAACACCTGCCGCTCGATCGCTGGGGGTGCACCCTCAGGTGCAATTCCGGGGCTATGCCCCATGGCACGCCCCACATCGATAGCCACACCCCTCCCCAGTGCAACCCCCGCGCCGTAGGCTTGTGTCTTCCCGGTCTCGCGATCAAGTGATAAGAGGTTCCCCCTTCGGCTAATGCTCAAGATCCGCTGGTAGCACGATACAGGATCTTTCTCAAACCTTAGGGGGCAGGAAGCTCCCGTTCCGGGCACAGGTGGGGCTGACCCCCCGTAAGATTTAAACCTCCCGCAGGTTTTGAACGTGCGGGGAGTTGGTGCGCCCGGACGGTTAGCTCCGTGTGAGGCAGGACAGTTCAAATCCGCTAGATCGCCCATGCAATTTTTGGGAGAACTTAAAGAATAATTAGGCGACGTTTCAAGTTTAAAAATCGTGAAGTTATCGGATGAGAAAATCAATCGGGGTGCTTGTTGACCAATTGCCCGCCAGATCAAACGCTCGGATCAGCACTTGATGTGTTCCGCGAATGGCGACCGGTACTCGCAGGGAGTATGGCGGTGCACTGCTTCGCTTGAGCTCTGTGTTGTCCAAAAAAAAGATGACTTCTTGAAGGCCAAAATCGTCATGCACATCGGCTTGAACAATCAGTTCGCTGCCAATTTCCATTTCAATATTGGTGAGGTCTTCCGGAAAAATAATTTCAATTTCCGGAGGTGAATCATCAACAGTTATATGAACGGCGGCGCTGGATATCTGATCGTCCTCATCCACAGCGATGAGCTGCAGTGTATATAATCCGCTCAACCCATCCGTATCCCAGGTTCCCAGGCGGCCGTTCTGAACAGCCAGTTCATCGTCGACGCCTATCTGAACCCACTCGGTGGGATTCAACCCCATTCCGTATTGAAGTCGGTAGTAAGCCAGGTTTACAGGGTGAACCGATCCACGTATCACGACCTCATCATTAACGAAATCAAAAGATGATGGCGCACTAATAGAGACACCATTTGATGTCATATCCCGGGATTGAAGCGTATCGTACTCGGTCGGCGGCCTTTCAAATCCTAAAAGATCCGCCCATGCTGATGCTTCTGCCGGGGGAACAAGATAAACGCGCTCTTCGATCAATCCTGCTGGAGTCCCAAGCGTAGCTAATTTTCCTGTTTCCTTATTAATTTCGAACGGTTGATAGAGATGATCAGCATGCGTGGGTTCTGTTCCGTGGATAAAGATCTCCTGCACAATGGAGGGACAGTAGGTTGTCGGAAGGAGACCCGAAGGATCACAGACCTCTACACGGCTGATACCTGCCGGCATCTCCCAGCTTTCTGAAGGTATATCCTTGGTGACATACTGAATAAGCGCGTGCCAGATTGGCGCGGTGCCATTAAGTACGTTCACACCCTTTGTGGTATCGCCATCGGGATTTCCAGCCCAGACCCCAACAATATGCGAAGGTGTAAATCCGATCGTCCAGAAATCTTGCTCATCGGCAGCCGATGCCGAAAAAACCGCCCCTGGGCGCCCAATTTCGAGGGGATTGGATTGTCCCAGGGTTTGCCAACGAGCAGCTTCATCACTCAAGACATCTGCGATCAAATACGCCAATTGTGTGCTTAGCACGGCTCGAGTTTGAGGTTCGAATCGATAAACGAGGTTACCTTGAGAATCCTCTACTTCAGAAATCACGGTCGGCTTTATCCCACGTCCATTTGAGAGCCCAGAATAATTAGTCTGATCGAACCCTATGAGGTTACCCATATTTGCGATCGTGGAATAAGAAAATGATAGATCCAGCAAGGAGATCCGAATGCCGTTATCATTTATCCGCCATTCTCCCGGGTCTTCCACTTCCAACACGGGTGCGATCCCGAGTGATCTCATCGTGTTAAGGACTCTTTCTGTTCCCACCAGCCGCAGGGTTCTGTCCGCAGCGAAGGAAAACAAATTCGCTATCGCATTCCGCATCCGAACCGGTCCACGGATATTCCGCACAGCATCCTGAGTATTTTCTTGAGTGGGATTAGAATCCGGGATGTCCAGCACCATAGTCCCTGGCGAGTAACCCTGGGTGAAGGCCGTAAGATAAATCGTCGGAATAATCGCGGATCCAATCTCATGGGGCTGTTCTACGGCTCCCACAAAACTTAGGACTTCCCCGGTCGAGGAATCAAGGACTATACTGCTGAAATCCTCAATTTGATGATCTACATCAGCATCACCCGGGCGCAATGGCGGAAGCAGTCCACTGGCAACACATGGAGAACCATCTGTGGAGGGTTCGACCGATACTGCCGGGGCGCCGCTGAGCCGAGCTTTATGAGTACGCAAGGCACAATCGGCTTGCAGTTGCAGGTCATAATCCAGAGATGATGTAACTCTTAATCCGGAACGCCCGATGGCACTTGCGCCAATTAATGCTTCGAGTTCGACTCGGAGATATGCTTCGAAGGTATCGTAGCCGGTATCTCCCACAGCTTCTGGATCATTCAATTCAATCTCTTCAGAGAACGCCGCATCAGCTTGCTCTCCATCAATCATGCCCAGATCCACCATGGCGTGGAGGACATCGACTTGATGTTCTTTGGCGACATCCAGTGAACTGAACGGCGTAACAGAAGGATTCAGGGGAATTGGCGCCAAGAGGGCAGATTCTGCGAGCGTTAATTCCGATGCATGTTTTCCGAAATACACCAGAGCCGCGGCATCGATCCCGAAGGCAAGCTCTCCATAGTTTGCGCTATTCAGGTACCACTCAAGAATCTTTTCCTTTGGATACCTGTTGGTGAGATCCTCTGACAAAAAGGCAGTCTGCAGGGATGTTCTCAGGCGACTGTCTGGAGAGGGATGTAGAGGGATGAGCTGCGATTCAACAAGCCTTTGGGTAATAGTACCGCTCTCGCGAGGCGTTCCTTCCAAATTTGATCCTGCAAACAATGCCCCCCACAAGTCTTCTCCCACATATCCCTGATTCGTCCAAAATGATTCATCATGACTGGCGACCGTGGCCTGAATCACCTCCGGTGGAAGTGTAAGTGGTCCAGCAGGGTCAAGATAATACCAGCGTCTCTGCTCAGCATATGGATTTGAAAGTTCTGAGATTAACTCAGTACCCGTCCGATCAAACACCTGCACTGGCACAAAGGCTTCCCGACCGATGGAGCCAAAGATTCTGCTCATGTCGGCATCTATGGGGAGAGCGGCTACATACTCGGAAAATATCGACGATGTAACCAGCCCCAAAAATCCTGCCAGCAGTACGACGAGAATCACCACTCCGATCAAGACGATTCTCCCCGGAGTTTGACCAGATCGACTTCTCCCACTCTTGCGCCTGCGTCTGATGATCTGCACCGTTGATGGCATACCTAGATTTTACCTGCTGAACCTCCCTTCAGGCTATAATGTATGCAAGAGCTATGCCTCTATAACTGTGGTGTGTGATCCTGTGAGTCGACCAAATATTCTAGCGTGAGTTATCCCTAAAAATTGAGAATTCGCGCGTTTTTAATCTCAAACCTACGAAATCCCCCTAAGGATACTTTACGCAATGGCTAACCGCACTATCCATCAGGACTATCATATCCATACCAATTTTTCCTGTGACTGTGAAGTCTCCATGACCGAGATGTGTCGAGCTGCACTCGAGCGTGGGATCCCACAAATCGGTTTCACCGAGCACTTCGATCTGTTCCCTCACGATCCCTGCTATGCATTCTTCCAGGCTGATGCATGGTGGGAGGAGCTCAACCAATGTCGGGATGCGTATAAAGGATCCTTGACCATTCGCGCAGGTATCGAACTTGGGGAACCGCATGTCTTCCCCCGAGATATCCAAGACCTCCTCGACAGCTTTCCCTGGGACTACGCGCTTGGATCTCTCCACTGGGTTGATGATCATAATGTGTTTGATGATGCCTATTTCGAGCACATGGGTGATGATGCCTACGTCCGCTACTTCAGGGAGCTCGCCGAACTCGCTGAACAAGGCAATTTTGATATTCTGGCACACCTAGATGTGGTCAAGCGTCGAGGGGTTCAATTTTTTGGCGTATATGATTCTCATCGTTATGAGGCTGAAATCCGCAATGTTCTGCGCATATGCGCTGATCGTGACCTGGCTATTGAAATAAATACAAGAACCCTTCGACGTTCCATCGAAAAGACTAGTCCTTCGCCTGAAATTCTCGGTTGGTTTCTCGAAGAAGGTGGGCGCTGGGTTACCTTTGGATCGGATTCTCACCACTCCGAGCATGTAGGATATGGAATCTCAGATGCCTTCGCTTCGAGTGAGAAACTAGGTCTCGACCATCAAACTTACTTTCGATTGCGAAAACCAAGCACTTCACCTGGATAAGTCCCTCGAAGGCCCCATAATCCATGAGAAATAATACATGTGAAATCCACGTACTAGAATCAATCTCTTTCGAAGAAGCGTGGATCATGCAGGAAAAAATCGCAGCCGAGGTCGCTGCCGGGGAGCGACCCCCTACGCTCCTCCTCCTCGAGCATCCTCATACTTATACGTTTGGAAGGCGCGGTGATCCGACCAATTTGCTTCTTTCGGAACGTGAACTACAAGAGAGAGGGATAGTTGTGCACTGGGTTGATCGCGGTGGAGATGTTACCTACCACGGTCCCGGTCAATTGGTAGGCTATCCACTCATCCCACTCGAGAACATCACATGGGATGGACGTGTTCCACGGGTGGACTATGTGGGATATATCAGAAAACTTGAAACTGTTATCATTCGATCTCTTACTCTATTCGGGATTGAAAGTGGTCAAATTGAAGGCCTTACCGGAGTGTGGATCCAACCAGAAATCGCCTCTCTGTCCCCCAGTTCACCACATACTTCACCTTCGAAAATCGCCTCTATCGGGGTGAAGGTTGATTCTCATGGCATAACCAGGCACGGGTTCGCGTTAAACGTCGATCCAGATATGTCGTTCTGGGAGGGCATCATCGCCTGTGGCCTCGCAGATCACCCTCAAATTTCACTCGCAAATCTACTCAGCCCCCCACCTGAGTTGGATACCGTACAGCAGACAATCTGCAAACAGTTCCTGGATGTGTTCGGCTACGAAGGCACATACATCGAGGAAAGTGACGGCATCCTTCCTGCAACATAAGCGAAATATCACACCTGAGGGGAGCAAATCGTGAAATCAATTCTTTCCATTGACGGCGGTGGAATTCGGGGCATCATCCCCCTCGCTTGTCTTGTTCGTCTCGAATCCCGTGAAGGTAAACCCTCCCACGAGATCTTCGATATGGTAGCGGGGACATCCACAGGAGCCATCATTGCGGGCGGAATAGCCCTGGGTATCAGCGCGAGAGGTCTGCTTGCACTCTACAAAGATATGGCCCGCAAAGCATTCACACGTTTGCCCCTATGGAAAGTGATTCTAAACGGCGGCAATCATCGCTATAGCAACACGTTCATCTCGGAGACACTCAGCGATCTGGGCGCTGACCGGGAGCTTAATGGTCTCCCTATTGATCTACTAATTACCGCGAAAAATACTGTGACAAGTAGGACTGACTTCTTCGTCCGTGATGCACCTGGTAATGCCTGTATATGGGGAACGATGAACTTGAAGGACGCAATCCTGGCAAGTATTGCAGCTCCCACGTATCTACCCGCGCATAGTGCTGAAGTAAAGGGCGTACGCCATACCTGGGTCGACGGCGGAGTCGGTGTTGCCGGGAATCCCTCCTACCATGCTGCCGTAGAAGCCATACATTATTCATCGGGAAGATATCCCACTGGCGAAACTCGCATGCTGTCGTTCGGGACGGGCAGAAGCCCGCACAACATCCAAGCAGAAAGCGCAAACATCGTTCAATGGGGAAGCTGGGTGCTGTCCGAATTGCTTGAAGACGCCTCGGATTGGCAACAATACGTCACCCGTACAGAATATGATATGACTGGCAGGATAGATCTACGTCGCTATCAACTTGACCTTGCCCATGATGTGATGAAGATATTGGGCGTGAACGTCCCCGATAATGTCGATGTGACCAATATCGGTCTCGACGCGATTTGGGCCGTCGATCTACTTGAGAGTATTGGATATGCATTTGCTGACACGATCGACTTTGATCATCCGGATGGACTTGAGCTGAAATCTTCTGCAAGAACATAAGTCTCCCACGTAATCCCGGAACTTTGTCCACGCTCGTTCCTAAAACTAAAGGACCTATATCAAGCACGTCATCTTCACTCTGTATTTTCGTCGATAGACTATTCCAACTTCGCGTGACTTCCTAGCTCTTCAACATGCACGTGGTGGGTCTGGAGATCTATGCTCCGAATGTGTTCAGTGGGCTACGGCTAATCGATCATTAGTGTAGGGCGCGAGGGCTTTCGACAGACGAACTTCCTGCTGTCCCTGAACATTAGTACTCTCGGGCCATGACTAAAGGATTAGGAGTGCGGCTGAAAATCGACGGCTCCTTCATGCTATACTGCGACTTACCAGCCATCGCACAGGGAGGGAAACGCGCGTATGAAGGGGTCTATGAAAGCCGTGGTCAAGGCGAAACCTGAACCCGGCTTTGAGATGCAAAATGTATCCGTTCCATCCATCAAACCCGATGAAGTGCTGGTGAAAGTCCAGGCCACATCCATTTGTGGTACTGATCTACATATCTACAACTGGGATGATTGGGCTGCGAGTCGAGTCAAACCTCCCTTGATAATGGGTCATGAAGTATGCGGGGAAGTTGTCGAGCGTGGTGAGATGGTTAGCAATCACGATATCGGCGATTTTGTCTCCCTTGAATCCCACGTTATCTGCAACAACTGCGCCTACTGCCGAACAGGCCTCGGGCACATTTGCGAAAACACCAAACTTATTGGGGTGGATCGCGATGGCGGCTTTGCGGAATACATCGCCATCGCTGCACAAAATGCATGGACTAATCCAAAAGACCTTCCCCTCGAGATCGCAGTACTACAAGAGAATTTTGGCAACGCAGTCCATACCGCTTTTGCCGTTGATCTTCGAGCAAAAAAAGTTCTCGTGACCGGATGTGGACCGGTCGGATTGATGACCATCGCTGTCGCGAAAGCCATCGGAGCACGGGCGATCTACGCCACCGATGTAAGCGTATACCGCATCGACTTCGCCCGCCGTATGGGAGCTGATCTTGCGCTGCATGCTGTGGACGATCCGGTCATCGATCTTGTCTTCGACGCTACCGATGGTGAAGGCGTGGACGTGCTGCTTGAAATGTCTGGGGTGCCATCAGCAATCGACCAGGGTTTCTCACTACTAAAGCCCGGCGGTGAAGCTGCCCTGCTAGGGGTTGCCCCAGGTCCGTTTGAGTTTGACTGGAATCATCACATCGTCTTCAAAGCCGCAAATGTATTGGGCATAAGCGGTCGGAAATTATGGCAAACATGGTATCAGTCTAGAGGCTTGATCCGCTCTGGTGCGGTGGACCTCACACCATTGGTTACGCACCATTTTAAACTCGAGGAATATGACAAAGCATTTGAGACAATGGCATCTGGAGAATCCGGAAAGGTCATGCTCACACCATAACCATAAGGAGGGAATGACATGAGTAACGAAGAAGGAAAGAAACTTCCACCAGAACGAATTGCCTTAATCGTAATTGCTGTATTACTCCTCATCGCGGTGGGATATATCGTGATTTCGAGTCTTGTTGGCAATGACGCAGAGGCACCACCCGCTGCAATTGAAGCTGGAACGGCAGCGCCAGTTGCAGTCGAGGAGGGCGCTGAACAACCCAAAGAAGTCGAAGCAGAGGAAGCAGCCGGTGATGAGGCCGAGGCCACGCCGACCGGCCCAAGGCGCCTCGTACTTGAATCGACACCCACGCCGTTCCACACGACATCCGAAGATGATCCGAGAGCGATGCTCGATCTGGCTGTTCCAGATCACTTCGATTACTTCGATCGTCCCGATGAATGGTACGACTATGATTCAGAAGGCTTTGGAGCATATTCTGTCGGAGATGGGACGCTGTATGCCAAGGACTATACTCCGGAAGACAACGCGGTTTATTGGTCCTACAATGCATTCTCATCTGGCAATACCTACGCCGAAATAAATGCGACCAATGGCGATTGCATCGGTAAGGATGCGGTTGGACTCGTTATCCGCATCGATCCAAGTAGGACCCCCAGCGGATATGCGCTCGAATCATCCTGTGACGGCTCCTGGCGCTTCCTCCATCACCGCCAGGGTAAACACCCCGAACCGTTGATCGACTGGACACCATCTGATGTCGTCAACACAGGCATGGATGCCGTAAACAGGCTGGGGATCTGGGGCTACCAGGGTAAGTTTTACTTCTTCGTCAATGGCTACCCGGTCGGTGAATTTTACGACGGCAACTATTACGACACGTACGGCGTTTTTGCGGCATACGTGCAAGCCGCACAAACCTTTGAGCTCACTGCCGAGTTTGACGACTTCGCCTTCTGGCATATACCCTTCATTCCATGAGGCGGATCGCGGGTTCTAGTCTCCTCCTAGCTTTCTCGCTGACTGCAGGAGCCTGTACCCGACCAGCACCGATAGAAGGGACGCCACCCACCGAGATAGCTACGGTGGCGTCCCGTTTTCCTTCATCTACTTCTCCCCCAAGCGCAACATCGCCGCCAACAGCTACGATTCCACACACCTCCACACCCTCACCTACCTCAACGCCTACGGTTGGTCCCACGCTTACTGCTACGGTCCCTCCGCTTCCTACTTCCGACCCACGCTACGGGCTCAATCTCGCCGCGCCATCCTATCGCGATGATTTCTCCTCCAATCTCACTTGGGTCGGTCCAAACTTCGAAGGCGCCCTCAATGTGTGGGATGACGGCCGTCTCCGGGCGACGGATTATTTTCCGGATTCATTTCTCTGGTGGAGCACCACAAAACCGGATCTGGACGCTGGGAACGTCTACACTGAGGTTACCGGTGAGATCGTGGAATGCTCAGGGAAAGACAGCTACGGCATTGCGGTGAGGGTGGAAAGCGAACATCGGAATAGTGGATATGCCTTCGAAATCTCCTGCGATGGAGCCTACCGCCTGCGAAAGCTGTTTTCTGGGTCGATCCAAACCCTCATCGAATGGACACCTTCTGTGCATATCCGCTCTGGTGCCGGAGAGATGAATCGACTCGGTTTTCTCGCCGACGGCACAACCCTCGCTGTTTTCGTCAATGGGGATTTGCTCACGGAGATTGAAGACTCCGCTTTCTTCTCTGGAAACTATGGACTGTATGCGAATGCAGTCGAGACCCCAGGTCTTACGGTCCACTTCGACGATTTCGAACTCTGGTATATCTCTCAATAGACTCTGTTACTCTTTACTGATAGATTCATCTCGGAATCCGCTGGATTCTGATGTATCCTCATGAGGGAACACATCTCACCACCCAACGGCGGAAACATTGGACCTATGCGACGCGAGTCTTCGTCTTCAACCAAATTTTCATTGAGGGATGTAAAATTGATTTCATCAGGAAGCCGTCATCATGCGGTAATTTTCCGTGCGATCGTTATATTAATTCTTTCACCTTTTCTGACTCAATGCGCAAGCATGGATGCCCCTCCACCACCTTCACCCGCCCCACCCTCGATCACACCAAGTCCCACGATTGCATTCCCGACTCTTATCCCCACAGCCACAATCACACCCGAACCGAGTCCTACACCTACACCCGATATCATCGCGGGGCTCGCAGGGCTCCTGCTCCAGGATAAATTCGACCGAGATCGCGGATGGGAAAGTCCTGAAGTGGGCTATGGTGGCAGTGGTATCGTGGATGGTCGATTCAGCCTGGCCGTCAGACAGCCAAGCACTTTCCTCACCGCGATTGAACCCAGTCTCCTCGCAGGTGATTTCCTTTTCGAAGTCAGCGTTCGGTCTGAATTATGTACCCTTGATGACGAGTACGGGATCCTGTTTCGAGTTAATCCCGATTCTGAGCACTACCGCTTCACCCTGACCTGCGATGGTGAGGCTAGAGTTTCCAGAACTTTCGGTGGGAGTGAAGCCGCGCTTATTCCAAAAACAAGGACCAACGCAGTTTTCAACGGCCTTCTTGTTGAGAACCGGCTTGGGGTACTTGCCGTGGGAGAAGACTTGAAATTTTTCATTAACGGAATCGAGGTGTTCTCGGTCCGGGACACCACATCAAGCGTCGGAAAACTAGGATTCATCGTTCGCTCACGTCGCGGAGGGCAAACTACAGCTTCATTTGATGATCTCGACGTATATGCTCTTCTTTCAACACCAACTCCGAAACCATAGCATCCTCATGACAAAGAAAAAACGGCGTTTTATCAACCGAGTTAATGATCTCACCACCAAAGAGTGGATTAAGTTCCAGAAGTCATGGTTCCTGCACAATCCGCCGCCTCGAAGGAAGGGTGTGCTCAGACACCCCGCTAAGTTTCCGGAGACGCTGGCACAGGAATTTATTGAATTCTTCACCAAACGTGGGCAATACGTCCTTGATCCCATGGTAGGCACTGGCTCGACCATCGTTGCCAGTCTTCGAAGCGGCAGGCACAGTGTAGGTGTTGAACTCAACCCCCACTATGCGAACATCGCCAAAGATGTGATCCGAGATGAGAAAATGACCCTCGGGGATGATGCCGATGACCTTCAGGCAGATATCATTCAAGGAGATGCTGCCCAGCTTTCCGAATTCGAACTGCCCCTCTTTGACTACCTCTTTACCTCGCCCCCATACTGGGACATGCTCCATGCCAAAGGCGGAGAGTCACAGAAAAAAAGACGCGAAGACGATACCCTGGATAGTACATATTCCGATCATCACGCTGATCTAGGTAATATTCGAGATTACGACGAGTTCCTTGAACGACTCGTACATATCTATTCTTCGTTGAAACCCAGACTCCGCGATAAAGCCTACTTGACCATCATTGTTAAGAACATCAAGAAAGGTGGAAAAATTTACCCGCTTGCCTGGGACCTTGCATCTCAACTAGGGGACGTGTTCACGTTGAAAGATGAGCGCATCTGGGTCCAGGACAACATCCGGCTTGCCCCTTATGGCATGGGTAATGCCTGGGTAAGCAACACATTTCACCACTATTGTCTTCAATTTCGCAACGAGGTTTAGCTGACAATAACCTCAGTACACCCCTTTTTTTCCAACGAAAATTGTATGTCCTCAACACATTTCAGACAATAAATAGCTATTGCTAAGAGATACTTTTCCCCTTCGCGGATTATACACACACCGCCTGTAAATTCTCCACTCGTCTCTTTTGCAAAGGTATCTCTTTATAAAATTCCCTTCTTCTTTTCACCTCCTCCTCTCTTCCGAGATAGACATCTCCCGAGATCAGATTCTCCAGTGACCCTTGGTGTCTGCGTTGATTGTAGTAGACCATAATGTCCTCGATCGCTTGCTCCAGATCCCAGGGATAGTAGTAGTTCCGCGGTTTGATCATATTCTTCATTGAACGATGGTAGCGCTCGATTTTGTTGATGGGGTGATCCGGTGCTCCACGGATGTGTTCAACTCGACTGCGCTGTAGATAACAGTTCAATTCACGGGAAACATAGCAGGGACCCTCATCGGATAATAATCTCGGATGATGGCGGACTTTGACCGTAATGTAACTCTTAATTTATCACCCTAATTTGTCCCATAGGTTCTGAAACGGTACACAAATAAACCCTCGGAAGACGACATTCTCCCGTTTGTATCTTATACTTAAGATATCAATTCGATTCAAAAAACAGGAGAACATACAAAATCAGGGGTGAATGGTCAACCCCTTAATAGGCCGCTCTCCGCAGATCACTAGTAAGGCGTATTAAAGGGTAAAAGGAAATAAATTGAAGAGAAAAATCCCAGCACGAAACATTTATGTCGGTGAATATGACGGATACATTGGCCATTTTCATTTTTCTTTCGCCGATTATGAGGACTCAGAGAATGGTCCGTTTGGCGTCCTACAAGCATTAAACGACTTTGAATTGGAACCCGGTACAGGATTTGAAACACATCCACATAATGAGATGGAAATCATTTCGTATTGTGTTGAAGGTACCCTTGATCATGTAGATAGTACGGGGAATAAAAACACGATCGGTCGCGGCGATGTGCAATATCTTTGCGCTGGGTCTGGCGTTACACACAGCGAAATGAATGCGTCGATAGATGGTCCGCTGCGGTTTCTGCAGATCTGGATCTCCCCAAATAAAAAAGGGTTATCTCCAAATTATCGCTCAAAGAAATTTTCAAAGAATGCTCGCAAGAATGAACTTAAACTGGTTGTCTCTGGAGAAGCGCATGGTTCTCCAATCAAAATACATCAAGATGTTAATATCTACATTGCTGAGATCGAAAAAAATAAGCAATTGACAATTGCCAACCGTGAGAGGCGTCAATCCTATCTGTTTTGTTTAGAGGGGAGTTTGGCAGGCAACGGGGTCGACTTAATCAATGGTGATGCGTCAAAACTTTGGGGAAAAGAGTGTTTAACACTTACCGCGCTCGAGGAAAGCCATATCTTGATGATTGAAATGGCTATAGAAAACTGATTCATCCCTGTGTGCGTTTCGGGTATTGTACTAATTAAGCTCTCCAACCAATCAGCCGAATGGAATATTTTAAGGATAATTTTATCTACCCTTGTTGCATGCCATGAAGAACGAAAGTATCCTTCCTTCATAACAAATTTCTCGAATGGACAGACTAAAACCATCCATGTATCTAGCAATCGAAGGTGTCATCGGAGTCGGTAAAACCACCCTCGCTCGTCTGCTCCAGCCAACGTTCGCTTGTGACCTTCTTTTAGAAGTCTTCGAAGAAAATCCGTTCCTCAGTGACTTCTATGGGGATCGGGAACGATTCGCCTTTCAAACACAAATCTTCTTCTTACTCAGCCGCTACCGTCAGCAGCGAGTAAGTGTTCCGAAATCTCTCGAAAATGGGGACCTCATCTCGGATTACACCTTCGAGAAGGATGCGCTCTTCGCGCGATTGAACCTGAGTGGAGATGAACTCGATACTTATACACTTGTACACGAGGCGTTAGCCGAACGAATTGTTCGTCCCGACTTGACCGTTTTTCTCAAAGTCGATACCGACACAGCCATGCAGCGCATCGCTATGCGAGATCGATCCTATGAAAGGAATATGGAACGGGCTTACATTGATTCACTAAACCAGGCCTATGAAGC
>JBGUDT010000050.1:0-16177 GCA_041821665.1 Anaerolineales bacterium
AAGAGAAGGAGGAAAACCACATATGAGCGAAGAAATCCGCGATCTCCTACGAATCCCAGCTTCCCGCCTCGACGAAATTAACGATGTGCTGCTTGATCCTGATATGACCATCGTCGAGGAATTTCTCAATGTTGTCGCTAAATACGGCACCCCTGAAGAGATAAATCAGAAGGCAAAGACGGCGAGCGATATCGGGGTGCTCCGTGAAAGACTTTCCGATCTGGCACCCGATTATATTAGCGACCTGGATTGGGTTGAACAGATGCGCGATGAAAATGCCTTTATTAAGATGGAGCAATATCGTCAGAAAGTTCTGGGTGACAAGTACGAGAAGACGACCTTTTCGGATGAGTATGCTGTTACGTTGGAAATCAGCGCCTGTCAGTATTTCCCGTATTTTGTTGCTTGTATAAAACGTGCGATCGAAAATGACGCCCTCGTGCCAGGACGTTTCATCCGGGTGCGGAAGATGAAGGAACAGGAAGCAGATGGTGACCTGCTCGCGATGGCCGCTGCGATGCAGATCATCGGCGCAAGCTACGTAGAAACGTTGGATACAAAGGGGACTGATGGTTCCAATATCCACCTTGGCGGTCCGGAGACAATAACGGGCTACTTCGGGGGTGTGGGGCAACCCAACGAATACGCACTCAAGTGGCTGGATGAATATCTGTATTACTATACAAATTACGGTGTTCGGCAGGTCTTGAACATCAACTCCGGCACGGTTTTACTCGGATATATGCTCCACAAGCTCGGCGTGGACATAGAATTTAAGATCTCTGTGTTTATGGGCAACGATAACCCATACGCAGCGTTATGGACGCTGATCGGTGCAAAATTGTTCAGCCGTGACGATGGTTCCTCACCACTGATTGGTTTCAACTGGAGCAACTCAATCAATAATTCAACGATGGAGATCACCGCGGAGTTTCGGAAATCCCTCGGGTTTGAAGAAGTCATCAGGTTTGAGCATCATATTATAGAAACCTACAAATCCATCGTACGTCAACCCTACAATCGACGTGACGAATTGCTAGAGATTGCCGGGCACGTCGCCAATATCTCAGCCAAGCACGAAGGCGCTGATCCAGAGATTGACGAAACCAGAGAGCATCCCTCCGACATCCTCGATTACTTCAGGGATAAGTCAGAAATCATCGAATCAGGAGACTGGGATTATCTGATGCTAAATTTCCTGGACAAATTTGATTCCCTGAATCGAACCGCAAATGCGCTCACCGAAAACGGGCTGAGCGTCATCGCTGCGAAAGAATTACACACATAATTGGATGATCGAAGGATCTGCAAAATCCTGTGCAGCTCCTTCGATTTTTGATATCACCTGAGATGCAAACCATTATCCCAAGGGTAGATCCCCTGGCATTTTCAAGACGATTCAATTCCAATCATCTCTTGAACGAAGTTGAGGTGAACTATGCGCATCTTCCCTAGAAGGAGGGAGCGATGATCCCGAAAGCCATTGAACAGCTCCTCAGAGATCGACTTCCAGAGCGGACCTGGAAAAATCGTCTTATCAGGGATAACGGGAAAGTTTATATGGAATTTGGGCCGCTTGATATCGATCGGCTGTTGCGGCTCGGCATTGAAGTCGACAGTCTAGGACCTCATCTGGTGGTGTGTATGTGGGATGAAGAATCGAAAGAGGAGATCGGGGGGTACCTGGTTGTCGACAACCTTGCTATGGGGCGACCCTCGATGGGCGGCATCCGCATGCTGCCGGATGTCACACCTGCCGCGATCCACAACCTGGCGAGAGGAATGACGCTTAAGAATGCTGCTGCAGTTCTTCCATATGGGGGTGGAAAATCTGGAATTGTCGCCTCATCCTCCCTTTCCGATGATGAGCATCGTCGAGTTGTGAAAGGTTTTGCCCACCTACTTCATCGCTATACGGATATCTATCTTCCAGGACCCGATGTCGGCACCAACGATGATGACATGAAGACGATCGCGATCGAGAATGGATTGGATAATGCGCTCTCCAAACCGGTGGACATGGGCGGCAATCGAATCGATCAACTCGGAGCTGCTGCCGGGGGTGTGATCATCGCCCTGGAAGCACTCCTTGATGAGCTTCCCCGCATGAACGTCCTTACACAATTCAAAGACGTCGCCAAACCTGTAGGTTCCGAAATATCGGTTCTCATCCAGGGATATGGCGCTGTTGGGGCGCATGCCGCACGAATCTTGAAGGATCAAATTCCTGATAGCCGTGTGATCGGGATTAGCGATGCTAGCGGCAGTCTCTATAGTAAGGAAGGATTGCCCATCGATTTGTTATTCAATCTGTGGCAAGACACAGGCGAGGTGTGTCATCGATATTACACGACGCATCATGACGCTTTTCCGGCGATGAAGTTCACCACATCCCCAAATGACCTTCTAAGAGAAGATGCACTTTGTCTCATACCCGCCGCACCTATTGCGAATTATCTGGATGTGGACACATCCACAAACCCATGCACCACTGTGGACAAGATGGGAACATGGGTGCTGATTATCGAAGGAGCAAATACCTACTCCCCCGATCCGGCCCGGAAAGCGTCCCGATCACGAATGGAGCGAGAGGTATATCGCGCTGGTGGCACGCTCATCGCGACCGATTACCTTGTTAATTCGGGCGGAGTCATCTTCGCTGCGCAGGAACATCTTATTAAGACCCCAGATCATCTACGTATCCCCGATGAACTTCTTGGAAAGCGTGAGGAAGTCGAAAAGTGGCTAAAGAGTCACGCCTCTGATTTAGATAAACTCGCGCAGGAACGCCGGCTTGCTGCCGAAAAATATCGGGATACTGTCATCCGTAGAAACATGGAAGAACTGGTCGATTTTTTAACGGCAGACAGCGATATGCTCCCCTGCGAAGCTGCTGAAAAAATCAGCATACGACGCATCGCGGCAAGCGAGAGCGACCGTTCCGTATCAGACGTGATGGCACATATTCCGACAGCTCAGCTTTCCAGTGACGTGAGAACATGCGCAGAACGACTCATAGAAGCCGGTTGCTCGATCCTCGCAGTGTTGTCCGAGGACCAAGACCTTGCTGGCGTCGTCACACACTGGGACATCACGCGCGCAGTAGGTACGGGCAATCTCGGGCAAATGTCCGTTGCTGATATCATGACCCCGGATGTTATCTCAGCCGCGCCAGATGAAAGCTTACTCGAAGCGATCAGGAAGCTAGAACATCATGAGATCTCTGCCATGCCCGTGGTCGAAGATGGGGAAGTGTTAGGCGTCATCAGTACCGACCTGCTCGCGACCCGCTCACTTCTTCGACTGCTCCAGTCACAAATTGATTGAACAGCAAGCTTCAACTGGTAGACATTAATTCACTTCTGACATCCCGATGACGGGAGGTAATTTGAAGGATTTCTCTTGCGTGTGCTACACTTCCACCTTGAAAATCGACTCTGGGAGGTCATCAAATGAGTGCGCTTCTCGATAAACTTCAACTAAAACCAGTCAACGCAGGCGCTTGCACCGGCAGCGATGGTTGGATTATGGATTCGAAGGGAAAAGAACTTACGTCCTACAATCCCACGACCGGGGAGGTCATCGCGAAAGTTGTCCAGGCGACTCCACAATCTTATAAAGAGGTGGTTGATGTCGCCTTTGAGGCATTCCTCAACTGGCGCGAAATCCCCGCACCTAAACGGGGAGAGGTCGTGCGAGACCTGGGTAATGCTCTGCGCGAGGCAAGAGAACCATTGGGTGATCTGGTGAGCCTGGAGATGGGCAAAATAAGAGCCGAAGGACACGGCGAAGTCCAGGAGATGATTGACATCTGTGATTTCGCAACAGGGCTCTCCCGCCAGCTGTACGGTCTTACCATGCACTCCGAACGACCTTCACATCGGATGTATGAGCAATGGCATCCGCTGGGAATTGTGGGGGTCATCAGCGCCTTCAATTTCCCCGTTGCCGTTTGGTCCTGGAATGCTGCCATTGCAGCTGTGTGTGGTGACCCCGTGCTCTGGAAGCCTTCCTCGTCTACTCCGCTCACGGCCGTCGCCGTGCAGCATATTTCTAACCAGGTCATGGCAGATCATGGAATGGGGGGAATCTTTAACCTCATCATCGGTTCGGGACGGGATGTGGGCGAACTCATGCTGAATGATGCCAGGATCCCGTTGATCTCCTTCACCGGTTCGACAAAAACTGGTCGCCATGTTTCTGAAACCGTCGCCCGGCGATTTGGAAGCACCATCCTCGAATTAGGCGGTAACAACGCCATCGTCGTCACAGACGATGCAGACATCGAGCTAGCAGTACGGGGGATACTCTTTGGGGCAGTGGGTACAGCCGGACAAAGATGCACATCAACACGCCGCATCATCATGCATAAGGACATTGGTGAGACACTTTCCCAGAAATTGGTCAGCGCGTATGCACAAGTCAGAATCGGTGACCCATTGCACGAAGACACGCTCATGGGACCCCTCGTCACGGCAGATGCGGTGGAAGAAATGTTCGAAGCTCTGGAAAGAGCCAAAGCGGACGGAGGAGAGATCCTTACGGGTGGAAAAATGCTCCCAGAGCTAGGACCGAATTTCGTGGAGCCCACCATTGTCAAAATGCCTGCGCAGACCGAGATCGTGAAGGAAGAGACATTTGCGCCGATTTTGTATATGCTCGAATACGATGACCTTGATGAAGCACTTCATCTCCACAATGATGTCCCTCAAGGTCTCTCCAGTTCGATTTTTTCAACGAATATGCAAACTATTGAGACATTCCTCTCGTGTCGAGGTTCGGATTGCGGAATCGCTAATGTCAATATCGGGACTTCGGGAGCCGAAATCGGCGGCGCCTTCGGGGGCGAAAAGGAAACCGGCGGCGGACGCGAATCGGGCTCCGACGCCTGGAAGGCCTACATGCGCAGGCAGACCAATACGATCAATTGGTCGAGCGAACTGCCTCTGGCGCAGGGCATCCAGTTTGGGGATTAAGCTCAACTCAAGACACGAGGAACCCGAGAACGAGATGTAGAAATCTGCCAGGCAAAATCGAGGTTGAGGGATACCTCACATCTCCCCTTTCCCACATCACCGGACATGGCGCAAACCTCCCGCGGAATAGCGTTGACTTTCCACAGCATCGCTATTGCCTTGGCATTTGATCGCATAGGGCTTCGTTGTCATTGGCCAACTCATCCGACCTCACAGCCTCTGATAGGTTTCGTATCCTTCAGACCCCGCCATGTGACGTCCCTCTTGTCTTCAGTTAACGGTTGGTGCGATCAACTTCCGTGAAAGCCCTCACCTTCGAACCACCATCAATGTTGGCTACATAAAAAAAAGGACGGCCGCATAGGTCCGCCCAAACCCATAAACACGATGGTTTTTCATCACGCATGGGCCGCCCACCGTGGCCGCATGCAACTAACGGTCATTTCGAAATGTGTTTATAGTTGATGGTAGCGGTCAACATTGAGGACAAAAACCGTCGCCCGACCTACGTCAGATTGATCGGGTTTTTTCATATTCACCCGGATCATTTCCATAGCCTGATCGACCCGCTCTTCCTCGGTCCCAATGAGCAACGTCGTATTCCCCCGTCGTAAAAACCCACCTGTAGATGCAATGCGGGTTACCCGGAACTCTTCCTCTACCAGGGCTTTAATGACCTGATCTCCATCCTGGTCATTCAAAACAACGATCATCATTTTCATAATTCAGATTACCTCGCATCGCTCAACATCGAAGACAAACATTGTTGCGCCTTCTACCTGAACAGAAGTGGGGACCCCCAGATTTGTAAGTACATCGACCATCGGTGACCTCAACTTCTCCATTCTGCTCGAACTCGACGTTCGAATTGCTTCCTCTGCTTGATTGAGCATTCCCTCGGGAACTCCTACAATCAACACATGATTTTTCCGTTGCAGAAAGCCTCCACTGCTTTGAATTTTCGTGGTCATGATGTTCCTAATCGCTAAGGCATTAAGGACGGACTCAAGATCCCGATCCTGAACAATCACCAATAAGAATTGACAGATATTGTCCACGATGGATCCGCCGCCGAGTTGTTGGTTCAATAATGTGGGTGACGAGTCGAGCGCAATATCAATTTCTGCGACAAGGTTATCGTAAGTCTCCATCGAGACGACCCCATCTGAGCGAAGATCACCCAAGGAGTTTCTTTGCGCCCGAAGAGATTCTCTTCTCGCAGTGACCAGCTCGTCAGCAACCAACTCCGGCGAATCCTGTAGGGCAACCTGTACGGCTGTTGTAAGCGCCTCGACGCGCTGTTTGATGATGGGTCGCAGTCTCTCCCATGTATGATTCGAGACTAAACCATCCGCGTACATCTGTTCGACATGCACATAACCCGCACGGGCGGATATCGCCCTGGCCTGCCGCTCTTCAAACTCGATCTGCGCCTCACTTCTGTATAAGAGTCCCAACCTGCGCAGCAACGGTTCCATCGAGACACCTTGTATCAGGAGCGTGAAGAGGACTACACTGAAAGTCATTAGTGTCAGCGTATTCCGATATTCCCCCATAGCTGCCGGGAGACTCAGCGCTAATGCCAGCGCAATGGCGCCACGTAATCCACCCCAGAACATGACGTGACGCCAGTTGGTGGGCATTGCACGTCCGAATCTGGCCAGTCCATAAATCACAATCGCCCTTGCCACGAGCACAGCGAACACCGCAATCAACCCAAGCATGATGCTGTCGATGAGTGAACTAATTTCGATCTGCAAGCCCAGCAACAGGAATACGACCGAGTTAACAAGAAAGGCAACATATTCCCAGAAATTCCGCACGACGATCTTGCTCGTCGGCGACATCGCCCTTTCTCCAATGCTGCCAGTGATCAAACCTGCCGCAACAACTGCTAATACTCCACTCACATGAAGCTGTTCCGCGATGATATATGCACCAAAGGCTAATACTGTAGTTAAAGTCGTTTCAATTAAGTAATCATCCACGATGGCAATCAGACGACTCACCACATACCCCAAACCCAATCCAATGACGAGTCCACCCCCACTGACGACGATGAATTCGAGGATCCCATCGACGATATTGTATTTACCAAGGACCAACGCTTCTAAGGCAAGACCATAGAGCACAACCGCAGTACCATCGTTGAAAAGACTCTCACTCTCGAGAAGGAGCTCAAGTCTTTTTGGGGCGCCAAGTTTACGGAAAATCGCCACCACGGAAACTGGATCTGTGGCGGCAATGAGCGCACCAAATACGAGGGCAATTTCAATGGGAATATTTGTCGTGACGGCGACGATACCACCCACAACGAGCATCGAAAGGACCACGCCGAAAATCGCAAGAATGCTGATCGTGGAGAAGTCTTCTCTAAGTTGACGCAGATCGATGTGGATCGCAGCTTCAAAAAGAAGTGGAGGGAGGAATAGAAAGAGAATTAATTCGGAGGTTAATTCTATTTCCTGGCTCGATTGAAAAGAAAGGATAATGCCAACAATAACGAGTGCAGCAGTATAGGGAATTCGAAAACGGCGGACCATGATGCCGACGAATGAGACAATCAGGAGCAAACCAAGGATTAGAAATTCAATTTGAACTAGATCCGACATTCTGGCTCGACACCTCTTGAGGTAAAAATAGTTGATTTGAAAATAGTATCACAAGACAAGGATGATGCGCATCATGTTCGTTTATGGCATGGTTTCGATAAGCGGGACAACCGATTCATCTCCAACGAAGGTCACCGCCCCGCCCCAAACCCAACCATCTTTGCTTTCATCTACACGCCGGATAAGCCACCAGGTCCCGGAAATAGAATTCTCGAATTTACCCACCACGACAGCACTCTGATCCTGGAGGAAGAAGCCCAAGTGCGCCTGATCCTCGCTGGGGCTTACGCGGACATACGCGTTGTAATTTGAAGTTACCATGGGGGTCGCTGATAAAGGTGTTCCGGTTGGCACCGGTGTTTCGGTAAACGGGGGGATAGTTGGAGAAGGTGTTACTGGTGTAGGCGGAGGAGTCTGAAAAGTAGCATGTCGTGTAATCTCAGCGACCGCCTTGGCAGTCTCGAGTACATCTTCACTCGACCGAGTGGGTTCTGATGCACTCCCACTGCTGCTGCAGCCAATTAAAATAATCGCTACAAAGGGTGCTAAGATGACCTTCCAAACTCGCTGCGGCATAATTTCTCCTGATAGTCGTTCAGCCAGGCACAATTGTAATCAAATTCACGATTAAAATTACGTGAATCAGTATACCCCAATCCCGCTGTTCTGAAGGGCTCGATCACTGGCATAAGAACTGCAACACTCATTTAGGTGGTACATCCGTCCTCTAAACACTCCATAAGTCAGCGTGTTATTATGAGGCAACTAAAATGGGAACCGAGTTGAATGCCGCCGCCGAGACTCGCACGCGGCAGAAGGAGGCTGATACGCCTTCTCAGCAGAGTAATCCGGATCCGGCGGTGAGTACGGATTCTGAATATTTATCTGCACTAGAGGCGCTTGAAGGAGCTCAAGAACGCCTCCTATCTGCAGCCGTAGCGTTCTGCGATGGACAGGTCAGCGCAGGGCAGCTTCGCGCGGTACGAGAGCTCCTGCGTGAGAAAGAGCGAAGGATCGACGAATTGGGAGGGCTTCAAGCGTCTCCATTCCTCGAAGATCTTGAGCCTCAGAGTGCGCCGCCTCCACCCTCCGCTGACGAAGCTGCCGTCGAAACCCAACTGGAAGAACCCGGGTACGAAGACCTCGATCTTGATGATATCCATGACCCTGAACTTCGAGAGCGTCTCGAACTCCTAAATCAGAAGATTGTCCGTCTGGAAGGTGATTTTCAACAGGGACGGATTAACGCTTCCCAGTATCGAGCCATATATCGCCACTATATGGAACAACGGGATGTCGCGCTCAGGCTGCGAGAGAAGTTTCCAGACAGCGATCGATGGCAAGTCGTTTTGGAAGAAGGAAAAACTCGCTTCCTCATGCAGCTTAACGAAGCTGCCTGCCATGCAATTGGCTTATACGATATTCAATCGAGGGGGAGGATATACCTCCACGGTGAAATGCCTGAAACTGCCGAGGATGCGATGGCTCTTCTGGGTACATTTGGTGCGAGTGAGGGAAACACGCCAGATGGTCGCATGTATGCGACCAAAACAGATGATGGTGAGACCCTGCTCCTCATCCCGGGTGTGTTCACCGTAAGCCTGGCGATATTCTCGCAGGATCCACCTGCCTGGCAGGTGCGAGCTTTACGGGAAGTTCATAGGAATTTCGAAGCTGCGAATCGCGTAACCTTGCAAAAAGGAACGATCGATAGCCTGATCTTCCCCGATCTCAGCCGCTTCGTAAAACCCTGAGTCCCTATTCCCCCCCAAACACTTCCCCGTTAAAATTGATTTCCTTCAATCTGGATTATCCATGCTGCCGACAGATGGTCTGACTTCTATTTTTATATTCTCGTTTATCATTTCTTTCGGTGCGGTGATATCTCCTGGTCCTGTTTCTACTGCTATCATCACCGAGGCGCCGAGAAGTGGTTGGCGCGTAGGTCCTCTCGTCGCCAGTGGTCATACATTCCTCGAACTTATCATGGTCATCCTCATTGGATTCGGGCTCGCCTCCATCATGGGGAATCCGATGGTTGCCCTCGTCCTTTCCATTGCCGGAGGTATCGTACTGCTGGGGTTAGGTTCCAGATATATCTATGCTGCCACGAAAGGCTTGATGAGCCTTCCCGCAGGCGAGATTCATTCAAAGAACCGATCCGCACGATCACTGGTTACCCTGGGTATGGTGACTACATTGGCTAATCCGTACTGGTACACATGGTGGGTGACCGTAGCAGCTGGCTACCTCATCCAGGCACAGGCTATGAGCGTTGCCGCTGTTGCTGCATTCTATCTTGGCCACATCAGCGCCGATTTTTTCTGGGATACGTCCCTTGGTCTTGCATCCAGCAAAGGGAAAAGGTGGATCTCTGAGCGTGGATATCGAGTCCTCATTGTGTGCACTGGAGGGTTGATGATTTACTTCGGCCTTGCCTTCATCTTGAACGCATGGTGATGGTATGCTTGAAATCTTGTGCACACCTCGGGTGGTGGACCACCCAGGGATTCTATGAAGACTGTTGTGATCAGGAACGGAGAATTTAACTGAGGTTTTCTTTCTGGATTGCGATCAATTCCAAGATTGCACCTTCGGCGAGGTCCAACATTTTCGTGAGCTCTTCACGGGAATAGGCCTTTCCTTCTGCGCTTCCTTGCAATTCGACAAGCTTGCCTTCGCTGTTCATGACGACATTTAAGTCCACGTCCGCGATTGAATCCTCGGCATAATCCAGATCGACAACTGGATTGCCAGCGAGCATGCCAACACTTATGGCCGCGATATTCGACTTGAGAACTTCAGGATCTAATCCACCTTCTTCAACTTGGCGCATGAGCGCGAGGGACAAGGCTATGAAACCACCCGTTATCGCTGCGGTTCGAGTGCCACCATCCGCTTGAATGACATCACAATCTACGATGCATGTGAGCTCACCCAACCGTTCCAGATCGATTGCAGCGCGTAAACTCCTGCCAATTATGCGTCGAATCTCCTGGCTACGCGCTTTTGGCCTCAGCGTTTCACGGGGTGTGCGTTGATGTGTGGCTCGAGGCAGCATCGCGTATTCTGCGGTTACCCACCCACCCGTCTTGCCCTGCGTCCGCATCCATTGTGGAACAGAGTTCAGGATGGAGGCATTGCACAGCACACGCGTTTTGCCCAGTGAGATGAGAACAGAGCCCTCAGCATACTCCGAAAAATTGAGTTCAATCGATACGGGACGTACGCTCGACATCGAACGTCCATTTTCTCGTTCAGGAATCTCCATCTACGACTCTCCTTCTGGACAAGATTTGGTTCTTGAGACTTGAATTCTTCTTGGTGGAAATCTCAAACAACGATCTCGACGTTCGCCGCGTGTTCTCCCCAATCACCCTGAACGATCGAATTTTAGATGCTCCCGCATATAGAGTTGCATAATTTGATGAATCCTTGATACCGCGCCATACCCTTCAACTATGATCAAGAGTGTATTACCTCGAGCTCAAGATAACGGTCTATGCGGGTTTCGACCAGTTTCAGGCTGTTCTCCCAGAAGTCCGGTTTTCTCAAGTCAATATCAAATCTAAGTGCAAGGTCCTCAGCGGTCCCCTCTCCGGTGGACCGCAGAAGTGCTTCATAATCATCGATAAACGCAGCGCCTCGCTCCTGGTACACTGCATATAGTCCCAGACCAAACATCAATCCAAACGCATATGGAAAATTGTAGTATGCCAATTCCGGACTGTAGTAGTGAGGCTTCCATGCCCACATATAGGGATGGAGTGCTCCGGCATCAAGACCATCTCCATAGGTTTCGACCTGGTAGCGGGTCATAATCTCACAGAAATCATCCGCTGAAAGTTCAGCCTTCTCGCGTCGTTCGAATACTTCTTTCTCAAAGAGGAACCTGGAGTAAATATCTACGATAACCTGCGATGCTCCGATTAGGAAGTTCTCGAGGATCGTCAGCTCCTCAGCTTCATTGGCTGCGCTTGCAAGCGCGGCATCGGTCACGATCGTTTCACAAAAATTAGACGCCGTTTCAGCAAGGGTCATTGGTGTGTGGCGCTGCAGCATTGTTTTACCCACATGGCATTCATTATGAAATGCATGACCAAGTTCGTGCGCAATAGTAAAGAGCTGATCAAGCGAGCCATCAAAGTTGACCAGGATGCGTGATTCCTCGACTCCCGGAATATCCATACAAAATCCCCCACCGCGTTTGCCATCACGTGGTTCAGCGTCGATCCATCTCTCATCGAAAACTCGGTCGGTAAAGGTCGCCAAATGATCAGAATAGGAATGGAATTGTGCAATGATGAAATCTTTCGTCTCGTTATACGTGAAACGGCGGTCACTCTCTCCCAGCGGGGCGAATACATCCCACCACGCGAGTGATTCCTTATTTAAGTTCTTCGCCTTGCCCTTGAAATACCTACGGAACATTGGAAATGAGCCCTTCATCACTTCCATCATCGTATCCAAAGTCGCCCGATCGATACGAGCCTGGTCCAGTGCTCGATGGAGTGAGTCTTCTCGACCACGTTTCTTGTTCAGCGTGATGCTTGACCCCTTTACGCCATTCAAGCAGGCAGCCAGAGGTTCCCGAACGGATTCCCAGGAGGCGATTTCGACATCAAAGGCTCTTCGACGGATTTCCTCATTTGGATCCGTCCTTCGAATATTTTGCAGAGTTGTGACTGGAATCTCTTCATCCTCACCATCTCGCCCAAATGAGGCTTTAAGCTGAGATGTAACTGTGCCATGAAGTTTCTGCCAGGCATTCCCACCGCTCAATGAAAGTTCGGCAGCGAGTGCCTCTTCTTTATCGCTCATCAGAAATCTGCTCTGGTTATAAACCTCTTTAATGTAGAACTCATGCTTTTTCGCAATCGTATTCTTCTCCACGATCCCCTTAAGTTCGTCCTCGTCTTTTACGGCTGCACCGAGCCACCCATCGAACCGTACCATTTGCTGATCTATGGTGACGCTCTGCATCTCGAGTTCTGAAAGCGATTTCTTTGCCATGCTATTGTAAGAATCAGTTGACACGTAACCATACACGAATGAGGTCAGCGTACTGTATAAGTTACTGATCACATTCATACGTTCGATATAACCAGCAATGACATCGGGAATCTCTGAAGGTGTGGAGGCTCTAGCACCTTCCAGATCCACTTTCTTCTCATCGAGGTAATTGTTCATTTTATCTAACTTGGTCTGAAGATCCTTGATCCCCGTTTTGAATTCTTGTGATTCCAGACCAGGGTAAATGTTAACCAAGTTCCAATGCGGTAGCGATTCCGATACGTTTTCTTGAGTCATTATTTGCTCCATAAACAGATTAGATCACGGGTGAATCCTACATCATTCCGAACCTGTAGCAACTGTGCAGATTATGTGTTATTTACAAGATGTGCTTCTGAGACGCAATGCATTTTGGGTTCAGTTATGAGTCCCTAAATAAGTGTTTTTGAAGGTGTTCACTGCGAGGTATTTATGCGGCTCTTTTAATGGTTTGAATCCTGGGATTGACTGCTCAGTAACTCGATCATCAGTCTGCGATCGATGCCTAGTCAGCTGCTAGCGGCCCTTAAGCCAGTTCGAAACAGCTTCACGATGTTCTCTATAATGCCATGATGTATTTGCCGCCACCATCTCCCATACCGCTGTGCCCCGCCTCCATGGGTACATCCCAGGATCCATGAGGGCGTTTTCTTGGACGTTTTTAACAGATGCTAACGCGATAGGATAATGGGCATGATAGGCTTGCAGAACTTCATCGAGTTCTCTATCCTGATTCTCTAGGAACGCGTCTTGATTGATCTCGTCCAGATCGTCCCATGTTTTTCCAGGGGGGAGCATCTGGGGTTCCAAGTCATTTAGAATCTCCTCCAGCCAACTTACCATGAGTGTCTCCCAGAAGACGATATGAACAAGAATATCCTTGATCGACCACTCCGCTTCAACCCCCGGTACAGATAAATTAGATTTGGAGATTGTGCCGAGAAGTTTATCAAGCGATTCTCTCTCGGACATGATCTGGTCGAGAAGTTCTTCCTTATTTTTTGGTGACTCCATTAAAGCAACTCCATTAATTCTTGCGTTATTGTACTGCTTCAGAGCGCAGGATTATGTAGCAAGAGATTGGGAGAGTCTGATAGACAATTCACTCGGGAGAACCAAAAACAACATCATATGTAGTCTCGATCTGCCCCACGAAAGCATCGCCGTCAGGAAGTTCAAACATCTTCGTTTTCAAATTCTCGAGCAGCTCCAGATCCTGTGCATCGACCTTTTCAGATTGCAGCATTTGAGCGAGGATCATATATCCTTGCGCCAGCAGAGTCTCCTCCCGATTATCTGCCCAATCCGCATACTTGAGCGACCGTTCGAAGCAATAAATTGCTTCGTCTGCATTGTGCAGCGTAAGCCTATGTGCACCCGTCATCCAGTAGGCACGAGCCAGTTGTAAGTTGTCCCCACCCATTTCTTCAATAAACCGAAGGTTGGTCTTTGCGGCTTCAATCCCTATGTTTTGCTCCGTGATACTGATTACAATTCCCTCTTTATTCCATCCTGGCCATGTAAACGACGCGAGGTTATAAGCAATCGCTGCAGCTTTCTCCTTCATCTGTCGAACCTCGTCCTCTTTTTCGGACACACTTTGAACCGACATCTGTGCAAATTGAATTGCTGCCCCTGAGAAAATGATCACGCCAGCCATATCTTTCGATTCCCAGTACAGTCGTTTGGCGATCTCTTTGAAGGCGTCTAGAATTTCCAAAGGATTCGACTGGCGGCTGAGGTATTCAACTGCTTTGAAGTAGTCGTCATTTTTCATAGTCTCAAGGGCAATATCTATCTTCATCACTTCTCTCCACTTTTAAATATGATTTCAATTGCGCTGAATCTCTGAATGCGAACAACTTATCCCACGCTTCAATGAGAACGCCGCCTAATGATAACATCCGAATTTTCAAGTCAGCCGCACCTACCACGAATATCCCAGTATCGTGGCATCACGATTCTTGTACTGCAATGTTTCCACATATTCCCAGCCAAGCTGTTGGTAAAATTCAATGTGGCTGCGTGTGTAGAGGAACAATTTATCAATTCCGTAATCCGGCGCGATATGAACGGCTGCTCTGACGATCTTGGTCCCCCAACCTTTCCTTCGCTGTTCTGGGTCGACGAACACCGAGGCGAGCCAGTGCTTGTACCGTGGGAGTGAACTGATTTCGTTACCAATCAGGCTCGCAGTCCCGATGAGTTCATCCGAAGCCAATGCCACGAATGCAACAGGAAGTTTATCGATGTTCATCCGCTCGATGAGTACCTCAGAGAATTGCCCGATCGTCCTCCCTTCAACGCCATCTCCCCACTCTTCGAAGAACCACGCGCTGATTTGATCTACATATGTTGGATATTGCGCCAGACTTGAGAGCGAGAAATCCGATCGAGTATCGTCGTTCATGACTCTCCTGTGTTGTCAGGTTATACCCCGTCCTAGCAAAATTGAGAGCCCAATCTCCCACAGAATTCAAGCGTTCGAGAAAGCCAGAATCGTACCTGCTCCGTTTAGGGTTTGATTTGTGAGCGGCTTGACTTCGTATCCCAGATCACCAAGCTCTCTGAGGGATTCCTGATGAATTCTGTCGCTATGAGTCTCCAGGAACAACGTAGGATGATAGGTTCTAAGGCAATTGGAGGCGCCGTGGAGAACTGCGAGTTCAGCCCCTTCAACATCAATTTTCATGAACTGTGGAGGTTCGACTTTATCCTCAGCAATGAGCTCATCCAGATTGAACAGCTTCACCCTGGTTTCACCCTGATCAGATATTTTGCCCATCGAGCGACTTGGACCGAATTTAAAGTAAGCATCCCCGCTTCGATCGGCTACCGCTCCTTCGAAAACGGTCACATTTTGAATAGAGTTCATCTCCAGATGTTGATGCAGGTAGTCAATATTTTTCGGATGGGGCTCAAACGCATAAACGTGTCCATCCTCACCCACAAGCTCGGACGCCAGCAGCGTGTAATAACCGACGTGAGCTCCGACATCATAGACGATCGATCCCTGCGTTATAGTCTCCTCAAACACGCGGCGGATGGCATATTCGTAACTGCCGAGCCAGCATCCGTGGTCACTCGAACCCGCAATCCAACGTTTTCCACGTATTCTCCCTTGAAGGACCGGTATTACTGCACGATCGGGAATAAGGCGCAGAGGGAAACGCAGCAATCTCCCCATCAAGGATTTTCCGGACATCTCCGAGAAATTCAAACGTACACCTTCCTGGCAAAGCTTCTGTCTCTGCTGTCTCTACTTGAATTCTCGTTCATTCACATCACGGAGCTTAAAATGCACAACGCTCTCGCTCGAACTAACGGCATGCTTCGATCTGAAAGAGCCGTCGGACTACCAACTCTGGATCCTCATCCGCCACAAGGATTTGTACACACGGGTTGTAAAATGATGTAATCGTTCAGCACATATGAGACGGTATTTTTAAGTTGGAGCCAAATCTGATTGATATTCATAAAGATACTCTGCTGGTGTCTTCAAATCAAGCGAACGATGAGGCCGAACGGTCTTAAGGA
>JBGUDT010000051.1:0-16174 GCA_041821665.1 Anaerolineales bacterium
GGTTAAAATCCCAATTCGTATCAGATGTCTCCCATGAATTACGCACGCCGCTGACGAATATCCGTCTTTATCTCGATCTTATGGACAGGATCAGGGATGAGGAAAAAGTTGCCCGCTACTTAAAGACCCTCACACGCGAGAGCGAACGTCTATCCAATCTGATCGACGATCTACTATCTTTGTCATCTCTCGACGTAGATGCAACGCCGATTCGGACTGCAGATGTGGATATCAACACGATCTTGGAATCACTTGCAGTTGATCGAAAATCGCTTGCCGCCAGTCAGGGCTTATCGCTCGAACTTGATCTGCACGACAACCTTCCCCCAATCGCTGGCGACAGCAGGCTGATTGGGCAGGTCTTTACGAATCTACTTACCAATGCCATGAATTACACGCCAGAGGGAGGCATAATCACCTTACGAACCCGTCTCGATCGTGAAGATGGCGATAACTGGGCGATCGTTGAAGTTGAGGATACCGGCCTGGGCATCCCTCGCAGTGAACAAGATGACATCTTCGATCGATTCTACCGGGGAGAAGCCAGCCAATCCACCGGCGCCCCGGGCACCGGCTTGGGCCTCGCCATATGCGAGGAAATCGTCTCGCGTCATGGCGGAAGAATCGCGGTGGCGAGCGAAGGGATCCCTGGTAAAGGATCGTGCTTCTCCGTCTGGCTACGCGCGTAGTCTCTGCACTCGAAAATCTCCCCACCATCCAATTTCAAGAATAGGGTTCCCACTTCTCCTACCAGCGGTCGATCCGAGCCCATGAACCACGTTCTGTTCTTTGATAGCACATCATCCGCTATTCAGAAGGGTCAAAAATACATGACGGTAGCTATTGGGGAAAAGGGTTTTTTCCGCTAACCTCAAGAGGTCGATGTTCCAGTTCACCTTCAAGCAAGCTGGTATCGCGATCCTGTCGAAGTCTTTTCAACTTCAATACGTGTGGGGAACGCGTCTTTCAGTTCGTCGATGTGCGTGATCACAATGATGAGATCGAAGTCGTCCTGGATTGTGTTGATTGCGGCCACCAGTTGCTCGCGACCGTGTGCGTCCTGTGTTCCAAAACCTTCATCGATGAAGAGACTCCGCAATTGAGCGCCCGCGCGCCTGGCAAGCAGCTGCGAGAGGGCGATGCGAATGGCAAAGTTTATTCGGAAGGCTTCGCCCCCTGAGTACATCTCATAAGGTCGGCTGCCCAATTCGTCTGAAATGATGATGTCGAGCGCCTCCCTGACCTCCCCGGACTTCGTCTCGCGTTGAGTCTCTACTCGGACGTTCATCCTTCCCTCGGTTAAACGATGAAGCAGCTCTGTGGCTGAACGCTCGAGCTCTGGAACAACCGTCTCGATGATCATCGCAGGCACACCCCGCTTACCAAATGCGTCGCGAAGCTCCTCATAAACCCCGAGATCACCTGCCTGCTGCTCTCGCTTTTGCAAACATTCATCACGCTGGTCTGCATATGATTGCAGCGCGCTCATCTTCTGTCTGGCGCCACCCACACGCTCATCCGCCATACGCTTCTCAACTCTGAGTTTGTCGATATCTGACTGAGTTAATGTAGCCGAGCGTAACCGCTGCTCAGCTTTTCCCACCTCGTTTTCAGATTTCTTCCTGGACTCGCTTTCTACGTTGATGTCCTTCTTCCATCGCTCGATCCGTTCAGCCTGGGCCAACAACCTCTGCTCGGCTTCATCCGCACGAGAGAGCGCTGAACGCAATTCGATCATCTTCTTTTCAAGCTTGGGTTTCGCCTCAAACTCATCAGATAGCTTCTTTTCTTCCGAATTCAATGCGCCGATCTCCGCCTCAAGCGCTTCGATTCGTTCACGATTTATTCGGAAGGCATCCCGGCGGCTCTCGATTTCTCCTTGAAGCTCTGCAATGACCTCGTTCCTATGTTCTTCCGTAAGGGGCTGACCACACGTGGGACAGGATGGATCCTCCGTCTCGCTCAACACCTTTACCCTCATCTTGATCGGTTCGGTCTCCGGTCCGAGCGCGGCATTAATCCCTCGCAAGTGAGCGGCCTCTTCAGTGTGTGCAGCCTTTTTCAAGCGCAAATCATCCAACTGCTTCTTAATTGGTTCCAACACATCAAGAGAGTCGCCCGCCTCGGCCAACGCTGCTTGAAGTTCTTCGCGGTTGGCTTGTGGGGCCAGGGCTTCCCGTTCCGATTCTGCCTCCTTCACTTCTCCTTCGAGGGAAGATATCCGACGGGTCGCATCATCAATCTGCCTTTGCCATGACACCAACTCTGTACGGACACCCTCAAGATCAGCCCACACCTTTTCGGCTTCCGATAACTGCGTGGCAATTTCTACAGCCCTCGTTTCTGCTTTATTAAGCTCGATTTTATGTGCATCACCCAGCGAGAGTTCCTTATCGAGTTCTTCAAGTCTGCCGTCCAAACGCTGCAAGTCTGCCCTGAGCTCGACGATGATGTCTTTGGCGCTCTGCTCATATTCCTCCCAGCGCGAGAGGGCAAGAATATCGGAAAGAACTTGCTTGCGTTGTGCAGGTGTTTTGGTCGTGAACTCGTCTGCCCGACCTTGAATGAGCAATGCCGAATTGATAAATGTCTCATAATCAAGCCGGATCAATTCGTCAATTTTCTTCTCGGTTGCGCGTATCGTGCCTTCCGAAAGCGGATGCCAGGTCTCACTCGAGGTGTTCCAGATTTGAAATTCAAGGAGAGATGCCCCGCGTTTTCCCGACTTACGTTGTCGGATCACGCGGTAGATCTGGTTATCCTGGCGAAAGGAGAAAGATACTCTCATGTCCCTTGATCCAGGCGATAGATCTCCATCGTGAATTTGATGAACGAGGTCATCGGGAGAGCTGCTGCGCGCCTTCCCCCATACCGCCCACGTCATGGCGTCCAGGAGGGATGATTTACCCGCTCCATTCGGACCTGTCAGACAGGCGACGTGGATCCCCTCAAAGCTCAGGGGGCCCGGGTTTCGGTAGGCGAGAAAATTGATGGGCTCGATTTCAATCGGAATCATGCATCAGCCAGGGTATTGAATCGGGACTAGGATGTGTCAAAAAGTTCTTGCGCTTTGGCAAGAAGAACGTCCATTCTTTCGGGATCGATTTCTCGTGTTGATAAATACCGTTCAAGCAATTCGATAGGTGCGAGGGTTTCGGGTTCAAGATCCCCTAGCCTGGCCCTCTCATCAGTTTCGACTTCCCGTATGATCGAGAAGCTCATCGCTTCTTGCGCAACTTCCTGGATTTCGCGCTCACGCAAGGCGGAAACTTGCTCGGGTCGCATTTGTACCTTCACGCGGATGACTGCGTCGGTAAGTTGAATTTTCTCTAGTGCATCAATTACTTTCTTGTTGAGATCGAGCTCCTCACACACATCAACGGAGATGGTATGAAAGGGACGAGCGGAAACTTCGATAAAGTTCCACGTGGTACGACCCCGCGCCAGCTCCACCCAGCAGAAACCCTTTGCTTCCCTCTCTTCACCGAAATCGATTCGCTCGAGAGAGCCAGAGTACACCACGGGTGGATAACTGTTTGGGTGGACATCCTGGTGCTTATGAATATGGCCAAGAGCCACATAATCCCACGCTTCATTTGCCAGGGATGAAATCGGGACCGTCACATCGCGTCCCAGCATTACAGATCGCTCTGACCCCCATTTCGCTTCGCTTACGCTGAAATGACCTGCTAGGACGCGCGGCATGTCATGTTTCCCGGCTTCTTGAGCCAAGACATTGAGATTGTCGGTGAGGACGCTCCTGAGTGTGTTTTCTAACTCCTCGATGGATTTCCCGACATGTTCCTCTCGAGCGAGCAGGCGATTCCGCATTGGGTAGGGTATCCATGCAAGGAAAACTGGCCCGCTTTGCGTTTCGATAATCGCTTTGTCGATTCTGTGCCCAACGATCACCCCAGGAACGTCGAGAGCTCGAAAGATATCGAGGCTGTTAGCTTTTGCCATCATGCCCGGCATGTCGTGGTTCCCAACAAGCAGGAGGATCGGCATGGTATCCGCTAATCGCTTAATACGATGGGCAAACTCGCGCTGCTGTGTCGGGTCGGGATTCCGACTCTTGAATGCATCACCTGAAAAAACCGCCAGATCGGCACGGTTTTCCAGTGCGAAATCGATCGCCTCATCAAGACGATCGAGAAAATCGCTCACTCGTGTCGATGTGCCGGTGTCAGGATCGATCTTGCCGTAATTCTCCATACCGATGTGTACGTCGGCAAAGTGGAGCATACGTATGGAAGATTCTGCCATTAAGTTTCCTCACCGCGGATCATGATTCCTGGTGTTGATGATAAAGATTGGGTGGCAATTGTATGAAAGAACCAGAACGACGGTGCTCAGCCGGGTCGATCCGTTTTCGGCCGCTCCTTACCAAGGAGACTCAAACACAAGTATATCTCGCCGCGGTGGTGAATTTCCTGTTCGAGCACATGCCAGAGGATCCAGTCCAGTTTGGGTGTACCGTCTCCGGGTACCTGGACGATCCGATCGAAATCATCTACCGGCACTGTATCCAAGTAATCCATCGTATCCTTATGCACGGTTTCCATTTCGGCTCTGATGGATTCCAGCGAATGCAAGCGCTCCGTCTCCTCATCCGGCCAGCTTGAGAGGGATCGGCGGACGACGTAATGGATCCACCCTCGTTCGAGATTGATGATATGTCTGAGAATGTCCCCAATGCTGCGCCCGTAGGTTTCACTGGGGCAATAGGCAAGGTCTTCATCCTGCAGCATGGAAACCGCACGCATCAAATCGCGCCAGATTTTATTCCAATGATCAAAAAATTGGGCTGCGGTCATAGCTTACCATCCTCCCGGGTTACCCAACGGCTGATATTTTGCGGCGGAACATATGCCGCCATCAGGTCCAATAAAGTTTCGGGGTCGTCATGCAATATAAACAAATCGCAATGCTCCTTATATACGAAGCCCTCCTGTCGTACATGATCGAGAAATGTCATCAGATGATCAAAGTATCCCTGGCAATTTAAAATTCCGACAGGTTTATGATGAAAACCAATTTGTGCCCAGGTCAGGATTTCAAACAACTCCTCGAGCGTGCCATATCCTCCAGGCAGGGCAATGAATGCGTCTGCTATTTCCGCCATCCGCGCTTTACGCTCATGGATTGTCCCCACAACCTGCATCTCTCCCAGACTGTTGTGTGCAAGATGCGGGGTATTAAACGCCTCCGGGATGATGCCCAGAACATCCAGGCCACTCATGATGGCTTCGTCGGCCAAAGTTCCCATTAACCCCGTACTTCCACCGCCATAAACCAACCGGGAGCTCTTGCCTTTCAGCGCTCGTGCCAACCTTCGGGCCACATCGAGGTACTCCCCTGGAACACGATCGCTTGAACCACAATAGACGCAGACGGTATTAAACTCTGTCAAACTTCCATCCTTTTTCCCAACATCTGATCATCACGCAAGACTATTCGACATCATCGGTGAGAGCTTGCTTGATTTTTCCCGCCGTCTCATCTAAATCTTCACGCGATGGGCTCACATGCCCTTGCCCATGGATGAGGAACCCAAGACCGTCTCCACCGAAACGCGGGATCACATGAAGGTGCGTGTGAAAAACGACCTGTCCGGCAGCCGACCCATCCGCCATGTGAAGATTAACCCCTTCGCAGTTCAAATCGGTTCGTCGAAGACCTCTCGCTATTCGTTTCCCAATCTTGAAAACGTGCCCAGCAATTTCTTCATCCAGGGCGCGTAAATCCGCAGCGTGCTCATTGGGGACGACAAGCAGATGTCCGGGATTAACGGGCCGGATGTCCATAAATACGGTCACCAGATCATCCCGATAGACGATGCTCCCATCGGCTTTCTCATCAATGATCTGGCAGAAGATACAACTCGAATCTCTCACCCGGGACAACCCTTCATCTTCAGCTCTCGTGGACACCAGGGAAAACCACCTGGCAATGCAACCTTGAAGGATTCCATTCTACCATCCCTGCTCGCATGATAAATAACATTCACTCACCCTTGACGAATACCTTCATTAAGCGTGAGAATATCCTCCACTGAAGCCTCTCATAATGGAGCTGACATGCAAACGCATTTCCCCGTACTCATCATGATCGCCAGACCTGCAGCAGGCAAAAGCGAGATAATCCATACCCTGCGCGAAGTTTCTCCGGAAGATCGTCTGGAAAGATTTCATATTGGAGCTCTGAATGTTTTTGACGATTTCCCCATGCTTTGGACATGGTTCGAAGAAGATGACCTTCTCGAAAAGGTATTCAAGCGTCCGCGACTTCACACTACGTCCGATGGTTACTTCCTTCACTCCGACCTCTGGCATCTGCTCGTCCGCATGTTGAATCTTGAATACATGAAGTGGCGGCGCGACGCTGGTGATGACGGCACAGCAATCATCGAATTCGCCCGGGGGTCAGAACATGGCGGCTATCGAACAGCGTTGGGACACTTCGACACGAATCTTTTAAAGAAAGCCGCTGTTCTTTACATCGATGTTTCCTATGAGGAGTCTCTTCGTAAAAATCGCACCCGTTTCAATCCAGAACGTCCTGACAGCATCCTCGAACATAGCCTCTCCGATGAAAAAATGGAACGTCTTTACCAGCACAGCGACTGGGAACAAATATCGGCGGATGATAACCAATACTTGACGATAGGTGGTATGCGCGTACCCTATGCAATTTTCCCAAACGAGGATGACATTACAACGACTGGTGGAGAGCCGCTCGAAGCACGGCTGGAAACCGTGCTTTCACATCTTTGGTCCATCTATCAGATGGCAGCGGTATAATCCCGTTTATTAAAGTCTACAAAAAAAGGATAATCTACCCAAATGGCCAGCATCTTCCGATTGTTCTCACTTCTACTCCTGACATTCACACTCTATATCCCTGTGAGCGCACAGTCGGATCCCGCCGTTCGTGCCGTATTGTTCTATTCCCCTACGTGCCCTCACTGTCATGAAGTCATCAACAACTCGCTTCCAGTGATTTCAAGCGATTATAACGAAAGCGTGGAGTGGTTTTATTTTTCAGATGGATCAATTGATCAAGGAGAAGAACTTCCTGCTCTTGTTGAAATGCGGGGAGATGTCCTCCAGGTTCTCTTCGTGAACACCCAAACAGAACAGGGGAGCCAATTGTATTTGGATATGACAGAACAGTTCGACATTCCCCAGGATCGATTCGGTGTTCCCGCTTTCCTTGTCGGTGATGTTCTCCTGGTGGGCTCGTTTGAAATCCCGGATCAACTGCCCGGCATTATCGATAGCGCCCTGGAAAATGACGGGCTAGATTGGCCAGATCTTCCCGGTCTTCAGGAATATGTTGCTGGGATGATTCCATTTCCAGAGACCGATGCCCCCGCGGAAAATGCCCCTACGGAGGAAAACCAAGATGCCAATACCTCCGGTGAGGAAGAACCTCTGAGGCCGACTGCTGTTACTGCTCCAGGCCCAGTATTTGATGAAAGATCAATTTCGATTATGGATAAGCTCATGCGAGATCCGATCGGCAACACGCTTTCGGTAATCGTCCTTATCGGAATGTTGCTCAGCATCGTCGGCGTTTTTCTTTATGCGGTAACGAACCCCGACGGGGCAACTGAAGAACATCTCTCATGGATCATCCCTGTTTTGACTGGTTTTGGCATGCTTGTGGCCGGTTATTTGACTTTTGTCGAAACCACAGGCGCTGATGCCGTTTGTGGTCCTGTCGGGGATTGCAATACCGTACAGCAGAGTTCTTATGCAATGCTCTTCGGCGTGCTTCCAGTTGGAGTCCTGGGATTACTCGGATATGTGGGCATTCTGACAGGGTGGCTGGTTTCAAGGTTTACGAGTGGACAAATCTCCAGGCTTGCCGTAATTGCCGTTTTCGGAATGGCGTTCGTTGGCACACTTTTCTCGATTTACCTGACAACCCTCGAGCCTTTTGTCATCGGAGCGACTTGCGCGTGGTGCCTCGCTTCCGCGATCAACATCACCGTTCTGACGTGGCTCTCCGTGCGGCCAGCCACCACCGCTCTGAAAAAGTTACGGACTGAATAAGCGCGGATGCTTGCGGATATCATCGTCGTGCCCGATTCTTGGCTCGGTCCTGTACTTACCACAATAGCGGTTGGCCTTTACGGCGCCCTGCACAGCCTGCTTGCCGCCCCAAGAGTGAAGGTTGCAGCCCATCACGCTTTCGGGCTCACAGCCACACGGTATTATCGGATTGTTTACAACATCCTGGGCGGTCTCACTTTCCTCCCCGTTCTGGTCATCGTAGCCCGATTCCCGGGTAATACCATCTACCAGATCCCCTGGCCGTGGTCCGTAATCTCTTTGTTGGGGCAATTTGCTGCGACAATCCTTCTCGTTGTAGGGCTCTGGCAAAGCGACGCTCTCCAGTTCCTGGGACTTCGTCAATGGATCGAGGGGGAGAACGAGGGGACTGGGAAACTTTCGGTGCGAGGGCTATACGGATGGGTCCGACATCCACTGTATACCGCCGGGCTGCTCTTCATCTGGCTCACACCCGTAATGACAACCTCTGTGCTTCTTCTAAACTTGAGTCTGACGCTATATCTTTATATCGGCAGTGTTTTTGAAGAGCAGCGGTTGGTGGACGAATTCGGAGATGACTACATAAAATATCAGCAAGCTGTCCCACGCTTGATACCCCGACCACCACGTCGATCGAGCTGATCAACGCGCTCACCGATTCTTCCAACACGACAACGGTGTTCGAGAAAGAAGCTCCCTTTGAGGTGCTCACTGTGATCGAGGACCTCGTCACCATCTTCAACACATCACGCCGTCACGAGTCGCTTGGGCATTAGAACGCGTTACACACAATTCGTCATGCGCAAGGGCAGCCGCTGGGCTGCCCTTGTTTTCTTGTATAATGACATGCCATCCAGCGCACATAAATTGAAGACGACGAGGTGAAAATGCCGAGCGAATACGAGTTGTTCCCAGACCTTTCAAGCCTGTTCTCTGAAATCCCGGAGGATAGCATTGTAAGCCGGACTTATTATGAAGATGAGCGACAGAAATACATCCTCTTCGGATTTGCCCCGGGGCAGGAGCTTTCAGAGCACACGGCATCTCAACCTGCCGTGCTTCATTTCCTTAAAGGCCGTGCCACACTCCTCCTGGGAACGGACGAACATAAGGCAAATCCTGGCACCTGGGTCCATATGGACGCAAATCTTTCACACAGCGTCAATGCCGAGACCGAAGTCTTGATGCTGCTTGTTCTCTACAAAGCTTAAGAACTAGTGAGGGGCTCATCCCCCACAGGCCGGTTTACAAATGATGGTCGGATCAAGCCACTGCCCACCAGTCCATCCCCTCACGTAAACCAATGCTTGATAGGTATTCACGGATGGCTACCCGGGCGCCTCTGGATCCCACCGCTGCCAGCACAAATGTCGGCTCCTCGTCACGCACAAAGCTCATCAGTTGATCCCTGGCGACGATCGGACAACCACGCATGGTTCGTCCGATTTTCTTCGGATCGATATCGATGATGGCTTTCAGTCGAATGCCGTTCCGCTCAATATGCTTGGATATCCGTCTTCCCATCTGTCCCGCTCCCCAGATGACGACCCCAGCGGAATTTTTTAGCGGTCCAATCGCCAGATAATAAGACTTCGCCCGGAGAAAATTCTCAACTGAATAGCGCGAATCGGTCCTGGTTAAGCGGTCTGCATGTTCACGCCAGTAGAGCAATATCTCAGGCACCTTCGCAAATTGCGCTCCGGCAGTATGCATACGCAGCCACAGATCATAATCCTCCGCCCAACCGCGTTCTTCATAGCCACCCACCTTGTCCAGCCAGCTTTTTCTCATCATGACGGATGGGTGTGCGAGTGGGCTCTCGATGAAGATTTCCCGCGCAATCGCATTCGGATCCACAAGACGGTTGAGCCAATCGATATAAATCTTGTATCCCTCACGGAGTGTTTCCGCGGGAAAACCCTCCACAAGCGAACCTGCCGCAGCGATTTCGGATCTATGTTCTAGTAGTTCTACTTGTCTTAAAAAACGATCCGGGTGAGCCACATCGTCCGCATCCATGCGGGCGATGAGCGGCGCCTTGCAAAGATCCAGTCCATGATTCAGCACCGGAATGATGCCTGCGTGGGGAATTCGAGCTACGCGAAGTCGTGATTCCTTCTGTGCCCACATTTCGAGCTGCTCGCGGGTTTGGTCCGTCGACCCATCATCCACGGCGACAATCTCGAAGTCCGGATAGGTTTGCTCAAGCAGGGACCGCATCGTCTCATCCAGAGTTTGAGACACATTGAAACACGGCATCAGGACTGACACTGTTGGGACTCGTGTGCTATGATCTGCCATAGTTTGTACTTATCGTACGAGGTGCTACATGGACCTTCAAGCTTTTACTTTTGAAAGTATATATGCCTGGCTGATTGATTTTCTCCCAAAGCTCGGAGTGGCGTTGTTGATTGTTTTTATTGGCTACCTATTATCCCGGTGGGCTTCAAAGGCAGTAAAGAAAGCCCTCGAGGTCCGCAAGATCGATACCGAGCTTATTGTACTCTTCGAAATGACGACCCGCTGGGGGATCCTCATCCTGGCGCTTTATCTGGCAGCTGAAAGTATTGCACCTGGAAGTTTGACGGGGTTTGTGGCCGCGCTGGGGATCGCAGGCTTTGCACTCGGCTTCGCTCTTCAAGATGTGGCCAAGAATTTCATCGCCGGAATCCTGCTCCTGCTGCAGCAACCGTTTAACATTGGCGAAGTGATCGAAGTTGCGGATTATCGTGGAACAGTGCTCAACATCTCCCTGCGAACCACCGAGATGCGCACACTCGATGGGCGATTTGTCAGCATCCCAAACGGAGATGTATTCGTTAATCCGCTCATCAATTTCAGCAAGGCTCCTCGACGGCGCGTGGAAATCACGGTCGGGGTTGGGTATGAATCCGACCTGGATCAGGTCACAAAAATAGCCCTCGAAACTGTGGGGAATATCCATGACGTGCTCGAAGACCCTGCCCCTACGGTTGTTTTTACCGGACTTGGCGACTCGGCGATCAATTTTAGTCTGTTCTATTGGGTCGATACGGAGAATGGCGATCTCAGTGAGGCTCAAACGATGGGCATAAAACTCATTAAGCGCACCTTCGAGGGTGCAGGGATCGAAATGCCATATCCCACGCAATCACTCCATATCATCAAGGAGTGAGTACGATACTCCTTTTTTATTCAACTAAATATTGGATCCTTTCAAGTCAAGATTTCTGATCTGGATTTGAATGTTGATAACTTCCTGTGCGCAAATGGCAGGCGGCCTGGTGATCGACTTCGCCTTCAACTTGAATCATCTCAGGGATTTCTTTTTCATAAATCTCACCCACTATCGGACAGCGAGGGTGAAACGCCAGCCCTGGGGTAGTTTTTTCGGGCTGGGGATTTCTCCGCGGGGGCAACAACCCTATAAGATGTCTTCGACTGCAAAGGTATCGACATTCCGTACCCAACCCTCTCGATCATATCGACACCTGGTTAGTGATCTTACAAAGAAGCGAAAAGAGTGCAGCCAGAAAGCCGCACTCTTATGATCCTTGATGAATGAGCCTTACCTTAGCCCGATGATGTGATCGCGGGTCTCATACTCGATCAGTTCCCCCCTGGTTTTACGAGGTGGCATGCCGTCCAATGACCAGTCTTGATCTCCAAATATGCAGGCTCCTCTTTAAAACAGATGTCCTCGGCAACCGGGCAGCGTGTATTGAAATTACAGCCAACAGGCGGATCAGATGGACTGGGAATGTCCCCCTCCAGGATGATCCGCGGCCTCTCAGCTGCGATATCTGGATCCGGTATGGGCACCGCCGACATTAGCGCCTGAGTGTAGGGGTGAAGAGGATTTAAATAAATCTCATCACGATCGGTTATTTCCACGATCTTGCCCAGGTACATCACTGCCATGCGATCGCTAATATGGCGGACCATACTCAAGTCATGAGCTATGAACAAATAGGTTAATCCGAGCTTTTCCTGCAATTCTTCCAATAAGTTGACCACTTGCGCCTGGATGGAGACGTCCAGGGATGAGATCGGTTCGTCACAGATGACAAGATCGGGGTTCAGAGCCAGGGCGCGGGCGATGCCGATGCGCTGCCTCTGCCCACCGGAGAACTCGTGTGGATAGCGGTTGACGAAGTAAGGATTGAGACCCACTATCTGCAGAAGCTCTTGCACGCGCTCGTTTTTTTCTTTTCCACTAACGACCTTGTGAACTTCAAGTGGCGCGGCGATGATAGAACCAACAGTCATACGCGGGTTCAACGAAGCATAAGGATCCTGAAAGATCATCTGCATCTTTCGCCGCATTCGGCGCATATCCCCGTCGCTCACTTCCGTTAAATTAGTTCCCTCGAAGATAATCTTGCCATCCGTTGGTTCATACAATTTCAGGATGGTCCGACCCACCGTAGTCTTCCCGCAGCCCGTTTCTCCAACCAATCCGAGCGTCTCTCCCTTGATAATTTCGAAACTGACGTCATCCACAGCTTTGATGTCGCCAACATGACGTTGAACGATGGTTCCCCGTATAATTGGGAAATATTTCTTCAGATTTCGAACTTTAACCAAAGCACCATTCCCGCCGCCCATCAAGCGCTCCATCCCGAGACATGCTCCCATCGCCAGCAAGCGACTATATGCCCTTCATTATCTGTGGGTTCCAACGGCGGCATCTCTTCCAAGCATTGATCTATTCGATAGGTGCATCGAGCATAAAAGGGGCATCCTCGTGGCAATGCGATCAAATCCGGTGGTAAGCCAGGGATAGACACCAACTTTGTGCCAGGTGCCTCATCCAGGCGAGGCAGCGATCCCAGCAATCCAATAGTATATGGGTGACGAGAGCGTTTATAGACGCTGCGCACATCGCCCCTCTCGACGATATACCCTGCATACATCACGTTGATCTTCTTGGCTAATTCCGCTACGACACCCAGGTCATGGGTGATCCACATGACCGCCATCCCCAAATGCTCTTGCAATCGCCGTACTAAATCCACAATCTGGGCTTGAATGGTGACATCCAGAGCAGTGGTGGGCTCATCGGCAATGAGTAATTGTGGATTGCAGGAGATCGCCATGGCGATCATCGCTCGCTGTCGCATACCACCAGAGAATTGGTGGGGGTAATCATCCAACCGTTGCTTTGCAGCCGGGATACCGACCATCGCCAGCAACTCACCCGCCCGTTCTTTGGCCTCGGTCTCTGTCATCCCCATGTGGATTCTCAATGCCTCAACAATCTGAGAACCGACTGTATAGACCGGGTTAAGCGAGGTCATGGGATCTTGGAAAACCATCGCTATTTCTGCTCCTCGGACAAATCGCATTTCCCCAGGGTCGATTTTCAGAACGTCGCGGCCATCTTCAAGGATGACTTCACCCGCGTCGATTTGCCCTGGTGGACTGGGGATCAAGCGGATGATGGAAAGCGCATGAACGGTCTTTCCGCAACCGCTCTCACCCACAACACCTAACGTCTCGCCCGCCTCCATGGTGTACGATATCCCATTCACGGCATTGACGATGCCTTCATCTGTGTAGAAACGAGTTGTTAGGTTTTTTACCTGTAATAATGCTGCCATCGGTTCCCTTAGTAAGAGAAATAAATTGGTAGAGCTACACAGATTCCCGATGCCTCTGTGGAGCTATACTTGAAGCTTTGGATCCAGTGCGTCGCGCAGGCCATCTCCCAGCAGATTGAAACCCAGAACACACAGCATGATTGCAAGCCCCGGGAAGATAACCGCCCACCATGCGCCGCTTGCGAGGTAGCGGTAGCTGGCGCCCAACATCGACCCCCATTCCGGTTCCGGTGGAATAGCACCCAATCCCAAGAAACCGAGCGCCGCAGCAGCCAGAATCGCGCCTGCCAAACCCATCGTCGTTTGAACAATGACCGGTGACAGCGTGTTGGGGAGGATATGTCGAAACATGATGCGCCCGTGCCCTTCCCCTGTCGCCTGTGCAGCTAAAATATACTCCTTTTGGATCACCGAGATCACTGTCGATCGTACCAATCGGGCGTAGACGGGAATGCCAACTATGCCGATGGCGATCATTCCCTTCTCCAGGCCAGGCCCAAGAAAAGCTACGATTGCAATGGCAAGTAGATAAGTCGGGAATGCCAGGAGAATATCCATCGCCCGCATAATGATTGCAGTAAGCACCTTACCGCCCATCGGCATACTTAAAATCCAGCCGATGAATAATCCCAAAACGCCGCATACGATGCCGACATATGGGTTTGCCAGGAATCCAAGTATGCCGCCGATTAGAGCGCCTAATAGAGCGAAAAGCAGCATACGTAATTTTTGACCCTTAAGTAGATCCTCCCAGTAGGCTGAGCTAATGCCAAGCCCTGCAAATAAAATCATCTGCAGCGGCTGCCCCGCGATCCAGGCCGAGAGGCTTCCCAACACAAGACCAATCCCGCCCAGCAGGAATATCCGTTCTCCACGGGAAATGGGCATACTATCGTAAAAACCTGCCAACAATCCGAGAATACCGCCAATCGATAAGGAAATCGCGACCGCAACCAGCCCGACTCTAAGGGAATTCCAGCCTCCATGGACCACGCGGCGAAATATGTCCCTCCCCAGCTTATCTGTGCCGAAAGGGTGAATCGAAGGAATCTCCTCAGTGGCAATCAGATTTGGAGGTTTAAGCTTAAGCGAATAATCGATATCTGTCCTGGGATCGTATTCCCAGAAGAAATGTGACAACACGGCTGATAAGATGAAAATTGTTACGATTGCCATCCCAAGCCGCGCGGTGTTGTTGGATATCATGCGACGCCACGCGTCCACCCACAACGAGCGGTGTTCTCGTACAGCAAAGTCAGTTGAATCAAAAACTTCGGGGTTTGCGTCAGTCATGCAATCCCTCACTTATGTTGGATGCGTGGATCTAAAAAAGCGTATGAAATATCGACTAACAAGTTAACGAAGATAAAAACAAAGGCGATGAGCATCGTACCACCCTGCACAATGGGGTAATCACGCCCCAGAATGGCATCGTAGATCCATTTTCCGATCCCCGGCCACGAGAAGATGGTCTCTGTAAGAACAGCGCCTGCCAACAGAGTGCCGGTCTGGATCCCTATGATCGTGACCACCGGTAGGAAGGCATTTTTAAGCCCATGCTTGAAGAGCACCACATGTTCTCGAGCACCCTTGGCATGGGCCGTTCGGATGTAATCTTCCTGAAGCACGTCCAGCATGCTCGACCGCGTCATGCGGGCGATGATCGCCATAGGAATAGTCGCCAGGGCTATAACCGGCATAAACAAGTGTTTTCCGGCGTCCACAAGAGCTTCCATGTTGCCGGCGAGGAGGCTGTCGATGATGTAGAAATTCGTAATCGTCTCAATCTCGATATCGTGGCTCGCCCGTCCTCCACTAGGAAGCCATTGCAGGAAGACCGCGAAGAGCATGATCATCATCAAGCCTAACCAAAAAATTGGCATGGAGACACCAATAAGAGATCCCGTCATGCTCGCATTATCGAGAGCAGAATTGCGTCGTGCGGCTGAAATGATCCCCACGGGGACACCCACGATAACAGCGATGAACATCGAGAGCATGGCAAGCTCGATTGTTGCGGGAAACCTTAGCGCGAGCGTTTCTGCAACCGGTATGCGGCGGTGGATTGAGTTGCCAAGGTCGCCTTGAACAAGCCGACCCAAATAACGGATAAATTGACTATCGAAGAAACCCTCGAAATCGCCCTCTCGCAAAGCCTCTATGTCCAAGAATGCTGGCCGATTTAACCCAAACTGTTCGCGGATCCGCTCCACGTTCTCCTGCGTGGCATGTTCCCCCAACATCGCCACGGCGGGATCGCCGGGGATGAGACGTTGGAACATAAAAATAATGAAGACGACTCCCAGCAGAGTTGGGATTAAGGATACAAGCCGTCGGATGATGTATCGAGTCAAGGACCCCCTCCGTATGTAGGGCTAAAGGGGGGCGGATGCTATCCGCCCCCCCTTATGACTATTCACATTCGATGTGAATGGTCGTCGAGTTAAGCGCCGTACTCAATGCTACTCAACAACCGTCCCTTCGAACAAGTCAGCCCCAACAGGTTGGGGTATGTACCCGCTCACGTTCGAG
>JBGUDT010000052.1:0-4067 GCA_041821665.1 Anaerolineales bacterium
ACTCCGCTAACGGGGATGGGGGCACGTGGCCCTTCGGGGATTCGGCTCAAAGATTCTCGATGGAGCGCCGTGGTGGCGGGGATATTTCGGGAAATTGGGCCACATTTACTGGCTGGGGAGGGCGCGGTCTGGACGCAGCCGGAAATCTGATTGGAGGAACACCAAGAGCGTTGAATTCCATCCATCTGCCCTCGCCTTCTCCCACCCTGAGCAGCTCAACCCCTGACGCTACTTCCCCTGCTGAATATGCACCGCTTTCGGTCTTGATCAATGAGGTTGCCTGGGCAGGGACTTTCGCCTCATCCAGCGATGAGTGGATCGAACTCATGAGCACGAGCAGTTCGGACATAAATCTTGATGGCTGGAGGCTCACAGACGGCGGAGATATCAACATCCTGCTTTCGAGTAGTCTCCCCGCTCATGGTTTCTATCTCCTCGAACGGTCCGATGATGAAACGATCTCGAATATCACCGCAGACATGATCTACTCTGGAGGTTTGAACAACTCCGGTGATAGGTTGGAGTTGTTCGATCCTGAAAACAACATCATCGATACTGCCGATGGCAGCTTGGGCTGGCCGAGAGGGAGTGCTTCGACTAGGCTAAGTATGGAGCGACGAGGCGGGGATGACCGCGCCGGGAATTGGGGAGACTATATCGGTTGGGGTGGTACGGGTCTCGACGCCCGCGGCTCTCCTGTGCACGGAACCCCGCGCCAGACCAACTCCCTGTTCTTCCCTTCCCCTACCCCTAGCCCCACTCTGGATACATCGATCGTACACGAGCCCGGCACTGTGATCATCAATGAAATCGCCTGGGCCGGGACCGGGGCATCCGCGAGTGATGAGTGGATCGAACTGATGAACACCACAGAGGAGGATATATACCTTAATGGATGGACACTCACGGATCGTGGTGATGTTCGCATTTCACTTTCAGGGACCCTTCCCGGGCACGGTTTCTACCTATTAGAGCGAACGGACGACAATGTCATTGCCGATGTCTCGGCACATATGCTCTATGCCGGCTCATTAAAAAATAGTGGCGAAATCCTTGTGCTGTTGGATTCATCAAACAGGGAGATCGATTCTGCCAACAGCGACGGTGGAGGATGGCCGGCGGGCAAGGAACAGTCCCGTCGAAGCATGGAGCGGAGAGGGGGAAACGATAGAAGCGGGAACTGGGGCACCTATACCGGGTATCATGGGTACGGTCATGACGCTCGCGGAAATCAGATCCAGGGAACTCCCGGCCGCCAAAATTCCATCTTGTTCCCAACGCCTGTGCCAACCTGGATCCCTGGGAAAGTTGTCATCAACGAAGTTCTTATTCGTCCACACTACGATTGGGAGGGAAAAGGCGGCGTGGACACCCAAGATGAGTTCATCGAGCTCTACAATCGTGGCCCCCGCCCAGTGAACATTCGCGGATGGTGGCTGGACGATATTCGCGATGGAGGTTCGAAACCACATGACTTACCAAGTATCACCATCGATCCGGGAGGTTATGCAGTATTCTTCCGATCTTGGACACATATTGCTTTGAACGACACGGGTGATACTGTCCGGCTGCTCGCACCTGATGGGCGCTTGGTCGATCAAATCTCTTACTTGAAAGTCCGTGCCTACAATCTGTCTTACGGTCGCCTTCCTGATGGCAGCCGACACCTAAAATACGGGTTGTGGCCTACACCTGGTTGGCAGAACATACTGTATGAAGAAACATATGCCTCCGTGGACGACGTCCACGGAGGCTGTTGGGCTGAAGCTGGATCTCGATTGCTCAATTCTCGCTTTGGGAGAACTCCGGCATTAACGAGCTGGATGAGTTCTCTAGCATTAGTGACGTGCCGAAGGAACACGATCGAAGTCCCCGTGGCAAATGATTTAAAAGGTGAACACCTTCCTGTTTCCCAGCCCTTTACGGTGTGGGAAGAGCATTTGAGTTTGATTTCAACTACATCTCAACAGGATCGTGTTCGATAAAAAGACGAGCATCGCTATTCCCGCGTCAGTACTAGAGATGATAATTTCCAACCGTCAGAATACTTTCGCCAAAATATTTTTAAATACGACTCTCCCACAACAGCATCTTGGTTTCCCAATATAAATAATTTTTCGGATGGGGTACGTGTGTATTATTTATGTCTAGTTGCTTGATCAAGCCTCCCTCCAAGAAATGTATTCAAAATGTAAGGACCCAAACCCCAGTATTTCCTTACAATATAGTTGACGCATTCGTCTAAACAGGGAAGTTTTCGGTCTTACACCACGTCAGATAATTGTAAGGATAATGTCCGAAATAATTAATCATTTCTTAATTCATTATCACTAGACTCGTATGTAGAACTGTTCGATACAGCATGTGCGCTGTGAGAAGTACTATGTTGCTTAATCAAACAAAAAAACTAGTGGCCCCTCCCAATGAAGACCCATTCTGGGTAGTTTTCGTGCGTTCCGATGATGGACAGGTGGTTCCTGTGGTAACGGGAGGCGTGGTCGATCTGGCCATAAACGAATTTGATGGAAAAATCATCGAGATGAAGAGAATACGCAAGCCATTGAGCGAAAATTAGCTAATTCATCAAACACGAACCGTTTTTTACAACATAAAAAGTTTCTGTCTAGATTTTCATCTTAGACAGACGCTTTTTCATTCCGCCATGATGATCTCTTCGAGCGTTGCGAGCAGATTTCACTTCCTCTATTGGTCAGGAAATCCCAGAGCAGCACGATCGTCCTGACCCCTTCCGAAAAATCCTTAATCACCGTAGAATCAACCTATCATACCTAGCGACGATTTTTTCAACGTCAGCTACATCAAGGATCACAATAATGCATATTCTGGTAACGGGCAGCGGCGGCTTGATAGGCTCGGAATGCGTGCTCTTTTTCGATAAATTAGGCTTTTCGGTTGTTGGGGTGGATAACAACATGCGCGCGGATTTCTTTGGTCCCAAGGGTGACACGACCTGGAACACCCAACGACTTGAGAATACCTGCAGCAAATTTGTACATCTTGACATGGATATCCGTGATCGTGAGGCTGTGATGTCGACCTTCTCTGATAGTAAATTCGACATGATTGTGCACGCTGCCGCCCAGCCAAGTCACGACCTGGCCGCCAAAAGACCTTTTGACGACTTTGATGTGAACGCTGTTGGCACGCTGAACCTTCTCGAGGCATGTCGTCAACACTCGCCAGATGCCATTTTTATCCATATGAGCACGAACAAGGTGTACGGTGACGGCCCGAATAAAATAAAACTCGAGGAACTGCCGACGCGTTGGGAATATGCTGATCCAGATTACGAGCTTGGGATCCCAGAGGATTTCCCCGTCGATCACTGTCTTCACTCTCTCTTTGGTGCCTCTAAGCTGGCTGGAGATGTGATGGCGCAGGAATATGGCCGCTACTTTGGTCTAAGAACTGGAATATTTCGCGGAGGCTGTCTGACGGGGCCAAACCACGCGGGTGTGGAACTCCATGGTTTTCTTAATTACCTTGCACTTGTTGCCCTTAAGGAAGGGCCCTACACCATTTTTGGATATAAGGGGAAGCAAGTTCGGGATCAAATACACAGCTACGATGTCGTCAACTTGCTGTGGCAATTCGCCCAAGATCCTAAACCAGGCGAAGTGTACAATCTTGGCGGCGGAAAGCAGAATGCCGCCAGTTTGATTGAATGTGTGGACGCCATTGAAAAAATCTCTGGGAAGAGACCTGCGCTCACCTATTCGGAAGAAAACCGAATTGGCGATCACATCTGCTATTACTCAGACCTCACAAAGATCAGGGCGCATTTCCCGGAATGGGAATTAACTTATAGCCTTAATGAGATCATTGAAGAAATGATCACACAAATAAACGCCCGCTAGCGCGCATCCTTACGCTCGTATTATCGAAATGGATCTCCATTGCGCCTAACCATCCTCAATCAATTCTACATACCCGATCTTGCTCCAACAGGGTTCGTGGCAGCGTCCCTCGCCGAACACCGTGCCGAGCTTGGAGATGATGTCACCGTGATCGCCAGCCGCGGTGGTTATGTCGGAACCCCATCGGAT
>JBGUDT010000052.1:4530-12875 GCA_041821665.1 Anaerolineales bacterium
CGCCCTACATTGAGCCTCCCTTGTGGGATAAAACCAACGAGCTTGACATCACCGATAGCTTCGTGATCCTCTACCTTGGCAATGCGGGTTTTGGGCATCGATTCGAGACGGTTGTGGCCGCCGCTAAGGAACTAAAAGATCAGCAGGTTGTTTTCCTGTTCGTAGGTGGAGGAGAACAATGGTCCTGGTTGGAAAACGCTAAGCTTGAAAATAAGCTAGACAATCTCCTGCTGCACTCATACATTCCAAAAGAGCAAACGCCGTCTGTGATGGCGTTTTCCCATTGTGCGCTCATCACTCTTCACGAAGATTTCGCAGGCGTGATCAGCCCCAGCAAACTACATTCAAACCTGGCTATGTCTCTACCTGTGGTGTACGTTGGGCCTCAAGACAGCAATGTGGATGATGCCATACGGAAGTTCAACTTTGGGGTGAGTTTACGGCATGGTGAAGTTGATAGTCTCATACAGTTCATTAGTTCTTTAAGAGATCAACCTGACTTGCTTGAGGAATACCAGAAAAACGCCCGCACTGCCTTTGAGAAGGCATATACGGACGTTCAAAACCTTCCATTATTCGATGACATCATCAAGAATATCGACCCATCGAGTTGATTTCTTTCGCGTGATGTATTCTCTCTAGAGAATCTTTCTAGGGTGACGACTCTGCTATAATTCATCCGTAATGGCATTGACATCGGAAGAAGTGCGACAAATCGCAAGCCTCGCTAGACTCAAGCTTACGGCCGAGGAAGAAGAGCGCTACGCTGAACAGCTCTCTGCTGTTCTTGATTACGCGGCTCGTCTCAGTGAAGTGGACACTTCAAAGATCTCGCCTACAGCGTCTGTTCTCCCATTGACTGCTCCGCTCCGAAACGATGAAATCGTCCCATGTCCTCCACGGGAAAAAATCATGGCGAATGCACCCAGTTCTGACGAAGGCATGTTCAGTGTCCCCCCCGTCCTTGATTAATCGAACCTCGCGCATCTCCGCTGCCGAGACAGGAATAATGCGTGATGTCTGAGCTCACGGATATGACGCTGCGACAAGCTTCTGCGGCGCTTAGATCGGGAGACGTTACATCAAAAGAATTAACCATGGCTTGTATCGAACGCATCGAGACGGTAGAGCCCCGGATTAAGGCTTTTCTCGCTCAGACATTTGATCTTGCGCTGAAACAAGCCGACGCTGCAGACGAAGTTTTTGCACAGTGGCGAAAGGACGGCGGGGATCCGCCTGCCCCGACCTGCGGAGTTCCAATCGCGGTGAAGGACGTGCTTTGTACGGAGGGCATCCCCACTACATGCGGTTCGAAGATCCTGGAAGGCTTCCGCCCGCCTTATAATGCCACAAGTGTCGCACGCCTGATCGATTCGGGATCCGTGATCCTTGGCAAAACAAACACCGATGAGTTCGCCATGGGATCATCGACGGAGAACTCCGCTTATGGCACTACGCACAATCCATGGGACCTGGATCGAGTCCCGGGAGGATCGTCGGGCGGATCCGCTGCTGCGGTCGCGGCTCACATGAGCTTTGCAGCTCTAGGTACAGATACGGGTGGTTCCGTGCGTCAGCCTGCGGCTTTCTGCGGTGTTACCGGGCTGAAAACTTCCTACGGGCGCGTCTCCCGATACGGACTCATTGCTTATGGATCGTCTCTTGATACTGTTGGGGCATTGGCGCGGTCGGCAGAGGATTTGGTGCCCATTTTCCAGGTCATCGCCGGACACGATCCCAAAGATTCGACCTCCATGCCGGTTGCGGTTCCCGAAATACATATGGATAAATCGGACGTGTCTGGACTGCGCATTGGCGTACCAGGGGAGTACTTTATTGAGGGAATTCAAGAAGAGGTTGAAACCGCGGTCCGGGAAGCCGTGGATGTTTTTGTGTCCTTGGGAGCAGAGATCAAACATATCAGCCTTCCGCATACCGATCTTGCGCTGCCTGTGTACTATTTGATCGCCCCTGCGGAAGCATCGGCTAATCTCGCCCGATACGACGCTGTTCGGTATGGACCACGCATTGAGTCTGACGAACTGCTCGAGCAATATCTCCAGACGCGAGGGGCTCTATTTGGCACGGAGGTTAAACGGCGCATCATGCTGGGAACATATGCGCTGTCGGCTGGATATTACGACGCGTATTATGGCCAGGCACAAAAAGTGAGAACCATGATTAAGGATGACTTTGAGTCTGCGTTCAAGGAAGTGGATCTTATCGCTTGTCCGGTTACACCGACAACCGCCTTCCGTATCGGTGAACATGGAGACGATCCGCTCTCCATGTACCTTGAGGATGTATTTACACTTCCCGCGAATCTCGCAGGAGTTCCCGGGATCGCATTCCCAGTCGGACTTGATTCAGCAGGTCTCCCGATCGGAATGCAGCTCAAAGCGCCACATATGGGGGAGGAGCTGCTTTTTCACGCAGCGCATGCATTTCAGCAAACCACTCCCTGGCATGAGGGTAGTCCGAATTTATAACGAGATAAAGGATCAACTATGAAAATAGTCATTCCAATGGCTGGCTTTGGCACGCGATTACGACCGCATACATGGTCGAAACCAAAACCTCTCGTCAGCGTGGCCGGGAAACCGTCTCTTGGGCATGTGCTCGACATGTTCTCCTCGCTGCCGGATATCGAAGAGGTAGTCTTCATCGTGGGTTATCTCGGTGATCAGATCAGCGCATATGTCGAAGAATTCTATCCCAATTTGAATGCGCGTTTTGTCGTCCAAGATGAGATGCTCGGTCAATCCCATGCCATCTGGCTGGCACGCGAGGGTCTTGTTGGTCCTATGCTTATGGTCTTTGTGGACACTTTGATTGAGACGGATCTTTCAGGACTCAACACGGAAGATGCGGAAGCCATAGCCTGGGTCAAAGAGGTGGAGGATCCGCGACGGTTCGGGGTTGTCGAAATCGGGAAAGACGGTTTCGTGCGCCGGCTTATAGAAAAGCCTGATGATGTCAGTATAAATCTCGCAGTTGTGGGTTTTTATTACTTCAAAGAAGCCGAGCGTCTTCTGTCCGCGATCGAAGCACAAATGGAGGGTGGAAGCCAGCTTGGGGGCGAATACTACCTGGCGGATGCCATCAACGTGATGCTTGCAGATGGGATGAAAATGCGTGTAGAGACCGTTGACGTTTGGGTGGATTGCGGAAAACCAGAAGCCCTCCTTGAGACAAATCAGTACTTGCTTGATCATGGGCGTGACAACTCACAGAAAGCCGGCCGCGAGGGCGTGCAGATCAATCCACCAGTCTTCATCCATCCCAGCGCAGAAGTGATCGACTCTGTGATCGGACCTCATGCTGCGATCGGACCAGAATGTACCATCCGCCGAGCCACCGTGCGCAATTCCATCATCGAAGAACGAACGCAGATTGAGGCCGTGATGCTGACTGACTCCTTAATTGGCCGTAGCGCGCGCGTGATTGGCAGAGAACAGTCTCTCACATTGAATATCGGCGATTCTTCCGAGATCATCATCGATTGAGATCGTTGCGCGCCGGGGAAGAATATCCTTATATACCAAGGCCAACATCCACTGGAATCTCGTCGTTAACAGGCGCAAGATAAAGCTATGCTCGAATTCTCTGAAGGGTCTTCAATTGTTCTTTGTCAATCAAGCCATGCCTATCTTGACCGTCCCATTTATGTGTATTGGGATGACCAGCGCCTGCCGGTTGTAGATATCTTGAATCGCTCGCGCCAGCTGGATGGGGATCATTTTCATGTGTGCGTGGAAGATGGTCGCGCCTTCCGTCTCGTTTATTTTCGATCGAAGGATGTATGGCGCGTCCAATGTATCTGAGGAATCGCGGACTCACCAGGAATTTATTAGACACAGTCAGGAGATCAACGCATGCGTGATTTTGTTGCCAAGCATATAGCCTCTGTTCCCGCTTCTGGGATACGTCGCTTTTTTGACATCGCGGCGACGATGGATGATGTGATTTCACTTGGAATCGGTGAGCCTGATTTCATCACACCAGAGCCCATACTTAATGCCGGCATCCTGTCGCTGGAGCGAGGAGAGACTCAATACACATCGAATTCAGGTGTGCAGGAGTTGAGAGAGGCGCTGGCAGTCCATCTGGCCAGTCGATACAACGTCTCCTACGATCCGGATACCGAGATTCTGGTCACCGTTGGCGTCTCCGAGGCTCTCTATCTAGCCCTGGCGGCTGTGATTGACCCTGGAGATGAGGTGATCGTTCCCACGCCATGCTTCGTCTCATACCACCCGGAGGTGGTCTTTGCTGGCGGGACGCCTGTCACACTTCAAGCTCGTCCCGAAGATGATTTTCAGGTGAGGGCAGCGGATATCGAATCCCTCATTTCCCCGAAGACGAAGGCGCTGCTGATTGGATATCCAAACAATCCCACCGGGGCTGTGATGTCGCGTGGTCGGCTGCAAGAGATTGGAGATCTCGCAAAAAAACATGACCTCCTGGTTATCAGCGATGAAATCTATGATCGCCTGGTCTATGATCACGAACATGTCTGCTTTGCATCTTTGGATGACACGCGTGATCGCACCATTACACTGAGTGGTTTTTCGAAAAACTACGCCATGACGGGCTGGAGAGTCGGGTACGCAGCGGCGCCAGAGCCCATCCTTTCAGCCATGCGAAAAATTCATCAGTACACCATCATGTCCGCTCCGACGACATCTCAAATGGCCGCCCTGGAAGCTATCAGGAATGGTGAAGAGCACGTTCTGAAGATGGTGGCAGAGTATGACCGGCGGCGACGGCTGATCGTACATGGATTGAACGAACTTGGCTTGAGGACATTCGAGCCCAAGGGCGCCTTTTACGCATTTCCCAACATCGAAGCAAGCGGCATGGATGATGAGACCTTCGCCGAACGACTCCTTGAGGAAGAGCGCGTGGCCGTTGTTCCAGGGAACGCCTTTGGTGCGGACGGAAATTACGTGCGCTGCTCTTACGCCACCGCATACGAAAAAATTGAGGAAGCGCTGGAGCGGATGAGGCGGTTTATGGAAAGACATGGGTGAGTACGAACCGATCATCGGGCTCGAAGTCCACGCCGAATTGCTAACACAATCAAAGATGTTTTGCGGTTGTGCTGTAGTCGATTCGACGATATCGCCTCCAAATAGTTCGGTATGTGAAGTCTGTACAGGCATGCCCGGGACACTTCCCGTTATCAACCGGAAAGCTGTTGAATTCGCCTTGCGTGTTGCACTTGCGCTGCACTGTGAGGTGGCCGAGACCAGCGTGTTTGCGCGCAAGAATTACTTTTACCCTGACCTACCCAAGGGATATCAAATATCGCAGTATGAACTCCCCCTTGCGGAGCACGGGTGGCTGGACATTGAAGTGGATCAAACTATTAAAAAGATTCGTGTGCGGCGTGTCCACCTCGAGGAAGACACTGGAAAATTGGTCCATCAGGAATCCCGCTCACTCGTTGACTACAATCGATCTGGTATCCCACTGTTAGAGATCGTTAGTGAACCAGATCTGAACTCGGTGGATGATGTTCGAGCATATGCCACCGCACTGCGATCACTGCTGCGCTATTTGGAAGTGAACAGTGGCGACATGGAAAAAGGCGTCATTCGCTTTGAGGCGAATGTCTCTGTCCGCCAAGCGGGTTCAGCTGCGCTTGGCACACGCACGGAAATTAAAAATCTAAATTCATTCCGCGCGATGACCCACGCTCTCGCTTATGAGGTCGAGCGCCAGAGCAATATACTTAAGGATGGTGGCGAGATCTCTCAAGAGACCCTCGGCTGGGATGAGAAAAGTTCAAGCACAGTCTCTCAGCGCAGCAAGGAAGAAGCCCACGATTATCGATACTTCCCAGAACCCGATTTGCCTCCCCTTCATGTCGAACCGACGTGGGTTTCGCAGATCCAATCCGAATTGCCTGAACTCCCGCTGGAAAAAAGCCGGAGGTTCGTTGCGGAGTATGGGCTCACAGCCTACACGGCTGGTGTCCTTACCTCCGAGCGTCCGGTCGGCGATTATTTTGAGGCCGCTGTACAGTCTGCCCCCAAGGTTCCTCCTATAAAGATCGCCAATTGGCTCTCTGGTGATCTCTTCGGTTTGCTAAATCAAGCTGGTATCGAGTTCCAGGACAATGCCATCCCACCCGAGGATCTCGCCCGCCTGGTTGAGATGGTCGAAACCGGTGAAGTTAACCCCACGAGCGCCAAATCCGTCATGACCGAGATGGTCTCCTCTGGGAAACCCCCTGATGACATCGTCCGCACGCTCGAGCTGAGCATGATTCAGGATCCCGAGGTAATTGAGAGCATCGCTCGCCGTGTACTCGATGAGAATCCCCTTCAGGTTGCTGATTACCTGGACGGCAAAACGGGCGTTTTCCAGTGGCTCTTCGGTCAAGTTATGAAAGAGACGGAAGGTCGCGCCAATCCATCAGTCGTACGCACCGCCTTGAACACTGCCTTGCAAGCCCTGGAGTAGAGTATCCATTCGGAGGGTGAGAATTGTCACTTGACCGTTATGTGTAGTGGCTATAGGGTTCTGTTGAGAATAATGCGATGATTCTAGCTCTCGACATACAACGATGGATGAACTTCACCTGGTGGAGTTAATCTAAACGAGCGGGTGCCTGATGCAGGTGCCCGCGTATCATTTTAGGAGAATGATGCGAGCCGGCCAGCAGAAATTTCAATGTAAAGGATATAAAATAACTCCTCTTAATAGGGAAAAGGTGTTTTCGCGTTCGGAGCTGCACAACAGGTGCATACTTTGTTTCACTCCGACTACATACCCCTTTCCCAAGGAACAAGCCCATGCAAATACCCGTCAGTGAAATTCACGAGATCATCGACAGGGAAGCCTGCGACGAAGGCTCGATCATTTCTGCATTAGAAAAAATACAACAGCATTACCGCTATCTGCCTAAGGAGGCTTTGATCCTTGCCAGCCAACGATTGGGTGTGCCACTATCACAAGCCTACGCCGTCGCCACTTTCTACAATGCCTTCAGCTTAAAGCCGAAAGGGAAATATTGCCTGCAAATATGCATGGGTACAGCCTGCCACGTTCGCGGTAGTCCGCAGCTCCTTGACCAGATGGAAACGAAATTCAATATCAAAGCGGGCGAGACGACTCCCGATCATCTCTTCACTCTAGAAACGGTCAATTGTCTGGGCGCTTGTGCTTTAGGGCCAATAGTTGTGGTTAACGATGAATACTCTGGGCAGATGACAGTCCAGAAATCCGATGCTCTCACGAAGCGTCTCATACGAACGGAAGGACTTGATTAACATGGCTAGTATCCACACCGCCCAAGAGTTGGATATCTGGCGCGAGTCGCTCACAGCAAAAGCAGATACTGATCTCCCATTGATTACGATCTGCGGTGGCACTGGATGCCGTGTCTATGGTAGCGAGAAAGTATGGACCGCTTTCCAAGATGAGCTAACCAATCAGAAGGCGAATGCCAGACTTAATTACGACGTCAAAGTGACAGGCTGTCATGGTTTCTGCGAAAAAGGTCCACTCGTAGTGATTCATCCCCAAGGGATCATGTATACGAATGTTAAATTGTCGGATGTCGCAGAGATTGTGAGTGAGACCATCGTTAAGAATGCGGTAATTGAGCGCCTACTGTATGTCGATCCCCAAACCGATGAAGAAATTAAGTATGAGAAGGATGTTCCGTTCTATAAACATCAACATCGGCTAATCCTTGATCTCAACGGGTTGCTCGATCCATCCCAGATCGAGGAATACATCTCTCTCGACGGTTACAATTCCCTCAAGAAGGTCTTAACTTCCCTGTCGCCTGACGATGTCATCGAAGAAATGAAAAAGTCCGGTCTACGCGGCCGCGGTGGTGCAGGATTCCCCACAGGGTTTAAGTGGGAACTTTGTCGCCAGCAACCAAGTGACGTGAAATATGTGATCTGTAATGCGGACGAGGGCGACCCGGGGGCATATATGGATCGCTCGATCATGGAGGGGAATCCGCACTTAGTCTTGGAAGGCATGATCATTGGCGCATACGCCATTGGAGCAAACCAGGGCTACGTCTACATTCGAAATGAATATCCACTTGCAGTGAAACATCTGCGACAGGCAATCTCCCAAGCGGAGGAGGTTGGCTTGCTGGGTGAAAATATCCTCGACTCGGGTTTTGCTTTTTCAGTGAAAATAAAATTGGGCAGTGGTGCGTTTGTCTGCGGCGAAGAGACCGCTCTCATAGCATCAATTGAAGGGCAAATCGGTGAACCTCGGCCACGCCCACCATACCCGGCAGAATTTGGCCTTTGGGGGAATCCCACCAATATAAATAATGTCAAGAGCTGGGCTTCGGTTCCGATCATTAT
>JBGUDT010000052.1:12975-15972 GCA_041821665.1 Anaerolineales bacterium
CCGGCAGAATTTGGCCTTTGGGGGAATCCCACCAATATAAATAATGTCAAGAGCTGGGCTTCGGTTCCGATCATTATTGATAAGGGGTCAGATTGGTACTCGAGTATCGGCACCGAGACGAGTAAAGGAACTGTGATCTTTTCTGTTGTCGGAAATATCAACAACACCGGGCTTGTCGAAGTACCTATTGGCATTTCTTTGCGAGAGTTGATTTTCGACATCGGCGGAGGCATCCCCGACGGCAAGTCCTTTAAAGCGGCTCAAATCGGTGGTCCTTCGGGAGGATGTATCCCTGCCGATCACTTGGATGTCGAAATTGATTATGAGTCTCTCCAATCCCTTGGAGCAATCATGGGCTCCGGTGGGTTGGTCGTCGCCGATGAAGGCACATGTATGGTTGATTTCGCTGCTTACTTCATGCGGTTTACCCAGGAAGAATCCTGCGGCAAGTGTGTGCCGTGCCGTGTGGGAACAAAGGCAATGCTGGAAACGCTCGAGCGAATCTGTGCAGGCGATGGCCGATCTGGGGACGTGGAATACCTTATCGAGCTGGGCGAGGAGATCAAACGGTCCTCTCTCTGCGGTTTAGGACAAACCGCTCCAAACCCGGTTCTGTCGACGATCCGCTACTTCCAGGATGAATACGAAGCACATATTGAAGATGCTACCTGCCCTGCCGGGGTATGCAAGGGGCTGATCACCTACTCGGTGATCGAGGAAAATTGCACCGGCTGTATGGTCTGTTTGCGCAACTGTCCTGAAGGCGCGATTCAAGGAGAGAAGAAAGAGGTTCATTTCATTGATCGCACTATATGTACGCGCTGCGGAATGTGCATGAGCGTGTGTAAGTTCGATGCGATCCTGGTGAAATAAAGGCGGACTATCGTTCTTGGTAACTGAGGAAATGATGCTGAAATTGACAATTACTGGCAGCGAGATCCAGGTATCAGAGGGGCGAACAGTGCTGGAAGCCTGCCGTGAGCATGGCATCCATTTACCCACATTGTGCTATCACCCAGCGCTTGAACCCTATGGAGCGTGTCGGTTGTGCATGGTCGAGGTGTCTTCCCCTCCACGCCCACCCCGACTGGTGGCTGCATGTGTTCATCCCTGTGAGGAAGGTGCGGTCGTAGAGACCGACTCCGAGTCAGTGAGAAAGAGCCGAAGGACAACTATTGAGCTGCTATTAGCAGGTGCACACAATGATCCTAGGCTGCTGGCGCTTGCAGAAGAATATGGCGTGAACGAAATCCGCTTCACGCTTCCTGAAGAAGATTTATGTGTGCTTTGCGGCTTATGTGTCCGGGCGTGCCGGGAGATCGTCGGGGTCAGCGCTATCAGCTTGATCAATCGGGGTATGGCCAGGAAGGTCAGCACACCCTTCCAGATCGCTTCCTCTACCTGTATCGCCTGCGGGACCTGTGTACTGATATGCCCAACCGATGCGATCAAGTTGAAAGACATCACCCATTTTCACAGCGTCCACCATGCAGATTCCGAGTTCGAGCGTGTGTACTGTCAAATATGCGGTGATGTAGATTTGAGTCCGGTGGCTCTTCAGGATGTAGATGCGTTAGTAGGAGCGACGATAGACCAAGAAGCGGATCTCGAGTAATCCTTATCACGCCAGAAAGGCTTATGCGCCTCGAGTGCCTGGCCTTCTTAGTTGAACCACAAGGATGTATTTATGGGAGCGGACGGAATACCGCATAAGAATTCCCCAGACCTGGATGCATCACCCCGCACGGGCGTGCTCGTCTGTGAATGCGGCGAGGAGATCGCTGGTGTTTTAGACACCACCGCCCTCCGAGATACGGCTGCAGATCTGCCCGGAGTCATTTATACAGGCTGTGAAGCCTATCCTTGCAGCAAGGACGGTCTTCTGCGCATGCAACAGGCGATTACTGAAAACAAACTGGAACGTGTACTTGTCGCTGGCTGCACTCCGCGCTTGGTTGAAAAACACTTTCGAGATGCGGCGCTTTCCGCCGGGTTGGAAGCAGACGGTGTCGAGGTGGTCGACATCCGCGAGCATTGCGCCTTCGTCCATGCGCATGACCCTGGCGCCGCTCTAAAAGCAGCGGATCTGATTGCGATGGGGGTTTCCCGGCTCGCAGCAACCAGCATGCCTTTTCCACATAGCTATGCTTTATTGAGCTCGGCCTTGATCATCGGAAGCGGATTGAGCGGATTGACCATTGCCAATTCCCTGGCCAACGCCGGTCACCACGTCACATTGATCGAAAGCGCCCTTGAATTGGGCGGAACAAGCCACACTTTTCAAGAGAATGCTAAGGACTTGATTGACAGTCTTATCGAGCTTGTGTCAACCCATTCCAATATCAATGTTTTACTCAATTCACGCCTCACACAAGTGACAGGCTCCCCGGGGTCCTACAATGTTTCGATTACATCTAGCGATCAGGCCAAGACGCTCGCGGTCGGGGCGATTGTTGTCGCCACAGGTGCGAAGCCACTGCCATTGGATGGCAGTCGATATTTCGATCCTTTACGCGTGGTAACACAAGCCCACTTTGCACAAGAATTAAAGGGAGCTGCGACGGCTGGCGACGACCTGGCCATGCAGGATATTGTGCTGATCTTATCTTCCGAGGCTGATGGTGAAGACCATTGCTCGCATTTGAGTAGTCTAACGGGTGTCCGACAGGCTATTCAGGCCAAGCAAATCAACCCAGCAGCCAATGTTACCGTTCTCTTTCGAGAGCTATATTCTGCTGGAGAAAACCATCCTCTGGGAGAGAAGATTCAGCAAGCGAAGGAATTGGGGGTTACCTTCTTCCGCTATCGCGCTGAGACACCCCCGGTGATCGCCGACAAAACTGTGGATATCGATGACCCCTTAACGAACCAACCTGTGTGCCTGGCCTATGACCGGGTGGTGCTCGCCATGCAACTCGTGCCACAAGATAATAACGACACCCTGGCTGCGCTCCTAAACTTGCACCAAGACAAGCACGGCTTCTTGATCGAAGAGCG
>JBGUDT010000053.1:0-13462 GCA_041821665.1 Anaerolineales bacterium
GTCCATGAACTTTTTTTCCTGGAGCCAGTGGAATCTTTCTGATCAGTCATCTACGTGTTACGAATAGAGGCCGGAAATCTCTCTTCGCAGTATCTCCTCTGTAGCGCGGGTGCTTTTTTGATCGAGCGGAATGCGCAACTTATAGATCTTCGTTTGATTAACGATTCGGGTTAGAGCATCTCGTTCATTACCTCGCCAATCATCCAACCAATTTTCTGGCCAGGAAATATCCTCGAAAGGTGCAACCAGGTTAATGAAATGTCTGGCCTCATAAAAGTTCATCGACAACAAATCATCGACAATCAGGTCGTTTTCTAAGGGAACTATTTCGACTTCTGAACCCTTGTTGGATCGCTCAAGTACCAAGATCGCCGTCAACGAAGCTGTTTGGCAGAAGGTGCGTTCAGGCCATAGGCGCTCAAGCGGAATGCGGACGGGCCACTTGATCTGATCCTTTGAGAGATCTCTGACAGCCCCATAGAGCGCAATCTGGATATGCTCTAATATGGATAATCGTTTTGAGACAGATGGCACGATTTTAAGCAGGTCGCTATAGAGATGAGCTCGAGTGAGATAGGCATATGTGCCCTCTCCAGGATTGATGAAGACATAATCGTCGGCATGCATCTGCCATCCAGCATCATTGTCGGACAAAAGGATCGAGCTGGTTGTTGTCTTTCCGGTTCCGCCACGACCGGTGAAGATCACACTGCCACCATCTCTCGCTGTTGCGGATCCATGCAGCAGAAGCATGCCTCGCCGGCTACACAGCAGTCGAATGCTCGGGTGGACTAACATATGGTGGACCATCGGCAGCGCGAATCGATTTCCTGTCGCGTGGATCGTGATCTTATCCTGATCTAGAGAGAGCGAATATGTCCACCGCGCGAAGATCTTATGCGTATGGGGTACCGCTCCACTTAATCGCTTGCCAGGGGAGTTTGAAGCTTGCCAATTAAGGCATACTCTTGGCAGATGATCCCCCACACGACCGGAGTGGTGCCCATATTCTAAGGTGTAAAAATCAATGGCACGGGGATCCTCCGTGAAAATATGCAGACCAACTTTATCGTGGAAATTGAATTCAAGCTCAGAGCTCACGCGTCGATACTCAGAAACAATTCTTCATACTCATCTGCGACTCGCCTGATGTCGAACCGGTTGGACATCTCCTTGCTCGCTAGTTTCATCGCACTTAGCCTGTCAAGATCTTCTAGCGTCCACCGCAGCGCCTCAACGTAGCAATCTTGGTCCCCTATCTGACAGAGCCTCCCGTTTACGCCCTCCTGAACGATGTCCTCCAGCCCCCCGGCTCGATTCGCAACGATGGCCAAGCCCTTTGCAAGCGCCTGGACGCCGACGATCGGGAGCCCTTCAGACAGGGAAGGCATCACGAGAATATCACTTGCATGCAATTCATCCTCGACCTCCTCGCTCTCCATCCAGCCGTTAAACTCGATTCGGGTTTCGAGTTCCTCCTGCGTAACAGCTTCTTCGATGAGGAGTCGTTCCGGACCTTCCCCTATCAATTTTAAGGTCCAGGGAAGATCTTGAATTTGCGACAGCGCCCGTATTAAGAAGGGGAGGTTCTTCTGAGGTTGAAAACGACCTGCAAAGATCAAGATTGGAGGCTGGCTTGGTGGATTGACAGTGATGTCCGACTGAATCGCAACACCGTTTGGAATGACGCTTATTGGAATTTTGTAAATAGCGCTGGCGAGTTGGCTGGTGAATTTACTTACCGCTACAACTCGGCTCGCCCTTTCCCAAATGGGTGGGATAAAGGGGGCAACAAATCGAAACCAACGATCGGTTTTCTGAGGGACTCCCCCTGGCACATCACCTAAGTGGACCGTGAGCACGTAAGGGATGCCCGTTAGCTTTGAGAGAACCCATGCCAGCGCCCCTGTGGGCACCGCAAAATGGACATGAATAATCGCTGGTTTCATCCGCCGTATGAGACGTAAGCCTGGGGGAATGCCCAGAAGAACATAGCTAAGCATGGTCAGGAATGATGCTCGAAAATACGATCTTCTGCCGGTCGCCACTCGCGAGACTTTGTAGCCATCACGCGATTCTTCCATGTCCAGACCTCGAGCACGAGAGGTGAGTACGTGGAGTTCATGCCCACGCCCGGCTAGCTCCTTACAGAGATCCGCGCATGCTCGCCCCCCGCCCCCGCCGACTGGGGGGAACTCGTAATTGAGTACGAGAATCCTCATTACGGAGATGCGCCCTTTTCGGGATTAGGCGCAGGTTCGAAAACCCGATGATCCGCAGCCCCGAGGACGCTGCGCACGGAGTATGTCGGTTTGGCTTGTGATTCATGATAGGTCCGTACGAGGAGTTCCGCGATCAAGCCCATGAAGATCGTTTGGAAACCAAGGATGAACAACATTACAGTCAGAAGGAGAAGAGGGGAGCGAATGAGGTGTTCATCGAACAGGATGCGCCGCATGATGAGAACCAGGAGCGTAATCGCGCTCAATCCCATCAAGCCGATCCCTGCCCCCCCAAATAAGTAAATGGGATTATTCGAGTAGCTCATCAGGTACTTGACTGTGAATAAATCCAGGATGACCTTAAACGTTCGTTCCAATCCATATTTTGCTTCCCCAAATTTTCGTGGGTGGTGCTGAACTGGAACTTCCGTGATTTTCGCCCCGACATATCCAGCGTACGCCGGGATAAACCGATGCATTTCTCCATAAAGTCGGAACCCCTTTAGCACTTCCTGGCGATAGGCTTTTAGAGTACAACCATAATCATGCAGTTCCACGCCGGTCACTTTTGATATTAGCCAGTTCGCAATCCGGGAAGGCACTTTCCGGGTGATGAAGGTGTCCTTCCTGTCGATCCTCCATCCAGAGACAACATCAAATCCCTCCTCAATGAGGGCGATCATTCTTGGGATATCGGTAGGGTCGTTTTGAAGGTCGGCATCAATAAGAACGATGACTTCACCCTGGCTGTGGTCAATTCCAGCCGCGATGGCCGTTGTCTGACCAAAATTTCGTCGTAGATCTACAATTATGGTGTGATCTGCATCTTTTTCGAGAAGGTTTTCAAGTTGAGTTAAGGAGCCATCTTTGGAACCATCGTTCACATAGATTAATTCGTAGGTGTATGTTGTTAGGGCATCTGTCAGAGCTGAATGCAGCAGGGGAATATTTTCTTCCTCATTATAGACAGGAATGACCACCGAAAGGGTCATTCCATCTTCATTGTTTGAGCGATTTGTATTCCCATCTTGTGGCATATCTTGTGCTTCACTCATCTCGAATTTCCCAACGCGGTTACGTTAAAAACCATCAACCCCATTCCCAGCATTCTGGATCACAGCTGTGACACCGCTCTCCCACCTATGCCAATCCTCGAATTGAGATTCCATGATTTTTCTGCCCTCACCCATCGGTTCGAGACCCTCGCTTTCCATATCCGCGTCCACCATGATACGAGCGAGATCTTTATAGGTTACTTTTGGAGCCCAATTAAGTTCGGATTTTGCCTTTGATGCGTCGGCAATGAGACAATCGACTTCGGTGGGCCGAAAATACCTCGGATCAATCTCCACATACTCTTCCCAGTCCAGATTCGCGTACTCAAATGCCTCAACGACAAATTCCCGCATAGTCGGAGCTACTCCCGTTCCGACAACATAATCATCCGGTTGATCAAGCTGCATCATCTCCCACATAATCTCTACATACTCTGGTGCATAGCCATAATCTCGAGTGGAGTCTAGATTTCCCAGATAGAGCTTCTTTTGTGCACCCGCTAAGATGCGAGCAATCGCCCGTGTGACCTTCCGCGACAGGAAAGTCTCTCCCCTTCTTGGACTCTCATGGTTGAACAGGATGCCGTTCACGGTAAACAATTCATAGGCTTCCCGATAGTTAACCGTAATCCAATAGCCATATGCCTTCGCAGCAGCGTATGGGCTGCGCGGCATGAAGGGTGTAAGCTCAGATTGCGGCGGCGGGGCATTCCCGAACATCTCACTCGACGAGGCTTGGTAAAAGCGCGCGTTAATCCCTGAACGACGGATAGCCTCAAGGATTCGCGTGGTGCCTAACCCTGTGACCGATCCGGTGTATTCCGGCATATCGAAACTAACTTTTACATGAGATTGAGCACCGAGGTGATAAATCTCTTCCGGGCGAACATTATAGATTAGGTTAGTAAGCTGTTCTCCATTTGAGAGATCACCATAGCTCAGAAACAACCGGGCGCCGGCCTCGTGCGGGTCCTGATAGATATGATCCACACGATCGGTATTGAACGTGCTCGACTTTCGAATCAGGCCATAAACCTCATAGTCCTTTTGGAGTAATAACTCAGCCAGATATGAGCCATCCTGGCCCGTGATCCCCGTAATTAATGCCTTTCGCATTCAAACGCTCCCACACATTTCGATTTAGATGTCGATTAAAATTCAGGCGTTGAATTATACTCTCTCACTAATGCCCGTCAAGGTGTCGCACTCGCGCGGCCTCGAAAGTCGGAAACTATCCACATACCCAGAACCACGAGAATAAATAGGATGATAGCTGCAAATGTCAGAGGCAGACTTAAGCTCGGAAACAGGGTTTCCCGCCCAAGATACCACTGGAAAAAAAGCAGAGAAACACCGGCTACCAATATCCCCATTCGCCTCAGCCATGGACTATGGGTCCGTCGAGCATGCACCCAGGCCCAGCCTGCTATCGCCGCCTGCGCAGCAAGGAAAATCGCCCGATAGCGCGGGTTGTCCCACTGATAACCCGGCGCCCGGTAAGACGCAACAACGGCCATGATCCATATGAACATCGAGAGGTAAAACTCAAGACTTCTCCAGCCCTTCGCTTTGAGCGAGGCAAACGGGGCATAAAGCAGGAATGGCAGCAACGCGAACCATCCTAACCCTCGCCAAATGGCGATACCGTGCCAGATGGGTGCTCCACCGGCTATGATCGATGCCGGCAAGAACGGCTGGACAAGCCCATAGGCCACAACCAAAGGTAAATGAGCCCAGTCCGGTGTCAATCCGAATATATGGTCAATCACCCCTGATTTCTCAGTAGCCACGTTCAAGCGCCACTGCTGGCCAGCATTCTCAACCCACCGAACAAGCACTTCGAAAGAGTTGCCCCAGACATAATCAGCTTCCTGCCAGGCATTAATCACCAATCCAAGAATAACGATGGAGATTGCGAGTACCGGAAGAACCACCAGCAATGTTCGACGAAGATTCGCCTTCCCCTCCCAGATCCATGCGATCAAGATGGTGATTAGCGTTAACAACGCAAAGGGTGGTGAGAATGGAATTCCGAGGACCAATATCGCCACCGCAATCGCGAGGGCGCCTGCGCGAGTCTTCCCATCCCGGATGAGTGCGTAGCCAAAAAGCGTCAGTGCAAACGCCGTTCCAAGGAACGCCTCACGCATTTGCGAAGCGCCGAGCAATATCGCCTCTGGAAAAAGGACAACGACCCAGGCAGCGATCTGACCAGCTTTTTCTCCAAAAACCTTTTGCGTAAAACCCCACGTAAATAAAGCCGCTATGGCTGATACTGTGGCAGTGAGAACCACAATGAGGAGAGGACGGTGAACCTCAAGAGCTGTTGCTCGATATATACCAGCGCTTAGCAAGAGCAAACCTCCGTATTGATCACTGCGCAGCGGCTCGCTTAATACATTTACCAGAGGCTCATCTTCGAATGCATAAGTCCACGCCTGTTCATCACGCTTAAAAGAATCTCTGAACAGGTGACCTGCTTTCTGAATGGGTGTGTCGTAGCCAACGACCGGGAGCGCGTTTGATGTAAAGAGCGCAAAACCTAATCTTAAAAATACTGCCACAGCCAGGGCGATCCCTAACCATCGTGGTTGCATTTCTTTTCCCAGGGATTTCCACGCAAGCAAGAGGATACCCAGGGCGATTCCTGAGAGCAGGCAGTAGGCCGCCCAACCTTCGAGGGAAAATCCCTTCCCATCCAGGATAGTGAGCAACGCCGCGAGGACGACGACTCCCGTCAACCATGGAATGATCAGTTTTACATGCCTCATGTGGTCAAGGCCTCCAACTCTCTGCGCCCATCAAATAAAAACCACAGAGATCGAACGGTGACATATATGACCATCATCTGCTGCGGTACAAGAAATCTCGGATTATCGCCATGTTCAAACATGGTCTGAAAAATCGAAATAAGCCATACCCCGCCAATAATTGAAATTGTAAATAAATCGATGTTCAATCGTGATCGAATCTCCTTGCTCACAACCATCCCAAAGCTGATCACCAAAAATATTAGATTCGCCCCCAGCGCAAGCGCTCTGTTGATATAGGATAGAAGGGTGTATAGAAAACCTATCGCCTCGCTGTCAAATGCAGAGACCTGCCAGATCACCGGCGCTTTCCAAAAATTGATCCATCCCTCAAACGCGCTCCGCAAGAAGAGACCTGGATGTTCAAGGATGAGCATCCAGGACAAACGTTGGAGCTCACGCGATAGCTGGAAGAAATGCAATCCGGATGATTCCGCCATCGCCGGCAGAGCCTCCCAGATCGTGTTGTGCTGGACGCCTCGTTCTGCTATTCGCGCATTCCGATACTCAAGATAGGTATCCCGGATGGGCGCATATTTATCGGGTAAGTGCTCAAAAAAAGCTCCGGTATGTTGTACCAGGTTGTATCCAACGCGTGTCGTAGGCGCGACCATCCCCGAAAGATCATAAATAAACCAAACCCATCCACCCAGCATTAGGATTGGACCGACGCAGTACACTGCACTGTTCAGAATTCGTGACTTCCAATCCTCGCCGCCTCCTAGAAAAACGAAAACGAGAAACCAGATCGAGACTGGAAAAAACAACGCCCGCGTCATGCCTGCAGCGCTCACCGAGATACCAAGCAAGAGTGCCGCGATCAGGCTTCGCGCTGGTCGACTACTGTTTAAATAAAACAAGAGCAGCGCGTAGGATAACACTACCCAGAATGTCGTCAGCGTCTCCGTGAGTAAGTTCGCTTCCATCAGCACGTGCGCAGGAAGGAATGCATAGATCCCCGCCACGAGTAATCCCATGGCGATACTCGTGGTCGTGCGCCAGGTAATCCAATAGAGGAGCAGCACGATGATGACACCCAGGAGCATCTGTGTGATCCATATCTTATGCTCGTCCATCCCGAGGGATGCCAGGAAGGCAGGATAGAGGGGGACACGCGTGCCGTCATAGCCCTTCAAGGTGAAATCGGCGAGGACCTCAGCAAGCCTCATGTAGCCACCATATGTGTCACTATAAGTGATTGGCTGATATTGAACCCACAAGAACAGCCTCAGCAGAATCGCAAACAGAACGAGGAGCATTCCCCATACCCAAGGAGATGATAATTTGGAGGGTTGTTCTGATGCCGATTCCTTCTCAGCCACGGGGCGTCCCAATTCCAGCAAGCGACTTCTTCGCTCGAACTACCCAGGTATATTTCTTTGCGTCTGCCAGTGCCTGTTTTGCAAGCGCGTTCCTTCGACCTTCATCTCTCACCAGGGAGCGTAATTCAGCATTCCATGAATCGATGCTTCCCGGTGGGGCGAACGCCGCATTCTTCTCGTTCAGGACTTCCCTGAGCACGGGAAGATCACTTGCAAGGATCGTCCTTCCGGCTGCCATGTACTCAAATAACTTCATAGGGCTTGTAAAAGCGGCTATATCCCCTCCGCTGCTGGCAGAAACCCTGCGCTCATGTGGGAGAAGGAGGATGTCACACGCAGCTTGAACAAGAGGTAGCTGCTCATTAGGAACAAATCCAAGAATCTGAAGGTTCTCGACTCCGCCTCGCTGGATACGCGTTCTCCAACGCTCGATGGCGGCAGGTTCCCCACCTGCCCAAAGTAACTGGATGTCAGTGTTCGTTCGTGCAAGCTCCAACATCAGATCTAATCCACGACCGGGGTAAAGATGGCCGGTATATCCCACCGTGATCTTCTCGGGGAGATCGAGCTCCTTACGAGCACGCGTTGGGTCGGGAGCATTCTCATACCGCTCCAAATCGACGCCGCTTGGGGAAATGACCACGAAACCCGGGTCTGTCGGGATGGAATAATATTCCTCAAGCCATTGGAGAAGCGCTTTAGTAATCGGTAAGATACGCATTGCCCCAGGGCCGCGCAAGTACTGCCCAAACAACCTGGGGCCAAATCTCCCCTGCGGACGATCGTGCACTTCTAAAAGCGTGGGAAGATTCATGCGCGAGGAGATAGCTGCGGCTTGAAAAGGCCAGGTATAGTAGATATCCGCACCCCATCTTCTTGCAGACATGACCGAGCGCAGACAAAAATCATACCGTTTTAAACGTTTCGCGCTCCGCATCCAATGAATATCAAACCTATCTCGTAGGCCGTAAAATGTTCTTAATGAATCCCAACTGACATCCGTCTGCGGTCCGGGAACCCATAAGTTTACTTCGTGTTCAAGGTCGATAAAGGCCTGGCACACCTTCATGACTTCAATCGAGTTCGCAGTCCGTGAAGGTACTTGAGAAGCGGAAATCAAAGCAATGCGCATGAGGTTTACTCTCCCGTAATCAGCAAGGATTTTAGCTCAGCTTTCCTTAATTCTTTCAAAGACTTCAAAACCAGAACGCAAACGATGATCACGACTGTGAAACTGGAAATTGCTGCCATACCATAGGCGCCCCATCGTGGAACTAGGTAGACGACACCAAGGATATAAATTATTGCCGCAACGAACTGCACCTTGGTTGGAAATTCAGGAAGTCCTAATGGGAGTAGGACGAGCTGATTCCAGAAAAAGACATTATTCGGGAAAACTCCTATAAGAAGTATAAGAAGTGTAGTATACGATTCTGGCAGGAACTCTGTGCCGTATAATGCCACGATCCAGGGTCCAAACACTATCAAAGCTAAAGTCGCAGGAATGGTCCAACTTGAAGCTAGAATCGTCCCACTTCTTAACAAATAGCGTACGTTTTCCCATTGCTTGCTGGCGATTTCACGTGCGAGTTCACGGTAGGATGTACTGATTAAGGGTGTGACTGGCATCATGACGATGTTCGTAATCGCCCTTGCGATTTTATAATAGCCTACCTGCAGAGGTGAGGAAAAGGCTGCCAGCCAAAGCATCTCGCTATCCCGGGTAACCAATTTTAAGGTTCCAGACAAATTTGTACTTACAGCAAACCGTAGAAGATCATCCCGTCTTGATGCCAGAAGAGATAAAGGCGCTCTCCACCAAGTGAAGCCCCACTCCTTCACGGCGACCCATAATGCCGAGATGGCAATTGCTATCCCCCATACCACTTTTCCCGCCAGATAAGCTACAACCACCTCTTCAAGACCCCCTTCTTGAAGAAAAGCCGCTGTGATCAAGATAATTGTCAGGACGCTCTGGCCAATTGTTATTGCGGCGATCGGTCGGAAGTGATCAAATATCTGCAGGAGTCCAATCGAACTTTCCGACATGAAGTTCGCAAGTATCGATATCCCATATAACATGAAGAGGTATGCCAGGTCTTCATCGTGTGCGAAGATCTGAGCTCCTAGTTCGGCCAGCAGAACGATGAGAGCAAACGCTAAGATGGACGCTGCCACCTCAACAAGAACAGCCGCCTTGAAAACGGCAGCTTCATGATCCGGCTTCTGCTTCTCATGGAATTCGCCGACATAACTTACTACAAGTTCTCCCATTCGAAATGAAACCAACCTGTTAATACTGCTTGAAAATTGTGTGATTATTCCAACCAGACCTGCTCCAGCCACACCGAGAAGTCGCGCTGTTAGGATCCCCTGACCCATACTAAGGACAGCCGAGATAACTTGCGCGCTGAATAAATAGCTTGAATTACGAATGACTCGTTGAATGAGGGGATTCCGAAGAAACCTATTGTAGATCCCCTGGAATTGATTTCTTATCTTATCGAGCATCCTGAAGCCTTAATCAGATGTGGCCACCAGGCTAGCCCAATCACGTTCTTCCATATACCAGGCAACAGTTTCTTTGAGACCTTCATCCAATCCGATCTCGGGTTCCCAGTTCAATATTTCTCGTGCGTGGGTGATGTCTGCCCAGGTCGCTCGCACATCAGCGGGCGCTTCTGCGTGCTGATGGATATCAGCTTTCTTTCCAATAATTTCCTCGAGTTTATGGATCACTTGCCTCATCGATATCGGTTGATCTCCCCCGAGGTTGATCACCTGGAATCCAGCAGGCTCGATCGCCGCCACTGTCCCACGAGCGATATCGTCGACAAAAGTAAAGTCCCGTTCTTGTTCTCCGTCACCGTATAGCACGAGAGGCCGCCCTTCAGCAATCCATTGCACGAATCGAAAAATGCTCATCTCCGGTCTTCCGGCTGGACCATATACGGTAAAGTAACGCAAGATGGTTACATCCAGATCATAGAGTTTGTGGTAGCTGTGGCATAGGAGTTCGGCGGCTCCCTTTGATGCTGCATAGGGGGAAAGAGGTCGTGAAATATCCGCGTCTTCACGGAACGGTCGTGAATTATGCGCGCCATATAGACTCGAAGTCGATGCCTGGATAAATTTTCTAACCCCAGAAGCCTGTGCTATGTCAAGCAGGTTCAATGTACCGAGCACATTACATCGATAATAGATTTCCGGATTGAGGACGCTCTGTCGCACACCGGCACGCGCAGCTAAATTGATGATGGCATCGAACTCTGGGGGTGAGCAGGCAGCCTCAAGTTCACGCTTATTGGTGATATCCACATGGTGGAAGGTGAACCCTTCACGTTCCTTCAACAGCTTCAGGCGCCATTCTTTAAGACGGGGATCGTAAGCGTCATTGAGATCATCGATCCCGATCACTTCGTGTTCATCATCAAGCAGCAGTGTCGTAACTTGGGCGCCGATAAAACCAGCCGTTCCCGTAACCAGATAGCGGCTCATCATAACCTCACAATATTTTCACCGACCAGCCCAAACCGGCCGGTCACGTTTCGAGTATCGAAGAGGATTTTCGATTCCTTGGCAACGGATGAGTAGTCGAGATCTTCATGATCTGTGATGATGACGACGCAATCCGCTCGTTTCACTGCATCGAGCAGATGATCCTCGGAAGTCATCCGTATGTCATCCAGCCAAAAATCTTGAACATACGGATCGTGGAAGCTAATATTTGCACCCTTCTCTTTCAGCAATCCAATTACATCCAGCGCAGGAGATTCACGCATATCAGAGACATTCGGCTTATACGCCACGCCAAGAATGAGGATATTGGTCTCATTGACCGTCGAACCAAGTTTGTTGAGCGTATCCTGGATGCGCTGGACGACATACCTGGGCATATTCGTGTTGATCTCACTCGCCAGATCGATGAAACGAGCATTATAGTTCAGACTCTTCAACTTCCACGAAAGATACAGAGGATCGATCGGAATGCAGTGACCCCCAAGTCCTGGTCCGGGGGTAAATTTCATATAACCAAACGGCTTTGAGGCCGCCGCTTCAATCACCTCCCATACATCTAATCCCAGACGATGGCAAATGATGGCAAGTTCATTGACCAACCCGATATTGACCGCCCTGAAAGTGTTCTCCAGGAGCTTGGTCATCTCGGCGACTTCCGTGGACGATACTCGGACCACAGTTTCCATGGCCTGCTCATACAATACCGCCGCAACTTCTGTGCAGCTTGGCGTGATCCCCCCAATTACTTTTGGTGTATTGACCGTCGTCCAATCTTCTCTTCCAGGATCCACGCGTTCAGGGGAGAATGCCAGGAATATATCCTCCCCGATTACCAGTTCGCTTGTTTCGAGTTCCGGCTGGATGAGCTCCCTCGTCGTCCCTGGATAGGTTGTCGACTCGAGGATCACCAGCAATCCTGGGTGGAGGATTGGCTTCAGCGCCGTTGAGACATTGATGATGTAGGACAGATCCGGATCGCCCGTTTTCCGCAGGGGTGTTGGGACGCATATGCTGATCGCATCAACATCCATTAGATCATCATATGAATTTGTGGGAATTATCCTTTTTTCATCAATATGCTTCTGGATGACCTCCGAGGGTACATCTTCGATATAGCTTTGCCCATCCCGAAGGGAATTAATTTTCTCCTCACTTGTATCAAGGCCAACTACGCGCAAACCTGAATCTGCCAGAACCACGGCCAGAGGCAAGCCTACGTACCCAAGGCCGATGATAGCAACTGTGGCATTGCGCTCAGTAAATTTACCGATAAGCGCCTGCGCGCTAGAAGATAGCGACGTCATTTTCTCAGGCATCTCTCTTATTCACTCCTGTCCATAAGCAAGCTAGAAAAGACTCAGCTGCTCGGGATCTGTGGGATCGCTTTCCTGTGGGAGGGATGCGGACTGTCTTTGAGCGATTAGTTCAGGGATAAGGGAAAAGTCTTCTTTTACTACCTCTCGTAGAGAGGGCTGGTGAAGAGCTGCAGCAGGGTGATACATCGGAATAACCATTCTGCCGTCGATCTCCTTTGCCTGTCCGTGGATTTTGCTGATTTTCACGTTGGGGAAGTAACGCGCCATAGAGAATCGCCCTAAGGTCACGATAACTTTTGGATCGATTGCGCTGATCTGTCGTTGAAGATACAAAGAACATGCCTCAATCTCTTCGGGTTGAGGGTCTCGATTTCCCGGCGGACGGCATTTTACAACGTTTCCAATGAAGACATCCTCACGGCTTAGATTGATGCTTTCGAGAAGTTCTTCGAGAAACTTTCCAGCTGCCCCAACAAATGGTCGACCCTGCTCATTTTCATGGAAACCCGGACCCTCACCGATGAGCATGATATCCGCATCGGCGGGACCCTCTCCAGGAACAGCTTTTTTCCGTGAAAGGTGGAGCTGACAATCCATACAGCCAGCGACTTCTTCTGCAACTTTCCTGAGTTCATCCATAAGAAATATTCATTTTCTTTCTACGAGTCTGCCCCCATCCCGGGAGATCCTTTAGCGTCATGAGAATAGCATCTTCGCCGTTGTCTTGGTAATATCTCGGTCTTTTCCCAACAACTTCGAAACCGAATTTCTGGTAGAGCATAATCGCGGGTTGATTCGAGCTCCGGACTTCCAATGTTATGACCTCGGCGCCAATAGATTCGGCATCTTCCATAGCATGAATCAAAAGCCCCTCTCCGATCCCGATTCTGTGTTCGGACGGATGCACTGCCAGCGTACTGATGTGGGCTTCGTCAACAATGTACCAGAATCCGATATATCCAAGGATGTATTCAATATTGTGCTTTTTTTTCACGGCTACATAAAGGTGAGCAGCCGAATTTTCGGTGAGCTCTAATCTGTACGCTCGCTCCGACCACGGAAGCGAGAAAGACAGCCGGTCGATTTCTAACACTGTTTCAATATCAGCTATAGACATCGTGCGAATTGTGGTTTCGCGTACTCCCGTGACCACCTTATCTACCCTTCCTGCTTATCGAGATAAATCGGGGCGAGTGATCCCGGATCAGGAAGTTTTTT
>JBGUDT010000053.1:13489-15696 GCA_041821665.1 Anaerolineales bacterium
CGCCAGGATGCTGGGTCTACGAATGCATAATGCAGGCTGTGCAACTTGGATGAGTTTATTCATCGAGAGAATGACATGTCCTTCATCATCAATCTCTCCACAGACATACGCCTCATCTTCGAGGGACCCGTCAAATTCGTTCCAAGTCGTGTTTATTGGCTCGCCGTCAGCCTTCCACTTACCTCGGACCCACTTATACCAGGATCCAGCAATTCTACCTCGCCCTGCTCTTATTGCGGCAAACATCGGGGTGGATTGCCTGGGTTGAGCTTGTGCAAGAATTTCAAAAGTAGATATTGCGCGGATAGGAATACCTCTCGCGAAAGATAACCCCTTGGCGTACGCCAACCCGATTCGCAACCCCGTGTAGGAACCAGGACCGATTGCTACCGCAACAGCATCAATGGATGATACGGAGGCTCCCACACGCATGAGTATCACACCTACTTCTGGAGCCAATTCAACTGTGTGATGACCCTTACCAGTCCAGACACATTCCGCGAGGACATTTCTGCCATCATGGAGTGCAATTCCGAGTGATTTCGTAGCGGAATCAATGGCCAGGATCACAACTACCTCCCAAACGCCGCTCGTCTAAATTCGTCGAGCTTTCGTTCATACCGCGCACCAGATGCTTCGAAGTGTAATCCTCGACGAAGCTCATCGACCCAATGGAGGCTAATCCATAGGTGATCAGATGGCAGCGCGTCCGCAACCCGCTCGGGCCATTCGATCAACACCGGTCCACCCGCATCCATGAGTTCGTCCAGTCCGAGAAACTCAGCCTCTTTTACACCACTCAACCGGAATGCGTCGAAATGAAAAAGTACTTTGCCGTCTGCGCGGCGATATTCATTTACGAGGACATACGACGGGCTGGTGACAGAATCCAGGGAACCCCAGCCACGAGCAATCCCTTTGACCATCGTAGTCTTCCCTGAACCAAGATCTCCCGCCAAACAGACAAGATCCACAGGTTCAAGCTGCTCACCTAGTCGAACGCCTATGCGCTCAGTTTGATCGGGGCTGTGACTAAGAAACTCGAGGCTTTGCTCGTCAAGAATAGGCATACTCAGGGTGCGATTATACGTCAGCCACATCATGGTCACAAGCAGTCAGGCTCCAGGGGCAACCCTTTCCTTCCCTGCCCCTCCATGTTAATATCACTCCCATGCGTGCGCTGGTAATATCCGACATTCATGCCAACCTCACGGCGCTCGACGCCGTCCTGGGAGCCGCACCGGAGCACGATGCCGTCTGGTGTTTAGGTGATCTTGTGGGCTACGGTCCGGATCCAAATGAGTGCATCGAGCGAATCGCCGGCTTGGATAATCTCACCTGTCTTATTGGAAACCACGACCAGGCAGCTCTGGGTTTAATTCCCCTCTCCCGCTTCAACCGCGATGCCGGCGAAGCTGTGGCCTGGACTCAGCAAATCATAGAAGAAGAAAACAAAGCCTTCCTTGAATCGCTGCCCAGCAAGGTCACGCTAAATAGCTGCACCCTCGCGCACGGCAGCCCAAACCAACCAATCTGGGAATACATCCTCGATCCACTTTCAGCGGATCGCAATTTCGAAGCATTTGAATCAGATTACTGCATCGTCGGACATTCTCATCTACCCCTGATATTCCACCGCCCATTCGAGGATTCGTTCGCCATGAGCCGTCCAGTACAATGGGATGAGGTAATCTCACTCACACCTCGTATGATCCTTAATCCTGGGTCCGTGGGTCAGCCTCGTGATGGTGATCCACGAGCCTCTTATGCCATTCTCGATGATGTTGAATATTCATGGGAGATGCTTCGAATCGATTATGACGTCAAACTCGTACACAGTCGTATCATGAAGGCTGGTCTTCCAGAGCGACACGCCCAACGTCTTCTGGCAGGTTGGTAGAACAGCTCAATCCCCCAAACCGGCGTGAAATGTAGCCAATCCCCACAATACGAAATTCTGCCCGCTAGAGACCAAGCCCCGAGGCCAGTACTTATCTTTGCTGGAAGGATATATGTATCGGAACAGGTTGTGAATGATGGGGTAGGTTGGCTTCACGTCCCTGTGGGGGGTTTTCAGGCAGTTTGTGCCTTGAAAGCGGACTTATCCTGAGTGGTAAGCAGGCCGCGAATCTCTGCTGCGAGTTGTACGAATTCCTTCGAGTAAGACATATCCAGGGATCTGGGGCGGGGCAGAGGGACGATTTGGT
>JBGUDT010000054.1:0-15488 GCA_041821665.1 Anaerolineales bacterium
GCCACTACCAGGATCGCCCCGTCCACCTGCGCAGCTCCCGTGATCATGTTCTTGATGTAGTCCCGGTGTCCCGGCATGTCCACGTGCGCATAGTGCCGCTTTTCCGTCTCGTACTCCACGTGCGCTATCGCTATCGTGATCCCGCGCTCTTTTTCCTCAGGAGCATTGTCGATCGAATCAAACGGACGGTAGTCTGCAAACCCTAAAAACGATGAGTACTTCGTCAACGCTGCCGTCAGCGTCGTCTTCCCGTGGTCGATGTGGCCCATCGTCCCTACGTTCATGTGCGGCTTTGTCCGCTCAAATTTAGCTTTCGCCATCTTCTTCCGCTCCTTCGTTTACAAGTGCTATCTGTATATTCGTCAGCGCGCACCGACAAGTATCTTGTCGCTTACAGAATCCGCGACCTTGGCGTAATGGTGGAATTCCATCGTAAATGCGCCCCGACCCTGAGTCAGGGATCTCAAATCCGTAGCGTAACCGAACATCTCGGCCAACGGCACCATAGCTCTGATCGCCTGCACATTTCCAGATCGGGGGTCGAGTCCCTCAATAGCGGCTCTGCGGGCGGATAAATCTCCCGTCACATCTCCCACGTATGCATCAGGAAGCACGACCTCCGCAAACATCACGGGCTCGAGTAAAACTGGATTTCCCTTTTGAACACCCTCTTTAAAAGCCATCGAACCCGCTACCTTGAACGCGAGTTCGCTCGAATCGACCTCGTGGAAGGAACCATCGACCAGGGTCACTTTTACATCGATGACAGGATAGCCAGCAAGCACGCCACCTTCGGCAGCTTCGCGCACACCCTTTTCCACTGGTTTAATATACTCTTGAGGGATCACGCCCCCCTTAACTTTATTCTCAAAGACGATTCCGTCGCCAGGCGCAGCGGGCTCCAATGAAATCACGACATGGGCAAATTGACCGCGACCACCGGTCTGTTTCACATACCGGAAATCCACATCAGACACTTCACGACGGATTGATTCACGGTATGCAACCCGGGGTCTTCCAACTTTAGCCTGGACTTTAAATTCTCTCACCATGCGGTCAAGGAGCACTTCGAGATGAAGCTCCCCCATGCCCCAGATGAGCGTTTGCCCGGTGTTTTCGTCATTTCCTACTCGGAAAGTCGGATCTTCCTCCGAAAGTTTTCGCAGTGCTTCCGACAATTTGTCCTGATCCGCCATGGTTTTGGGTTCGATCGCCACAAAGATGACGGGCTCGGGAAAGGTGATATTTTCAAGGAGAATAGTATTTGCAGCATCACACAAGGTGTCACCTGTGAATGTGTCCTTCATGCCCAGAACTGCCCCAATGTCTCCCGCCCAAACTTCCTCGATGTCTTCACGACGATCTGCATACATCCGAAGCAGACGTCCAACTCGTTCACGCTTCTCGTTTGTTGCGTTGTAGACCGTGGAACCTTTGGTAATCTTTCCTGAATACACGCGGAAATATGCGAGCCTGCCGACGTAGGGGTCCGTGACGATTTTGAACACAAGTGCGCTTAGAGGCTCATCCTCTTTTGCCGCACGAGTGAGCACTTCATCTGTACCTGGTTTCAGACCTTCGACATCGGGGATATCAAGCGGGGAGGGGAGATAATTCACAACGGCATTCAGAAGCAGCTGGACGCCCTTGTTGCGTAGAGCAGAACCGCAAAAGACGGGCGTGGCCTCACCTGAGAGAACTGCGGTGCGCAAAGCAGCCTTTAATTCTTCGGTAGCAATCACTTCACCCTCAACAAATTTTGTCGTGAGTGAATCATCTGTCTCTGCAATTTGTTCGATCATAACAGCCCGGCGTAATTCAGCCTCGCTGGTGAATTCTTCAGGTATTGCCACCTCTTCGAAGCTCGATCCCGATTCATCCGTCCAGATGAAAGCTACCTCATCGATCAAGTCGATGACGCCCTTGAAATCAGCTTCGCTACCAATAGGCATGTGCATAGCAATCGGGTTGGCTGCCAGACGTTCACGTATCATATCAATCGTGTTCTCGTAAGATGCTCCCACACGATCCATCTTGTTCACAAAGCAAATTCGTGGGACATGATATAAATCCGCTTGCCGCCAAACAGTTTCAGACTGCGGTTCAACGCCTTGCACTGCGTCAAATACAACAACACCGCCATCGAGCACCCGCAGAGAACGCTGCACCTCCGCAGTGAAATCGATGTGCCCAGGTGTGTCGATGATGTTAATCACATGATCGTGCCACGTCGCCGTAACAGCAGCGGATACGATCGTGATTCCACGCTCGCGTTCCTGGTCCATCCAATCGGTAACCGTAGTTCCATCATCCACACTGCCGAGTCGATGCGTTCGACCGGTGAAGAAGAGCACACGCTCGGTCGTCGTCGTCTTCCCGGCATCAATATGTGCGATGATGCCGATATTCCGATACCGTTCTAGCGGATGTTCACGCGACATTTCCTTCACCACTCGCCCTTTAGGCGATTCCTTCAAAGCTACTACCATCGATAATGTGCGAATGCCCGATTCGCTTCTGCCATGCGATGGACATCTTCCTTCTTCTTAATAGCTGCGCCGGTGTTATTTGCAGCATCCATTAATTCCCCTGCAAGTTTCTCAGCCATGGATTTGCCGGAGCGATCATGTGTTGCTGCGAGAATCCAACGCAGTGCCAATGCTAGTCGGCGACCCGATCGGACTTCAACGGGTACCTGGTAAGTTGCCCCACCGACGCGCCGGGGTTTAACCTCAAGAAGCGGGGATGTATTGTTTACAGCTTCCTCGTAGATCTCCACGGGATTTCTGTTTGTCTTGGCCTCGATGATTTCGAAAGCATCATAAACAATTCGCGTCGCTGTGCTCGTCTTCCCCTTTTGCATCAGACGATTTATCATGCCCTGCACCAATGTGCTGTTATAACGGACATCCGGGGAGACCTGGCGTTTTTCAGCTTTGTTGCGTCTCATCTTCTCTCGCTCCGATTCATTCTCGTGAAATCGGTCCCCGAGATCACGGCGACCGATAAAGCATTATTCCTTGGGTTTCTTACCGCCATATTTCGAGCGACTCTGACGGCGATCCTCTACACCCGTGCTATCAAGCACACCGCGGACAATATGATAGCGAACACCAGGGAGGTCCTTCACGCGCCCACCGCGCACCAGCACAACCGAATGCTCCTGCAGCGCATGACCTTCACCAGGTATATAAGCTGAAACCTCAATGTTATTTGTCAGACGCACACGAGCCACCTTCCGAAGAGCTGAGTTCGGCTTCTTCGGAGTCTGTGTACGTACCTGCGTACACACACCACGCTTTTGTGGCGCCCCTTTTGGCTGCACAATGCGCTTCTGCTTCATAGAGTTGAAAATATACTGAAGCGCGGGCGCTGTGCTTTTCGAGCGTTTTTGTTTCCGGCCTTTTCTGACTAGTTGGTTTATGGTAGGCACTACCAACCTCCCTTGGACTTAGAGCACACGATCACCCACTGGCTCAAGCCATTAAGGGAGGCCATCGGACGTGCACGATGGCCTCGCCTTTCAAAAATCTCTATTCTATTCAGGCAAGTTCGATTTGCTAACCTGCCCGCGTCATTGTCTGACAACGGAGCGTAATTTTACCATGCTGATAGGTGACCGTCAAGCACTCAGCATAAAGCCAGAGTATGGCTCCGAAACCAGGTTGTTTTCTAGATTCTCGGCTTCATATCGAGTAAGCCGAGTCCCAACCGTGGTGGGCGAGAACGCTCTTCTTCCTTCCCGAATCGCACCGTCTCCCCGTCGCTATTTACTGCTTCCACGGACAGACCAAGGCTCTGAAGTTCTTTCACTAAAACTCGGAATGATGCTGGAACGCCCGGTTCTTCAATCGCTTCACCTTTAACAATGGCTTCGTAGGTCTTTACACGACCCTGAACATCATCGGATTTAACCGTGAGCATCTCTTGTAATGTGTGCGCTGCGCCATAAGCTTCCAGCGCCCAAACCTCCATCTCACCGAAGCGCTGGCCACCGAATTGCGCCTTACCACCTAGAGGCTGCTGGGTCACCAGCGAGTAAGGACCAGTGGAGCGAGCATGTACCTTGTCTTCAACGAGATGGTGGAGTTTCATCATGAGAACTTTACCAACGGTAACAGGTTGGTCATAGGCGATCCCAGTCTTGCCATCATGAAGTCTCTGCTTGCCCAAAATAGGCATCGGCTCGCCGGTTTCTTCCATGATAGTCTCAGCTGCGGCACGGAGAGATTCGAGGTTCTTAATATTCCCGGTCTTTCTATCGTTCGCTTCCGCCCAGGAGCGCAGACAAGCTTCGATAGCCGCTTGATCATGTTCTGATCTGGCTAAGGCTTCCATCCCATCCTTCCCAAATACGAGGACTGCATCCGGATCGTATCCAGAATCACGCAACCACTCGCGGAGAGCTGCTCGGCGAGAAGCTTGAGGATCCGTGGCAAGAAGATCCAATTCATACTCGGAGGAGGAAAGCCAGTTCTCTAAGTAGAGCCGTCGAACTTCATCATCATCGAGGAATGCATCTTCCTCGTAGTAGCCGTTCTCCTTCACCCACGTCCAAGCTCGGTCACCAATCTCCTTCCATGCATGATCGATCAACCAGGCACGTGCAAGTTCGGCTTCTATCTCTTCCTCGATTGCGCCGTCGAATGCCGGCGTGACGGCTCGGAAGCCCAATCGATACGCAGCCCAGCCAAGATGCGCTTCGAGAATCTGGCCGATGTTCATACGCCCCGGAACGCCAAGGGGGTTCAAGATGAGATCCACCGGCGTGCCGTCTGCCAGAAATGGCATGTCGGCTATTGGGACGACCTTCGAAATGACGCCCTTGTTTCCATGCCGACCGGCCATCTTATCGCCTTCCGTGGCTTTACGTTTCTGTGCCACAGAGACACGAACCATCTTTTCCACACCCGCGGGTAGGTCCCGATGCTGATCTCGAGTAAATACCTTGACATCCACGACTTTGCCGCGCTCACCATGTGGCATACGAAGCGAGGTGTCTTTGACCTCGCGTGCCTTCTCGCCGAAAATCGCCCGTAGCAACTTCTCTTCAGGCGTGAGTTCCTTCTCGCCCTTAGGTGTGATCTTCCCAACGAGGATATCATTCGGGCCAACTTCCGCGCCTACACGTATGATTCCATCTTCGTTCAAATCTCGGAGGGCATCATCACCAACATTGGGAATATCATACGTAATTTCTTCCGGCCCTAGTTTGGTATCCCTGGCCTCGACCTCATGTTTCTCGATATGAACCGAGGTAAATAGATCTTCCTGCACAAGTCGCTCTGAGATCAGGATGGCGTCCTCAAAATCACCGCCCTCCCATGAGAGGAACGCGCAGAGCACGTTCTGGCCCAGCGCCAGTTCTCCTCCTGCAGTCGAGGATGAATCGGCAATAACTTCATTTTTCTCAATGCGCTCGCCCTTGACGACCGCAGGGCGTTGATCGATGCACGTGCTCTGGTTAGAACGGTTGTACTTGCGCAATTGGTAAGTATGTCGATCCTTTCCAGCACGCACTACGACCTGACTACCCGTAACTGATTCCACTTCCCCATCTGTCTCGGAGAGGATGACCTGCCCCGAATCGATCGCCGCAAATCGCTCCATACCGGTGCCGACCAGGGGAACCTCGGGGCGAATCAGGGGAACAGCCTGTGTTTGCATGTTGGATCCCATCAGAGCGCGATTGGCATCGTCATGCTCAAGGAATGGAATCAAGGACGCACTAACGCCTACGATCTGACGTGGTGAGATATCCATGAAATCAATCCCATCTGGGGTGTAGAACTCAAAGTCTCCGTGATGTCGACAGGAGGCACGTGGTCGGATAAATTCATACTCATTATTCAAGGGAGCGTTGGCCTGGGCGATGACAAACCGATCCTCATCGTCCGCAGTGAGAAAGACGATGTCATTTGAAACGAAAGGCACAATGGGGATCGGCTCCTCCAGCCCTTTAAGTTTCTTTGCGATGGCTTCGGTGATCTCGTCACCCTCATTTACGATAGGCTTTCGCCCTCTGGGTAGCTTTAGGTCTTTTTTGGCACGTCTTCCTACCAGGTGTGGATCACCAGGGTCAAGCTCTCGCACTACTTTACGATACGGCGTCTCGATAAAACCAAAACGATTCACGCGCGCATACGATGCGAGCCTTCCGATTAAACCTATGTTCGGCCCTTCTGGTGTTTCGATTGGGCAAATTCTCCCGTAGTGTGAGTGATGCACATCCCGTACATCGAAACCAGCTCTTTCTCTGCGTAACCCACCCGGTCCCAATGCAGAAAGCGTGCGTTTATGACGCAGCTCGGCGAGAGGATTTGTCTGATCCATGAATTGTGACAATTGGCTCGAACCAAAGAATTCTCGTATCGCAGCTACGACGGGTCGGATGTTGATCAAGGATACGGGGGAGATTTGCTCCTGGTCACGAATAGACATCCGCTCGAGGATCACACGTTCCATCCTCCGCAGCCCGACACGCAGTTTCCCCTGGATTAATTCCCCGACCGTCTTCACTCTCCGGTTGCCGAGGTGATCGATATCATCAGGTTCGATGACACCGTTGTTGATCAAGATGAGACGTTCAACCAGTCGGACAATGTCCCAAGATGTTATCATGCGGTGCTCGAGAGGGATTTTGTCATGCAGGTCTAACTTCTGATTCAGCTTGTACCTGCCAACCCTCTCTAAGTCATAGCGTCTCTGTTCAAATAGTTGATCGCGTAAGTATTCACGCGCATTATCAAGTGTAGCCGGATCCCCCGGTCGCATCCGGCGGTAGAACTCGATCAGTGCTTCTTGCGCGAGCGTCCGACCTTTTTTCACTTCCCACGTCGGTTCCTGTCTTATGGTCGTAGCAATAAAGGGATGATCTGGATTTGAGTCGGCTTCAGCAAAAATTTCTAGAAGCTCCTCATCTGAGCCTTCTTTCAATGGTGCGTTCCCCAAATCGTCATCTATTGCAGTCAAGGCTCGTAGCAGAATCGTCACAGGAACTGTTCGTTTTCGATTAAATTTCAGTGTGAGGTAATCACTCTTGCGAGTCTCAAACTCCATCCATGCGCCCCGATCAGGAATAAGCTTCGCAGATGCCAAGCGGCGCCCAGAGGCACGATCCTCCTGAGCTTCAAAATAGACGCCCGGAGACCGAATCAGTTGAGATACGACGACACGTTCCGTGCCATTAATAATGAAAGTGCCTTTCTCGGTCATGATCGGGAAATCGCCCAGGAATAGATCTTGCTTGATGGGCTCGGGTACTTCTGATCCCGCAAGAAGAACCGAGACATAGAGAGGGGCTGCATAGGTTAGATCTCGTTCAACACATTCTTCGATGTCGTGTTTCGCATCCTCAAACCAGTACTTTAGATCGAATTCTTTGCTCTCAGGTGTATCTCCCGGAAAGAAGAGTTGCATACCGCCGTTATACGAAACGATGGGAGAAATCTCATCGAAGAGTTCAGAAAGCCCTTCTACCTTCAGCCAGTTAAAAGAATCTAATTGAACTTCAATTAGATTGGGCAGATCGAATACCTTGGGTATACGCGAGTACACTCGTTTTTCTGTTTTATACGCCATTCACCTACTCCTCGGTTTGAGAAATAATGCAATATGAGAAGAGCATAGAAAGTATAAATAACAAAAAGCGGGTATTTACCGGTCATACTCCCTCACCGGATCCCGCTGCTATCTAGAACCTCACTGCTTGTTCACGCCCCTGGTAAACTCCAGAATCATTCCGACCACGACCTTGTAGTTTACCATAACTGTGACGAAGTGGGAAGCGCTCGAGCCTCGAGTTTATGCATTAATTCATTAGTTCGCATACTTACTAAAAATCATCGTCTTCAAATACAAAAATAATTACGCTCTCCCGTGTGAATAACTTGAGGGTACTTATCGAAACTCAGCCAGTGGCTAAATAAAAAAAAAGTACCTGGAAAGGGCAGCAAACCGAGGTCATCAGCGGGGGATTGCGAGGATTGGGATTCAGGGAAACCGGACAAGCAGAAAAGATTACTCCGTTCCAGCATAGAGGTCGTTATATTGCGTGAAAGCCCAGAAGATGCTCTTGATGTAGTTCTGTGGTTGTTCAAGCCGTAGAATTTCAAGAAAAAGATCCGGATCATCGGGTGCCAAGTCAATCCAGGCCAGCGTATTTCCAGGACCCGCGTTGTATGCGGACAAAGCTGCGTAGAGATCGCCGTCAAATAGATCTCTTTGGTCGGCTAGATACCTCGATCCAAGACGAACACTTACTATGGGTCGATACAAATCATCGCTTGAATAACCGGGAGGCCAGCCCTCACGCTCCGATATCTCCAATCCAGTTGTTGGAATGATTTGTAACACCCCACGTGCATCGGCATAGGATGTGGCAAAGCTCTCGAACAAACTTTCCTGTCGGGCAACGGAAAGCAGAAACAATCCATCCAGACCTCGATCGAGGGCGGAAGGCAAAATCAACTCTCCAAAATAAGGGCCGAATCGGATCCGTGACAAGTAGACCGGAGCTGCCTGGATATTGGCATTATCAATACCGGCGAGACGGAGAATTTGCCTGGCGCTGTAAATGGCCGGCTGATAGAGACCCAGGTCGAGGAAGCGGTGCATTAACTGATAGGTCGCAAGCGGATCTTCTAAATGCTCTGACCTGATGTCTTCGAAAATATCTTTTGCCTCACCATAACTTCCAAGCGCCCACAGTTCTTCCCCTCGTAACATCCTGGGATCCGCTGCGAGATCTGGGTTCATCTCCCACAAAGCCCCCCCATTGGAGAGAACGAATACCTCCCGCATCCATGCTTCGGCTTGAGCACGTTCCGAACCAATATCGTAATTGAAATCAGGGACACTTCTCGATTGGAAAGGGGCCCGACCCTCGCGCAACTCAGCAGCTCGAAGAGAGTAATAACCGTTTGGGTCGGCCAGCGTAGCTGCCTGCCAGGCGGCGTCCCTGCCTCCCATATCCCCCATTTTTTCTTTCGCTTTACCGATCCAGAGATAGGATGCTGCTCGATCCTCAGTGTGGATTGAAGTCGACAGCGAACTCTCAAAAAAGGTCAAGGCGTCTGTATAGTTTTGGAGACGATAATGTGTTATTCCTGTGAGAAAGAGAGATTGAAACGCAACCTCATCACCAGGATATTCCTGCCCCACCCTGTTCCAAAGTTGAGCTGCGAACTCCAGGTCTCCAAATCTCTCGGTTACCCTAGCGGCGTCATAGAGCATCTCGGCTGCCTTCGGACTCGCGGGTTGGTTTTCAACGAAGGACAGATACGTCTCCACCGCACCCTCGTTATCGTCGAGATAGGCCCATTGTGTGATCGCCTTTTTCTCCCATGCATCCTCCCAGAAAAGATCGCCAGGATGGGTTTCGATGAGCATGTCCCATTCCTCGATCGCACCAAGATAGTCGCCCTGCACACGCCGAGCAAGAGCCTTGTACTCATGGACGGATCCTTCATGGTCTTCTGGAGCAGATCTTAGGTATCGATCGAATGCCTCCAGCGCGACCACATACTGACCGGCAAAGTAGTCGACGATCCCTCGATCAAGTTCATTCACGGGAACGCCTGCCTCTACAAGCGCCACGAGGCCTGAATAGGAATCATAGGAGAGCGGATAATTTTCGACCGCTTCCAGATAACGGGCATATGCATCTTCGTTCCTGCCAAGCCATTCGTAAGCTTGCCCCATCAATAAATCCATCTGTGCTCGTATATAACTATTGTCTGTCGACTCATATATCGAGGCGTATTCCTCGAGAGCCGAGGTGTAATCCCCTGATGCCGCACGAGATCTAGCAATTTTTATCCGCAAATATATTGCCTCATCCGCGGGTGCATACACAAGCGCAGATGAATAGGCAGCGATCGCAGCATTTGGATCTCCAGCGTTTCGGTACGCATCACCCTGGAGTTCAAGCTCGTGACCACCAAGTAATCCGGGCTTTTGGAGAGCATACTGTTCATAAGCCCAGGCTGCTTCGATGTACCTCTCCTGAAGATCAAGGATTTCTCCTAGGAGGAAATATGCTCGCGCCGCTGTAGGATTTAATGGATATTGATCGAGAATTGCTGCTAAAACACTCTCCGCATCGGAAATCCTGTTGGCGCTGATGAGTGATTTAGCCAATCCCAAAGATGCTTCAATTCTTTCGGAAGGCTCAGATGCCGAATCTTGAATACTTCGATATGTGTCGATAGCTGATTCCCAATCACCAATGAAATAAGCACGGTCAGCTTCATCTATCCGGGCAATGGGAACAGGCGTAGGCGTGGGCGAAGGAACCAGGGTTGGCGTTTTGGTGGGCGCGATGGTTGGGGTTGAGGTTGGAGTGATCTCAGGGACCGGGGAATCGCCACATGCCGAGATCATCGCAGTCATTCCCAAAAAAACAATCACCCATCGAAGCGAGGTTATCTGCACAACGAAGATCATAATGGAGGTACTTCTCAGGGTCAATCTTGCACGTTTTTATATGCCATGCTAGACTCTCTTCGCACACCCATCACGCTCTCCGAAGAGGGCGTATTTTTGTGTCGGCCAGATCATGGTATATAAGCACGCTTTATCTTAAGCCATAGTAAAGTTCGCACCGAAAATATCATCTTACAGTCATCTTTTCAAACATCTTTACCGAATATTTTAAGTGAGGTAATGTGGATATGAAGATTGTTTTAAGCGGATCAATCGCGTTTGACTATTTAATGACTTTTCCGGGGCTTTTCAAAGATCACATTCTCCCGGACAAGATCGAAAGTATCTCTCTCTCTTTCCTGGTCGATTCCCTCGTACGGCAGCCAGGTGGAATCGCCGCCAATATCGCCTATACCCTGGCATTGCTGGGCGAACGACCCACAATCATGGCCACCGTGGGTGAAGATTATATCGAACATACCGCCTGGCTGGAGGAGCGCGGCGTCGACACATCCGGGATAAAGGTCATCCCAGACCTCTTCACCGCTTCGTTTTTTGTAAACACGGATCAGACGAACGCCCAAATTGCCAGCTTCTACCCCGGAGCCATGTCGCGAGCGAGTGAACTCTCGTTTGCTGACCTCCCCCAAAAACCCGAGCTTGCTGTTATTTCGCCGAACGATCCAGGTGCAATGGTGAAATATGGGCGAGAGTGCGTCGATCTCGGAATCCCCTATCTGTATGATCCAAGCCAGCAAATCGTCCGGTTGGACGGCGAGCAGCTTGAGGAAGGAATCCGAAACTGCACGATGCTATTCTGTAATGATTATGAGTTTGGACTCATCCAGGATAAGACTGGACTATCCATTGCAGACATTCTCTCAAACACTGAATTGGTGCTCATCACCTACGGAGAGAGGGGGGCGAATCTCTATTTTGATGACATTGAGCATCATTCCCCTGGAGTCCCTCCGGAGAATATTGCCGATCCCACTGGTGTTGGGGACGCATTTCGTGGTGGATTCTTAAAGGGGTATCTCCACAACCTCAGCCTGCCGGCGTGCACTCAAATGGGCACTTTGGCAGCTACATATTGCCTCGAATCGGAAGGTCCGCAAGGACACGATTTTACGCTCGACGACTTCCTTGCGCGTTTTCGATCTCATTTCACAGATCATTCGGAACTGGAACAGCTTGGATGAGCTCATCAAGCATTAGGAAAAATCTGAGTCGGCTGCTTGAACATGACCGAATCTGGAATGCGTATGCGATCGCGGATTTGGATCCGGTTCACGACGAGTCCACGGACTGGTTTCTTCATGAAGACTCGATTCTCTTGCGATACCGAGGACTTGAACCAGACCTTATTTTCGCATCCGGAAATCCGACGGTCATCGAGATGTTATTTTCTGAGCTACCTCCAGGCAGTTACCAGTATGCACTCAAGGAAGAAGTTTTAGATGCAGTTCTTCAACGGTTATCGATTGATAGGAGCATTCCAATGTGGCGAATGGCGCTCAAATCCGATCCCCCTACTCTCGTCATGCCAGATGAAGTGCGATCCCTATCGATCGAAGACCTTCCCAACATTGAGTGCCTGATGGCTGATCATGAGGATCGCCCGGATTCATTCATGCCAGCCCAGCTCGAATCTGGGCTTTTCTTCGGCGTATATGAATCCGAGGATCTCATCTCCATGGCTGGCGTCCATGTTTATTCCGAAATCTCAAGCGTGGCGGCAGTTGGGAACGTCTTCACGCATCCCAAACAGCGCGGGGAAGGTTTTGGGACGCTTGCGTCTACAGCGGTCACAACCAGGCTCCTGGCTCGGGGAATCCGTACAATCGTGCTCAATGTATCTAAAGAGAATGAGCCTGCTATTCGCTCATACTCCAAGATTGGATTCGAGCCCCATTGCCGCTATCTTGAGGGAACCGGTCATATCCATTGAGAAGTCCCTGCGCCAGAATCCTTTTGGACGGAGCTAACCTCACAAATGGGGGAGCAGTCCACGACGAACCGGTGATGTATCATGGTATCCTTGTCGCTGGCATGACGTGTCAAATTTGTAAATTATGACGTGTCAAATTTATCAAAAATTATGGAGAAGAAAATGAGCGTTGAGTATGATATTAAAGATCCCGGTCTAGCTGAGGGCGGCAGACGCAAAATACAATGGGCTGAGAATGAGATGCCCGTGCTCACACAAATCCAGGCTCGTTTTGCAAAAGAACAGCCTCTCAAAGGGACGAAAATCGCGGCATGTCTGCATGTCACGACCGAGACGGCTAATTTGATGAAGACCCTCCAAATAGGAGGGGCGGAGGTTATTCTGTGTGCCTCCAACCCACTTTCCACGCAAGATGATGCGGCAGCCTCCCTCGTGATGCACGATGAAATATCCGTGTATGCCATCAAAGGTGAAGATAACGAGACATACTACAAACACATCAACGCGGCGTTGGATGTCGCACCCACCTTCACGATGGACGATGGTGCAGACCTGTTAAGCACGCTCCATAAGGATCGGCGAGAACTGCTTGATGAGGTCCAGGGCGGCACGGAGGAGACGACGACGGGCGTGATCCGCCTTCGAGCCATGGCAGCAGATGGCGCGCTTGCCTACCCTGTCATTGCCGTAAACGACGCGATGACGAAGCACTTCTTTGATAATCGTTACGGTACGGGTCAATCGACATTAGATGGCATCGTGCGAGCGACAAATATTTTGCTTGCGGGAAAAACATTTGTCGTCGCGGGGTATGGCTGGTGTGGGCGTGGTCTGGCAATGCGAGCTCGCGGAATGGGCTCAAACGTCATTGTGACCGAGGTCGAACCTCTCGCTGCGCTCGAAGCCGTCATGGACGGATTTCGTGTTATGCCCATGAATGATGCCGCCGAAATTGGTGATATTTTTTGCACGCTCACGGGCGATATCAATGTTATCGATAAACATCATTTCGAGCTGATGAAGGACGGAGCCATCGTTTCCAACTCAGGGCATTTCAATGTCGAAATCAACATTCCGTCTCTTGAAACCATGGCGGATGAGAAACGTAAACCACGCGAGTTCGTGGAACAATTCATCTTGAAAGATGGCCGACGCATCAACTTGTTAGGTGAGGGACGCCTTATCAATTTGACTGCCGCGGAGGGACATCCGGCGAGCGTGATGGATATGTCTTTCGCCAACCAAGCGTTATCCCTTGAATATTTGATCGAGCACGATAAAGAACTGGAGAATCGAGTGTACACCATCCCCGAGGATGTGGATCGCGAGATTGCACGATTAAAACTCGAAAGGATGGGCGTGAAGATCGACACCCTCACCGACGAGCAGAAGAAGTATCTAGTATCCTGGGAAGAAGGAACCTAAACGGTTCGTTACATTAATATTCGCAAAACAATAAAGAACGCACAGGTGTGCGTTCTTTTTCTATCTCAAATAATGACGATGCCCCGACAGAGGCATACACCCAAAGCTTTCCAACTCAAGATCGATATTAATCCCTATGAAATCGTCTTCAGGTCACCTGATCAGGTCAGATTAATACGATGGCACTATCGAAAATCTATTATGGTGTTGCCGTCGGTGTAATGGTTGGAGTTCTGGTCGGAGTCGGGATGACCACAAGCAGGTAGACTTCATCCCCGAACGGTTCACCCTCGGGGTTCTGAGCCTGCCATCGGCTTATGTAATCCCCGGGTGAAGATGGGGCGACGAGGACAACCCTCCAAACCGCATCGGCACCAGAACGAGCGGGATAGAGTGCTATGTCGCGCGGAGCGGTGAAGGGATCCGTACCCACATGCACGAGACGATAGCCGGGTCCCCAATCACACACTCCGGAATTCTGGACAGACCAGCGCTTCTCAAGCTCCACCCCAGGCTCAATCAGACTTCCATCCGGATAGGATAAATCCTCCAGAAATGTAGCCCCATCGGCACAGAAAATGGGCTGCGGTGATGATACAGCTTGAGGCACGAATGTAAAGGTGGCGCGAGGAGGTATTGTCAACTCAGGAAGTGGTGTCCACTCGAGTGGTTCCTCGGGGTTTGGTGAACTCCCACATGACGTGATCATCATGATCAGAGATAGACAAAGCCCGAGGAGAAGATAGGAATTCTGTCTTTTCACAATGGACATTATAGACCCTTCTCGTGTTTGAGAGGCAAGGGTACGGGATATATTTTTCAAAGAGTCGTACGAATGGAAGTTCGGTTCTAAATTGATGAGAGGCATGTGGGAGTCATTTGACTGCGCAATAACGATATTTACGGCTTTAGAAACAAGGCATCATAAAGAGTATTCTGCGTATAGGATTTTTAAAGCACCTAATGAGGATCTTTATAGACAGCCCCATGTACGCTTATGAGAAAAAGCCAGAATACCCTGTGGATTGCTGCAGATATGAATGGCAAGGGAGATATTGGGATGGCAAACCTCATTAAGGCTTTTTCCACAGAAGAAGCCCCCAGCTCGCTGAGGGGTTCTTCACTTTGTTATGATCGCCAACGCAAATAATCTGTCGAGAAGCGTTGAATTCCCTTAGCCCGACTCAGATTCTAGTGCGAGCTCAGGAACTTCCACTTCTTCAATCTCTTCTTCATTTTCACCCTGCATCAATCCATAGTTGATGCGGATCGCCACGTCTAACTCATTCGCTAGATCTGGGTTATGTCGCAAATATTCTTTTGCGTTTTCACGCCCCTGCCCCAGCCGTGTCTCTCCATACGAGTAGTACGAACCCCGCTTCTGGATCAGGTCGTTCTCTACACCCAGATCCAGGATATCCCCAACTTTCGAGATCCCCTCGTTGTACATGATGTCAAACTCGGCAACCTTGAAGGGCGCCGCTACCTTGTTCTTCACCACCCGCACCCTCACCCGGTTCCCGACCACTTCTTGCCCCACCTTGATGCTCTCAATCCGTCTCACATCCAACCGCACCGAGGCGTAGAACTTCAACGCACGGCCTCCCGTCGTCGTCTCCGGATTGCCGAACATCACCCCGATCTTCATCCTCAATTGATTCGTGAAGATCACGGCCGTGTTCGTCTG
>JBGUDT010000055.1:0-7136 GCA_041821665.1 Anaerolineales bacterium
GAAGTTTGCCCCCATTGTGAGAAACAAATATTTCCCCCGCGAGACATTTGCCCCGACTGTGGCAATGAGGCGCGTGATACCTACAATTTCAGCGGTAAGGGCGAGGTGTACTCCTACAGCACGCTCTACGATGCTCCTGCGGGTCATGAGGAACAAGCTCCCTACACCGTCGCATTGGTCCAACTAGAAGAAGGACCCATGGTGACTGCACAACTTACCGATCTGGATGAACAACAGCCCGAAATCGGGATGCCTGTAGAAATGGTGACCCGAAAGCTGCGAGCGGATGGGGATCGTGGGATATTAGTGTACGGATATAAGTTCCGACCAGTCTTAAGCGCCATATAACTACCTTTTGATCATAATTTTACAAAGAGCTCGAGCACATGCTTGAGCTCTTTTCTATACATAACAATAGCCCCGACGCAAAAAATACGAGTTCGCACTATACTACGGAATAATATCGGAACCCTGAGAGAAAGAGGCCACCCTCGCTTGACGCGCCAAAACACATGTGCTACTATGCGCGCTTGAGGGCCAAGACCAATACCCCGTTATGGGTAGGAGGAGCCAATGGCTAACTCACGTCTTCGTTATGCGGTAATAGCGGTTTTTATATTTGCCGCTTTAAGCTTTTCTGCGTGCACTCGCTCTGCTTCCACACCCCCGCCCGAACCTGAGGATGGCGAGTCTTCCGGTGCTCAGTCTGAGACTCAGGCGACGATGGACGCAGTACGATCTGCGATCCTGACACAGACCGCCATGGCCGAACAAGGTATCAGTGGAACGTATACACCTACACCCGAAGTGGACGAAACTTCGGGAGTGGAGGTCACTTCCACACCTTCGATCCTTCTCGCATCGGCAACTCCCACGCTCTCCGTCGAGTACGTGGAGTACACAGTTAAACCTGGCGATTGGATCTGGCAGATTGCGCGGGATTTCAATGTCGATCCCCAAGCGATCATTGACGCTAACCAATTGGCCAATCCTGGGGCAATCGAAGTGGGCATGGTGCTTAAAATCCCAGTTGGCTCAGCACCACCGACGGCAACGCCGGTGACGTCTGCAACGCCCGGGACGACTGGCACCCCCGGATCAGAGACGCCCGAAGGCGTGACCATACACATCGTCAAACCGGGAGAGTGGATCTGGCAGATTGCACGACAATACGGCGTGGATCCCCAAGCCATCATCGACGCCAACAACCTGACATCTAGCATGATTTACCCGGGTGATGAACTCATCATCCCCTGATCGACCCAACGACCCCCCGGGGCGACCAAATGGTCGCCCCTTTTCTTTATAGGATGGATCATGGCATACACTATCGAACATTCAGAATCTGTGTTCCAGGGAATGGTCTTCAACATCAGGGTGGATCAGGTTCAATACCCTGACGGAATAGTTCACCGCGTGGACGTAGTCGAGCATCACGGCGCGGTTGCCCTCGTTCCCATCGATGACGATGGCGGCATATGGTTTGTACGTCAGTATCGTCATCCAGCTGGGAAGACGTTGCTTGAAATACCGGCGGGTACTATTGAACACGGAGAAAAGCCACAGGACTGTGCAATGCGCGAGTGCAGGGAGGAACTAGGCCTTGCTCCTGACAAAATCATCCCACTTGGCAGCGTGTACCTGGCACCTGGTTATTCCACAGAAATTCTGCACATCTTTCTCGCACGAGGATTGCGACCCGCGCCCCTTCCCCCTGATGTGGACGAGGTCCTGGAGCCGCTGAAGATCTCCTGGCAAGAAGTTCAGCACAAGATCCAGGAGGATGAAATCCACGATGCAAAGACACTCGCTGGGATCTTGTTGGCTCAGTCCCACTTTGATCGTGCATAATGCGCATTCTACCCTTCACCTCTTTTTTGAATATTATATATATTAATCTGGACGCTGGTTTCTCCCCTGTGGTATACTACCGCTTCGCCGCCCTGCTGGATCGGGCGGCAGATCGTGTGTGTAATTATTCAAGGATGGAATGAAAATGGCTGATCTAATAAAAGCCGTCGAGGCTCCAATCAATCCAAACATCCCCGAGATGCGACCCGGGGATACTGTCAACGTTCACATCCGAATTAAAGAGGGCGAACGGGAACGAGTCCAAGAATTCCGCGGGACGGTTATTCGCATACGTAAAGGCGGCAACAACACCAACTTCACAGTCCGACGAACAGCCTCCCACGGCATTGGTGTCGAACGCACCTTCCCGATGCGCTCCCCCAGGATTGAGAAAGTCGAAGTGATGCGCCGCGCACACGTTCGACGCGCCCAGCTCTATTTTCTCCGAGGTCGGACCGGAAAAAGGGCTCGTCTCAAAGAAAAGCGGATGTAATCCGGACCTCCAGGTGCAGCACAGTGTGCTGCACCTTTTTCTTTTCCCCTACCTCACGCTGTGATAGGATTCTCCTCCAACAATAAGGCACGACCTCCTTGGTCCCGCATCCAGATGGCCGAGATCAGCGACTCCGGAGTATGGTTTTTTTGGAGCATCCCACGATGTCAGATTTTCCAATCGGCGTGTTTGACTCAGGCGTAGGTGGGTTGTCGATTTTAAACCACATCCACACCCAGTTTCCCGAGGAAAACATCATCTACCTCGCCGACCAGGCTCATGTGCCCTATGGTTCACGCACGCTTGAGGAAATCCGTGCATTTTCATTCTCGATCACGGACTTCTTGCTTGCAAGAGAATCAAAAATTGTCGTCGTTGCGTGCAATACGGCCTCTGCTGCTGCTTTGCACGATTTACGAGACGCATTTCCTGAAATACCTTTTGTGGGTATGGAGCCGGCAGTAAAACCAGCCGCGGGGACGACCCACAGTGGTGTTGTTGGTGTCCTTGCGACGCCCACCACATTCCAGGGCAAGCTTTTCGCTTCAGTGGTTGAACGCTTCACGGATGGCGTGACAATCCTTGAGCAAACCCTGCCCGGTTTGGTGCCGCTGATTGAATCCGGCCAATTCAGCGGACCTCAAGTAGAGGACATCTTATCCTCCGCCGTCGAACCTCTTCTCGATGAGGGTGTGGACACTTTTGTGCTTGCATGCACACATTACGCATTCATCATCCCCACGCTCGAGAAGATTGTTGGTTCTGATGTGGAGATCATCGATCCCTCGCCAGCTATAGCCAGGCAGACAGGGCGGCTGCTCACGGAACACGAAATTGGGAACAACACAGGAACGAGAGGCGATCTTCACTTCTACACGAGTGGTAGCGCAGATGAATTCAGCAATCTGGTACGCGTTCTCACGAATGAGGGTGGACCGACTGATCAACTCACCTGGTCCGGGGAAGCCCTAATTTAATAATCGAGTACATCAAAATCGAGGCGCATATGGGTGCGCCTCGATTTCCAGCTTATGACTTTGTTTCAACGATTTGTGAAATCGCATCCTTGTTCGCTAGGATTTCTTCCCTTTTTCTGCTTTATCGCTGTCTTTATCCTCGATGCCCGCTTGCTTCAATTCCTTTGCCGAAGTCCTGGCAACGGAAGCCACAGTCTCGCCCTTCTTCAGGTCTATCACGCGTACACCCATCGTCGCCCTGCTAGCTTGTTTAATTTGCTTCACTTTTGTCCGCAAGACGATGCCTCCGCTTGAGATGATGGTGAGATCATCATCCTCATCCACAACCCTCGCGGCGGCGATATCTCCAGTTTGTCTCATCTTGTTACGACTCAGCGTGAGCACGCCCATAGAGGCTCGATTACGGGAGGGATATTCGGTTAGCGGAGTTCGTTTTCCGAATCCCTTGCGTGTGACTACAAGGAGATCGCTGCCCTCCTTAACCACATTTACCCCGGCTACATGGTCGCCTTTTCTGAGATTTATGGCGCGCACGCCTCGTGCCGGTCTACCCATGGAACGTACCTGGCTCTCATGAAACCGCAAGGATTGCCCCTTATCCGTAACGATAATAATTTCGTCATCCCCTCCTGTGGCGCGCACCCACCCCAGAAAATCATTTTTGTTCAAACCAATGGCAATCAACCCCGACGGTCTGACGGCGGCAAAATCGGAGAGCTCCACGCGCTTTATTTTGCCGTTTCTCGTGACCATCGTACAAAAACTAGCCGCTTTGAAATCCGGAACTGCAAGCGCCGCGGTTATCAATTCGTCGGGCTCAATCGCCAGGATGTTCACCACAGGTATGCCACGAGCTGTCCTATCTGCATCTGGTATCTGATAGGCTTTCTCGGAGTACACCTTGCCGCGGTCGGAGAAGAACAGGATCGTGTCGAGCGTGCGGGCAGGGAACATCATCAGGACCTCATCTTCGTCCTTAATCGAATGGCCCTGCACACCGCGTCCTCCCCGCCCTTGCCTGCGGTAGGTCTTCGCAAGCACCCGTTTGACATAGCCGCGCTGCGTGATGCTCACAAGAACAGCTTCATCGGGGACAAGGTCTTCGTCGCTGAATATCTCTTTAGCATCATGGGCAATTTGCGTGCGACGGGGATCGCCATATTTTTCTGTGAGCTCCCCTAAATCTTTTTTAATCAACGCCAGGATCTTCTTGGGCTTTGCGAGCAAGTCTTCCAGGTAACCAATCGTATCCAATACCGATTTGTGTTCCTCCTCGATCTTCTTCCTCTCAAGCGCGGCCAACCGTCTTAACTGCATATCCAGGATGGCCTGAGCCTGGCTCTCCGAAAGGTCGAAGCGCTTGATTAATCGTTCCTTTGCTTTTTCCGCATCGGCGGATTTACGGATCGTTTCGATGACATCGTCGAGGTTCTTCAGCGCGATAAGGAGACCATCCAAGATATGCTTTCGGGCTTGCGCTTTCTTTAACTCGAATTCGGATCGCCTCGTGATCACATTGCGACGATGTTCGATGTAGACCTGAAGCGATCTCTTCAAAGAGAGCGTTCGCGGTTCATTATCCACAAGTGCCAGAAGCTGCACACCGAACGTAGTCTGCAGCTGTGTGTATTTGTACAGCTGATTTAGGACTTTTTTCGGCTGGGCGCTTCGCTTGAGCTCGATGACGACGCTAAGCCCAGTACGATCCGATTCGTCGCGAAGGTCGGATATACCGGTCAAGCGTCCCCCGCGAACCAATTCAGCGATACGCTCGATTAAGAGGGATTTATTTACCTGATAAGGTATCTCGGTAACCACAATGCGGTGGCGGGAGGAGCCCATCTCCTCGATGTTCGCCAGCCCTCGTACAACCAGACGACCTTTTCCAGTGCTGTAGGCTTGTTTGATTCCCTCCGAGCCGACAATAATTCCACCTGTCGGAAAATCGGGTCCATGGATAAAGCCCATGAGCTCATCAAACCCGATATCGTCAAGGCGATCATAATTTTCAACCATGTGTGTGATTGCGGCAGACAATTCGTTGAGGTTATGCGGAGGGATGTTTGTTGCCATCCCTACCGCAATGCCGGAGGAACCATTCAGGAGCAGATTCGGCAGCCGGGCGGGGAGGACCGTAGGTTCAAGAAGGGAGGCATCGAAGTTATCGATAAAATCCACCGTGTCCTTCTCGATATCCACGAGCAGCTCTGACGCCAGTGGGCCCATACGCGCCTCGGTGTAGCGCATTGCCGCTGGCGGGTCCCCGTCAATTGAACCGAAATTCCCTTGACCATCCACCAGAAGGTAGCGCATCGAGAAATCCTGCGCCATCCTTGCCATGGAATCATATACAGCAGTATCGCTGTGGGGGTGAAATTTCCCTAGGACCTCACCCACAATTCGTGCTGATTTTCGGTAGGAAGAATTTGGTCGTATGCCCATCTCATGCATCGCAAATAGGATGCGTCGATGCACGGGTTTCAAGCCGTCACGGGCATCAGGAAGGGCGCGAGCGACGATTACGCTCATGGCGTAATCGAGGTATGCATCCCTCATTTGATCGTCTATGTCTACCTGGCGAACGGTACCGATTTCCATGAATTATGTTCTCGCAATCGATTTAAAGAGTAGAAAAACCGCCTTCGGCGGAGTGTTGATTAATTATACCGCGACGGCACTAGGAACACACGCTCCAGGGAGGGAAAACAGGTTTTTTAGGGCAATATAGAGCTCAAATCTTCAACACTCACACAGGGTCCTGCGCCAGATTCAATTAAAAAGGACGGATCATATGCTGCTTTACATAAGATGTGCCATATGCCCACTGATCGAGGCTGATCTCAGGAACCACGATATCGCGGTTTGGGATTAGGGGACTGGAGAGAGGATGACTTCTACGCCCACCTGCTCCTCTTCCAACGGGAGCAGATGAGAGACGCTGAGGACGAACTGCGCCGTGTGCTCTGAGAGCTGTGCATGTTCCGGGATCAAGGCGAGTAGAGTTTCTAAATCAGGCGCCGCCCCTAGCTTTCGAATCTGAGGTTCGAGGTTTTCAAGCACACTTGCTTGCAGGCGAACGAGTCCAACCGGATCATCTCGGAAGACAGTGTGGAGTGCGAGTACTTGATCTCCACTCAACACCCCACCTTCGAACGGCAAACCCCCGAGATAATCGACGAGTGTACCGAAGCCGCGCTCATCCAAGACCGCGATGGTATCGACTTGTAATCGTAACGCTCTCTCAAGAGCTTCGATGAAAGGTGGTGTCACGCCTGATTCAGGACTCCAGGCGAAAAATGAATTTAGTCGAACAATCCCGGCATCATCTAAGGCTAGATTTGTTGGAACTCCTGAGAACAGCACTTCCTTCTCTGTAGGATGGAGGGTGATGATCCACACAGCCTGCAGAACAGGATCAGGTCGATCAAAGCGATCGACGCCGACCACCAGGATGGTCGTTCGTTCATCCTTATTACCCGAAAACCAGGAACTGATGCCGTCGCCCTGGAAAAGGCTAATGAGAGATGGACTAGGCGAAGCCGTCGTACGCTCACCCATCACGACCGAGTACAGGCCGATACAAAAACAAACAGATGCGAGAATCAACGCGGCGATGGTCCGTGGTTTCATGACCTCAGGCCATCCCTCATTCTACTCATCCAGGTCCCAGGCAATTGCTTTCAAGCATCCCCCGTGATGACACGGCGTCCATCAAATAAATATTTCTGTCAGCCAACACGCATAAGATGGCATGATCCATATCATTCCATCAAACAGGATATCCGCAAGGGTTGGATCTTCCACATTATACATAC
>JBGUDT010000055.1:7243-15334 GCA_041821665.1 Anaerolineales bacterium
TATCCATTTCCCAAGGAGTTCAGTATGTCATTCTGGAAAATTTTACTCATTCTTGTTGCCGTTGTGCTGGGATTATGCCTCATAGTCCTCATCGTAGGGGCAGTAAGCGTTCGTGCACAATTCCCAAAAACCGATGGAGAATTGCAGCTCCCGGGTTTGCAGGCGCGCGTCGAAGTGCTGAGGGATTCATATGGCATCCCCCACATATATGCCGAAAATCCACATGATCTATTCATGGCTCAGGGATTTGTCGAGGCTCAAGATCGGTTTTGGCAGATGGAGTTCTGGCGCAGGATTGGAACCGGTCGATTATCAGAAATTCTGGGAGAATCCGGCCTCGAGACGGATAAGTTTGTTCGCACGATTGGTTGGCACAGAACGGCAGAAGAAGAGATTGAGCTGATGGACCCAGAAATACGTGGCGTATTTGAAGCCTATGTGGAGGGCGTAAATGCCTTCTTGAAAATCCATCCTGATGGCAAGAGCATCGAATTTCAGCTTTTGAAACTGAACGGCGTGGATTACGAGCCTGAACCCTGGACGCTCTTAAACTCAATGACTTGGGCGAAGTTTATGGCCTGGAACCTCGGTGGGAATATGGACAGCGAACTCGCCAGAGCCCACATTGTCGCTCGGGTAGGTGTCTCAGGTCTTGAAACGCTCATGCCCCCTTATGGTGAAGGCTATCCCGTCATCGTCCCCCACCCCATTAACTCGGCTTCACTGCAAGCGGTACCAGCTGATCCTATAAACACAGATTTTATTGGGAGCGGTCAAGTCATAGGCAGCAACAGCTGGGCGATCTCCGGCACACACACGGAGAGCGGCACCCCACTATTGGCCAATGATCCTCACCTAGGCATACAAATGCCTTCCATCTGGTATGAAATCGGATTGCATTGTGCACCTGTAGGTCCAGATTGCCCATACAACGTCACTGGTGTGACATTTCCGTCAGCTCCTGCTGTCGTGATCGGGCATAACGACAATATCGCCTGGGGACTCACCAATCTCGGACCAGACGTACAGGATCTCTTTGTAGAAAAGGTTAACCCCGAAAATCCCAATCAGTACGAATACTTGGGGAAGTGGGAGGACATGGAAATCGTGAGGGAGGAGATCATTGTAGCAGGCGAGGATGAACCCGTCGTGGTTTTCTCGCGATCCACCCAGCATGGGCCCATCATCAACGATATTGTCGGTGGTAGTGAAGAAGAATGGTCCTTTGGTTGGGAGCCCCTTGCCCTGAAATGGACTGCGCTCGAACCGGGCAGGATCTTTAACAGCCTTTTGCTCCTGAGTAAAGCTCAGAACTGGGATGAGTTCCGTGTAGCCGCCAGCGATTGGAATGTCCCAAGTCAGAACATGCTCTACGCGGATCGAGAGGGCAATATTGGATATCAGTCTCCGGGTCTCATCCCCATCCGCCGCAAAGGCGATGGTTCACTTCCGGTGCCGGGCTGGACCGGCGAATACGAATGGATTGACTTCATACCTTTTGAAGAACTTCCACACGCTTTCAATCCACCGGAGGGGTACATCGTTACAGCAAATCATGCAGTTGTGGGTGATGAATACCCCTACTTCATATCCATGGATTGGGATCCCGGGTATCGCGCACGTCGCATCATTGAAATGATCGAAGAAGACGATGTAATCTCTTTCGAAGACATGCAGCGCATGCAGGGCGACAATATTTCAGTCTACGCATTGGACATCCTTCCCTACATCCTTCAAATTTCTCCCGACGACCCTGCGCAAGCGCAGGCGCTTGACATGTTGCGGGGATGGGATGGGGACATGCACCGGGACAGCGTTGAAGCTGTCTTATTCGAATCTCTAAAGATGAGCATGGTCGAGCGAGTATTCGCGGATGAGCTCGGAGAGCAATTGGTCTCAAAGTTGCGATGGGATTTGGGCGTAGCGCTTAACCGGCTTCTGGAGGAAGGTTCCATCGAATGGTTCGACGATATCCGGACGGAGGAAGTCGAGAGTCAGGAGGAAATCCTGCTCATAGCGCTCGCCGACAGCCTCGAATACCTCGACGATGCCCTGGGAAGCAACGCTTCAAAATGGCGCTGGGGCGATCTGCATACTTCAACGTTTGAGAATCAAACCCTAGGAAAGAGCGGCATACCACCGGTCGAGTGGCTGCTCAATCGGGGACCCGTTGAAACCGACGGCACTGCAGGAACGGTGAACGCCACCTCTTATAACATGAATGAGCCCTTCGGCGTTGTCGGTCTGCCTTCCTACCGTCAGGTCGTCGATCTGCAGTATTTTGAAAACTCACAGTCGATGCATACCACAGGGCAGAGCGGAAACACGTTCCACAAACATTATGACGACATGATCGATCCGTGGCGGAACATCGAGTACCACCCCATGTTGTGGACGCGTGGGCAGGTAGAAGCTGCGGTTGAATCGCGCATGATCCTCACACCATAAAATTCGGACTGTGAAACCGCAGGACACAGAGAACGTCCTCTGACTCTAATCAAGGCACATCGTAATCGGGAACCCAAAAAGGGCGTATAATCTACGCCCTTTTTCTCTATTACGATGGACATGGAGCAACTTAGAAGAACATAACCTTCTGGGTGACCATCAAGCACATCATACCCAGCACAATTACAGTGCCCAGGAGCAGCAAGGAAATAAAGAAACGCTGTCCCGGAGTCATGCCGAGGAAATTCCCACCACTACCGCCGATGTAGGATTCTTCCTCGATACTGAACGGACTCTCCACAGGCTCATCGAACATCGAGCTGCCATCTGACATCTCACGTAAATCATCGAACATCATCGACCTCCAGAAACCCTCTTGCTCGATCCTCAACCCAACGAATGATGGCGAGCAGATCAGGCAAAGTTTAGCTCAGTTCAAACCGCTGTCAATAGGCCTGAGGCGAACATCTCCCCCGTGGACTGATATCACTTTTTCATCCTCTAACTTTATCCTTAATTGTCCTCCTGCCGACAGCCCAACAATCTCCCCTGTGAGGTTTAAATCGGGTCCCTCCAGTGTCACGATACAATCCCGATAAGCAAGATTATTTTCCCATTCCCGGACCATTTCATCCGACCCAACCAAGGGCAACCAACTCCCGATACTCTCCAAAATCGCGGTGAGTGCTTCAATCCGATCACAGTGTGCCCCGGCTTCTGCATCAGCGCATGTAGCCGGGAAGTCCAAATCCTCGCTCTTCGGAACTGATTCCGGGTGAATATTCACTCCAATCCCCAAAATGGCGTATTCCAGTTCATCACCCAACCAGGAGGCTTCCACCAATACACCGGCGATCTTTTTTCCATCGACAATGACATCGTTTGGCCACTTAATCTCTGGCTCTATTGCAAAACCCTTCAGCGCCTCTGCAACCCCGAGCGCACCTAAGACCACAAGCCCGCCGAGTTCTTCAGTCGTCATCGGCCCAGAACGTATCACCAAGCTGAATGCAAGCGCACTCCGCATTGGTGTAATCCATCTCTTTCCTGCCCTACCTCTCCCGGTCCTTTGCGATTCCGCAATGACGAGTGTGCCGTGGGACGCTCCCTCACGTGCAAGGGATGCCGCCATATCGTTGGTGGACCCGGCACTTTCTACATAATGGAATGGCTGACCCAAACCTGATACCGGGAGGAATTTATGTAATTGCTCTGCGGACAACATGGATTCATTTTACTCTTGTGTGCATGATGTGTGCCAGCAAAGTTTTCAGCACAGGCTATTCTCTGCTACAATCGACGCATTCAAACATGAAGCATCTCTGGGCACCCTGGCGCATGAAATACATCCTAGAAAACACACAAGAAAACGGCTGCCTGTTTTGCAACCTCGTGGAACAACAGGACGGCCCAGAAAACCTCATTCTGCACCGCGGCAAGCATGCCTTTGTCGTCCTGAATCGCTATCCATATTCCAACGGCCATCTCATGGTCGTCCCCTACACCCACACTGATACCCTTGAAACCCTCTCCAGTGAGATCCTCATTGAGCTGATGCTATTCACACAGCAATCGCTGGTTGTTCTGCGGAATGCCTATAATGTCGATGGCTTCAACATCGGCTCAAATATCGGGGAGGCTGCAGGAGCCGGGATCGAAGAGCACGTACACCTGCACATTGTCCCTCGCTGGCGAGGTGACACGAATTTTATGGCTACAACTGCAGACACACGAGTCGTCCCCGAGATGCTTGAAGAGACGTATCGACTTCTCCATAACCTCTGGACCAATGAAGAATCAACAAAGTGAGGAACCCCGTAGCGATCTGCGGACCATCTTCTAAGGACTCAACTCCGCGATGCATACCACTCACCTAAACTCCCACGAGGACAATCATGACCGATGATAAAAAGGCAAGAGATCCGCTTATTCTGAGTGCAGCGAGGACCCCGATGGGGCGATTCCAGGGGGCGATTAGCAAGCTCTCGGCAATAGAATTGGGCGCGGCTGCAATCAAAGCCGCTATCGATCGTGCGGGTTTGGAGCCTACGGATGAAATCGACGAAGTGTTGATGGGCAATGTCGTCTCAGCCGGTCTCGGGCAAGCGCCTGCTCGACAGGCATCGATATTCGCGGGCATTCCACCGACCGTGGGCGCCACGACAGTTAACAAGGTTTGCGGATCCGGATTGAAAACGGGGATGTTCGCGTCACAGGCCATAAAGGCAGGTGATGGGGACCTATTCGTCGCGGGTGGAATGGAGAGTATGAGCAATGCACCCTTCTTGGTTCGAGCGAGGGGCGGAGAACTACGCTATGGCCATCAAGAATTAACCGATGCGCTGCTCCTGGATGGTTTATGGGATCCATTTGAAGATTGGGCCATGGGTATGGCCGCTGAATGGATTGCGGATGAGTACGAGGTCACTCGAGAGAACATGGATATCTGGGCATTTGAGTCTCACCAGAAGGCGATCAAGGCCATCGATGAAGGTAAATTTACGGGTGAGGTCATCCCCGTAGAGATCCCCGGCCGGAGAGGCTCAACTACCATCGTCGATGTCGACGAAACCCCACGGCGGGATACTTCACTGGAAAAGCTCGCCTCCTTAAAGCCAGCCTTTACGAAAGACGGTAAGGTCACCGCTGGAAACGCACCAGGGCTGAATGATGGAGCTGCCGCGGTCGTCTATGCAAGCCGCGAAAAAACCAACGAACTCGGCGTAGACCCTCTAGCGCGTGTCGTTGGCTACGCCAGCGCGGCCGTTCCACCGAAAGAGCTTTTCACCGCACCCGCATATGCCATCCCGAAACTTATGGAAAAAGTGGGATGGAGGGCCGAGGATGTCGATCTCATCGAACTGAATGAGGCCTTCGCCGCCCAGGTGTTGGCCGATGGGTATGCGCTGGCTGATAAAGGCTGGGATTGGGAAAGAGTTAATGTTCACGGCGGAGCGATTGCCCTCGGGCATCCCATTGGTGCATCTGGAGCCCGAGTGCTCACGACGCTGCTTTATGCATTAAAGGATCGAGGCCTCCAACGTGGCATCGCTTCCCTGTGCCTCGGTGGGGGCGAAGCGGTTGCCATGGCTATCGAATTGGAGTGAATCGCACTTCCTGTCATAGATTAATCCATTCTAGAGAAATTCCAGTAACTAAAAGGAGATCATTCCATGGAAGTAAAGAACATCTTTGTCGTCGGTGCTGGCACAATGGGGAATGGAATCGCTCAGACTGCCGCCATATCCGGATACGATGTCACCATGATGGATATCGCCCCTGAACCGATCGAAGCTGGTATGGCGACGATTAAAAAATCTGTCGAAAAATTTCTTGAGAAGGGCACCATCGACGATGCTCAAAAAGAAGCCGCATTAGGAATTTCGACGTCCCTGAACCTGGAACCCGCGAAACAAGCTGATCTGGTGATCGAAGCAGCAACCGAAAATCCCGATCTAAAAATCGATCTGTTCAAAGAACTGGATCAACTCGCTCCTGAAGGTTCGATCCTCGCCTCCAATACATCTTCGATCTCACTCACGAAAATCGGCGCCGCAACTCAACGACCAGAGAATGTGATCGGGATGCATTTTTTCAACCCGGTCCCGTTGATGAAACTCCTTGAGGTAATCAGAGGCCTGGCGACTTCGGATGCGACCACCGAGTTGGTCATGGATGTAGGACGAAAAATGGGGAAAGAACCTGTCGAGGCGAATGACTCCCCCGGTTTCATTTCCAATCGGATTCTGTGCCCCATGATCAACGAGGCAGTGTTCACGCTTCAAGAAGGAATCGGATCACCGGAAGCAATTGATACAGTCATGAAGCTGGGGATGAACCACCCCATGGGTCCCCTGAAGCTGGCAGATCTCATTGGATTGGATGTCGTGTTGTTTGTCTTAGAAGTGCTTCAGCGAGACCTTGGAGACGATAAGTATCGACCCTGCCCACTGCTGAGGAAGATGGTCGACGGCGGGTATCTTGGCCGAAAATCAGGGCGAGGTTTCTACGACTACAGCAAGTAGCTCATCCTCACCCTAGGATAAAAACTCGTGGTGCTCGTTCAAAAATACGCGAGTTGGGGTATGGAATCAACTCCCACATGTCGGTCGCGCGATCCCATCGTGCCTCGGTCCAGTTTTGTGCTCTCCGCACTCGTCGGATCACATCCTTGTGAAACCAGATACCACTTGAAAGCCTGGAGCTGTGTATAATGCGCGAAAGAAACTGTGGAGGTGGTGGAGATGTTATTAATCCGAATGGGAATTGGCATGCTGATCCTGCTGGTAAGCGTGGTCTCGTGTGGGGCACCCGGATCTCCAGCCACAGACCAAAAGGTCATCGAAACTGCCGTTGCAGCAACGCTTAGTGCATCCCAGTCCACAAGCCCATCCACAGAACTCGTGAATGAAACTGAATCTGCAGTGGAAATCAGCCCTACGATCCCCCTCCCCGCTGCCGTCCCAGCAGGCACCCTTCAGATTGCATATACGGATAGCGGGAACGTCTGGTGGATTGATGGACCTTCCCCCCCGGTGCAGCTCAGTTCAAGCGGTTATGCGGGAGAAGTCCTAATTTCAGATGATGGAACGATGGCAGCATTCTATCGGAACAATTGGGAAGAGGATGTCTATGAGATTCGGGTTGTCAGCACAGAAGGAGGCCCTGAGCGCGTAGCACTGGATCAAAACGACACCGACGGGCTTTATCCATTGGATAGCGCGAAGCATATCCTTCCCTATCAAATCGAATTCTTTCCCGGTTCACACAGCCTCATGTTCAACACCCATGCCACCCTCGAAGGTCCAGGGCTGTTCAAATTCGACGATTTGTTGATGCTCGACCTTGATACGGATGAATTGACGAGAGTTCTCCCTCCAGGAAGTGGTGGAGATTTTACGATATCACCCGACGGCAGCAAGGTCGCACTGATCAAGCCGACCGAGATCGGATTCTCAGCCAGTGATGGGACAAATCTTCAATCCGGGTTGGTCAACTACGAACCAGTCATGACCTACAGCGAGTTCTCCTTCTATCCCCTGGTCACATGGAGCGCTGACTCGAACGCTTTCATCGTGGTGATCCCTTCGGCGGATCCATTTGCGCAGAATCCTACAGGGGATGTGTGGCGGATCGATACTATGGATGCGTCATCCCACCTCGTCAGCAGGATCAACGGCCACACTTATTTCTCCCAACTCTCGGGAAATTCGATCGTACCTCGCTCACTGGCTCGAATCGCATTTCTGAGAAATACCGATACACAAAACATTTCCGAGCTCTATTACGCCAATCTTGATGGGGGCGATGAGGTAGCCTACGAAAGCGGGAACATTAAGTGGAATGGTTGGCATGAGAACAGCGAGACCTTCGTTTTCACGACGGGTCCTTCACAGATGTTTCTAGGATCCACACAAGCCCCATCTTCAGCCCTTGTTGATGGCATCGATCTCCGATGGACGAATGCAAAGACATTCCTGTTCCTCTCTGGCAGCTATGGTGACTGGACACTCATGCAAGGGCAGCTCGGTGCGGCGCCAGTTCCCATTGTCAGTCCTGTAGGCGATTTCATCACATATGATTTTTTAATGTGGTGAACATTATGTAAAGCCCTTGTACGTGCCACCTGCTCTTCACCTCTAT
>JBGUDT010000056.1:0-15169 GCA_041821665.1 Anaerolineales bacterium
GTGTTGACATAATTCAAATAATGTCTTACAATGTAGTCTGTGGGTATAGTTATGAATAGAAAGCATCTCTATTGTAGTTAGGAGACGACGTTATGAATATCACTGGGCTGAGTGACAAGGCCATTATTAAAGAGGTGGGACGAAGAGTCAAGAGGAAGAGGCTTGAGGGTAATTTTACCCAACAAGAAATCGCTGATATGGCGGGAATAAGTCGACCGACAGTAAGTGATCTAGAGAGGGGAAATCCGTTTGAGTTTTTGACTTTAATTCAAATCCTACGAGCATTACATGCCTTGGATGCTATCGATGCCTTTCTTCCAGATCCGGGTTTAAGTCCGCTTCAATTAGCTAAGATGAGAGGGAAAGAACGCCAGAGGGCTTCATGATAATTGAGGGGTTTCGAAGAATCCAGGTTGGATTATGAGTCCGGTTGATACTGCCTTTGTTGAAATCTGGGGTGATGTTGCTGGTGCCGTTGCTTGGGATCCGAATCTTGAATTTGCCACTTTCGAGTTTGATCCAAATTTTCTCTCAAAGGGCTTTGATTTAGCCCCGCTCACGATGCCTCTTGCGACCGCTCAGAGGGGTCAGACAAAATATGATTTTCGATCTCTACCAAGGGAGACGTATCTTGGGCTTCCTGGCTTGCTGGCTGATGCACTCCCAGATAAATTTGGTCATAACGTAATTAACGCTTGGTTGGCAAGACAAGGTCGCACACCCGAAAGCTTCAACCCGATCGAACGACTCTGTTACACGGGAAGGCGCGCGATGGGCGCACTGGAGTTTATGCCGATTTTGAATAAGGCATTGGAAAAATCAGTACCTGTTGAGATAACCCAACTGCTCGAGTTGGCTCAGACAGTGGTGACTGAAAGGGAAGAACTCCAAGTTGATCTAGAAACCCATACCTCTGAGGCGTTATTGGATATCCTTCGAGTTGGTACATCTGCTGGAGGAAATCGTCCCAAGGCTATCATCGCACTTAATGATGAGACTGCTGAGGTTCGGTCTGGGCAGGTTCTTGCTCCCGAAGGTTTTGAGTACTGGGTATTGAAATTTGATGGAGTAAAAGACCAATCACTGGGAGACCCGGCAGGGTATGGAAGGGTTGAGTATGCTTATTACTTAATGGCGCTTGACTCGGGGATAAATATGACCGAGTGTCGACTTCTGGAAGAAGGGGGCCGAGCACATTTCATGACGAAGAGATTCGATCGAAGGTCAGATGGGAGCAAGATGCACCTTCAATCTCTCTGTGCAATTGCGCACTATGACTTTAATAGTCCAGGGGCGTATTCATATGAACAAGCGTTCAGAGTAAATCGTGAGTTAAGACTGCCCTACGAGGACATGGATCAACTATTTCGCAGAATGGTTTTTAACGTAGTAGCACGTAATCATGACGATCACACTAAGAATATTGCTTACCTGATGGATGAGAAGGGTTCATGGAGATTATCACCTGCGTTTGATGTGATTTATTCCTACAACCCTGAAGGTATTTGGACCAATAGACATCAGATGTCGTTGAATGGAAAGAGGGATTATTTCATCAAATCTGATCTTGAGACTGTCGGCGATGAGATGGGTGTCTCTGCATATAGCAGTACCATTGAAGAAGTAAATGATGTTGTATCGTATTGGAAAAAGTATGCCATCATCGCAGGCATTGATGAAGAACGAATATCGTCAATCCAGAGCCAGCACTGTATCGTATAGCCACATCACTTTATTGAGCCATCTCCTCTACCTAATCCAGATGAAATGTTGGCCTATTCGTCCCGTGAGCCCAATAAGCTGCATCATTACGATTGAGTTGCCTGAGCAGAAAGAATTGGATGATAGAAGTAATCGACAGTTTCAGATTCAGGACGGCACGGGAAACCAGGACCCGAAATAGGTTTACGTTGGATACCCTACGGGAATCTTAAAAATTCATAGATTCGATTGACATAAGGCGTATTTTTTTCGTAGTATTGGAGCAGACGCAGTGGGGGTAGTGCGTCTGTTTTTATTTAAGGGTCATTTCGTGAACAGATAAATGAGCAAAATCCAGGTCAGAAAGGGGGAGTGAATATCTGAATAACATGTCGACTGGATGACCCGTTCTCGAATCAAGGCTGCATTCAGAATGAAAGGGGATTGAAATGTACGGGCGATATCATGAGATTGATTGGGAAAAATTGTTTTGGCAAGAATTAGAGTATCGAGAAATTAGCCGAAGGCTCGCATCCGACCTAAATGATCTGACGATCGAGATGAGCCGGTTGTTTGCTTATCATAGATTAAAAGAGGAACCATCACTGGATCTGATGTACCCTCATCTCAGAGAGCTTTATATCTTAAGGAAGCTTCACAATCCCGGTGCTCCCGAATGGAGCCGGTCGGATAAAGATCAAATAGCGAAGAGGCTAGATGCTTGTATCGAACGGATATCAAACAATTGGGCTGAAATGGAGATCGAATATGTTGAATGGTCAGATATGATGTACGAGGCTATTACGAAGTTTGAGTTGTTTGATCTTCTCATGGAGGATGTGGATCCACGTACCAGACAGATATATGAACCATTCGAGGATCAGGAAATTTCTAGCATTCCAGAGAACCCCCCCGAAGAGTTCTCGGAAAGGCTCGGGGTTGGGTACCATTGGAAGCGTCAAGCAATGGTGCTCTACCTAATTGCAGCTTATGGTTTCTCAATAAGACATGAGATTTTAAGTTATTTAGGAGTAGAGCTAAATATCAAACCCGATTCAGGTTCATTAAAGGATCTGGTAGAGAAAAGCCTAAATAAGAACAACTTTGTTGAGAGTGGGTTGATCAGTGTAAATGTAGCCAATTCAAAGACTCGTCTAAGGGTTGTTAGGCTCACTGAGGATGGACGAAGATTATGCGAGTTACTTGGATGGGATCCAATCGAATCAGATTGGGAGAGAATGATCCGACTCCACGATGGATTGAATCTTGAGCGACATACAGCAGCAGTCCTCACTTTTGCGTACCATGCCAGACTGAGGGGTTGGGAGGTTGAGGTGGTGCCTTTTGAACATGAGGGGAACTATAAACCTGATATTGGACTAAGGCGAGGTCAAAGTCATGTCGATGTGGAAATTGAGCTGGGCGAGAATAAAACCAATAAATGGCAGCGAGCGATGGATTACCAAGGTCTTGTGGCAGTCTGTGCTCCAACCAAGAAACGTAGGAAGCGGCTCATCATGGAGTGTAGGTCCCATCGATTCCGGGGAATTGCTACAGATCTCGAGTCCCTGATTCGTGATCCAGAACAAGAAGGAAGATTATGGGCTGAATCATTTTAGGACATCACAGCACCAATCAATGGGGAGATTTCTGTCTCAATATCAAATGTCGTTATGGACCTTGTTCGTGAATGCTCGTTATCTTTTCATGTGCCATGGGTTCCCCCGGTAACATTTTCTTTTGAGAGAACCATTATCCTTCGGTAACATTTTAGATGAGTGAATACGCGTAATTGACACCCAAATTTCGACGTGGTAATATCCCCAACATCAATCGAATAGCCCCTTGGTACTCTTATCCGGAGAGGTGGAGGGACCGGCCCTGTGAAACCTCGGCAACCTACCAGTAGCATTGGTGTGGTGCCAATTCCGCCAGTCAGAGACCTGGAAGATGAGAGGGATATTGATAGATATATCATTGCCCCTTCTCGATTAGAAGGGGCAAATTACTTTCAAGGAGGCTGTTATTATGAGCACTACGTTTATGACCGCTCCTCAAACCTTTTTTACCTCGGAGTCGGTCACTGAAGGTCACCCGGACAAGATCTGCGATCAAATATCCGATGCGGTATTGGATGCCTGTTTAGAGGAAGATCCTCGATCGCGTGTGGCCTGTGAGATTGCGGTCAAGACCGGCTTCGTACTTGTGATGGGCGAGATCACAACAAAGGCTCAGCTCAACTATGACGAGTTGGTTCGAAAAGTTATTACGGATATTGGTTTTGACGATAGTGATAAGGGGTTCGATGGAAACACCTGTGGTGTCCTGCTCGCAATCGCAAAACAGAGCGGAGACATCGCCCAGGGCGTCGATGAGGCTCTAGAAATACGAGATAGTGACGTTACGGAAGAAGAAGTAGCCACGATAGGCGCGGGTGATCAAGGTATGATGTTCGGGTACGCCTGCACTGAGACTGAAAGTCTGATGCCCCTCCCCATTCATCTCGCTCACAAATTAACACGTCGTCTCGCTGAGGTCCGGAAGAACGAGAGTCTTCCATGGGTTCGACCGGATGGAAAATCTCAGGTCACGATCGAATACAACCATGGGCGACCTGCCCGCATCGATACAGTGCTCATCAGCACCCAACATTCCCCGGACATCAATCCTGATGAAATTCGAAAGGGCGTCATTGAAGAGGTGATGCTCCCTGTGTTGCCCGCAGACATGGTCGATGAAAACATGAAGATTTTCGTGAACCCGACAGGACGATTCGTGGTTGGGGGACCGCTGGGCGACTCAGGTGTTACCGGGCGCAAGATCATCGTCGATACCTATGGCGGCATGGGGCGCCATGGCGGCGGCTGTTTCAGCGGGAAAGATCCCACGAAAGTAGATAGATCAGGTGCGTATGCGGCTCGATGGGTCGCCAAGCACATCGTTGCGGCTGGATTGGCAGAGAGGTGTGAGATCCAGGTGGCTTACGCTATTGGCGTAGCACATCCTCTTTCTGTGTTCGTAGAGACTTTTGGCACCGGTCAGATCCCTGATGAAAAGATCAGCCAGGCGGTCCTGGACCTGTTTGATCTGCGACCAGGGGCAATTATTCGCGATTTGGGTTTACGCAAGCCGATGTACCTTCCCGTTGCAGCCTACGGTCACTTTGGTCGTGATGATCTTGATTTACCCTGGGAGAAGCTTCCAAAGCTTGAAGAACTGCGCGAGGCTGTAGGTGTTACGGCCTGACACCTATCTTCGAGCTTAATACGTGGCCAGGTGATGAGCGTCAGCCAGATGTATTGGAATCGGATAAGATAGGTGGGTTGTGCCGGACATAACGATCCACCACGGGCTTCCCATCTTCGGTGGGAAGCCTATTTTAATAGAGGGAATTCCATGGACATTCAGGAACTGACCGCCGAGATGCATCGCTTTGTGACCGAAAAGGGTTGGTATGAGAAGGATTCTCCGAAACCTCAAACCCACCGAAATCTTGCTCTTTCACTTGTCATCGAATCTGCGGAAGTTTTGGAGCATTTCCAATGGGGGGAGGAAACCCACTCTCAGGAGAACCTCGCCTCAGAACTGGCTGATGTAGCCTTGTATTTGCTGCAGTTGGCAAATGAAACCGGGATTAATCTGGAACAAGCAATCATGGACAAGCTGCAGAAGAATTATGGGAGAAGCTGGTGAGCGGATGAAGCTTTTGGGATTGAGTGATCAAACCAATCCTTTCGTTTACAGCTCCGAGATTGGGGATAAGTTTGCGGATATCGACCTCATCGTTGGATGTGGCGACTTACCTGCGGATTACCTTGAGTACGTCGTAAGTATGTTAGATGTCCCCCTTGTTTATGTCCCAGGAAATCATGACCCAGACGAATTCAATATCCCGGGTGGTCTGAATATAGATGGTCGCATGGTGCACGTGAGAGGCCTACGCATCATTGGCTTGGGCGGAAGTCGTCGTTATAAAGATGAGGGTAAACACCAGTACAGTGAAAACCAGATGAAATTCCGAATGTTCAGCTTGCTCCCTAAATTGCTTTTTCACCGCATGATCCGCAAAGAGAGAATCGATTTATTTGTCACCCATTCACCCCCCTATGGAATCCATGACGCTGAGGATATCGCGCATACGGGTTTCGCTGTGTTTCGAGACTTAATAGACTACTCCCGCGCCAGGATGATGCTGCACGGGCACTCCCACGCGACGCGAAACCTGGAAATCACAGAGAGCAGCTTCCATGGATGCACGATTCTCAATGTATATCCGTATCGTGTTGTTGAATTGGACGCTGGAATTAATTAGCATGGATATTCAATCGTTTGCTATAAAGTTTGGTCAGACGCTTGTCCGCTTGGCGGATCAGGCCGTTTTCTTGTAAAGTTTTCAACGAATGATAAATATGGGTCTCTTTCCTGGGGATAAAATCGAGAAAGTCTGTCGGTCAGCGTAAGGCTGAGGAGATAGTAGTCCGGTGGAAACGCAAGATGCAGTACTAAATGCCAAAGTGCATTGGGTTTGGCCCTTCACGAAAGCCAATCTAACAGCCGGATTGCGTCGATACAGGGGAGACCCAACGCTCGTGGTCGAGGAAGTGGTATCCCAATCGTTACCTCATGGACGCCCATCAATAGGGCGTGTTACTTCCTTCAAGGCACATTATCGAGGGCGGAATGATGAGGGGATGTGTGACCTGGTCCTGAAGGAACCATTAGGAACAACACGGACAGGTCTGGCTGGAGCAGGTAGACGAGAAGTTGGTGTCTACAAGTCATTAGCCGAGCATTTGCCGGTGAATACACCTGGACTGATTGCGGCGTCGCCACTGGGGGATTGGTTAATCCTTGAGATGGTAAGCCCGGCAGTTGAACCTGATGCGTGGTCTAGAGATGATTACCTCACAGCCATTGACTCCTTAACGCAGCTTCACGATCGGTTTTGGAATCTCGGGGAAGACCTTCAAGCGTTTCCCTGGTTGGGACGTCCATTGGAAGCTGATTTCGAAGTCCATGTCATGGCGGCAACGCATGCGATCGAACGCATCATCATCGGGAGGCGACCCAAGGGTCTGGCAAAAGTTCCGAGACGGATGGAGATTTTTGCAAAGCTGACCTCACAGGCGGAGGCCGTCATTGCCCCACTTAAAGAACAACCGATGACTCTGCTGCATGGTGATTACTGGCCGGGAAATATTTCAGTGCTTGAAGATCGGACCCAGGTCGTATATGACTGGCAGCTCACCGGAGTCGGGCCAGGTGTGCTCGACCTGCTTGTCTTCGTGAATAAGAGTGCGTGGTGGTTCGAGGCTATTCCGGTGGATGCGGAAGTTATAATCCACCATTACCGGGAGAGAATGGCCGCGAAGGTTGGAATTTCATGGACGGATGACGTATGGCAGCTGCTCTGGGATCATGCTCTCATGTGGAGATTCCTCCAGGAATGGGTGGATCTACTTGCTGCTTCCCCAGAGCCACTTCTAGAAACGAGAGGCGACCAATTGGATAGAGTGTGGCTGGGACCCGTGGCCGACGCAGTCGATAGGAGATTAGGTGACTGACCGGAAAGTGATTACGATCTTTGGGGGCTCCACGCCGGTCGATGGTGATGGTCCGTTCGAGGCTGCTGAAACATTGGGGCGAAAATTGGCCGAAGCGGGATTCGCGGTCGCGACCGGAGGATACATCGGGACCATGGAAGCCGCGAGTCGAGGGGCTTCCGAGGCCGGAGGTCGTGCTATCGGGGTGACGTGCGAACAGATAGAGCGGTGGCGTGAAATAGCCCCAAATTCATGGTTGAGTGAAGAAATCCGGGAGGAGCGTTTAATCGACCGTGTCTCCCGCCTGATTGAGATTGGAGATGCATTGATTGCTTTGCCCGGGGGAATTGGAACTTTGACGGAGATTTCGTTCGCCTGGTCTCAACTTCAAATTCATGCCTTGAAAGAGAAACCACTTATCCTTGTCGGGCGAATGTGGGGGCAGGTGTTCGCTCCGTTCATCGATCCGGGAAATCCTTATGTTCGTCCTGCAAATACCCAACTTCTGCATTTTGTCGAAGATGCTGAAGAAGCCTTTGAAGAAATCATGCGATATTTTCATAATTAAGGGTAGAACCACGCAGCTTGCTGCGGGTTCTACCAAGGAAAAAGCCATAATGGAGGTTGCCACCCCTATACACCGATTGCCATTCATCGATGTAGTAAGCTTCAGGGTACTCTGCTTTTTCCCATAAACGTGATGTTGATTAACCCTCATGTGCAAGCAGAAATTCGCAACAAGTTGATCGATACCCGATGAAAGTCCATATAGATAGAATCGAAGTGAGTCTATCGTACCCTTGGTGGCAGAATGCCGGCAATTGATCCCTCCCGACTGGAAAAGCAAATACAGGAAATTCTGCAGCGGGCTGATGAGCCGCTTGAGTTCAGCAGGATGTGTGTGGACCTCTTTGAGTTTTATGGAGACCGAACGAAGCGAACACTCGATGTTTACGATGACCATCGTGTGCTTCACGTCCCTCGACCTGTGGTGCGCCAATTAAGTGCTGCTATCGAGAAGACAAAATTCGATGATGAAGAGAGCTGGCGCAAAACAGCAGAGTCCTTATGGGGTTATGAGTATCGAGAGTTGCGAGCACTCGCAGCTGTTGTGTTAGGCTCGCACGCCAGATTGGAAGTTCTCACGATGGCTGAGGCATGGGCAACGATGTGTGACGATATACAGGTGGTGATTAGCGTTGCATCGGCTGGGTTGAGGTCCTATCGGGCGCAGGTTCCATCAGAGCTTTTCGAAGCCATTGATGGTTGGCTCGATTCGGATAACTCCAATGTCCGACACTTAGGCCTTCAAGCCCTTTTGGCGTTTTTGGAAGGGGGCGAGAACGAGCATATCCCGACGATCCTACTCACCCTACGTGGGTCCAGCGATCGAGCTCGCGGGGAATCATGGAAGACGCTTCGTGTACTTGTTGAAGAACTGGCCGTGCGCAGCCCCCCTGAGGCGACAAGGTTTCTACTGGACGAGATGGAGGATGGATCGAAAGGTACTGAAAGATTGGTACGGACCATCTTGGAATCATTTCCTGAAGTCCACAGAAGTCGTCTCCGGAATGCAATCGAAAACTAAGAACCAGTTCGCTTCTGGTATAATTGCTCCGTTAAATGACTCGACCGGTGTACGGTGGTGAGAATATACCACTATGTGCTGGGTGACTTGCAGAGGAGCATATGTCATGGGATTAACGAAGGCAGAAAAAGATCAGATCATTGATGAGTATCACCGACATGAGAACGATACCGGCTCCCCCGAGGTGCAGGTAGCCATTCTTACTTCCAGAATTACTCAGCTGACGGACCACTTGCGGGAGCACAAACACGATGAATCATCCCGTCGTGGATTGCTGAAATTGGTTGGACAACGGAGAAAACATCTCAATTATATAAAGCGAAAAGACGCATCTGCGTATCTAGCGCTTACGGATCGATTGGAAATCCGCCGCAAGTAAAATCTTTCGAGTGGGTGGAGACAGATCACACCTGCTCTTTTAAATTACTCTGTGGTATCCATCGAATAATGGGCGCAATATAGCGCTCACAGTTTGCACACCAAGCTCATGCGGCGGGTTGGGAATTGGAGAGTGCCTATCAACTAAGAGACACTCATTCCTGATAGTCGCTCTCCAGTCCCTGACCCCCATGGGCAGTAGGTGGGAAAGGGATTTTTACATGTTAGAAGCAAAAGTTTATACAACCGAAGTAGGTGGAAAAACCATCACGATCGAAACTGGAAAGCTCGCCGGTCAAGCCGGTGGTGCGGTTACAGTTCGACAAGGGGATTCCGTCATTCTCGCGACAGCCACGATGAGCAAAGAACTTCGAGAAGGACTCGGGTTCTTTCCCTTAACCGTGGATTATGAAGAGCGACTCTATGCTGATGGTCGAATCCCTGGCTCGTTCTTCCGCCGGGAAGGCCGTCCGACAGAATCAGCTATCCTCACGTCGAGATTGACGGATCGTTCAATTCGCCCTCTCTTCCCGAAAGATATGCGGAACGATGTACAGGTCATCCTGTATGCACTTTCCTCTGACGGGGAGACACCCCTCGATATCCTGGGACTTCTGGGCGCCTCTGCGGCGCTGACGATATCGGATGTTCCCTTTGCAGGACCTATCGGGGCTGTACGGATTTCGATCCAGGATGGGAAGTTTATCTACAATCCAACCTACCAGGAGACAGATAACTCGAACTTCGACCTCCGAATAACCGGCACAAACGATGCCATCCTTATGGTCGAATGTGCCGCGGATGAAGTTGATGAGGCGACAGTCGTCGAGGCGCTGAATGCTGGTCAGGAAGCCTTCAAACCCCTTATCGAACTCCAGGATGAGATGCGCGCAGCCGTCGGTAAGGAGAAGCGTGTGTATCCTCCGGTTGGGCTTGCTCCGGAGGCCAAGGAAGCCGTCCGAACCTTTTTAGGAGATCGTTTGGATGCCTACGTTGCACAAGACCTATCCAAATCAGAACAAGATGAAGGTCTTAATGCACTTCGATCTGAAGCAGTGGAGTCGCTGTCCACAGATGGCGAACTCGAGGTGGGCGAGGTTCGTGAAGCCTTTGGAGATCTTCATAAAGAGGCTGTCCGGAGCCGGATCCTTGAGACGAAAACACGCACCGATGGGCGTGGACTGAATGATGTCCGGGAGATTAGTGCGGAAATTGATTTCAGCCCTCGCGCGCATGGTTCTGGATTGTTCAGCCGAGGTGAAACCCAGGTACTTACATTAGCGACGCTGGGTACCCCGCGCGAACGGCAAGTGCTCGATGGGTTAAGCCCAATCGACGAGAAACGCTATATGCATCACTACAATTTCCCCCCATTTTCCGTGGGTGAAACAAAGTTTCTCCGTGGGTCTTCACGAAGAGAGATAGGACACGGAGCACTGGCTGAACGTGCCCTGGTCCCTGTTCTGCCTCCAGTCGATGACTTCCCATATACCCTCAGACTCGTCTCGGAAGTACTCTCATCCAACGGATCTACATCGATGGCATCTGTATGCGGCTCGACACTGGCCCTTATGGATACAGGAGTTCCGATCAAGGCTCCTGTAGGTGGGATCGCAATGGGGTTGATCAAAGAAGATGAGAATTACGCCATCCTCACGGATATCCAGGGGATGGAAGATCATCTGGGCGACATGGACTTCAAAGTTGCAGGCACACGCACTGGTATCACCGCCCTGCAAATGGACATCAAGATCAAGGGGATAACGTCCGAGATCATGTCCCAGGCTTTAGATCAAGCCCTTCAAGCTCGTGTCTTCATCCTTGATAAAATCGAGGGCTGCATCTCGGAACCGCGAGCTGAATTGAAAGAACATGCACCTCGAATGACGGTCGTCAAGATAGATCCCGAGAAAATCGGCGCAGTGATCGGACCAGGCGGCAAAGTCATACGAACGATTCAGGAAGAGACGGGTGCAAAAATCGATATCCAGGATGATGGAACCGTGTTTATTGCGGCTTCTGATGGACCCAGCGCAGACCGCGCCAGGGAGATGGTGGAGAGTTTGATCGAGGAAGCCGTCGTCGGTCGAATATACACAGGCAGAGTTGTGCGAACGACGGATTTTGGTGCATTTGTCGAAATCCTACCTCGCATGGATGGTCTTGTTCACATTTCCCAGCTCGACTCAGAGCATGTAGAAAAGGTTGAAGACGTTGCCAATGTGGGTGATGAAATCACCGTGATGGTGACGAACATTGACCGTGAAGGGAAAATTCGTCTATCACGCCAAGCCGTACTCGAAGGGTGGACTCCTGAGGAAGCGATGGAGAAAGATCGCAAGCCAAAGCGCCGCAGTAGTGGAGGACGATCCGGCGGATCTCGGGGTGGGAAAAGTGGATCATAATAAACCTGGATCAGCAGAATTACCCCGGGTACATGGGCTCAAATAAGGTCCGATATTTGTGAGCAACATTGCGCTCTTCTCAAGATTGAGAAGAGCGCTGTTCTTTTAGGGATATGATACTCACAAGGCATGTCAACGCGAACGGCGTTGATAGACATTCGAGATAGAATCTGAAGTTGTTTGAGATTATGCTTGACGCTGGGCAATGCGATACCATAATGTAATTGGGAATGGGAGGGAATATGAGCAGTCTAAAGGATCCGTATAGTTCTCCCTCTTGGAGCCATGGAACTCGTCTGGCAATTGGTTTGATTTTTGTCCTTCTATCGGCAGTGGTGCTGCTTTTATTACGCACCCTTGTGATGCCCTTTATTATCGCCGTGCTTCTCGCCTATTTCCTTGACCCGGTTGCGACCTGGTTGACGAAGCGAAGTCCCTTAACCCGTGGCTGGTCAACTCTTGTCATTTTCATCATTCTTGTGGGGCTCATTGGTGGGATCGTGTATGGGTTGGGTGTTGCCTTTTCGCAGCGAATCGTAGATTTGGCGGCCTACTTCGTGGAAATCTCGGAGACCTTACCCGCACAACTCGAAGCATTAACCATGTCAAAGGTTGTCATCGGTCCGTATGTCGTTGATCTATCCCAGGTAAACATTACCCCCTTTATCACGGATATAACCTCGGTGTTGAGCCCGGCGCTTTCACAAGCCGGTTCGGTCATGGGAACGGTAGCAATTGCAGCCGCATCGACCATCTGGATGTTGATCGTCATCCTGATAATTGCGTATTACCTCCTGCTGGATTTTGGAAAAGTTGGATCATCCATACTGGAGATTATCCCCCATGATCATCGTGATGATATCCGCCGTTTGTTTCATGAAACCGGCAGGATATGGAATGCATTCTTGCGAGGACAGACTCTCCTCGCATTAATTATGGCGCTTATTGTTTCGGTGACAATGAGTCTCCTGGGGGTGAACTTTGCGCTTATTCTTGGTCTTATCGCAGGTCTGGCTGAGTTTGTACCGATGTTCGGACCTATCTTCGCTGGGTTTGTTGCCGTCGTAGTCACACTTTTTCAAGCGGAGAACATCTGGGGTCTATCGCCCCTGACGTTTACATTAATCGTGTTGGTGGTCTTCACCATTATTCAGCAATTCGAAAATGCCTTTCTCGCACCCAAAATCATCGGGGTCAATCTAGATCTACATCCATTAGTAGTCTTCGTCGCTATTCTCGCAGGTGGAATCCTGTTCGGCATTATTGGCATTCTGGTGGCTGCCCCCATGGTCGCATTGACCAGATTGTGGGGTGGGTATCTGTATAGAAAGGTGGTGGGATTGGACACGCCTCCACCTCCTATATTAGAGCCCATCGAGGAGCCGAAGAGCGCTAAACAAATGCGAGAGACATTGGGTCGTTTGATTGGAAGGATAAGGAAATCTGAGCCCGAGACGGGTCAAGATATCGAGGATGATGTAAATCCGGGCGTTTGATGCAAAATTATCTGGCTCGACCGTGCATAGCATGGTTCATTCACCTCACGCTATTCTAAGAATGAGTCTGGCCATGATTTTAGAAATAGCAGATAGCTGATGGGTGTCTGTTATATGCGGTCTTTGAAAAAGGACTTAAGGCGCCGAGTAAAAGCCCTCTATCGAATACATCTACCGAATGTACTGGTTGTTTATGGTGCCTCGCCGGAATGTTCAAAAGAAATCCACGGTTGTTACAGCAGTAGACGAGTTGATGAACTCCGATGAATTTGTGATGAAATATTTTGAAAGACGGTATACAATTTCTGAGCCGGATGAGCAGGTGTGCTCAGGAGCGAGATTGGCGACACTGAGCGATGGCTCCCGATGATGAACAAGTCTGAGAACGTAGAGGGTGAAGCCTATGACTGATGAAAATGCTCCGGTGACAACGACGATAGCCGAGTCACAGAACTACATTGTTTGGAAAGCGGAAGAGCCCGATGGCGAGACCACGTATCATCTCGAGTTGGGGACGGTGACATTGCATTTTTTCCAGGAAGAGTGGAATGAATTGCTTGAGGTGGTGCAGCTCGTCCGTGAGGAAGATTCTTGAAAATATCGAATGCCGCGATCTGTCCTACCGAGGGGGTACGTCCTCGAGCACAATCAACGATGAAGTTGTTCTTTAGGCGGCGTACGATCACATCCGCATTAATCTCGTCCTTCAGGATCACATAAATGCCCCGGAGAAGAGAACTCATCACGTGGGAAGATGTCCACGGATTAATTGATCACATCATCCCTCAGTTCCTCACTGAATTCGAGGCGATGATCATCATCACTCGTGGAGGCATCGTGCCCGGTGGGATGCTCTGTGAAACCTTGAACATCGAGAATGTTCTCACGGCGGGAGTAGACTTTCCGTTTCAGTCACAACAAGGTGAATCAAAGCTATTGGCGTGGCCGAAATTTATCCAATTCCCAGATGATGCTCAAATAATCAATCGGAATATTCTCATCGTCGATGATGTCTGGGGCTCGGGTAGGACGATCACCGCCGTGCGCAGTCGAGTTTCCTCTGCAGGCGGATATCCCTACACATGTGTGCTGCACTACAATCCCAATCGCAACTTATTTGGTCACGCACGACCGGATTACTACGCAGCGATCACGGATGCATATATCATCTACCCCTGGGAAATCGATCACGGCGCAGATCGGGTGCTGCTCGAAGGCCATGAGTAAGTCGGGGAATTAATAACCAAAGATTGTGCCGTTATCATTTTCAATGACCGTTTCCACTTTTAGCAAATTATAAACATCTTGTGAGCGCCTACCTTTTGGAGGTTGAACCATGGGATCATTCATCTTCTGGCAGCGCTGGTTGTTGGTGTTCGCGGTGCTCCTTATTCTCTTTGGTATCGGAATGGTGTTTTTCAACACGACCAGCGTTTTTGACACATTCTTTAACGACAATATCAACCCCGCGTTCTGGGGCTCAGAGGTTCCGGATCCAACCACATTGAAATTTCAAAGTTGGGTATATGGCCTCCTCGGAGCAACGATTGCAGGATGGGGAGTTTTTGTTTTCTTCCTGGTTAAGATACCGTTCGCCCAACGCAAAAAGTGGGCGTGGAACTGTATGTTCTGGGGATTGCTCCTCTGGTATGTGCTCGACACCGGAGCCTCGATTTATTATGGTGTTCTCTTCAACGCCTTATTCAACACCGCCATCTTTCTCACGGCGTTGATCCCTCTGCTCTTCACGCGGGGCCGAATGTTGGAATAATCGGAGGGGGAGCCACCTGAGGGGCTGAGCGTCCTATATTGGATATTTTTGAACTCTCAAGGGTTAGAGTAAACGATTGATGCTCAAAATCGTGTCGTGCTCCAGCAAGCTCTCACGATACTAGCTCTAATAACCTAACCTGCAACCTTGGGCTTATAAGCCCTTGTGTTAAGATGTGTAGGTCTGGATTGATCGAAGGCTCCTCGGAGTGGACTCGAACCACTAACCTACCGATGTAAGGCTGTATGGTCGGGATAACTCCCGTTCATCTCTCAAAGCTGGGGAGA
>JBGUDT010000057.1:0-14895 GCA_041821665.1 Anaerolineales bacterium
ATCCACCAGCAGGTGGCTCTTCGAACCGCTGGATCCTCCTCGAATTGATCAGTAAAACACCGGTCGAAAAATCGGTTGCATCTACGAGTCTGGATGGTCCGTTGTGGGTTATGAAAGAGTACCGTGATGCAGATGGGGATCTTATACACAGCCTTGCGGATACCCCAGTTACGGCCGAATTTTCGGATAGCCAAATATCGGGATCGTCGGGGTGTAATTCATACTCTGGGAGCTATGAAATCAATGGCGATCGTATTGAATTCGGTCTTTTTGCTTCCACGATGATGGCATGTCCAGAACCCCAGATGGAATTAGAAAGCGGGTATCTCTCAGCCCTCGGGGGCTCGACACGATTTGAGATTTTTGATTCTTCTCTCACACTCATGGACGATTCGGGGGATGTCCTTGTGCGTTTCTCTGCATCGGAACCTATCTCTATCACGAGCATGCCCTGGGAAGCCCTCGCGTACAACAACGGCGAGGGTGGATTTACATCCGTCCTGCTGGACACTTCCATAACCGCAACGTTTGCAGAAGATGGGACACTTTCAGGCTCGGCAAGTTGCAATAATTACAACGCTAGTTATGAAATTGAGGGTGAGTCGATCACGATCGGTCCAATAGCAGTGACTCAAATGTTTTGCGGCGAGCATGAAGGTATCATGGAGCAAGAGACGCAGTATCTGGCCGCGCTCCAAAACGCAGGGACTTACACCATCGAGCTTGACCAGCTCAACCTATTTGATGCAGAAGGGACGCGGATGGTGAGCTATGTGACCCAAGCAGAAAATCCTGGTGCAAGCGGCGAGTTGGATGGTGAGTTCGGCATCGAGATCCTCGAGAACCTCGAATATCAAACAGCCATGACTTCGTCGGGAACAGCCCAACTGCAGGATGGCGAGTACCATGAGCAGGTTGCGGAAGGGAGCGCCTCAGAAGCGGTTATCTCACTCACGGATCACGTCGCATATGGGGAACTTAACGATGGCTCAAAAGCTGCGGCCGTCATCCTGATTACAACTACGGGAGGCAGCGGAACCTTTTTTGAGCTCGCACTGGTTCAGGTCCAGGATGGGGAGTTGGTTAATGTGGCGACCACTTTTCTCGGTGATCGCGTGAAAATTCTCTCACTGCAAATACAAGATGGTCAAATTATTGTTGAAATGGTTGCCCAGGGAGATAATGATCCGATGTGCTGCCCGACACAATGGGTGAGAAAAACCTTTGAATACGAGGGTGGTGACCTTATCGAAACTTCATCTGAGGCATTGGGGACAGTCCGCGCACCTGAACTGCTTGGGGAGACCTGGGCGTGGACCCGGTTTGTTGATCCCGTTGAAGCATACGATATCGCCAATCCTGAAGACTACACCGTGGAATTTATGCCTGATGATACAGTCATCCTAAAAGCGGATTGCAATATGGCAAACGGAGCTTACACCGCATCGAATGGAGAGATCGATATTGAAATTCTTATGACCACGCTCGCGATGTGTGCGCCCGACTCTCTCGGAGACACCTTTATCGCGCACTTGAATGAAGCCGTACTTTACTTTTTTGAAGGCCCATCGATGCTCTTTGATATACCCGTCGATTCAGGCACGATGGAGTTCGAGCGCGGCGGATAATTGATTCCACGCGTTGATTAGATTAGTGAGGGAGGATGGTTGCATGTTGAAGCTGGCATCTGTCCTCCTAGAAGAATAGGTGAGTTCATCATTTATGGATCAAGAGCGTAAGTCGAGCGAAAATCTCGCGATCCCACAAATGAAATACCACGATCGCAATCCGATTGTGCGTTATGCCAATCAAAGGTTCTTGTCAACGATCACATCGTTCCTGAGATCAATCCAGTTTGATTCACTGCTCGATGCCGGCTGTGGGGAAGGCGTTGTCCTCGCCTCGATTCGAAATGATGTCCAGGCGGGAAGTTATGGCCTCGATCTAGATTATGATCGTGTCCATTTTGCGGGCAAGGAAATGGCCAGCAACAAGTTCGTGAATGGGGATGCACAGAGACTTCCCTTCTCTGAGGGGTCATTCGATCTCGTCCTTCTGCTGGAAGTTTTGGAACACGTCGGTGATCCTGAAAGAGTGCTGGAAGAGGTGCATCGTGTCTCGGGAAAATATTTACTCGTCAGCGTGCCGAACGAGCCATGGTGGCGAGTTGGCAACATGCTTCGCTTGAAATACATGCGTGAATTCGGTAACACACCTGAGCATATCAACCATTGGACTGTTCCGGGGTTTAGATCTCTCCTCTCGGATCGGTTCCACATCCTTTCCATGCGTCTGCCAATGCTGTGGACATTCATTCTAGCGGAGAAGATGTAGATTATCTCTCCCTCCTTCTCATACGAAGGTATGCCCCTCACTCGCAGCTAATTTCTTCTTATTGAATTTGTCCTGCCAGCTTAATTCAAACTTCCACAAACTGCACGATCACACTATGCTCGACAGACTGATTCATAAGCCCTTGTTCAAACAGCTCATTTAGATGTATTCTCAATCCATAGATTGACAGGATCTCTCAAAGATTTCGCCCACCCGAGGGATCGTCTGGAATGGGTCGATGCAATCTTCAAGAAGAAGGTTATCCAATCCAAAAATCTATTTTCGCAATTTGATACTCGCAGCCCTAATAGCTGCGTTCCTCGGGGTTTTCACCCTTGTTTCTGCGCTCGTATATATGGAGTTCCAGGCATTTACGAGCGCAAAACCCTCGGTGCCGGATGTGACCCCCACCGAGGTTGGATTGGAGTTTGAAGAAGTTTCATTTACAACAGAAGATGGGTTGAGAATATCTGCCTGGTACGTGCCACCGCAAGAACCAAATAGGGGAGTTCTCGTCCTTGTCCACGGTCAGGGAGCGAACAGATCTTCCATGCTGCCCACTGCTGAGATATTGGCGCGTCACGGGTATGGTTCCTTGCTCATCGATCTGCGCGCTCATGGCATGAGTGATGGTGATATGGTGACCTATGGTTACCAGGAAGTTCACGATGTAATAGCGGCGTTTGAGTATTTAGCTTTACGTGAAGACATTGATCCCGAACGAATTGGGGCGCTTGGCCGATCGTTAGGTGGCGCTGCCGTGATCCGGGGGGCCGCGAGAAGCGATATCCCCAAATTTATTGTGATCGAAAGCACATATTCCAGCCTGTCAGATCTGATTGAAGATACTTATGGCGCCATTTCGATTTTCCCACAATGGCCTTTCGCGGACCTCATCATGGCACTCGCAGAGAACAAGGTCCACGCGCGCGTTGAAGAAGTGGACCTGGTCCAGGACCTTTCCCATACATCATCCCTTCAGGTTTTTCTAATCCATGGAGCAGAGGATCAGATCATACCGGTCGAACACCACAGACGCCTGGCTGAATCAATAAAGGAGGAAGGGGAATTTTGGATCATCCCGGGAATGGGACACGCAAGTCCAGCTGAGTTTGCGCCCGAAGAATACGAACGACGTTTGATCCGTTTCCTGGAAAATACCGAGGCAAATCTGGAGGGCGTCGAGTAATCTCCGTCAAATCTCTGCAGTTTCTCTGGAAATCTCTCAACATGATGTAAGGCAATAGTAAGCAGGGAGATTCTCGTTCCCCCCTATAATGTACTGGGAGTCAAAGGGAAAAGAGCCATTTCAGCTCCTTGTGCAGAAATACGGATCGCAGGTTTGCTCGAGATCGTAATTAGTAAAAGCTCCTAAAAAATTAATTAAATTGAATCCAAATTGCTCAGGAGGTTAATAATGCCGAGTGTTATAAGACAAAGAAAATGGATGCCGATCCTCATGGTGCTGTTCTCGCTCATTTTCGGAGTACTCGCATGTGGGGGCTCTACGGACGATGAATCTCAGAATGTGCGGGAAGCACCTCCGACTGTTGAGGAAGTTGCTGAAGAGGATTCACAAGAGGAGAAATCCACCGAGACCGAGGATGGGGGCGCAACGGTAAGTGGTGATGCCGAGCTCGTTGTTGAGAATCTCGCCAATGACTCGATCTGCTTCCTTTATGTGTCGCCAAGTGAAAGTACGGATTGGGGAGACGATCAACTGGGTGAAACTACTGTGATCGACCCGGGAGATACTTGGAGCGTGTTCGATGTTCCAGCCGGTACCTACGACCTGCGCGCAGAAATGTGTGAGGGCGACTATGTCGAGGAAGCTGGCGTAGTTCTGGATGGAGAGTACACCTGGACAATCTTTGTCGAGGGAGCCACTGGCGATTTTATGACGATCACGGATGATTTTGGATCCGTTCAGCTTGAGGTCCCCGTTGAATGGGCGGAGACAAGTGGCGAACCCTGGTATTTTGACGGGGATGTAATCGGAGCAGAACTGATCGCCGCACCTGATTTGGATGGGTTCCTCGAAACCTGGGATGTGCCCGGTGTGATGTTTTCGGTCTCAGATGATCTAGCACGACTTGCTGGATATCTGCAACTCCTGGATATCATGCAGGACGAACTACTTACTGATTGCGAGTTTGATGGGCGATTTGACTATGAGGATACCCTCTATCGGGGAAAGTATGATCTTTTCAAGAAGTGTGGAGGTCCCGGTGGGACGGCCTATATGGTCCTTTCTGCTGTCTCCAAGGACGATCAATTTTCATACCTCATCCTCGTCGAGACACAGATGGTATCGGACAGTGACTGGGACGTTGCGGATCATATCCTGGATACCTTCCAGGTCATTGGCGAACTGCCCTGAGTTTTGAAATTAAAATTGATAATATTAGAACTTGTTGCCAGTAAGAGGAAGGGTCGATTTATACCCTTCCTCTTATGTTTTTACTTGACCAGATGCAGCACGATCTCAAAGTACCTCTACCCGATTGAACAGACAACCATTCGGCGTGAGCCCGCTATCACACAGATAAGAGACTTGTCTGTTGTCATGTCATGGAGGATGTATTAGATGGGTTCAAGATGCGATGAAACCCACGCATCATAGCGACGGATGATTTCTTGTGTGAGAGGACCTGGGCTCCCATCACCGATGGTGATGCCATCAATGTTAATTATGGGTACCACGCCTCGACTGCTGCTCGAGAGGAATGATTCATCGAGTCTTTCAATCTCATCGACACTCACAGCTCTAGCATCAATCGGTAAAAAACCTTCTAGTACAATTAAGACAATGATTCTTGCTACCCCATGGAGAATTTGTTCGCTTGATGTACGTAAAACCCCACCTTCGATAGCGTAGAAGTTGCTGCTGAAACCTTCGAGCAACACGCCCTGTTTTGTCCGAACCACACCCTCGAATATGGTTGAGGGAAGATCCTCGCGAGCATCAGCCCGTAAATTTTCCCAGAGGTTAGTTTTTGCTTTTGGATTTGGTCGGGTGATGAGATGCGTGGCTACAGGGGCGCCTCGTAGACGGGTTTCTTCAGGGACACCGATCAAGGGCTCAACTGCAATTAAAATTCTCTCGGGATGTCCCTTGGGAATGGAGATACGCAAACGTGTCTCATCAAATCGGGCTTTTGCTATGAGTTCTCGGATAGCAGAACGAAGCGAATCGCGTTCTAGACTGAGAGGGATTTCCTCAAGTCGGGCAGATTCTTCCAATCGATCGAGGTGTGCATCAAAGAGTACGAACTGGTTACCAAGAAATGTTCGTGTAATCGTATAAACCCCCTCAGGTTCGGTTCGACCCAATTCCTCGAGGGATTGAACTGAGAGATGGACTTTTTCAATCTTCCCGCCTGGGAGTAAGAAAACTGCTTCAAGCGTCATACTGAGCGTGATTCTATCAAGGATTACCCTGAAAGAAACCGGATTTCTGCTGTGAGGTTAGTAGAGATATTCCGCAGCAATACTATCGTCGGTGGGGATAGCTCAAAAACAAATGCCCTCAGGCGTTGAATCGGGAAGGGGATTCCCTGGATATAGGCTCGGGTGATTGGTCGACACAATCGAACCACTCATATGAACCACATGAACTGTTTCCGGTCTTCGAGATTCGTTTTCTTATGATTACGGCCAGGAGATCGATACAGCTGTTGAATATCCCAGTTTATTGAAGACCCTGACCTGACCGTAGGAATCTCCTGCGCAGCTTGTATAGTCATCGAATGTCATGCTTGTAGCCGCCGTGCTGAAAACCTCATCCCACAAATAGCCACCGGAGGTGCAGATGCGTGCCTCGATCAAATAGCCAAGGTCCACGGAGGGAGGTGCCGCGTTCCAGCTGACAGTGATCTTGTTGCCGTTCCTCACGCTATTCACTCCCGCAGGGGCTGGTACATCGGAATGTGTAAAAAGTTGGGGATACACGACGGGGATTTCTTCAAGATCTATTGAAGGCGTCACGGCTGAAGCGGCGACCCAACAACGCCAGTTCGTATCGTGTGGCGTAACCCACAACCAGGTCTTGCCATAGTTCCTGCCCATAATCTGTGCGGTGTCTCCCTCGGTTAATCCCCAGGCATACAGGTAGTCTTTATCGGGACCATAGCGGCAGTTCACACTCCCGTTGGCTACAATCGTAGCGGGTTCATCTGTGGGGGTGGTTGATGGTGTCGATGTGTTTTCAGGTGTGGGTGTATCCGTTGGGAGAGGAGAAGGTGTAGCAGAAGGAGGTAGGGTGGGCGTGTATGTTGAGGTCGGGCTCGGCGAAGGAGTTGCGGTCACAAGTTTTGTCGCTGTTGGTGGTTCCATCGTCGGCGTAGGTGGAGATGATGTCGTACCACAGGCGCCTGTGAATCCAACCAGGATAATCAGGAATGCTCTAGTCAATGATGATAAGCTCATTCTTTACCTCCACAATTAAAAATATTAAATATCGTTTTAAGAGCAAAGACAACCAGGGACGAAGTAGGGGTGATTGAAGGTTGTTGTCAAATCTACAACGATTTCTCCTTGCCTGCAATAGGAGGTCGTACCTCTTGACAATAAACAGGAATGGGCTCGGGAAAACTTTGGTTGTGGACAATCTGCTCCACAGATTGATTTCTCGTTAGTACAGATTGAGGATCCCCATGAGGGATGTGAATTGTGCTAACTCGGCTGATAACTTCGGTAGCCCGAGGATGCTCACACAACTTTATCGAGCATTTGTAGAACGGCTTTGGAAAGGCTCTCGGTGGTGAACGGCTTTTGGAGCCAGGTCACTCGACGCCGGTCGAGGAGTTCTCGTGTATGGCTCCCCAGTGGGTAACCAGTCATGAGAATCATTTTAATCTGTGGATAGGAGGCCTCAACAGCGTCGTAGAGGTCCCGCCCCCCCATGTTGGGCATGACCAGATCGCTGATGATGAGCTTAATGCCTGCGTCATCATCTTTGAGAACTTCCAGGGCTTTTTCACCATCACCGACATTCAGGAGTTGATAGCCCATGGACTCAAGGATCTCACAAATTGCTTTGCGCGTGGCTTTATCGTCCTCGACAACGAGAATTGTTTCGCCCGTTCCGCCGATTAAGGATTCGTATTCGGTGACATCTTCTGATTCGCTCACATCAGTCATCGCTGGCAAATATATCGTAAACATCGTCCCCAGCGGAACCTGGCTGTCTGCATCAATATAGCCTTCATGTTGTTTGACGATGCCGTATACCTGTGCTAATCCCAATCCAGTCCCGCGGCCTTGAGGTTTAGTGGTGAAGAAAGGCTCGAAAATATGTGGCATTACATCGGTGGGGATTCCGATGCCGGTATCACTGACACGAATTCTCACCCATGTACCTTCGGTCATATCACGGAACGGGACGGAGCCTGAGACGACATCAAATTGCGAAACGTCGACAATAAGATCGCCGCCATCGGGCATAGCATCACGAGCGTTAAGGGCAAGGTTCATGACCACTTGCTGCATGCGGGTGGGATCAGCATTGATGTAATAATGTTCTTCATCGTTGTAAGTGAAGGAGAGCTTGACGTTTTCTGGGAGTGTTCTGGACAGTAAATTTTCGAGATCTTTGAAAAAGGGTACAAGATCTAATATGTGCCGCTCCATTACTGATCTTCGTCCGAAATCGAGGATTTGGGCTGTCAGATTCGCCCCACGTTGAGCTTGATTGAAAATGGTATCAAGACGCTCACGCTCTTTTGGATCGTGCTCTTTGCTGTTCAACATTAGCTCACTGTAAAGGATGATTGTACCGAGTATGTTATTGAAATCATGGGCGATCCCTGCAGCCAGTTGGCCGACGGCTGCCAGACGATCTTGCAGTTTTGCTCTCTTTTGAGCGTTACGTGCTGCGGTGACATCGCGTATGATGGCGCTGGTAAATTCGCCCTCACGTGTCTTCCATGAAGCTAGGGATAACTCAATGGGAAACTCCTCACCGTTCTTCCTGCGACCGCTCAATTCAATTGTCTTACCTAACTCTCTGCCGTTCCCCGAGAGTTCTTCTTGGGAAGCTTCTGTTTTTTGAAGATCTAATTCTTCTGCCTGGATGATCAGATCAACTTTCTTCCCGATGACTTCATCGCTAGTGTAACCGAAGATATTTCTGGCTGCCTTGTTCCAGTAGCGCACGTAGCCAGAGTGGTCCATAAATACAATTGCATCTGCCGCGGTCTCGGCGATACTGCGGAAGCGTTCCTCACTCTCGCGAATCTCGGCTTCTGCCTTAATTCTCTCCGTAATATCTCGAGCCATCCCAAGAACCAGAGTCTGGCTTTCGACCTTGACCGGATACGTGCTTATTTCCACGGAAACCATATCTCCGTCTCGGCGTTGGAGATTAAACACATCCGGACCGGTGGCTTGACCAACGACGTTCCTGCCCAGAAGTTTCGCCGCTCGTGGGATATCCCTCTTTTGAAGCAAGCCCACTTCGAGGAGCCTTTTGCCAATCAACTCATCTTTGGCGTACCCCATCATCTCTTCGGCAGCAGCGTTTCCGTCGATAAATTCGCCCTTAAGGTCGGTAAGGTAGTACGCATCAGGAGCATTTTCATAGATTATCCGTAGGCGCTCTTCCGAGCGGACGAGTTCATCCTCCGCACGCTTGCGGTCCGTGATGTCACGAACCACGACGAGCATGACTTGTTCGCCGCCAATATGATGCAGACGTGCGGAGATCTCTGCTGGGAAATGTGTTCCATCTGCACGCGCATTGATGGATTCAAATGATTTCTCGGGTAGCTCATCCTGCTCCAGGTCATCCGGGAGAACTTTAAAGGAACCAGTCGGAAAAAGATCTGAGATTTGCTTTTTTAAGAAATCTTCGCGAGAGAATCCATATAATTCACAAGCTCGTTGATTGACATCGAGGACTTCCCCATTCATGCTCTCAACGATGATTGCATCATGCACGCCTTCAAAAATACTACGGTAGTTCGACTCCGATTCGCCTAATGCGTCAACAACCTTTTGTCTTTCTAGTAGCTCTTGTTGGATCTCTTCGTAGAGGCGAGCGTTTTCAATCGCAGCCGCGATTTGATCTACAAGTGTGTCCATGACAATCTGGTCATGTTGGTCGAAGGCATTTAGTTCCTGACTTTGGATATCGAGGACGCCTAATATTTTTTCTCCAACGATGATGGGAATGCTCAACTCGGATTGAGATTGGATCGCCTTTGGATAGAAATTGATATAACGTTTGTCGTCAATGACATTATTGGCCAGGAGGCTGGCGCCTGTTTTTCCAACCCAACCGACGATGCCTTCGCCAAGCTTGATAGTGTGGTATTCCGGGAATGCATCTGTATAGACGCCCGATCGGGCTCGCATCTCAAGAGAATCGTTCTCGACGTCCAATAGGAAAATAGCGACATGTTCATAGCCAAATCTCTCTTGAACAAGTTGAACGGTCCGATCGAGCAAATCATTAAGATCAAGGACAGCGGCGATTTTTCCACCGATTTCACTGAGGATGGAGAGCTCCACAGCCCGTTTGGCTTGTTCTTTCTCTGCAACCTTGCGTTCGGTGACGTCAGTCACGATCCCGAGAATCGCTGGTTTGCCATCGTACGTCATTAACCTGGTCGCATGGATGGCATGAAGCTCCCTCCCGTCCTTTGTTAACAGGACGGATTCATATGGCGGCACTTCCTCGCCACGTTGATGTAATTCAAAGCTTTTCTTAATGGTCGGGATGTGGTCTTTTACAATTAAGGAGAGAAAATCGAAATCTTGGGAATAGAATTCCTCCCGTGAAAACCCCATGCGCTTCTCGCATTCCGGATTGGCGTAGACAATTTTACCGGCCTGGTTGATAAAGATCATATTCGGAGATTTTTCCGAGAGGGTTCGGAACTTCTCCTCGGATTCACGTAGCGCTTGTTCTGCAAACTTCTTCTCTGAGAGCTCTCGTTGCACCTCTGTGTAGAGCCTGGCATTTTCAATGGCTGCGGCGGCGTGCTGCCCGATGGATTGGCACAGTGCGATTTCGTCGCCAGTGAACGCGCGTTCCCCGCTTGTGTCCCGGAGCTCAACATAGGCGATGGTGCGACCTCGGATTTGTAAAGGGATGATGAGGATGGCTTGCGCGCCGTGGTCTTCCAAATAAGATCGATGCGCAGCTGAAAGATTCTCATCGGCGAGGTTATAGTTTAATACTTTACCACTGCTGATTCCTCGTACGTCATATGGAAAATCATCGCCCAGTTGGGAGTTCATGCCAATATTGGAAACTCGCTCCTTCTCATTGGCAGCCGCGCTAACGAATTTTGCCAGTACAGTTGAGGTATGATTTTTTGCGCTAAACGTGCATACACAAGCGCTCGTTGCATCCACCGCCTGACCCATCTGCTCGGTTATTTTATTAATTACATCAGCATAGTCGAGCGACGATCGGATTATTGAAGCCGCAGCATGTTCTAAGGCTTCCTCCTCGAGTTGTTTCTCAGCTTTTCTTCGCTCAGTGATGTCTCGCACTACAGCAAGTACAACACTATCTCCGTTGATGTTATGGAATCGAGCGTTGATCTCCACTGGAAAGACTTCCCCATCGGAACGAATATTGATTGCCTCGATAGGGTTTTCGAGAGGGTGGTCTTGGTCGAGGATGGGTTCAAGCGATTCTTTATTGTCCGGTATCGACAGATCGAATAATGTTTTCTTCGTGAAATCTTCTCGCGACCAACCATACATCTCGCTTGCTCGAGTGTTGATGTCGATGATGGATCCGTCGTGTTTAACCACGACGATTGCATCCTGTACGCCTTCGAATATGCTTCGATAACGAGCTTCAGAGGTATGTTTCAAATCCTCATAGACATCCTGCATTTCCTGAGATGAATCAGCGAGGGATTGCTCCAACTCGTCCCGTTCCTGATCCGCGGCGATGTAGGCTTCCTCGATCTCCGTCAGGAACTGTTCCCAGGTCTCGAGATCAGGTGGTGATTCAGGACCGGCATCCAGTTTCTTCAATTGTTTTGATAACTGGCGATGTGTCATCGCATAAATCCCCGGGATTTCATTCTAAAGAACGAAGCCCCTTTCTTAAGAATAAGGAAACTACGAACTTATCGATATCCTCTCCATCGTCGCTCCCTTCGATCACGAAGGGGCTCGATATCGACTTCGCTCAAGGTACGCTTCAAGCATTTCAAGGTGATACCGTCGGTGACCTCCGGGTGTGCGGTAAGGAAACAAGAGTCCATCCCGTTCCATCCTATAGAGGGTGTTCTTGCTTATACCCAAATAGTCTGCTGCCTCACGAGTATTCAACAATCTTCGTTGTTCACGGTATTTCATTATTGTGAAATCCTCATCTTCCAGAAGCTCGAATCCGCGATTTCACCCTTCTCTTAGAAAAGACTGGTTGCAGATTTGATGCCATCCGGGTAGATTTCTATACATTTGATGGCTTTTGTGTCTAATAGGATAACCAACCTGCGAGGTCAAGTGGTGGCTTTGCAAGTCGATCGTAAGGTCTTGCTGCACAAGAGGTTTAATACTTTGTACTGGACACTTTTTCTAGTGGCTGATAAGAGGCTGCATGATGTGCGTGGGATGAAAAGGATCCCTACTCAACATACCCTTACATTCTCAACAAGGGGAGTAAAAGATCGATTGACCTAATGAAAAAAACCAGCACAATGGCTGGTTTTTCTTTTTCCTGAGTGGATAGCACTAGACTGAATTAATCTTCGTGATTTACGCTTAATCCTTGGACACGGTGTAGGAACATTTTGATCGTTCCTTTTGGAGCATGCTCACGGCCTCTGCAAGATCCTTGGCGTACTGATAATCACTAGCCGAGGCTTCGGAATTTGAAAGGATACTCTCCACCCGTGCAACAAGGCGGTCAAAGCGCCATTCTCTTGTATCCTTGTCAAGCCCGATCTTGTCATCCCAGTCTACCGATCCTTTGGCGTAGTTCAGCCAGGCAGATAATAGATGGGCACGTACCTTTGCCCGGAAGTCATTATCTGAGAAAGATAGGATGTTGTGTGCTTCCTCTGATGAGATTGCTCCCCAGAAATCGTTAAAATATCCCGATTTATTTTCAATAAGATCGAGGTACCGTCCAAGTTCATCATCATCGATTTGGTGGCTGCCATTTTCGGCAAACTGATGCTTCCAAAAACCCAAGGAACCAACACACTCTCTAACTTCGATGACTTTGACGCGAATTGTGATTTCAGTGTCTCCACCATCGTCGTCTTTGACGATCAAGGAGACTTTATGGACGCCTGCCTCATCAAATGAAATTATGAATTGGTCATCTGCCCCAAAGGGGAATTTACCGTCTGGGCTTGGGTTGCCATCGGAGGAAGCGCCGTTATTGAAATAGGTTGCGGATTCATCTGAATTCCAGGTGAAGACCAGATCATCCGATCCTGGATCTTCAGCAGATGCATGCAATTCGATTTTATCGCCTACATTCACGGTGGCCCAAAAGCCATTCCTGCAGTAGTTCCGTTTTACCCCGTCGTCGTCTCCCTTGGGCTTGCAATCCCCGGTATCGTCGGTTTCAGCTAACTCGACCTCCGGTGCGACATTTACTACTTCGAGATTTATTTCGTCTGAACCCGAATTACCTTGATCATCGGTCACGATGACCTGAATGAGGTAAATGCCGTCGTCGCCATAGATATGTTCTAGGGAGAAATTCCCCTGATCGTCAACGTCGAGTGTCTTTCCGGCTCTGTCGACGCCATAATCTACCTTCGCGGTCCAGCTGTTTGAATCCGGGTCCTGGATGTTGCCAACCAGGCGGAGTGTCTCGCCTTCCGAAATTGACAGGTCTGGACCGAGTTTGACGGTTGGTCGATTCGTAGGCGGTGATTTTGGATCTTCAGTCACGACCGGGGAGGGAATCGGTGTTTCATCTGGTTTTGTGGGTACGGGTTGTGGCGATTCTGTCACATCAGGTGAAGGTGATGGATCTGGCGTAAGAGTCTCTTGCGGTTCATCCGTAGGTTCTTGGCCCTCAGCATTACAGAAATAGCCGTGTTCGGCATGACCCTGCAGGGAGGTTATATGCAAGCCTCCTGCATTCACCCAGTAATTGTCAGAGAGATACTCTTTCAGCCAGGTCGCTTCCAGTTCTGTCGAGAGAGCCTTTTCTTCCGTGGTTCCGCCAATGGATTTACCATTTTCAATCGGCCATGGACCAAGGATTTCACCTGAGTATGCTCTGAGACGATACTCGCCGTCGGCTCCGTTATTCGAAATCTTGAAGCGGAACAGATCTTCGTCCTTCACCAGACACGAACTCACGTTTAGGTTGGGCGGTTTAGTTGCGACGGGAGTTGTTTCCTCAGTCGGTTCCGGGGTTACTTCAGGAGTTGGATCATCCGGATTAGGCTCTGGATCGCAGAAAGAAACCGAAGCAACGGCTCCACTGCTCTCCAACTGAATTTCTAATCGAGAAACGTTCTCTAAATCGATGAGCACGTTCTGGACGCTATTGTTGCCGAACGGTTGCATGGTGTACATGCCCAATTTGGTGTCGGAAGCATCGAAAACCAGGATAGTTCCATCGGTCTCATCAATATCGATGTCCAGAAGTTGTACCTCATGCACTTTCACCGGTGCTTGGAAAGTAAATATGAATGTCCCGCCGGCGTAATAATCGTCTGGGTCGTCCTGGTCACCATCTTCAGATAGGATGAGGACATTGCCGAGCGGCCAGCGATTTTCACCGGGTTGACCCTCTTCACCTCCGGCACCTCGTCCTGGTCCACCGAAATCCGTGTTCGGAGAACCCAGATCCCAGTCATAGCCGGTGGGATTTGCACTGTCGAAAATCATGGCCGGATATTTCGCTGGATTATCCGTCGTAATGTGGATGCCGATCGATTCCCACTCAGTGTCGATGATCTCCCCTCTGACGAGGGGCTCACCGAATGCATCGGTTTCAAAGTCCAGAGTCCAGGAGCAAAAACTCGGTGTTGATGATGGCTCAGGCGTCGTAGGCGTAGGCTCGGGCGTCGTAGGCGTGGGCTCGGGCGTCGTAGGCGTGGGCTCGGGCGTCGTAGGCGTGGGCTCGGGTGTTGTGGGTGTTGGCTCGGGCGTGACCGGCGTAGCTGTCGGCGTGACTGGCGTAGCCGTCGGAGTGACCGGTGTGGCCGTCGGTGTGACTGGCGTAGCTGTTGGCGTGACTGGCGTAGCTGTTGGCGTGACTGGCGTAGCTGTTGGCGTGACTGGCGTAGCTGTTGGCGTGACTGGCGTGGCCGTCGGTGTGACTGGCGTGGCCGTCGGTGTGACTGGCGTGGCCGTCGGTGTGACTGGCGTGGCCGTCGGCGTGACCGGCGTAGGTTCAGGTGTTGCTGCTGCAACGGCTCTCGCCTGAGCTGTATTTGAAATCACACTGTTGCCGTCAAACGTGCCTTGAGCGGTTGCGTAATTGATGACCACACCCGCAACGAGATCCTGCTGTTGGATACTGTATGTTGCGAAGCAGGTCAGGGTTTCTCCTGGTGACAGGCTACTTGCGGACGGACAGAATTCGTCCGAGGAGAGGTCATCTACCACAGTAATTGG
>JBGUDT010000058.1:0-14536 GCA_041821665.1 Anaerolineales bacterium
GCTTTCGCCATTATCGCTACTCCTTACTTTGTTATTCCGGTCGACATGTTCTATTAGAGCCCTCAAGGGGAATTGAACCCCTGACCCCGTTCTTACCAAGAACGTGCTCTACCGTCTGAGCTATGAGGGCCTACGCTGCTAAACTTCCCGACAGCTTGAAAAGCAATCTGCATGGCTATCAGTGGGCGGTGACGGATTCGAACCGCCGTAGGCGTATGCCAGCTGATTTACAGTCAGCCCCCGTTGGCCACTTGGGTAACCGCCCTCGTAAGACCGTACAAGCTACCCATGGAAGAGCAAGCCGACGATGGGAATCGAACCCATAACCTACCGCTTACAAAGCGGTTGCTCTGCCGTTGAGCTACGTCGGCATGACAAGAAAACGCGCCTCACTTGCTCGGCGCCATTTTATTATACCAGACTCCCATGCCGACTTTGCCTGTCGAGTCTACCAAGATTCATATGTACCGTCAATGAAAACCAAGCTGGAGGAGCGCCCCCCCAGCGACTTGCCGGCGCCTTCTTCATGAGCTTCGACATAGCGAGAACATTGCGATGGATCCTGCCACTGAGGCATTCAGAGAATCAATTCTTCCTACGATGGGAATCTTGATCAAATAGTCGCAAGATTCTCGCACCAACCGTCCCAATCCATCTCCTTCATTTCCCACCACCAGAGCCAGAGGGCCATCAGAATGAAACTCACCTAGCGGGACAGCCGAGGGATCATTCTCCAGGCCCGCAATCCAGAATCCTTCTTTTTTTAATACACGGATTGCCTGAGCAATATTCTGTCTTGCAATATACAGATGTTCACTGGCGCCGGCTGAAGCACGAAGGACGACTTGAGTTACACCTACGGCGCGCCGGAGCGGTAGCACAACGCCACCCAAACCAAATACTTCGGCCGATCGCAGCAAAGCGCCCAGGTTCTGAGGGTCCTGAATTCTATCAAGGAGCAGCAGGCGGGGCGCAGCTGTGTTTTCTTTCGAGCGCGCCAGGATAACGTGCAAATCTTCATAGGGATATGCGCCTACACTGGCTGCCACCCCCTGATGATGTGTGTACTCGGCATCGAGGATTTTTCTTGGTACGCGTTCAACCAGAATACCGGATTTATCCGCCATCTCTGTGATGAGAAGAAGTCTGCCCTTAATTGTTGCCCCTTCTGCAATCCTAACGTGATAGACGGGTCGTCGATCTGCGCGGAGAACTTCGAGGAGAGCATTCCGTCCGTAGATTCGTTCTCGTTTACCTGTGGTCATTCTAGATCTCAGTGCGGGAAATAATGGATGTACAGGGAAAGCCAAAGAAGGCTGCTAACCCCATTTATATCGCATGCCAGGTAGGGCCTTCCTTGCCATCTTCAATCTGGATACCCAGATCTGCCAACCTATCACGTACGAGGTCGGAAAGCTCCCATTGCTTCGCCTGACGCAGTTCCTGACGAACTTCGACCAAGAGATCAATATATGGTGTGGCTTCTTTCCCCAGTATCATTTCTTCTACGCTCAACTTCAATCCCAGCACACCCGTAAGCTCTTGCAGTGTTTCTTGAGCTTTCCCAAGCGGTTCCGCCTCGAGACCTGCAGTCCTAGCCTGGTTGATCTCCTTGACCAAATTAAATATATGCCCTAAGGCTCCGGCTGTGTTGAAGTCATCATCCATCGACGCTTCGAAACCACGCCGTGCTACGTCCGTCGCTTCCGCCAAAGCCGTTTCTGTTCCGGAGGGGATCTTGGCAAGAGGCGTTGCGGGTCGCAAACCACCCTTTATTCGATCTAAAGCCCGTACGGCTTGCTCGACTACCTCTTCATTGAACGTTAGTGGACTTCGATAGCTGGCGTTTAATATTAAAACCCGGAGCACGTCCCCTTCATACGATTCTAAAAACTCGTTTACATTGAACACATTTCCAGTTGATTTCGACATCGCTTCACCGCTGAGCTGCATCATGCCGTTATGTACCCAGTATTTCGCAAAAGGCTTTTGAGTGAAGCTTTCAGACTGTGCAATTTCATTTTCGTGATGCGGAAAGATAAGATCGTTCCCTCCGCCGTGGATATCGATCTGTTCACCAAGATGATGAAGACTCATCGCCGAGCACTCGATATGCCAACCTGGTCGCCCTTTACCCCACGGACTTTCCCAAGCGGGCTCATCGGGTTTTGCGGATTTCCAGAGTGCAAAATCAGCCGGATCTTCCTTCCGATCATCGACCCTTAAGCGAGCGCCCGCTTGCAGTTCCTCTAGATTGCGATGTGAGAGACGTCCATAATCTTCGTCGCTAGAAACTCGAAAGTAAACATCTCCCTCAACTTCATAGGCAATTTCACGTTCGATGAGTCCGCTCACCATCTCGATGATCTGATCGATCTCTTGTGAGACACGTGGATAAGCTTCTGCAGGAAGAACATTCAAAGCTTTCAAATGTGCGTCGTATCGGCGGATATATTTTCCCGCCAGCTCCAGCGGATCCTCCCCTAACTCATTGGCCCTGATGATGACTTTATCATCGACGTCCGTGTAATTCATCACGTGCCTGACTGTATAGCCGCGGTATTCGAGGTAGCGACGAATGACATCAAAAACGATTGACGACATGGCATGCCCAACATGAGCGTTGTCATAGACAGTTGGTCCGCAAACGTACATCTTCACCGAATCAGCTTCCAGCGGTTCAAATGGTTCCTTAGACTTCGTCATCGTGTTGTAAATCATTACAGTCATCGGGGGACTTACTCCGCAATTTGTTCGCGCGCAGAATTCGATTCTGGTCGAGCGAAGATCATCCGACCTGCGGCAGTTTGGAGCACTTTTGTGACGGTCACATTCAAGACCGAATCGAGGTGATTTTTCCCATCTTCTACGACCACCATCGTGCCATCATCGAGATAACCCACACCCTGTTTATATTCCTTACCTTCCTGGATTACATGGACCTCGATCGTTTCGCCGGGGAGGAATACTGCCTTGACGGCGTTAGCCAATTCGTTAATATTCAAGACCTCAACGCCCTGAAGTTCCGCGACACGATTCAGGTTGTAGTCATTCGTGAGAATACTTCCATGCAGCTGCTTGGCAAGTATCACCAGCTTGTCATCAACTTCCTTCACGCCCTCCACATCAAGGTCCGTAATCCGAAACGAGATGGAAGAGTCTTTTTGGAGGCGATTGAGAATATCCAATCCACGCCTGCCGCGTTGTCTTCTCAGTCCATCAGACGAATCGGCGATATGTTGTAATTCGTTCAACACAAATGAAGGAACTAACATCATTCCGCTTATAAATCCAGTGCGGGCGATATCTGCCACTCTCCCGTCGATAATGACACTAGTATCGAGCAGCACGCTCCGATCCACACCTTCATTGTCCGATGGTTCCCTGCTGCCCCCGGAAAATCTGCCTCCGAATAAATTACTGATATCATTTTGGCGCATGACAAAAATGGTCAGGCCAAGATAACCAAACAAGAGCGCGGCGGCGAAGGGCAGAATTTGACTTAAAGGTTCTGGAAGCAGCGAAAGCGGTATCGCCACAAGCACGGCTATAAGCAACCCAATAATTAACCCCACTGACCCAGCGATCATCGTGCGGGCAGAAAGTTGGGCGATTTGAGAGCGAATTTTTCTAATCGGGCGGGTAGTAATAAACGGTGTGACGATTAAACCCATCAGCGCCCCGACGAATGCAAACACCAAGGCCCATAAAAGCGGCTGATCGCCCAATGATTCTCCCAACACTGAACCAATATAGTAGCCCCCAGCAAACAGGACGATCATTCCTACGATCCGAACAATAAATTCCACACTCATATTGTGTTCCCCTTAAAAAAACAAGATGACCACCCGGTTCCGGTGCTCACCTTCAAATAATTGAGACCCACTTCCCCAAAGATGTCCGATTCTTGTTGTGTCCTTCTGCGCCAAGACTCAGACCTTGGGATATTCAGATGTGGATGAATGAAGACAATAATGAAACCGGGCATGCGGGTATAAAAATAAAATAATTGTCCGCAGCATGGTCATCTTATCACGGCGCCCCTCATCGGTCAACGATGCGAATTGACTCATGATAAAAAATGAGAGAAAAGGGCTTGAGAAGCCAGAATTATAACGGGGCAATGTTCACTCCCTTCAGCATTCTTTCTCCCTGGCCCCCCAGCCTCGGTCGGTTCGCCCGATGTCTAACTTCACCTAGCACCATCCAATTTAAATGACTCCTGAGATAAGATCATAAATCGTGTAAGCTCTGCGGGTACATTGGTGTAGAATTCATGCCTTGGAGGACAATTTATGCACATATTAATAACCAATGACGATGGTGTCACACACCCCGGTCTACTCGCGCTAGCCCAGGCGCTTTCCAAGCTTGGCCAAGTAACAGTATTCGCTCCGGTACGGAATTGGTCCGCATCCGGGCATGTTAAGACGCTTCACAAACCGCTGCGCGTCTGGGACACAACCCTGAAGGACGGCACACCCGCGCTTACCACGGACGGCGCCCCATCGGATTGCGTTGCATTGGCATTGCTAGGTCTGATCCAAGACCCAATCGACATAGTGGTATCGGGAATCAATCCAAACGCAAATGTTGGCCACGATGTCACCTACAGTGGAACTGTAACGGCCGCGATGGAAGCCGCCATATTTGGTTTGCCCGGCATAGCTACTTCCATCGATTCCGATCGTGAACAAGGAGTGGATATCGCTTTTGATACAGCAGCGGAAATCACAAGCAATCTGGTACATAGGTTCACAGACCAGCATCTCCCGAGTGGAGTTTTCCTGAATATAAACATCCCGAATAAGCTGCGGGCTGCGATCAATGGCGTAAGAATCACCCGACAGGGAGCACGCATATACCGGGACGAACTCGTCGAACGGGAAGATCCGAGAGGACGAAAATATTATTGGATTGGTGGAGATGCGCCTACAGGGGTTCCAGAGCCGGGCACGGACATTGGTGCGCTATCTGAGGGATTTGTGTCCATCACTCCACTTGGACTGGACCTCACCGCTAAAGACATGGTCCAGAATCTAGAGACCTGGAACTTACAGATTTGAGGGCATGGACTTCCTTCGAACATTCGTAATTCATCAAGTCCATACCCAGATTTCGAGCATTCTCCCCAATCTTATTGCCATTCGATGTCGGCGATCCAATGAAGCGTCCAATGATGACCTTGTTAACCCCATGGCTGAGGGTAACCTCAAAGAATATTCCCAACTCGACTGATTCGATCAACTTCTGGTGTTATTCCCCGCGCTAGAGATCCTTGATACTCGTTGGGTGTCTTTCCCTTGGCGCCCGAGGAATGTTAAAAATATTAGGACTATTCAAATTACTAACCATGACTTCCTTCACTATGGAAGCACGCCTGAGATATCTATAATTTATTGAAGTCTTCATCCTGTGACGTTCACGTAGGATACATTGTGGAGTCCAAGTGCCGTGGTCATGAGGACGCTCCGTCGAGGGTTCAACGACGTATCTTAGTGAGGTAGAGCATGTACCGAATTAGCCTATGCACATGGGAGGGTCATCCCAATGAGTGAGCATAATAACAAGCCAGACGGAGGATCTAACCACAGTCATCCAAGTGGTGACGAACGTTACAACACAGTCGAACGGACCATGAAGCGCTTTAAGTACGAGAAGGATGCGCTACTTGAAGTTCTCCATACCGCACAGGAGACGTTTGGTTACCTCTCTGAAGATTTATTAATTTACATTTCAAACCACTTGAACGTACCCATGAGTCAGGTGTATGGTGTTGCAACCTTCTACCATTTGTTCACCTTTGAGCCGCTTGGCAAGCACAACTGCATCATTTGCAAAGGAACGGCGTGCCATGTAAAAGGTTCATCTGATATCGCCAATGCACTATCAGAGCGCTTCAGCGTCGCTGAAGGAAAAACTACCGAGGATGGTCTCTTCAGTCTTACAACAGCAAGATGCCTGGGCAGCTGTGGTTTGGCTCCAGTTACAGTCATCAATGGGAAAGTTTATGGAAAAGAAACGCCCAATTCGATGATCTTGCGTATAGAGGATACTTTAAAAGCTGAGATTGCCGCATAATCGCAAGGGGTCAACAATGACACACAAGAAACTACAGGATATCGCGGAGCGGGAACGCGAGCGGCAGGCTAAATATCAGACACGAATTTTCTGCTGTATCAGTACGGCATGCTTGTCTGCAGGCGCCGGAGAAACGCGACGCTCGCTTGAAGATGACATCAAGGCTTCAGGCTGCAATCCCGAGGAAGTAGAACTGGTGCAAACTGGCTGCATGGGTCTCTGCAGTCGAGGACCTCTTGTCCGTATTGAAAAACGTGGTGAAAGCGCGACGTTATATGCGGATATAGATGTCGAGTTATCACATCAACTCGTTGCGAAGAATGTACCTTTAGGAAAAATCGAGGGCGAGAATGTTGACGTCCCTGATGAGTTGCTCGCCTCTCGAGAAAACCTAGAAATGGCACGCCGGAAAAGAAGCCTGAAAAAACATCTCCTTTCGACATCTCTTCCTTTTTTTTCATCTCAGTTTAAGGTCGTTCTCCGTGATGTAGGGCACATCGATCCTGAACGTATTGAGGACTACCTCGCTCATGGCGGTTATACAGCTCTCACGCGCGTGATGGAAGAGATGACGCCTGAGGAAGTGTGCGATGAAATCCTCAACAGTGGTCTTCGGGGACGCGGGGGCGCAGGGTTTCCTACGGGTCTAAAGTGGAATTTTGTACGGCAAGAGGATTCAGACGTTAAGTATATCGTCGTTAATGGCGATGAAGGCGACCCCGGCGCTTACATGGACCGAACGGTTATGGAAGACAACCCGCATCGAGTCCTCGAAGGTATGATGATAGCGGCTTACGCGGTGGGCGCAAAACACGGCTACTTCTATATACGTGGGGAGTATCCCATCGCCATTGACCGGATACGACGCGCAATCCGAGATGCGCGTCGCCGCGGAATCCTGGGGAAATCGGTTCTTGGAACAGATTTCAACTTCAATGCTGAAGTACGCATTGGCGCGGGTGCTTTCGTGTGCGGGGAGGAGACAGCGCTCATCCATTCGGTTGAGGGAAAACGCGGGATGCCAAGGATGCGTCCACCTTACCCATCCACATCTGGTCTTTGGGGGAATCCGACAGTCATTAACAACGTCGAGACGATGGCCAATATCCCTCTCATTATTACAGAAGGCGCCGACTGGTATGCGCGGATCGGTACCGATGATTCCAAAGGCACGAAAGTGTTTGCGCTTGCCGGTCATCTCAACCACACAGGTCTTATCGAAGTTCCCATGGGCATTTCCCTGCACGAAATCGTCTATGACATCGGCGACGGCATCCCGGGCAAGGCGGATTTTAAGGCAGCCCAGACCGGTGGTCCCAGCGGTGGCTGTATCCCTGCAGAACATCTTGACACACCCGTTGACTACGAAAACCTACAGGCGCTCGGTTCCATCATGGGATCTGGAGGGCTGGTTATTATTGATGACACTACAAGTATGCCGGAGTTCGCTCGCTTTTTCATGGATTTTTGTTTCGATGAAAGCTGTGGGAAATGTGTTCCCTGTCGTGTCGGCACCGTACAAATCCGCGCCCTGCTAGACAAGCTCATTGACGGGCATGGAGAAATAGAAGACATCGATAGGTTGGAAAGATTATGCCATCTGGTGAAAAACACCAGTCTTTGCGGCCTTGGCCAAAGCGCACCCAATCCGGTGCTGAGTACATTGCGTTTTTTCCGAGACGAATATGAAGACCTGGTACCCACAGAGATCACTTCTGAAGGTCCAGATGGGTGACATGGAGGTCGGTATGATAACACTCACCATCGATGGGAAAACGGTCCGGGTTCCTTCCGGCACCTCGCTGCTCGATGCAGCGCTCTCCTACGAGATCGATATACCACGTCTCTGTTTCCATCCTGAACTTAGTGTGTCCGGCGGGTGCCGGATGTGCGTAGTTGAGGTCGAAGGGATGGAACAACCTGCCGTGAGTTGTGGTCTCGAGTGTCAAGAAGGTATGGTGGCAAATACAAAGAGCGAGCAGCTCACTAAAATGCGCAAGGATATCATCGATCTATTTGTCTCAGATCACCCGCTTGATTGTGTGACCTGTGATAAGGCCGGTGCGTGCCTGCTTCAAAATTATGCGTACGAATACGGCGTAAAAGAGACTAGCTTCACCGAGATCATTTCGCGTTCTCTCCTGCAAGATGACAATCCATTCTTCATTCGTGACCATAAGTATTGCATCCTCTGCGGACGATGTGTCCGTGTTTGTGATGAGATCGTTGGTGTCCATGCAATCGATTTTGCAAAACGTGGATTTGAAGCGAACATAGCTACGCCATTTGATGGCCCTATGATCGATTCCACCTGTGTGTTTTGTGGAAATTGTGTCCAGGTCTGTCCAACGGCCGCTTTAATGCCAGTTTCACGGATAAATCGTGGTCGTGAGTGGGAATTGGAACGTATCAGTACCGTATGCGGCTATTGTGGTGTGGGATGTCAGATCGAATATGCAGTAAAGGATGATGAGATCCTCTACGCCCGGTCAGCAGGCGCTCCCTCCGTAAATGGCGATTTCCTTTGTACCAAGGGCAGGTATGGTTGGGATTTCGTCCGCAATGAGGATCGACTCACCCAGCCCTTAATAAGGCGCGATCTTGCCCATGAACTCGGTATTACCGATGAACCATGGGAAGCGCCCACAATATCTCCTCTTGCCGTCCGACGCCCTAAAGTTGATGACTACTTTGTGCCTGTATCGTGGGAAACCGCCATCGACATCGTGTGTACTCGTTTCGCTGAGGTCGTAGAGAAACATGGGCCTGATGCGATCATGGGGTTAGCATCCGCTCGATGTACGAATGAGGAAAACTACCTCTTCCAGAAATTCTTCAGAGCCGGGATAGGAACAAACAACATCGACCATTGTGCCAGACTTTGACACAGCAGCACAGTAGCAGGCCTCGTGCAGGCCTTCGGCAGCGGAGCAATGACCAACTCCATAGGTGAAATCCGAGATGCGGATTGCATCTTTATCACCGGATCGAATACGGCAGAATCTCATCCCGTTATAAGCTACGAAGTCGTCAGGGCAGCCAGAGAAGGTGCGCACGTGATTATTATCGATCCTCGACGCGTGCCGCTTGTCGAGCATGCAACCCTTTTCCTGCAACCTCAACCTGGTACGGATATCCATATCTACCTCGCCATGATGCACATCATCATCCAGGAGGGTTGGCTCGATGAGTCCTTCATCGAGGAGCGTGCGGAAGGGTTTAGCGATTTGGCCGACTCGCTCGCTAATTACACACCTGAACGAGCTGCTCTCGCTACCGGTGTTCCTGCGGAGAAGATTGTCGAGGCCGCGCGCATGTATGCGCTCGGTGAGCGGCAAAACGGCGATTCCATCTACGATGGTCAAAGGGGTCACAGCACAATTCTCTATGCCATGGGGATCACCCAGCACAGCCATGGAACCGACAATGTTCTGGCTCTGGCAAATCTAAGCTTGCTCTGCGGCCAAATCGGAAAACCTTCCACCGGTGTCAACCCTCTCCGCGGACAAGCCAACGTCCAGGGTGCCTGCGATGTGGGATGCCTCGTAAACGTCCTTCCCGGATACCAACGCGTCACCGATTCCGCTGCACGTCAGAAGATTGGGGAGGTATGGGAAGTAGAATCTCTTCCCGCCGAGGTTGGTCTCACGATCGTGGAAGCAACGCATGCAGCGACCGCTGGAGACGTCCGCGCCATTTACGTCATGGGCGAAAACCCAATGATGTCTGACCCCAACACAAACCATGTTGAAGAAGCGTTTCGTGGCTTAGATTTTCTGGTTGCCCAGGACATCTTCCCCAGCGAAACGGCACTACTCGCCCATGTTGTTCTCCCCGCCGCGTCATCTCTGGAGAAGGATGGAAGCTTCACCAATAGCGAGCGCCGAGTTCAGCTGCTCCACCCTGTGCTGGCACCTCCAGGGGAAGCCCTCCCTGACTGGCGCATCATCAGCGAAATCGCGAAAAGATTTGATGAAAAAATGGGGGTGGATAGAAGATCCAATTACTGGGAGTACGATTCTACCGAAACACTTTTCGATGAATTGGCTTCAACGACCCCCATATACGCCGGCATGAGTCATGCGCGTCTTGCCGAAGAAGGCCTGCAGTGGCCTTGCCCCGAAGAGAGCCACACTGGCACGTCGATCCTTCACGTTGGAGGATTCGCACGAGGAAGAGGAAAATTCACACCTCTCGACGCGCGTGATCCGGCAGAAAAAATAGATGAGGATTTCCCGCTTATTCTCACAACAGGCCGAGTCCTCTATCATTATCACTCCGGTACCATGACCCGCCGAAGTGAAGCGTTGCACTGGCGAGAGCCTAAGGGCTATGTCGAGATCAATGCGGAGGACGCTGCTAACATCGGATTGAAGGATGGGTACGCTGTGGTGATCGAAAGCCGGCGGGGTCAGGTTCGCACAAGGGCAAAGATCTCGGATCGAGTGGCAGTCGGGACAGTATTTCTAGCGTTCCATTGGCGCGAAGCCCCTGCCAACGTGCTTACACAAGATCACACGCTCGATCCAGTAGCGAAGATACCCGAGTACAAAGTCAGTGCAGTGAAGCTAATTAACCCTCGTAAAAAATAAAATCGAGAAATTGTTCGAAGAAATATTGCTTGAGGGACCCAAGGCGGTCACGCATCACGATTCCGGTAACAGGTTTTAGACGAAACAGGAATCCATCCGCTTGCTGATGGAAAGGGGCAAGGTCCTCGATTCTGAAAACAAATTTTGGGGAAAACAGTAATCGCCTCTGTCATGTAAAGAAAGCGATCAGCAGGCGACGATCTACCCATCCGGTCAGCCGGCTTCATTTGGCATGTTCCCATGCAAACGCGGTTCCGCTACGTTTTTCATCACGAAGAATACAGCCCGGGTGATTGAACCAAGGAAGCGGGGGAAAGGATTGGAACCCCTCAAATCGCGGCGTCGTATCCCAGTCTCCAAGGATGAGTATATACACGCATTGAGCCTTGCCTGACGTAGCCAACCAACGAAATATTGGAAGCATCTGCCATTGATATGGACATCGATGTTGGCGAATTCCTCGAGGCGACAATAGGACAGCCCATCCTCGCCCCTTTATGCAACATCTCAGATGATATCCTGCCGGTAGCAAGCAAGACTCTTCCCTCGGTTTGGATCCCTTCCTTGAGGCAGATCCCCATTACCTTATCGATCGTATTGTGACGACCTACGTCTTCGGCCATAACGAGGATAGCTTCGCCATCCGTGAGCCCCGAGGTGTGGACTCCACGAGCAGTGGCATGAAGGCTATCTGGAGCATGAAGCTTACGGAAGGCATCGAATAAATGCTCGGGAGTTAATTGCAGATTATGGCTGACGGAAGGAATCCGATCAGATGAGTCATCGAAAGTGATCCCACCCCCACAACCGGAGGTAATGATCCTGTGGGGTGGCATCTTAAACTCATGCGTTAGCCAAACATCGACACAGCACCCATCCTCGCTGATATGCAAATGATCGACTTGATCCATCTTTTCAATCAGCCCTTCGTTCCACAAGAAACCCAGGGCGAGCAAATCTTGTTCCTTGGGTGTGCACATGATCGTGACGAGTTCTTCTCCGTTCACGTTGATGGTTACCAATCCTTCCTCGATAACGTTAGCATGGACGGGTGTCCACCCATCTTTATATTCAACCCATTCCACCGGTACTGCCCCGACTATCATCGCACCCTCCTGAGGGCCTTTGCCTCACCCAAAATGCCCTACCCGGTATATATCTCAACTCAAACTCGGCTCTTGTGGATTTGAATTATATCCCTAGCGCAATTTGACCACGACAACTCCCTGTCATACAATTTACGCTATGTCGCTCGAGCCTGGCTCAATTCTCAACAATCGTTACCGGATCGACGGACGCCTCGGGAAAGGCGGAATGGGTGCCGTCTTCCTCGCCTACGACCAAACCCTTGATATCAAAGTTGCGTTAAAAGAGAACCTCAACCTGGGTCCGGAATCCGAACGTCAGTTCCGGCGTGAAGCAAAACTCTTAGCAAGTTTGCGCCACCCCAACTTGCCGCGGGTCACAGATCACTTCATCCTTCAAGATCGTCAATACCTCGTCATGGATTTCATCGACGGGGAAGACCTGCATCTACGCGCGCACCACAGTCCACCAACTGTGGATGAGGTGGTCTCCTGGGGGAATTCTGCCTGCAACGCGCTGACTTTCTTGCACACCCGTGAACCACCCATAATTCATCGCGACATCAAACCAGCCAACTTAAAACTTCCGCCTGATGGGAACGTTGTGCTCGTCGATTTTGGTATCGCGAAAGTATTCGACCAATCCGCAACGACGACCGGTGCACGTGGGTTGACCCCGGGGTATTCTCCTCCCGAGCAATATGGTGGACAACGGACGGACGCACGCAGTGACCAATATGCACTGGGCGCAACACTGTATTCCCTTCTCAGCGGTCAGCAACCAGCAGACAGCGTCCAGAGGATGCTCAAGAAAGAACGGCTCATCCCGATCCGTGAACTGAAGCCCGAGGTTCCAGAGCATCTTGAAGCTGCGCTAGAACGCGGGATGGCGCTGGATCAGGAGAATCGCTTCCCGGATATCGAAAGCTTCAGGTCGGGAATAAACGGTCTACTCCAGCTTGAAACTATTCGGGCGCCCATACAGGTAGATGTGCCGGTCAAGAAGGGGAATACGGGGGTCTGGATTGGGATTGCAGTTCTAGCCGGCATCCTCCTCATCGGTGGCATGATCGCAGGAGCGGGATTTCTGCTTCCCGGTTTGTTATCGGATCCCGAATCTTCGCCCACCAGCGATATTTCGCTCGTCGTTCCAATCGAGGAAACGAATACACCTCCATCCTCACCAGAATCTGGTGATCCAACCTCAACTCCCCTTCCTCCAGCGACAATAACACTAGAACCCACGGCGACACAAGCAGCGGTGATAGTTGGCGGGAGCGATCGGATCGCATTCGTCAGCGACAGGGAGGATGGCCGTACTTTGCAAATCTGGACGATGAATGGTGATGGGAGCGATGCAGTTCAACTAACCTTTGGTCCCGGTGATAAGCTTCAGCCGAGATGGTCACCTGATGGAAAAAGGCTACTTTACGTATCGGCCGGTGGGACAGATGATTTCGGGAACGATCTCGGGCTCGACATATTCGTCTACAATGCCGACAGAAGTGCAGATCCAGTCAATATCACTAATAACATCGGAGATGACACCGATCCTGCCTGGTCACCCCAGGGTAATCGCGTGGCTTTCACGAGCACTCGCGTGAATGATGTTGAACAGGTATTTATCTGGGATGTTCAGTGCTTGGAACCTCCCGATGGATGCAGCGTTATCGACGAGCCATGGAACATCTCCGCTGGGTACTCAATTGAGTATTCTCCCGATTGGTCCCAAAACGGTGACGCACTCGTAGTTGTTGGCTCAATACGTGGTGCTGGCGGTAGGCTCTTCATACGATCGCTCATGGGTGGCGATCCCACCTGGTACGACAGGCAAGACCGCATCATCGGAGCTGATCACCCCACCTGGTCGTCCGATAGTCAATTGATCGCCTTTGACTGGACCGTACAAAGAGGCAAACAAGAAATCTATATCTCATTAACTGAAAACCCCGCCCTTGACCCCACCTCGCTAACCAACAGCCTCGGAAACAAAGAGCCTGATTTTTCCCCGGACGGTCAGTTGATTGCTTTTACTTCAACGAGAGATCAAAACCCGGAGATATACGTGATGACCAATAATGGATCAGGTCAACGCAACCTGACCAACAACCCGAGCAGAGATCTTCAACCAGACTGGCGGATTGCCGTCCAACCATAACCACAGCGTGCCTGATTTCGTTTACGCAATTTATCCCTCTTCGTCGATACCCCCGAGGTAAACGTAGTGCAAATTCTCACTGTTGACATTGGTACAGGCACCCAAGATATCTACCTTTATCGATCCGACTTGAGTATCGAGAACTGTTTCAAGCTTGTGATGCCATCGCCGACGATGATTGTGCGGCAAAATATCCAACAAGCAACATTGCGCGGCGACACCATTCTTCTCTCAGGTTACACCATGGGCGGTGGTCCAAATCACTGGGCGGCCGAAAAACACATCCGTGCTGGCTATAAGATCTTTGCTACCCCTGAAGCCGCACGCACTTTCAATGATGACCTCGATTGAGTCCAGCGTGAAATGGGGATCCTTGTGGTGAGCGAAGAAGAAGCCCTCTCGATCCCTGAGGCACACCGAATCATCATGCAGGATTTCGATTATCAATCGATCTTATCCGCATTCGACTCCTTTGGCGTATCTCTTTCACCCGCGGCCGTGGGTGTGGCAGTTTTCGATCATGGGGAGGCGCCACCGGAAGTATCTGATCGACAATTCCGTTTTGATTACCTCGAAGAGCGGATGCGTGTGGACAACCGATTATTGTCCCTCGCTTATCC
>JBGUDT010000059.1:0-14458 GCA_041821665.1 Anaerolineales bacterium
CAGCACGGTTCTACCCTTGATATTTTCGCTTGCGAGAACCTCATCTATATTTGCCTGGGTAATGGGCCCATAAGCGGGATTCTCAGCATTGATCAGGGCGTACATGACGAGCTTGACGATATCAAACCACTGGTCATCGCCATGTGGTACGACAGGCGTGAGCGGTTCCTTGGAGATGATCATGGGTAGGATTACGTAATCATCTGGATTATCCGCACCGGCTTGGACGGCTGCTAGCTGCGAGCGGTCGCTCGTGGTGACATCGCAACGACCTTCGAAGAAGGCGTTGTAGACCGAAGCAGTGTCCTCGAAAATCACAGCCTCAAAATCCAGGCCGCGCTCTCGGAAGTCGGCGGCGAGGTTTTTCTCCGTCGTTGTACCGCTGGTGACGCACACGCTGGCGCCGTCCATGTCATCCTGGGATTCGATACCGCTGTCGCCGCGGACCATGTATCCCTGACCGTCATAGAACATGACGTTTGTGAAGTTGCCCCATTGGGCATCACGGCTTGAGGTCCAGGTAACATTGCGGCTCAAGAGGTCAACTTCGCCTGTTTGAATTACGGGGCCGCGCTCAGCTGCCGTCACAGGAACAATCTCAATGGCTTCGGGATCACCAAGGACTGCTGCCGCCACCGCTCGACAAAGATCGATATCGAATCCGATGTTGCCGCCATCAGCATTCAGATATCCGAAGCCGAGTAGGTCTGTTCGACCAGCACATACGACGCGGCCTCTTTCCTGCACTCGAGCCAGAACTTCACCGTACCCGGGTGCGTTTACAACCTGAACTTCACCTTCTGTGGGAACCTCAACCTCAACGATTTCGGTGACCACGACCTCTACAGTTTCGACCTCGCTTGGCGAGCCGCACGCGGCAAGAAGCACAGCCAGGATCATGAGGCCTGCAAGGGGCAAAAATAATTTACGCATTATCTAGTCTCCTCCGTTTGATTTTGTTTAACTTCTTAACTAAGTTTCGGCGTCATTAACTCGAATATTTTCAGGAAACCACCTCCTAACCTGTTGATATCTGCCTGGGTTATCTGATTTGATACAAATCCTCTCTCATTCGACGGAGGCGTGGATGCATTGGATGAATGCGTCGAGCTTTGGAGAGAGGCAGAATGTAGATAAAGTCTATCCTAGATTATTCAAGGGTCGATGTCAAGCTATCGGAGATAGCAGTTATCGTATTTAGCAGTTATCGAGATAGCCGTTATCGTAGAACGCTTTATTTCGCCCCGATTTGAGTCTTTCTGCAAGAATACCTATCTAAGAATGTGTTAATCTGAGAGCAGGTAATGAGCCGTAAGCTGTGCGGTAGCAAGCAATGACTCGATGTGCGTTCGTTCGTAATTGTGGGATGCGTCGACACCTGGTCCGAATAGGGCGACTCTGGCATCACCTCCTGCTCGCCAGAACGCGCTGCCGTCCGAGCCGTAATACGGATAGATGTCGATCTTGTGTTGAATCCCGTTTTCCTTCGCCAGCTTGATGAGATCACGTGTGAGTGTGTGATGATAGGGTCCGCTCGAATCCTTCACACATATCGTGAGATGAAACTCATCAGAGGCCTGGCCCTCTCCTATTGCAGCCATATCAAGTGCAACGAACTCGGCAATATCACCCCAAGAGGTTGTGGCTGCTCCATGTCCGACCTCTTCGAAGCTGCTTATCTGCAAATAGGTCTTGCGACCGGGCTCAAGCCCTGCTTCCTTCATCCCCTTGAGAGCGCCCAGCATACAGGCGATGCAGGCTTTATCATCCAGGTGCCTGGATCGGATGAATCCACTTTGACTGACCTCAACCCGGGGATCGAAAGCAATGAAGTCGCCAACCTCGATTCCAAGTGCACGAGTCTCTTCTTCTGAGCTTGTACGTTCGTCCAACCGTACCTCGAGCGAATCTTCGTCCCTTTTCGCATCGCTCACGCCTTTGCCGAAGACATGAACCGACGATTTGTCTATTAGAATCGATCCGCGCACCAATATATCGGAAGCGGTGATGACCCGACATCCCTCACCCTCGATGGTGTTCCAGGCGAATCCACCGATCTTCGTCATCTTCAAGCGCCCGTTGGATTTGATCTCCTTAACCATGGCCCCAAGCGTATCGACATGGGCGGAGATCGCACGAGGGTCTTCATCGCTGCGCCCCGGCCACTCTGCAAGAAGGCTGCCCTTGCGGGTGAGTTTTCCGGCAAATCCAAGCGTTTCAAACTCTCGGAGCAAGAACTGTGTGGCCTGGTCGGTGTATCCCGTGGGGCTGGGGATATCCAGCAGCGACACCAATATATCGATGATGTAGTCTTTGTCGATCGCCAGGTTGTCGGGCATCATGGGGCTCCTATCTCGCGTAATACTTGAATCATAAGCCTACGGTATGTATTTGCAACCCTATGTATCTGATCCTGAGCTCGGGGTCTGATATTCATTTCTTCGTTTCACGATGAATATTATTCAAAATCACATCAAGTCACTGGAGGGCCTTATATGAGAATTGTCCAGCAGGACATCACTCTTTGGTCCCCTTTCCATGCATCTATCAAACATGGTAGGCTTTGAATCAATAACCTGTGTTGAACGTATCTTTTGGGGTTGTTAACGACGAACCATGTCAGATCTAAACGGCGAACTTCTCGATCACTATCAGATCCTCGACCAAATTGGTCAGGGTGGGATGGCGACTGTATATCGAGCGATGGATAAGCGCGATGGTCGTGAGGTGGCTATTAAGGTGCTTGCACCGAGCATCGGTACCGATCGCCGCTTCGTCAAACGATTCCGGCGTGAAGCAAGCCTTGTCTCTTCCCTCAATCACCCCAATATTGTGCCTGTGCTTGAGTACGGGCAGGCACGCGGTTTCGTTTATACGGCGATGCCCTATGTCTCCGGGGAGACCCTGCATAGGCATATCGTGAGCGCTTCGATCACCATGGAAGAGAATGTTAGATGGGTGGGTGAGATTTCGGAGGCGCTCGGGTTCGCACACGATCACGGGGTCATTCACCGGGATGTGAAGCCCGCCAATGTGATTATTAGCGAAAGCGGCTCGGCGCAACTTACTGACTTTGGTCTGGCTCGAGTTGTCGAAGGACACAGCAGTCTTACAGGCTCTATGTTAATGGGTACGCCAGCCTATATCTCACCGGAGCAAGGGAAGGGTGAGGAGCTTGATCCGCGCTCAGACCAATATTCCCTCGGTGTCATTCTCTATGAGATGTCTACAGGAAGACTTCCATTCGACTCCGAAGCTCCTATGGCAACGGTACTGCAGCATATCCAGGAGCCTGTTCCCCGACCCCGGCGGTTTGAGCCTGATCTCTCACCCGATGTGGAGGCCGTCATTCTCAAGAGCCTCGCGAAAAAGCGGGATTTGAGATTTGAGAGTGTCCGGGCGATGAATGAAGCCTATCAAGCCGCGATGATAGGCGCCCCAATTCCGAAATTTAATGTTCCTCCGAGCGTAGCTCAAACCCAGGTAAAAGCCGCGGCAAAACCGCTGAGGGCTCATCGCACGGTTCTCGAACAAGGGGTGAAAAAAAAGGGAACTCCACGCTGGGTTGGGTTTGCAGTTCTCGCCGGTGGGATTGCAATTGTGGCGATCGTCGTGGGGGTACTTTTCGGAGGAGGCTTCCTCGGTGTTTCCGCGGGGGGTGATGGCCAAAACACAGCTCCGCCCTCGGCTGTGGAGACCGAGAGCGTGATCTTGCTTGCATCTTCGACTGAACTTTCTGCACCAATTGCGACTGTGCAACCGACTCCCGTCGTCTCAGCCTCCTGCCCAGGTTTGAGCCTCTACCCGTTGCCAAATGAAGGGAACAGAGCGCAGTGGATTTTGGATAACGGGGGGAGCAAGACATTCATCTTCAACGGTATCCAGGTCGAAAGCTGGCCATTTGCAAATGGGGATCCAACGGGTATCCATTTTGGAGATATAACAATTTCCGCATCCGGTGAGGAAGACATCTTCTCTGAAATTGATCCAGTAGATCGTTCATTAGAACCAGGACAGTCAAAATTGCTCTCGCTCGAATTCCAGTATGCTGCCGGAGATGGCGACTACGGCTATGAACTTAACTTCGACGGCGCTTGCACGATCGGCATAGGCGGGGGCTCCTGAAGAGCTTCCCAATCTTTTCCCACAAAATACTATAATCACCCTGGTAAGTTTTTAGTCATCTCATGATCTGGAGGATCTTATGAGCGATTCGCGTTTGGAGAATCTAGCGAAGATATTGGTTCAATATTCAACAAATGTTCAACCTGGCGATAGGATAGCCATCCTCGCGCAGCCGGTAGCCATGCCTCTTGTCGAAGAAATATATAGCGGAATATTGAAGGCGGGGGGTTTTCCGTATTACCTCGTCGGGGGGTTGCGCTCTCGAGTGGAGACGGATCGACTAGCATACTTATTGTTCACTCAGGGAAACGATGAGCAAATCCAACATGTCCATCAGTTTGAAAAGAAAATCCGTGAAGAATTCGAAGGCATGATTAGTTTGTACAGCCAGGAGAACACTCGAGCGTTGAACAGTGTTCCGCCCAGTAAACAGAGCGACCGGGCGAAAGCCTTTATCGATGTGACCAAGATCTACCAGGCTCGCAGCGCATCCGGGGAATTCAAGTGGGCGCTCAGCTTGTATCCGACCCATGCATATGCCCAGGATGCGGAGATGAGTCTCCCTGAATTTGAGGATTACATTTACGGCACGACCTTTGCGGATACTGATGATCCTATCTCGGCTTGGAATAGAATCCATGACGAGCAGCAGCGTTTGGTCGATTGGCTGAAAGGGAAGAAGATGCTCGAGGTGAAGGGTCCCAATGTCGATCTCAAACTCTCAATCGAGGGACGAAGTTTTATCAATTCTGATGGACACAAGAACATGCCCAGCGGCGAGATCTACACCAGCCCGGTGGAAGATTCGACCGAAGGGTGGGTCAGGTTCACATATCCGGCGATACGAGAATCGCGAGAGGTAGACGGGATTGAACTTGTTTTCGAAGAAGGAAAAGTTGTCAAGGCAAGCGCGGCGAAGAACGAGGAATTTTTAAATGCCATGCTCGACACAGACAAAGGGTCGCGTTATCTTGGGGAGTTTGCTATTGGCACGAACAAGCGTATCAACAAGTTTATCAAGAGCATTCTCTTTGATGAGAAGATCGGCGGTACGATCCATATGGCAATCGGATATGGATTTACAGAAGCTGGTAGCAAGAATGAAAGCGCAATCCATTGGGACATGATCTGCGATATGCGTGAAGGTGGCCAAATTAACGTAGATGGTGAGCTTTTCTATGATTCTGGCGAGTTTAAGATCTAGGCCTATAGAGCTGGGAGTGAAAATCAAGTGACAGATATTAGGACGACCAACCTGGCGAAAATTCTCGTCAATTACTGTCTCGAGATTACGAAGGGGGATCGAGTAGCAGTACTGGGTACCAGCCTTGCGGAGCCACTCATGCTAGAGCTTGAACGCTACATTCTCAGAGCAGGCGGGCATCCAGAGCTAATTGCCCGGATTCCGGGGTCGGACTACGTGCAATTCACTGAAGCCAGTAATGAGCAGCTCGAGTATATCTCTCCGTTGTTCAAGCTGGTGATTGAAGAATACGAAGGGCTCATCCAGCTTTACAGCACGGTGAATACACGTGCGTTGACGAATGTCCCTGCGGAGAGGCAAGGTATCCGGGAAAAATCGATGTCGGAGATCATGAAGCGTTATCACGAGCGCTCAGCCTCGGGTGATCTTCGCTGGGTCGTATCTATGTTTCCAACAGTGGCACTTGCTCAGGAAGCGGAGATGAGTTTACATGAATTTGAAGACTTTGTTTATGGTGCTACCTACGCGGATCATGAAGATCCGGTGAAGGCGTGGCAGCGAATTCACGATCAACAACAGCGACTCGTAGAATGGCTAAAGGGCAAACAGGAAATCGTGGTCAAGGGATCGGATGTTGATTTGAAGCTTTCTATTCAAGATCGAGAATTTATCAACAGTGATGGCAAATTCAATATGCCCAGCGGCGAAATCTACACGAGTCCGGTGGAAGATTCGGCGGAGGGGTGGATTCGTTTCAGTTACCCGGCAATCCAGGGCGGAAGGGAAGTTACTGGCGTGGAACTCACCTTCGAGGCTGGCCAGGTGGTAAAGGCGGGCGCTGAGAAGAATGATGCCTTCCTCCAGGAGATGCTTGCCGTTGATGAGGGAGCTAAGCGTCTGGGCGAGTTTGCCATTGGCATTAATGTCGGCATCGACCGCTTTATCGGCAATATTCTTTTCGATGAGAAACTCGGAGGAACCATCCATCTCGCGTTGGGCAATGGATTTCCCGAGATCGGTGGCGTGAACACCAGCGTCATCCATTGGGACATGCTTTGCGATATGAGGGATGGTGGGAAAATTTTTGTTGATGGGGAGTTGTTCTACGACTCAGGGGAATTCAAGATCTAAGACGCATAACCATGCTTTATGCTCGGTGATGGACGCTCAGCTCTTGATGGCCATTACCGAGTTTGTATTTAAGGCCACGACCCGGCTAAGTAGATTGAACCGTGAACCGTTTTGCTCGCGCGATACGATCTTCGAGTGGCGGGTGAGAATGCAGCAGAAAGACAACCCATCGTTCCGGGCTGGCTTCAGCCAGGTTCTGATTCGCCAACCGTGTCATCGCGTTCACAAAAGCTGAGGGGTTTTGAGTCATGTTTAGCGCGAAATCATCTGCCATGGTTTCTCTCCAACGAGAAAAAGCATTCCCGATTGGCATCGTCAGGAAACCAACGATACTGAATACGAGCACTAGCGCAGGAAGCAGGGCAGGATTGTACACATATGGAATACCAAGGCTTGATGCAATCCACTCAAGCATCTTTGCGCCCACGAAGAATACGATCAAGTTCAACCCACTTTGGATCAGTATCGAGAGAGGGATGTCTCGATGAACATGGTGTCCCAATTCATGGGCGAGTACGGATTCAATCTCATCCGTGGTGAAGGATTCGATCAGAGTATCCCCCAGAAGGATGCGGCGGGTCTTTCCCATTCCCACCAGCGCGGCGTTGGCAGCACGGGTCCTTCGGCTCATATCAATGGTGTAGACACCTTGGGCAGTCGCCTTGGCTCTGTCTGCCAGCATGAGAAGTCGTTCCACAAGTTCTTGATACGCCTCCCCGAGCGGCTCTAATTTATAAAACAAAGGAAGCAGTAGAACGGGCGCGAGTATGGTGAGCACAGTTCCGATAAGCGTGTACCCGATCACCGCCCACAGCCACCAGGTTTCGGGAAAAACTCGAATGAGGGCGTAAAGACCGACGAGCAAAGGTACCCCGAGCAGGATGGAGACACCGAAGGACTTTAATAGATCGGTCAACCAACCTCGTATATCTTGTGTCGAGAGTCCAAAGCGGTGAGGAAGGATGTAGCCCGAATAGAAATCCAGAGGGAGGAACAGGATGGTCCATGGAAGAAAGATGAGAAATGCGACCAGGATCAGTTCTGCCGCCCAACCTACATTGAGTTCGGAGATGGATCCCTCGAGCAGGATCGATGTGCCCGAGACGAGCCACCAGAGCAGATACAGACCTCCGAGGGCGATGTCGAGGACGTACATCCGTCTTCGGATGCGTGCATACCTCTTTGCACTTTCTTGCTTCTCGGGATCAAGGTTGAGTTCATCGATTTGGGTCATGCGGTTTTCTTCTTCTCCGTGGGAGCCGGCAGCGTGCATTCAATAGGCGAGATCGAGGATTTCTTCCAATTCAATCTCGGTGAGCTCAATCGGATTACCCCTCATGCTGCTGGACACTTTCGCCTTCTCGATTACATCAGGAAAATCGCCTCGTGCGAATCCATAGGTTCTAAGCGCGGGAATATGAAGCGCCTCCACGAGATTCCGAATCCATGAGATTCCCCCCTGTGCGCTCGCGGATGGGTCGGAAGTGACCAGCTTGCCGATGCGTTCGAGGCGTGAAAGGGCTTCATCTTCTGGTGAGCGCGCCACGAGCGCTTTCCGATTAACCTCCAGCACATGCGGTAACAGCGCAGCGCAGATCGCCCCGTGAGGCGCGTGAAACATCCCGCCAAACGGACCTGCGAACCCATGCACCGCGCCGAGACCCGCATTTGCGAGGGCGAGTCCTCCCATCAAGCTGGTGATGGCCAAGTCGCGACGCGCGCCCGCATCGCTCCCATCCAGATATGCTCCCTGCAAAGCATGAACTGCCCGCGGGATTCCCTCCAGACAAAACCCATCGGTCATAGGGTTCCTCCGTCGTGAGATGTAGGGCTCAATCACCTGCGTGAGCGCATCGAGCCCGGTGCTGGCGGTTATATGCGGGGGGACATTATAGGTGAGGGATGGATCGATCAAGGCGACATCCGGAAGCATGAATGCGCTGCGAAGGCTGACTTTTACGTGGTGTTCTTCTGATGCCAGAACCGCATTGCGCGTCACCTCGCTTCCCGTTCCGGAAGTGGTCGGGATGGCGATGTAGGGCTTCGATGGATTCTGGAGCGGTTTTCCCCGACCGATGACCTCGAGAAAATCGAGCGGATCATCCCCATTTGTAAGGAGTACGGCGATGGCTTTCCCGGTATCGAGCACGCTTCCACCACCAATGCCTATGACGACATCAGGGGCAAATGCTCGCGCTCTTTCAAGTCCGTTGGTCACTACCTCTATCGTCGGCTCTTGAGACACGGAGAATTCGGTATGAAGCATGCCATGGGACTGGAGGGACTCGATGAGAGGCGCAGCGCGCTCTGGCGTGGACCCGGTTATGACGAAGGCTTTACTCCCATATTCGGATGAGATTTTGCCAGCTTCTCCCACCCTGCCGTCGCCAAATAGAATACGATTTGAAGTGGCAAATGCGAAATCCAAGGGTCAGCCCCAACCCTGATCATCAGGGAACAGGTTGTGGTATTTCACGCTGTGCCGTGGCTTAGCCATCATGCTGTCCACCGTATCACGCCAAACTGCATAATGGTCCGTTTGTTTGTGCAACCCCGGATCTCCCTCGGTGCGATAGACCTCCAGCAGCACAAAGCGCGAGGGGTCCTCTTTCGCCTGAATGAGGTCGAAGCGGGCGATGCCTGGTTCCTGAACGCTGTGGCGCGCGTTTTCCATGCTCGCTGTGATGAAATTGTCGATGGCATCATCGTTTACATGAACGTGCACTTGCACGATTAACATAGGGGACCTCCCAGATAGGTATTATGTGACGATGAAAATAATCACATTAAATTCATCTTCCCTAGAAGATGATAACTTGTCCTCATGATTTCCAAGCATATCATTTTCAATTCATTCTACCGAATTTTTTCACCGCTATTAGGTTCTATTGAATTTTGTTTTCATGTAGGCTATTTTACACATTCGATCCAGAATATACGCTAAGATCTCCATATGCGAAATGTGCTGCTGTTCACTGCTCTGAGCTTTCTGATAGCTGCCTGCTCTTCAGCGTTGAATGTCACCTCACCCCCTGAGGGCGCTCCTACTGTTGAAGAGACCGAGATTCTCACTCCTACTGAAGTGGAAGAGGAGAGTGCTGTGATCACCTCACCAGGCCAGAATCCTCGTGTGGACGACCCAAACAACTACGAGTTCCCACAGCTTATTCCTTTTGATGGCATCCGCCCGGTTTACGATCCTCAGTTCTCATCCGCAGCTGACGCCCCCTTGCATGATGATGAACTTGTGCTCGGTGTTGCCTGGGACGGGGAAGCTAAGGCGTATCCAATTACCGTGCTTCGGTTCCGCGAGATGGTGAATGATGAACTCGCTGGAATCCCGACATTGGTGACATGGTGACCCCTTTGCTACACCGGTCTCGTGCACGACCGGAGGATTGACGGCGAAACCGAAATTTTCGGCAATGCCGGCGCGCTCTTTATGAGCGCGATGACCTGGTATGACCATACGACCGCCTCCATCTGGTCGCAACCTTGGGGTAGGGCCATTAAGGGGTCTCTTAAAGGGGTCGAATTATTCCTGCTCCCTTCTCGGATCACAACATGGGGAACGTGGAAGGGTGAACACCCCGAGACGCTGGCGATGATCAATGATGTTGACCGCCTGGGGAATCGCCGTCAGGGGTTTGACGAGAATTTTGTAATTGGTCTTCTTCTAGGAGACGCTGCAAAGGCCTTCTACTTCAGGGATGTGATCGAAGCTGGCTTGATTAATGACTGGTTGGGCGAATTCCCCATCCTGGTCTGGGCGGAGGGTGATAGTTTCCATGCGTACCTCCGAAAAGCTGGTGATCGCGTTCTCACGTTTCGAGAGGATGTGCAGGATGGGCTCGTCGATGAAGAGACAGGATCTTCCTGGGATATCACGCGCGGAATGGCTATTGCGGGTCCATTGAAGGGGGAGGTTCTTCAACCGGTGCCCGGTTCATCTGCTTTCGATTGGGCCTGGCGAGATTTTTATCCCGAGTCTGAGTTCTACACACCCCAATAACCTACGTGCGTAGTCACATGTCATAATCTATGGTAAGTTGTGGTTTGATTCTGTTGAGGAGGCCGGATGACGGATCCTGATCTGGTTGATCGCTATAATTACGATGAGTTTACGCCCGAGAAATTTATCCCGTGGATGAAATTCGATGCCAGCCCACCTCTGGGCGAAGGGGCGCCCGATTTTCCTCTTTGGAATCTGGATGGGAACGAGACGAGCCTGGGTGCATGCTGGTCCGAGAATCTCTATACGATCGTTGAATTTGGCAGTTTCACTTGACCGTATTGCGGGATGGCGGCGCCATCCATGAATGATCTCGCACATAAGCATGTGGATGCTAATGTTGGTTCAATTTTCGTCTACACACATGAAGCGCATCCGGGAGAAAACTTTCCTCCCCTGACTTCCATGGAGCAAAAACACGACCACGCTTGCGCACTGCGAGATGAATTGAAGGTGACACGACCCATTTTGCTCGACTCACTCGATGGGGCTTGTCATCGTGCGTATGGATCGATGCCCAATATGACCTGGATATTCACACGAGCCGGGATCCCAGTCTACAAATCAGACTGGACGGACTGTAAAAGTGTGGCGAGCGCCATCGAGTATTTTCTGGACGGTGTGCAGAGAAGAAAAGAAGGTACGCGTCTGGCGCCTTTTCATGTCGAACGTCTGGATTTCAGGACCCAGGATCGAGATGCATTCTTCAAAGGGCTCGAACGCAACGGACCCAAGGCGGTGGAGGAGTTTAAGGCTGCCTTCGGGTCCTAGTGGATAGATGTTCGAGATTACCCTCACCCCAACCCCTCTCCCTAAAAAGGAGAGGGGCTTTAATTATCCATTCCCCGATTACTCGTAAATAATTGGGCATGATAATCTATTTAGAATGCGTAGTAGAGACGCCCCGGTCTCTACAGAGATCATCGATTAGAAAAGATATACCCTACGGATGTATTAATCTACCCTCACTCCAATCCCTGTCCCTGAATAAGGAGAGGGGTTTTTATTCACCGTTCCACAATTGCTAGAAATCCATATGAATAATTTGGCATGATAATCCATTTTGAATAGGTAGAGACCAGGGCGTCTCTACGCATAATTCCATAAACATAACAAGGTGCTGCCCTATTAGGATCGCCCCTGTTCTTCCCTGATCAAGATTACATCTTTGGGAGGATAATCTCCTTCTGGTTTTGATATTTCCCTTTTCTGTCGGCGTAAGAGACTTCACATAGTTCGTCAGCCTCGAAAAAAAGTACTTGAGCGATGCCCTCATTGGCGTAGATCTTTGCCGGCAGAGGGGTGGTGTTTGAAATTTCGAGCGTGACAAACCCTTCCCACTCTGGTTCAAATGGGGTGACATTCACGATGATGCCGCAGCGCGCATACGTAGATTTGCCAACACAAATTGTGAGCACGCTCCGTGGGATGCGGAAGTATTCCACAGTACGGGCGAGGGCAAATGAGTTTGGTGGGATCACACACACATCCCCCTTGAAATCCACCATCGATGCCGGATCGAAGTTTTTTGGATCTACGATCGTCGAATGTACATTTGTAAATATCTTGAATTCATCTGCGACACGGATGTCGTATCCATATGATGAGACGCCGTATGAGATGACGCCATCTCGTACCTGACCATCCTCAAAGGGTTCAATCATACGCGTCTCTCGCGCCATCTTAACTATCCAATGATCGGGCATTATCCCCATTACGTACCTCCTCGATTTTTAAACTGTGCTTAATCCTGCATCTGCTTCCACTGTATTTGTCAGCGTGCCTAATCCCTCGATTTCAACGGAAACTTCATCACCAGCGGAGAGAGGGCCGACACCCGCTGGTGTACCGGTGAGGACGACATCCCCGGGATTAAGGGTCATGATGGATGAGATAAAGGCTACCAAACTATGCACCGGGAAAATCATGTCTCGCGTGGATCCCATCTGACGCATCTGCCCGTTCACCGAGCACGTAATGAGCACATCGGCTGGATCTAGATCTGTCTCAATCCACGGGCCAATTGGACAGAATGTGTCGAACCCCTTGGCGCGCGTCCATTGCCCATCACGTCGTTGAAGATCTCTCGCGGTGATATCGTTTGCCGCAGTGTAGCCGAGGATGGTCGACCCTGCGTCTGCGGGAGATATCCCGTGAGCTTCCTGGCCGATGACGATGGCGAGCTCTCCTTCATGCTCCACTCGCGTGGATTGAGGTGGTAGATGGATGCTATCGCCATGACCGATCACCGCGCTGGGTGGTTTCATGAACAAGAGAGGGATATCGGGGATGTCGACATCATGTTCGGCTGCATGGGCGGCATAATTGCGCCCGACGCAGATGATTTTTCCTGGCTGGATAGGTGGGAGAAGTTGCACCTTGTCGATGTGCCACTTCGGTTCCTCACGTCGATAATCGTTAAATGGACTGCCCACGAGCTTGCCGATCTTGTCCTCGGCCAGCCACCCCCAGGTTGGTTTCCCCTTCGCGGAACGTCGATAGCGAAGTATTCGCATTTTGAAAAACCTCAGTTGAATTCGACCATGGGATTAATGCTCATCAAGGGCTCAAGCACAATGGCCGAGATAGCGACAATTATATGTCAAAGCTTGTTTTGGGCTTGAGAGAAACACCGGATTGCGCCTTGGTTGAAGAACCGCGATAGGAAAGTCGCGGATAGGATATCCGGATTACTCAGTCCGACTTTGTTCCTCTACTTACATTTTTGGCCCATCCAGCAATCCTTAGCCCGGTTTACGAGCCCAGGTCAGATCGTACTCCACCTGCCATGGGAACACTTCGATTTCTCTGAATCCGTGGGAGTGCAGAACAGATTCAAATTGGTCTCTTTTGATGATTTTTCCGAGGATCCACCTCGAATCCCGACCAACCCGGTTCGTAATTAGCAGCCAGCCCCCCGGCCTGACCACCCGGTAGAGTTCATCCAGGGTGTGCGCGGGATGAGGTGTAAATTCAAGCATCTCCAGACTGACGACAAGATCGAAAGTGTTCTGAGCGAAGGGAAGGGGGACGGCCCAGGCTCGCATCCAATGTGTGCGCTCTTCATCTGTGAGGCTTCGTCCGACCCTAGTCATCTTTTTGGAGGGTTCGAGACAGATAATGGCGTGATTGAAATTCTGGATCTGGTGTGTGCTCCTTGCGAGTCGTCCGGTCCCAGCACCCACATCGAGGATCCTGGGATCCTGCAGGGATCCAATTACGGCGGCGACAGGTTCACCGAGGTATTTTCTCTCCCACAGTGTGTCGAATTGTTTGATGCGATCAAAGCGCGGCGCAGTGATGTCGTACAACAAGACGACAAATCGCCGTCCAAAATGTGCGCCCTCACATACCCAGATCTCCCAGATTAAAAGGAGGATGATGACGAATAAAATGAAGGGGATGATGTAGAGCATTTAAATGGATATTCCTATACTTGTTTCGAGTTTCAGGAGCATAAAAGGATGTCCTTGGATCATGATGCTAGGGTAGGTTGTACTATAGCATGGTGGACGGGCCGTGCAACGTGCCGAATCACTAATTGGAGTAGAGCGGGCGGACACACAGGTCCGCCCCTACGTGTTTAATGTCACTAGCGGAGGCGAGATCCCTCACTACGTTCGGGATAAGCGCCGGAGTGAATCAATCCCCAATATCGACCTTCTATTAATTACAGAGAGGAGCATACTCCGCCCGACCATGAATGATCGGGCTCAAAGCTCAAGCCCTATGGGCTGAGCTTCAGGGTGCATAGCGCCCTTCTGCGTTGAGCCCGGAGGTTCAACTCCGGGCGAATCTGTGCATGGTCATTTCGCGCGCAGCGAAAACCCCCCTCCACCTACTGGCAGTGGTCGCTCCGGGTACGACGATGTGCTCCATTGGATCATCTGGATGGACAATCGTTGACCCTCCAATCCCTGAAGGCTATAATCTCAGAATGGGCGGATAGCTCAGTTGGTTAGAGCGCTTCTCTTACACAGAAGAGG
>JBGUDT010000060.1:0-2092 GCA_041821665.1 Anaerolineales bacterium
AGTAAATTCACCACATCATTGTTTACCCAGGATATCCCTCGCACCCGGCTCGTTTGCGTACCACACTTGTGCTGTGGGTGCTGCTCGGTGTTGACCTCACAATGTGGACAATGGTACATCACCTGGATCGTCGCACCGAGGAGACTGTCCAAGAACATCCCCAACATCCCCGCCAAACCCCCAACGATGAGCCACAGGGCGTTCAGTTCTAACAATGCAGCAGCCAAACCGATGAGGCCTGCCCCGGCAAAACCCGCCGCCGAACCGGGAAACGTCACGCCCCCTGATGTCCCGGGAGGCACGTGGGCGCCCGTCGTGAGCAGCCGTGGCGTTCTGTTTGAAAGCACACCCAGCTCTGTTCCCCATGTGTCGGCTGTTACTGCGGCGAGCGCACCTACGATCCCCGCTAACCAGATTTCGTTACCCTGGACGCCGTACATGAACGAACAAACTGCTGCGAGTATGCCGTTTGCGAACACCTGCCCGTAATCACGTCGACCTCCCTTTGAAAAACCCGGGGAGAGGGATGTTTTCCGACCTCGCCGATAGCGCGTGAGGGCAGTGGAGCTGACGAAAAAAAGCACCAGGAGGACAGCCGGTGTCAAACCCCCCCACCCAAACGTAAGCGTGCCGACTATGACTGTAGCAAAAGCACCCGAGAGTGAGAGCGCTCTGGCCCCATATGCTCCGACAGCGATTAAGGTGGCAACAGAAAAACCGATAACGATTTGTATCATCTTCGCGTGATTAAAGTGTGGATAACTTCACCGTTCCCTGTGGATAACTCGTCTTCAGCTGTGGATATCCTTGCTGTCTTCATGCGGCGGTGAGCAAATGAATGGTTGCACCGGCAAAAAGACCCCCGACAAGAATTGCTGCAGACCATAACACATAGGCCAGGGGCCTTTGGTCTTCCCCTCGATAAAGCCACATACCGCCGACAAGATCGATGAACCAGCAAAAACCTGCGACCATGGGGAGAAGGAGCAGTCGACCGGGTGACCCAAACGTATCCGGGATACCACTCGGTGCAAACCCAAACGGCACCTCAAACGGCAGACCGGGAAGAATCATGGCAATGTAGCCAAAGATAATAAGGGGAAACAAGGCGCCGACCAGGATGAGAATGCGCGCCCACATATCTGACCACAGCTGCGAGAACACGAAGTTAGAGCGTCGTGATATCTTTGGGACCGTCTCGAGGGATCCCATCCGAGCCGCGGATTGAAAAGCCAGCGCGAATGCATCTGGGTCTCGTGGCGATATGGCAAATTTCCTGTTTTCGATGTTCACAAGCAGCATTGATTCACCAAACTTTGCGGTAAAAAAATCTACCACTCCAATTTCTGGAAATTCCTTTCTCCCGACGATGCAGCCTGGCCACCAAAATCCAATCCCAGGCCTCAGGGGGATTTCATCTGAATCAGATCGCTCTATGCTTTGTACCGACGAGAGTGGAACCTGCTCAAATGCCAATCCCCACTTGAGATAAAAACCGTCGCGGTTGATGCGGTATGTTGCCGAAAGCAATCCATACCAACGATAAAGGATCAACAGTAATAACGGAAAACTCACGAGAGGGATGATGACCCAGAGGACCAAAAATGGCGATAGAGCTGCTGTGACCAATTGGAACAAGCTCAGGAAGATGAGACCCGAGATGATAAAAACGGCTATCAACGCGAGTACTGAGCCGCGAACACGTGGAGGGGAAGAGTTCATAAGATAAGTATAAGATGGCTCGGTCTTCAACGACAGGTCAATCAACCTGTCGATCGTCGATTGCAAACGCTGAAATTTGTGTCGAGTAGAAACCACAGTGGCGCATAATAAAACTGCGCCCGGGATTATGCTGTGTACACAGGCTCCGTCCATGAGCGATATTCTGGATGCTGGCATCGCACAACCTGATCGTACAATCCTCGGAGTTGGGTTGTAACCGGCCCCATTTTACCTTCACCGATCGGACGATGGTCGACCTTGGTAACAGCTACGATTTGAGCGGCCGTGCCCGTCATGAAGAGTTCATCAACAAGGTAAACCTCCGTGCGGTCAATTCTTCGCTCAACGACCGTGATCCCGAGCGTCTCTC
>JBGUDT010000060.1:2106-4711 GCA_041821665.1 Anaerolineales bacterium
ATCGTCCTTCTAGTGATTCCTTCCAAAATATTTTCTGTGACCGGCGGCGTGTAAATTGTTCCATCGCGGACTATGAACACATTCATGGCGCTTCCCTCAGAAAGATGTCCATCATTCGTCAACACAAGCGCCTCGTCAAAGCCGGAAAGGACAGCGTCCGTCTTGATAAAAGCCGAATTGATGTACGCACCGCTAATTTTCCCCCTGGCAGGGATTGCGTTATCGTCGATGCGCCGCCAGGATGAGAATGTGACATGTGCGTCTTCATCATGTTTGACATATTTACTAAAAGGCACCGCGAACATTGTGGTCTCATCATCAAGATCGTGGAGCCGGACACCTATGACCTCATCAGCTTTGTAAATCAACGGGCGGATGTAGCAATCTTCCCGATAGCCCTCTTGACGAAGCAGCTCAAGCAGAACTTGTGTGAGGGTTTCAGGGGTATGATCCAGATTTGCCGCTAATAACCTGGCGGAGTTTAGAAGGCGCTTGAAGTGATCTCGTGGACGAAAGACGAATAGCTGCTGCTCATCAGAATTCCAATATCCCCGGAGCCCACCGAATGCCGCCGTTCCATAATTGAGCGCATGTGTGGCTACCCCGACTCTGGCTTCTGAGTAAGGCACGATCTTTCCTCGAAAGTATGCGAATTTAGGAAGCTCCACTTCGAATTACCTCCTCATGCCATCCTGGCAAGTACAAGATCTGATCTACCGGAATCATTATAGACCGCACGTCTGGACGCTCACAAGCTATCTGCCAAACGCGCGGTCTATGATATATCTACGCAACTTCGATTTCTGTGGCCAATTTTACTTTGACTATTCTGGGTTTGACCTTGTACCCAGGAAGGGTCTCGTCATTCGGTGAGCTACGTCCCTTTTTACGCTTCCCGGAATTCGCCCTCGACGACATCTTCCTCGCCGTCGTCACCTGTGCTCTCCGGCGTCGGTTCGGCAGCTTCATCTGGGCTGCCGCCCTCTTGGGCATAGAGCTGCTGACTGAGCGCATAGCTCGCCTGCTGAACTTCTTCGGTCAAGCGTTTGATCTCATCGATATCGTCGCCTTCCATCGCTTGTCGGAGCGTCGCAATTTTCTCTTCTATTTGCGTACGATCTCCCACCGGTACTTTATCCCCAAGCTCGCTCAAGGCTTTTTCGGCACCATACGCAAGCGAATCGCCCTGGTTCTTGGCTTCTGCAAGATCACGTCGTTTCTTGTCCTCAACTTCATGACCCTTTGCTTCATCCACCATGCGTTCGACATCGTTGCCGTCCAGGTTCGTCGAAGCCGTAATCGTGACTTTCTGTTCTTTACCAGTTGCCTTGTCCTGCGCCTTCACGTTGATGATGCCGTTCGCATCGATATCAAACGTAACCTCGATTTGAGGGATGCCGCGCGGAGCCGGCGGTATGCCGTCCAGGCGGAAGCGACCGAGGGTCATGTTGTCGGCGGCCATTGGTCGTTCACCCTGTAGCACATGGATATCCACGGCTGTTTGACTGTCATCCGCGGTGGAGAAAATCTCTCCCTTTTCAATTGGGATGGTCGTGTTGCGCTCAATGAGCACCGTCATAACGCTCCCGAGAGTCTCTACACCAAGAGACAGTGGGGTGACATCGAGAAGCAGCACATCCTTCACTTCGCCAGCCAGCACGCCGCCCTGGATTGCAGCACCTACGGAGACCACCTCATCAGGGTTCACACCCTTATGGGGTTCCTTTCCCGTCATGCTTCGAACCAATTCCTGCACCATCGGCATTCGTGTTGCACCACCTACGAGCACAACTTCATCGACATCGGCCGATTTCACATTAGCATCCTTGAGTACTGCCTCGAAGGGTCCCTTGATGCGTTCCACGAGATCGTCCGTCAACTGTTCGAACTTGGCACGCGTCAGCTTCATAACCAGGTGCCTGGGGCCTGACGCATCTGCCGTAACAAACGGGAGGTTGATCTCGGTTTCAGAAACAGAGGATAGTTCGATTTTGGCCTTCTCCGCAGCTTCCCGGAGGCGCTGCAGAGCTTGACGATCCTCGCGTAAATCTACGCTATATTCTTTCTTGAACTCGTCGGCAATCCAGTTCAGGATCCTTTGATCCCAATCGTCACCACCCAGGTGCGTGTCGCCATTTGTTGCCTTCACTTCAACGACACCTTCGCCGACTTCGAGCAGACTGACATCAAACGTACCGCCGCCGAGGTCGAACACAAGGATGGTTTCATTCTCTGATTTGTCGAGTCCGTACGCAAGAGCTGCGGCCGTGGGTTCGTTGATGATGCGCATAACTTCCAAACCAGCGATCTTTCCCGCATCTTTCGTCGCCTGACGCTGAGAATCGTTGAAGTACGCCGGAACCGTGATGACTGCCTTGGTCACGCTTTCTCCAAGATAAGCTTCAGCGTCCTTCTTGAGTTTGCCAAGCACCATCGCCGATATCTCTTGTGGCGTGTACTCTTTATCGGTCATGGGGATTTTTACCCGCACATCCGAGCTCGGTCCCTCTACAACATCATAGGAGACCATACCTCGTTCGGTCTCTACTTCGTCGTAATGACGGCCCATAAAGCGCTTAATGGAGTACACCGTGTTTTCGGAGTT
>JBGUDT010000060.1:5161-6156 GCA_041821665.1 Anaerolineales bacterium
CTGGGCGGATATCGCCGTCTTATGGATGGAGAGGTGCGTATATGAGCCAATTAGACGATTTTAGAAAACAAAAAGATGAGTTCTTCCTGGAAGATCACCACAGTCCTCTGGACCCACAACAGAAGCAGCACTTCGACGGATTGAAGTATTTCCCGGAGAATGCCTCCCTGAGCCTGGAGTTGGAAGTCACGCGTTTCGATGATCAAGCGGTGATCCAGATGCAAACCACGACGGGGGATATCCAGACCTATAATCGCTTCGGGCGGGTGGATTTTGATGTTGAGGGGGAGCCAGCCGAACTGACGATATTTGAGAACGAGCATGGCTATTTTCTCCCATTTGCTGATTCTCTGGCTGGAGAGGAAACTTATGGCGCGGGTCGCTACCTGGAGCCAACGCCTTTACCCGGCGGGAAAATTCGTATCGATTTTAATCTCGCCTACAATCCCTATTGTGCCTACAACGAACGCTGGTCTTGCCCTATTACACCGGCAGAAAATCGCGTGAAAGTTCCCATCCGCGCGGGTGAGATGAGCTTCGACGATCATGATTAACAACTGAATTTCGCTGCCTCTCCCTGGCGAAATGGATCAACGGAATACAAGAATCGAACTCCTCATTTCTTAAGGGAGGGTATTCTTGTTTTCACCCCGACCGTCAGTCTCAGGTGAGATAGAAGGTTTTCGCCTTGGAACTCGGTCTCGAATCTCTTCAATAATCTCCAACGCATGCGTCTCGCTGTTCGAAAGCACAAACCCCGAACTCATTGATCCTTCTGGTCCCCGCCAGAATATCTTGATAATGGGTCTCCCGACCGACCATCTTCCAGCATGCCAGGCGCTAATCTGAAAACCAAGGATCTTCTCGAATGGGATGATGAGTGGCTGCATCATCAAGTACCGGGAGAAGTAGAAGGCGCCCTCGTCGCACCAGAACTCACCAAAGCCTCGGGCGAAGAACCCATCCTTTCGATATCTCTTCCACCACTTTTCATC
>JBGUDT010000060.1:6184-14313 GCA_041821665.1 Anaerolineales bacterium
CGCTTTTCCATCATCTACCACTCCTGATACACCCCATCCGATCTTTTCCAAAAAGAGCGTACCAAGATAACACCCGAAAGATCTGACTTCAGTCTGATTTCGCGTTGACGGGTGCAGGAAAACCCATAGGTTGACTCGGGAGGGGTAGGCGCGAATGTTTCTCCCCCATAGACATGAAATCAGGATACCGCATTGGTATGATAATCTGACCCGTGTACATCATCGTTGGGCTGGCTTGTATTGCCCTAATATTAATCGACGAGGTTGTCATGTCCGCCAATGTGACCATAATGGGGGTTCCCCTGCTTGTTGAGCATCTGGGAGCTACACGAGCAGGTCGAGCGAGTCAAAAAAGGCTAGTTTCTCAGAAATCCAGACCGACGAGAAGAACTACATGCTCCTTGGCATGATCCGATCGATCATCATCCTTCCGGGGACGGCATTGGTGTTCATCCCATCCTTGCTGCTGTGGATTTCATCGAAGCTGCCCCGCTATGCGGGACCGACACACTTTAGCGATCCACGGTTCTGGATTGGTGTCCTATTCCTCCTTGCCGGTCTCATACTCGCAATCTGGACCGTCCGTCTCCAGCTTATCCTGGGTAAAGGAACGCCGGCTCCCTGGGATCCGGCCGTTGAATTGGTCATCCAGGGGCCCTATAGTCACTCCCGCAACCCCATGATCACGGGGGCATTCTTTGTTTTGATAGGCGAAACTCTGGTGTTTCAATCCTGGCTCATCGCGGGTTGGTTTATCGTGTTTTGGTTGGCCAATTTAATCTACATCCCATTCGTAGAGGAAGTGCAATTAAAAGAACGATTCGGGGATTCATATTTAGATTACGCATCACAAGTCCCGCGCTGGATTCCGAGGTTGAGACCTCATAAGAAAACTTAACGCGTCAATCATCTATCACCTCGTGGTTCTCTGTCACCAATTAAATTTAAAGTTAATCATAAGCGACACTCTGAGGGGCCATACAACTTGTCGAGTGCCGTTAATAGATAAAATCTACAACCTGTTCCTATTTACTAGATACCTTTATTTCGGTCGCCACTAATTCCGCCACTGCCGTCTTGGCATCAGCGGGCACCCTGCCCTTGAATTGACTCATATAGGGCGTAATGGAGGAATCTGATTTCAGTTTAATTCCGCGTTGACGGGTACTGTAAGGCCATCCTGTTGACTTGGGCGGGGTGGGAACAGATGCCTCCAAAAGTTATGTGGCCATCAATGGAGCGGAGTCATGGTCAAGGTGAAGGATCAGCTGTATTGTTGTGTGATTGGCCAGCGTCAAGAACTTTAGCGCATGATCTTTTGGTAGAGAAAAATAGAACCCGGAAGCTCTTCCACTTCCTCTTCGCCTATCCTGACAAATCCACATTTCTTCTCGTAGAAATATTGGTTCTTTTTCGACCAGCTTGGTGTTCCCAGGTTCCAGCTCTTTGTGTCCGGGTAGGAAGCCTCGATATGCTCCCACGTATCCGATCCGATCCCCTGGTCATGGAGTTCGGGATCGATAAATAACGTTCCAAGGTTATTGTCTCCACCAGGTAAGATCCAGACTATATAAGCACCAACGACCTGGTCATCCTTAAAAACCTTATAACCCCTGCTCTCTGAATACGGGAACAACCACTTTTGGAAAAACCCGCCGTCATCATACCCTTCGGGCCCTCCCTTGTCCTCGCCTAGTCCCTCACGTGTATCCTCGTCGAATGCACGCGTCATGATTTCTGTCAATAATCCGATGTCTTCTTCGGTTATTCCTTCGTATCGCAATGACATCAACTTGCTTCCTTTATCGAGTTGTGATTCTGATCCATACCTGCCAGTACTGAAACCACAACCAACGAGGTCCACAACACTGCTGCAGCTACGACATATGCCACAAGAAGCCATGGTTCAAATTCAAATACGATTAAAAGGATGCCAATCAAGATTTCCGCCAAGAATGAACACATCACCACGATCGTAGCTCGCCATATGCGTAACTCGGCCTGACGCTGTCTCCAGGCTCGAAGGACAACTAAAAAGAGCAGAATCGTCGCAAGGAGACCGATGGTGTGACGCAGGACTGGAAGCCAAGCCGGGACGTTCTCTGGAATAAACTGGATGCTAAATAACGGCCAGCCCAAACAGCGCACAATTGAACCGCCATCCGCGACAAGCACGCCACTCACAAGCACGATAAACAGAACGGCAACTGTCGCGAACGCCAGTTTGGCAAAGGGCGTATGAAGTGTGAGCCGATCAATGAGTGCGGGATTTTCGTATTTATGAAGTGCGACAACGCTCGCGGTTATCATCAAGGCCAGTACGAGGAGTGCGAGCCCCAGATCGACTGCGGCAAGAGGCGGTGACAGCCCACGAAGCACAGTCAGGGCCCCAAACATTGCCACTACCACCAAGAGGACAACTGCGATCATGGGCGGTCGACTCACCCAGCGAAGTTTGCGGTACTTCCACGCTCCCACAATCGCTGTAAGTAGAATCAGCGTGCCCGTCAGCGCAGCCGTCAAACGATGAGTGAACTCAATCATCGCGTCGGCTCGAACCGGGGGAAGGATTTCGCCATAGCATCCCGGCCAATCTGGACAGCCTCGGCTCGATTCTGTCATGCAGACAATGCCACCCAGGATGACGAGCAGGACGGTCATCGTCGCAGTCACGAGAAGGAGGTTGCGGTAAGTCTTGGAGATTTCAGGATGTTTCATTGACACATCTTATTCGCAAGCCAATCGATGATCTCATCAACCCTGGGTGCTCATGCACATTCCTCAACCCCGATAGAAAATAAAATCAATGTCCCCGGGCGATTTGCCTTCATTTGTGAGCAACTGGGCCAGTTCACTGTGATGCTGCATGCCGTGCATAATTAAGTGCTGAAGGACTCGCCACAACTTGAAAGTATAAAGTTCCCCACGCCGGGATGTAAGCTCGATTTCTCCCATGGTCTCATCACTCGAATATCCTTCGATTAATCTCGTCCAAGCTGCTCGCTCACTTGCAAATCCGATTGAGACTGCCTCCAGGGACGGGTAAGTCTCCGCATCTACCTCAGTGATCTGCTTTCCGGTCTCTAGCCCGATCCGCCAGGACTGGTCCGCACGAAAGAGATGGATCAACAAGTCATGGATCGACCCATGGCCAAAACCGGGATGAAGCTTATAACGTGTCTCGTCCAATTCGGCGGCACATTTCAACATACTTGAGGTGGTATCCCAGTGATAGTCAAAAAGCGTGAGGTATTGATCCTTTGCAGACATCCTGTTTGCTCCTCATCTATAGATGCCCTTGTTCATCTATGGCACTAGAATCTAGTTTTAGATGACATCATCTTCTGGAACCCAAATGATCATACAACGGAATCGGTTTGTGCTAAACCAAATCCATGCTCTGATCCTACCCATCTCGAAGCAGTGTAAAATATGAGCGCTGGCTTTTAATATTCACTCTTGGCCCTTTGCCCATAATCCAAAGATTTCTCCGATCTGTAAGTGCGGGGGTTATTATGACAGAGAAAAATCCCAAATATTTTTATTTGTGCGACAATAAAGACATCCAAGTCATCCGCAATCAGATTCACTCCCTGGTGTTTCTAGTTCAATCCTGAATTAGAAGTCTCATCTAAATAAGGAATGCAGTATGTCTGAAGCGACAAAGTCGTTGCCATGGTTTACCCTCTCCGGAGAGGTCGTTGCACAAGAATTGAGTGTAGAGCCGACGCAAGGATTGAGCACCGCGGAAGCTGATAAGCGTTTACAGCAGCACGGTCCCAATGTGTTGTCCGAGGAGGAAAGAGAACCAATCTGGCTTGCATTTCTAAAACAATACAAGGATTACATGCGGATTGTGTTGACGATTGCCGCTGTTGCCAGCCTGCTCATCGGTGAATATTCCACAGCATTCTTACTCTTTTTTATCACCGCAGGGAATGCCTATATGGCCATGAGCCAGGAAAGAAGTGCTGAAGATAGTGTAGCTGCCTTAAATCAAATGATGGAAGCCACAACCCGCGTCCGGCGTGAATGGCAGACCATGGAAATTTCGGCTGATGAAATTGTACCGGGGGATATCGCTTTATTCGAAGCCGGCGACAGAGTGCCTGCCGATGGTCGCCTCTTGATAGCGGCGACCCTCGAAATTGATGAGGCGACGCTTACGGGCGAAAGTACTCCTGTATTAAAAGATACGACGCCGGTTGAGAAGTTGGATGCCCCTTTAGGCGATCGGATCGATATGGCCTTCATGAATTGTAATGTCACCCGGGGTCGCGGAGAAATGATTGTGACTGCAACGGGGATGGATACAGAGGTGGGACACATCGCTGGTATGCTCCAAACAACCGAGGTAGAAAAATCCCCTCTGACCAAACAGATTGATAGCTTAACCGTAATTATCACCATAATGGCAGCTATTGCCCTGGTCCTGATCATATTGATTGGCCTATCTTACGGCGCATCTTTTGCCGATCTTTATGTTATGGGGATTGCCCTGGCTATTGCTGCAATACCCACTGGCCTGCCCGTTGTTGTCACCTTGATCCTTGCGCATGGGGCGACAGAAATGGCCGCTCATAATGCGATCATCAAGCGCCTGCCGGCAGTGGAGACCCTGGGATCGACCTCCGCAATATGTTCTGATAAGACAGGCACCCTTACTTTGAACCAGATGACTGCCCGAGAATTAATCATTGCCGAACACCAATTCTCGGTGAACGGAAAAGGTTATGGCACTGATGGAGAAATCCGACATATTGGCGGCACAGGTGATATTTCTCTGGATCCTGCTCTACTTCCGATGGCGCTGTGCTCTGACGCGGTGGTAGAAAATGGCGAATTGGTTGGTGATCCTACTGAAGGCGCGCTGGTCGTGTTGGCCCAAAAAGGCGGGCTCATGGTGCGCGCGACACGTCAAGCCTATCCTCGTATCGCGGAAGTCCCATTCGATGCGGCCTACAAATTCATGGCCACCTTCCACAATATGGCTAACACCGATGAAGAGCCTATCGTACGCTGCTATGTCAAGGGCGCTCCAGATGTTCTCATCGCCCGCTCGGATAGCATCCTGCTATCAAGTGGAAAGGTAGCATCATTGGACGATAAGGCCCGTCAACGCGCCATGGATCTTAACGAAAAGTTGGCCAGCCAGGGGATGCGGGTCATGATCGTTGCCGGACGCGACCTAGACCCGACCACGTTCGATCCTAAAGCCGATCTACTGAAAGAAGTGAATAACCTGACTTTGCTGGGAATTGTCGGTATCGTGGATCCTTCTCGGCCTGAGGCCAAAGTCGCGATTGCCGAGAGCAAATCTGCCGGTATCCGTGTACGAATGATCACCGGCGACCACGCAGTTACCGCAGCATCGATCGCAGAAGAACTGGGGATCGAAGGGAGGGCTATCACTGGTGCCGATTTTAACAAAATGAGCGACCAGGAAGCAGCCAGCCAAATAGATGACATTGGCGTCATCGCCCGCGTGGCCCCGGAAGACAAGGTGCGATTGGTCAATGTGTTAAAAAAGCAAGGAAATATTGTTGCGATGACGGGCGATGGAGTAAACGATGCGCCGGCTCTGAAAACCGCCGACATTGGCGTGGCGATGGGTATCACCGGCACAGATGTTTCGAAAGAAGCAGCCGTCATGATTTTGACCGATGACAATTTTGCCACAATCGTAAAAGCCGTGGAATATGGTCGTATTATTTACGACAACCTGCTTAAATATCTGCGCTTCCAGATGGCTTCACTGTTCGGTTTCATTCTCGCTTTTCTAGGTGCAGCAGCTCTTGGTGTTACGCTGGTATTATTCACACCTCTACAGATTTTGTTTGTCAACTTTGGCATCCAGATGCCGATTGGCTCTTCCCTGGGGTTCGACAGTCCGACACCCGGGTTGATGCAGAAGAATCCCCGCCCAGCCGATGAAAAAATCATGGGTTTGAGCCTAGGAGCTCGCTTATTCTTAGTAGGCCTGTTTGCGGCTCTTTTTTCAATCCTTGCCTTCCAGTGGACGAAAGTCAACACGGGCTCAACCACTAGTGCCCAAACGATGGCGATGGTGATGTTTTCAATTCTTCAAATCCCGATTTCAATCGGCTTACGTCACCCACGAGAAACGATCTTCCGGGCGGAAACCTTTTCCAATCGTTATTTATTCCTGGCCTATGGTTGGATCCTGCTCAGTCTAGTTTTGGTGACTGAAATTCCGTTGCTTATCAATATCTTCGATACTCAGCCTCTCACGATGCAACAGTGGGGCATCTGCATTGTCGCAGCATTCTTGTTCCTTTTTGTAGGAGAGATAGTGCGATTAATACTAAGGCTGACTACAAAGGAGTTGGAGTAGAACACTATGGAGAAAATCGTCGACTTAGCGAATAGTTTTACAGATAGGGATCGGAACTGGTGGCCAATTCTTTTCCTCAGACCCGATCAAAACGAAAAGATGACGAATGCTCTGGTCGGGAAATTGGCTATCTTCTATGGACTCACTGGAGGAATCTCGCTCTACTTGTTTTTATTATTTTTAGGTCGGCTTTCCGGTCTTCTCGAATTGTTAGTTTTATCGATCGTATTCGTAGTAGGCATCTTTATACTTTATCGTGTTACCTTTGCCCTCTGCTGGAATTACCGGGCCGAAAGGCTTCAGGAAGCGAAAGAAGAGGGCCTAGTTTAATCGATTCTGTGGCTCTAGCGTTATCCTCAAACAATTGCCTGATTCTGACTCAGGATCCAGCACGATTTGAAGATAAATTTCCTTCACTTAGCCAATAAGTTAACGGAGGAATTAACGGCGACTCTTGTCGAACTTTCATTACCACGTGTAGTGTAGGATTATGTGCACGTCAACAAGAATAACGACTGCGCATAAATCGCCATCGCCCGGTACATATCATCCAATACAATGTACTCATTGGGTTGATGGGCGACCCGCGCAGATCCAGGGAAATGAGGACCAAAAGCCACGCAGCTTTCCATCGTTCTCGCATAGGTTGCGCCCCCCGTCGAGCTGGGTTCGCTCTCCATATCCCCGGTCTCATCTTGATACACACGCATGAGGGTCTTAATTAATGGATCATCCTTGGGGAGATAGAGCGGTGGCTCCCAATCCCATTCCGTATAGGCTAAATCATATTTCTCGGCAGCGTTCAATAATTCGTCGACGATCTTGCTCTTCTCAATCGTAACCGGGATACGAATATCGATCGACAGCTTTTCCTCTGTCCCTAGCTTGATCTTTCCCACATTGCACTTTAATCTGCCGGATGGTTCATCCTCGATGACCCCAAACAAACCTGTGCCAAAAGGATCTTCCCCCAACACATCTACTACGAATCGCACGGCATTAGACCCCCCGCCCATTGCATCCAATGCAATGCAAAGCCGGGCGATCGCATTGATCCCATGCTCTGTAGACATAGCGTGTGCAGCTTTACCAAGTACCTTGATGCCGGTGGGTGCTCTTTCATATTCAAAACCTAACATATCCAACTGACCAGCGAGTGCATCCTCGTCATCACCCGAGTAGAAGATATGATCGGGTACGGCGTTGAATGATGAGCCACCTTCGATTTTCAGACTGCTCGTATTCGGGCAGGTGAGGGTAAATTGCAGCAACCCTTTTTCCGCATAGATGAGGGGGAACTCAGCATCAGGAGTAAACCCTAGACTGGCTTTCTCTTCTCGTTGATTGTATAGCTTCATGCAGCGCCAGAGCGTTTCCTCGTCCGTTCCAAAAATGAATCGAAGTCGTTTCTTGAAATCTACGCCAGCGTCTATGAGCGCCTTGGCGGCGAACAATGCGGCCAGCGTTGGACCTTTATCGTCTTTCGCCCCTCGGCCGAAGAGCTTGCCCTCACGCTCGACGGGCTCATAAGGTCCCGTCTCCCACAAATCAAGGTCCCCCGGAGGCACGACATCGATGTGACCTAAAACTGCGACCAGTCCGTCTCCCTGACCAATCTCCGCATACCCGTAATAACCATCAGGACCATACGTCACCCGAAACCCCAAATCCTCGGCAATCTTCAACGTCAGCCTGAGCGCATCATCGATGGGTTTGCCAAAAGGGGGTCCATCCTCGCCCTCAACAAGCACGCTCGGAATTCGAATAAGCGCGC
>JBGUDT010000061.1:0-2430 GCA_041821665.1 Anaerolineales bacterium
AATTTGAGGAAACCTACTGAAATCCGATCTAATGCGAGCTGGTTTGCCGAGGCGAAACGCAAACCAACTTGTAGTTTCCGATTACCTTTCCAACCGGAACCTAATAGATCATGCTTCCTTCGTTTTCAGTGCCTATGCAGATGAATTATCCTCGTCGACGAGCTAGTTGCCAGATGAATCGAAGGAAGTCCGCTCGGGAAGAAGGGGGATCAACCAGGATAGGAAGGAGTCCTGGCTGCGGCTCTGGAGATTAACTTCACCGGGACCCGTCAGCTCGGCCACCAATCCTTCACCGCTGAACAGGGTGCTTTTCCAGCCAGCCACCTTCTTCACGTCGTAACCTATCTGCTCTTCAAAGCTCACCAGGTGTCCCGTGTCGACCACGTATTTCTCACCCGCTTTTAGCTCCATCGGATGGATGGCACCATAGCTGGAAATAATCAAGGTGCCGGTGCCGCTGACCCTGAGCATAATCAACCCTTCACTCCCGAAGAAGGTTTCGGCACCTGACCACTTGGTATCCACCTGGATGCCCTCCGAGGAAGCCAGATAGGAGCCGGATTGAACCATCAAAGAACCACCTTGCATTTCTACCACGGCGATGTCGCCCGGCAGGGGCGGCGCCAGCAGGATGCGGTCACCATCTTCCACACCCGTATAGGTGTTCAAGAAGAAGCTCTCTCCTCCGAACATCGAGCGTGCGATGGACTTGAGAATGCCGCCCTTCGCCTCGGTCTCCATCAACAGATCCGGCGACATACCCACCATGCCACCACTTTCGACCTGGACCTTTTCATTGCGGTCCAGTACTACTCGAGCCACTGAGTAAGAAGGGCGATACAAAACTTCTACTTGCATGATGTACTCCTTTCCTTACAATAATTCTGGGATTCACATAACCTTAGCACGATTCAACGATGCTGTCCTCCCTCGGGCAGTCCCGGAACTCGTTTCCAATTAACTACTTTATCGTATTTGGGTATATCCAAGCTTCCAATTATTTTCGTTTTCACTCCCAACACGCCTACTTCGTATTGGGGCGATGAAAACACCCGACCCTTGCGAGGCGGGGGCGGTCAATCTTCGGGGGAGCTAAAAATCAACGAGGACGTAATTCTCGGCGTCCGATTATCTTCTGAATCGGATCGAAATCGCGCGTTATCCCCTATGGTCTCATGTGAGTTCTTGCGATATTCGAGCTTGGAACTGGCGAGAGTAGTTACCGGACTGCCAAGCTTTCTAGAGCAGCAGTCTCCACCTCGTCCCCAGAAACGGATCTGACGATTGGCTGGATGGTAATGCCCTCTTCTACATCGGCGAGGATCCGCTGTTTCAATTCCCGTACCTTCTTCTTGAACCCCCGAATTCCGATCAACCTGAATATGACCGTAAATACAAATCGAGAGATCCAATGACCACCATCAGCCAGACTCAGAAGGAAAACCACCCTTGTGCCAGCTTCGATCGAGATCAGCCGGGTTGTATTCACGGGATTGACGCCGTAAATTGGATCTGAGGCCCAGGTGAACTCATCAGGAGGCTGCCAATCGATGATCGTTTGGCGGGTGATGGACGTCCCGTGAGCGCAGTAGTAGATCGCATCCTGCCCAATGCGCCCATCCCGCTTATTGTCAACTCGGGCAGTTTCGGATCCATTCAGGATCGCTACGTATTCGGGTCCGGTGACATAATCCCACGACTGGGCTTTCGAAAGAGGGATTTCCATCTCGACACTAAAGGCTGCATCAACCGGTTGGACTGATAGAGTCGAGTGGGATTTCTCATCCTCCCAGAGGACATGCATATCTTCAATATACGAAGTCACTTCGCCGAAATCCGCATACGTCTCTGTATGCCTATGCATAGAATCGGCGAATTCATCAATGCCTAACTCGTCTACGGCCACTTGTGTATAGAGCACATAGGCTTTGGTGCCTGTTATCTCCACCACGCTATTCTTTGTAAGACGGTGAAGGAGGATGACATCGGACCCAACGAGTTCGGTGTAGGTGTGGAGGGGTTCGAGCATAAAGGAACCATAATGAACAAAAAATTTGAGGTCGAGGTTGGATATATTCCGGCATGCCTTACAGGTGCAGGTTGTGTTGAGCACCATCAAATCGAGCGCCCGTCGAAAGTCAAGGTAGGTCCGTTCGATCAGTTCGACGATGGTTTGACCCTGTAGATAACTCCCCTTGGGAGCGTAGCTTATGACCGCGTCCCCCTCTAACCTGGAGATGATCAGGGGCGAGCTAGTGTGGTCAACCAGCAGCTCCAGAAGACTCCTCAGTGTGTCCTGCGCGTGCTCGAGTTCAGATGAATTGAGAAATGTGGTGTATCCCGTGATATCTGAGATTAATAGAATACCCGTTTGCTTTCCAGTCATTGCAACCTTCCCACGTTAGTCACTCGATTCCTGCACTTCGACCG
>JBGUDT010000061.1:2715-14319 GCA_041821665.1 Anaerolineales bacterium
GGCAATACACTACGTTGCGATCTGGGACGCCAGGTATCCGGCATCATCGCCAACCCCGATCAGCAATCCCGATTGCTGCTTGTACAACCAGGGTAGCCCAAGGAAGTACATACCGGGAAATTCGGTAACGCCTCGCTTTTGAATTGGGTATCCATCCTCGTCGAAGGTCGGGAGTTTTACCATCCCAAAATCGAACCTATAACCCGTAGCCCATATGATGGTCGAGATATCCGTCGCCTTCAGATCAAGATCTGTAATTTCATCTACCTCATAGCCATCATGGAGTTGTACCGGCTCCTCTTCAGGTGCATCCAACCCGGCTTCCGCAATAAGACCATCGACCATCTTTAAGAGCTCTTGCTCAAAGGTATCGACTTTCTCCAAGTTCTCTTTTAGATCTGGCTTCAGTGTGATCACCTCGCCCTCCACACCTTGAAGTCGACCAAGCAAGTTAACTCCGTCTCGTGCAAATTGGTGCAGATTGAGGGAATGACCACCCTTGGTTCCTGAGACATGCAGACTCCCAGTGAACTTCGCACGTGGAGAGGGCAACTCGTCCACTGTTCTTTCGGGGAGCATCGTAAGCCAGTCATAGATATCCTTCCCCCGGTAGCGACGTGGACCCCGACCAGCGCTCCCAACACATAGATAAACCACCCGACCACTCTTGTAGAGCTCCTCTGCGATTTGTGCCCCGGATTGACCCGTGCCAACAACCAACACCGCCCCGGACTTTAGTGATTCCGGATTCCGATATTGGCTGGAGTGCATTTGATCAATGCGTTCGGGTATTTCCGAACTGAATTCAGGCAGTTTAGGTTGCTGGAACAATCCCGTCGCCACGACAACATTGGAAGCCTCGAAAACTTCGTCATCCGTCCTCACCAGATAACGGCTGCCATTTCCATTTGAATGCGCTTTTACTTCTGTCGCCCGTGCTTTGAACTTCACAGGGAGATCGAACCGCTCAACATAGTCTTCCATATAGGCAACCACTTCGTCTCGGCTCATGAATGCGTGAGGGGCATTCCCTTGATACTTGGCTCCGGGCAATTGAACGGACCAATTGGGTGTCACGAGCGTGAACGAATCCCAGCGGCCATTGCGCCATGCATTCCCGGGCTGTGCTGCTTGGTCGAGTACAATGTGATCCTTCCCTTGCTGTTTCAGGTAGTAGCTCATCGCCAGGCCAGCCTGACCTCCCCCAATCACAACGGTTTCGACTTTATTACTCATGTGCTTTTCCTTTCCAAGTTCATGCTTTCAGGATTTGACGAGTATACTTTCCGGCTTACTCGGTTATTTGATCACGGGTAGACTGAAATCTCACGTGAATCGATCAAATACAAACAACCGATGATCATGTCTTTATGTGGGCGCGCCCATTCTCGGGATCGACCTTTGATTCCGCTGTGCATGGTGGGGAGACTGGAACAGAACCAGTAAAGTTTTGGGGGGCAGCGAAACAATTTTTCTTACCGTCAGTGTTTTTCTAATGGTGACGATGGCTCTAATAGGACTAAATCTGTCCTGTTTATTTAAGTATTATACACACAACTGAAAAACTTGTATGGTGAGTTCAAACTTCCACAATATCAGGGGCTAAGGAACGGAGCGATAGCAATGCATTTCCTTCCAGCACGTACCCTCCTTGATAAGGGATCGAGGTACCTTATATGAAGAAAGCGCCATCACGGGCGCTTCTTTTTCAGGAACCGGTTGTGCGACTCGACCGTCCGATCTCAAGGATTTAGGTCTGACCGAAATTAAGGTTCCAATTTGTTGCACTTCCTAATTAATAGATTTTTGGTCACGGATTGAGTCCGATTGATCCTAATAGCATAAACTGAGGAGCCGATTATCTCTAGAACAAGAGGCCATGGACTGAACAATCCATGGCCTCTTTGACATTATATTCTGCAACTCGATCAAGTTCGCTTGAAGGATCTTGATCGAGTCTCTCCCTACGGTGCTATCCGACTTCTCATCGCCTGCGTACGTATCTGTTTAATGCAAATTCGCTCTTCTGCGGCGAGATACCAATCTCCCGTGTTGGTGACGGCGTACATGTGCATAACAGCATTTTCCAGCTTATCCTCTCTCTAACGCTCGCTTTAGCGTGTCCCCGCGCAATCCCTGGCGCAGAGCCTCTAAGGCTAAAATATCGGTCGTTGGTATATTCCCCAAATTTACATTATTCCCAAAGCGTAAGATCATGTATTGTTGCTGATTTTTGATCGGTGCTTCCCACATCAACTTGTCAAGATCACCTACGCCGGCGATGATCTCATCGACCTCCGTCTCGTCAACGGCCCCGGCTTTGTCAAATATACCAACGCCTTTGCCACCCTCGCGTGCCTCAATGATGACAAGCAGCGCCCCCAGCTCGAGATCGTGCTCGATCATCTTATGCGTCTCCTGTAATGCGATTTTCTCATCAGGGCTCTTCTTACCCACTTCAGTGATGACCTTAAACCCGCCATCTAATGCACGCTTCATACAATCCTGACGGATATCGAGTGACATCTCCATGGTTCCATCCGACACTTCAATCGCCGTAAAGCCCAGTTCCTTCGCTCGCTGCAGATACTCGGAATAACGATTTTGCCAGACAGCGACCTCCAGGAAGGTCCCACCCGGATAAACGTCCACGCCGGCGGAAGTGGCTATTTGAATCTTCTCCCGTGCGATGTTCTCATTGTAAAAAGCCGAGGTTCCAAAGGAAAACTTTAAAAAGTCGATGTAATCGGATGCAGTTTCCATGAGGTCCTTGACAGCGCTACAGCCCAGGCCCTTGTCTAAGATCATGGTGAAGCCATTGCTTCGGGGTTTCATGCTTCGACCGGGTTCTGGGGCGCTAATTACACCTTGCCATGCTTTTTCCGTCATTTGAATATCTCCTCCATACAATTTTTTGGCCCGGCTAGAGAGGATTTAGCCTGCTTGATAGCCCATTTCTCGCCTGTGACCAATCGCTCCACCGCCTGCCACCTTTTTGCGGCAAGATCGGATGTATCCAAGCTTCCAACAGGAAAGGAATCGTAGATCAAGAATGTACTACCTATCTTTTCAGATGCACTGTCAAAGAGTCGCCTCGCAATTTCTTTTGGATCTGTGATGTCCTTGACCTTCACTTGTTCGATACCCTTTTCAATCCTGGGGAAAACGAAAGAAAGTGTTGGGTTAACCAATTCAACCCGCGTTGACGACAGCGCATGCAAATCTACACTGATTTTATGGTCCCAGGGATTTTCAACACGCGGTAAATCAAGTTTCAAGGCTTCCGCAACCGCCGGAAAATCGTAAACAAAGCTGCCGATCCGAATATTGTCGTAGAGAGCCCCGCGCAAGAAATGCACACCTTCGGGTGAAAACTTAAAATAGGTCATCTCGGTGCTGAAGATTTGACACCCTCGCGAAATCGCTTCCAGCAAAAAGACCGTCTTCCCTGATCCGGCCTTCCCGACGATAATAAATAATTCGTCTTCATCCTGATTGTAGATTGCTGCAGCGTGAAGGCTGAATATCCCCTTTGACTCCTGTGCTTTAAGCGCATGCCTGTACCATAATCCGACATTGCCGAGAAGAGCCCAACGGTGATCCTTGGTTTTTTTCTCAATGGTTGAGATATCCCCTTGCACGTGTAGCTCTTTTCCTTGAGCCCGGATATCAAAAGCCAGTTCCGGAGTATCGTGGATGAAGCAATACGAGTCCATTTCGAGCCCATATTCAATTCCTTCGATCTTCTCCCAGTTTGTGACCTGGGAGTAGATTTCACCCGGCACGAAGTAAACGGGATCATGAATGAGGGTCTCGACATTGGACGCTATCCCATGCTCGACACCCAGTATCCTGATCCCTTTTTTATGCGCCCAATCTGAAGGGTATTCCATAGATCACACCTGATCCTGCGTCCCTATTAGAAAGTTACATATCGACCCAATAGGGAAATTGCTATAAAGCTGATCACCCCAACAGCCAACGCTGCACTTAAACCGACGATAAATGGCTTGATGCCCATCCCCTTGAACAATTTAAAGTTCGTACTTAGCCCGACCCCTGCTAAAGCGATAATGAGAAAGTTCGATGCCCAGGATTTTACCGTTGAAATCAACGATCCCCAGCTCTCAGCATTCCACAAGCCATAGGCGTATCCGGTGAGATTTATCCCGGCATCGCCCAGGGATCTAAACACTGCGAGAGCGAGAAAGCCGAGGATGAAGAGTGGCAAAAATTTCAGGATATTGGTCTTCTTATCAGCACTTGGGCTCTGCTCATTTCTCTTTCGACCGTAATAGTAAGCCATAAAAGGAATGACCAGCGCCATAAATACGTTACGAACTAATTTTGTGACCGTGGCGACATCCAGTGCAAGTGGCTGTCCAAATACATCAGCATACACACTCGCCGATCCTACAACCTGTGAGGTGTCATGGACAGACGTCCCCAGGAAGAGCCCAACGCTGACCGCATTACCTGCGAATAATTCGTTGGCGAGATAAGGATAGAAAATGGTCGCCAAGAGACCAAAAATAGTGATCACAGCAACAGCGTATGCTGTTTCTTTTTCCTCAGCATCGATCGCGGCTCCAGTAGCCAGGATCGCAGAAACACCACAGATCGAGGTCCCAACGGCGATAAGGGTTCCCAGTCTTTCTGGTAGATTTAAACGCTTATTGATCGTGGTGGTGATCAATAAGGCGCCCAGGATGCAAATGACAACGATCGGAATCCCGATAATACCAAGTCTGAAAACGTCAAATATTGTGAGTCGGATACCGAGCAGTATAATGCCCAACCTCAGGAGCTTTTTCACTGCAAAACGGAAACCGGGGGTGAAGGCCTTGGGTATTGTCAGGATCGCACCGAGGACTAAGCCCAAGAGGAGAGCTATCATTACCGGTGAAACTGGTGATTTGTTAAACCCGAGCAAATTAACGCCGATGAACTCGCTCAGCCACTTACTCAACCAGGCCAGGAGGACTGCGAAAATTACGCCTGGGATTAGACCGGGTACTTCAGATAGGGGAACCCCTAACAGGTTCTTCTCCCAGAAACTCAGAGATTTGGATGCAGGGGTCGAGTTGGTCTGAGACATAATCTATCCACCTCGATGTTGTACATAGGATGACGGACTAAGGCTGTTGGACTTGTCTAATGACCGCCATGTCGAGATTTTCCAACCAGAATCTGACTGTGCTAAACGGTTTTGCAGGAGTCCAAATCCGCTTGGATAGGTCAAACAACTCCATCCAAACAAGCCGCGGAACAGACTGCTAGATATCCCCAACACTCACATACTTGGTTTCCAGGTAGGCATCAATTCCTTCCATGCCCCCTTCTCGACCAATTCCGCTCTCCTTCCAACCCCCAAACGGCGCTTGGGGGACGGTTGGCACGGTATCGTTTAGGCCCACGATTCCAAATTCGAGTGCTTCTACCATACGAATCGCAATAGAAATATCCTTTACCAGCACGTAGGAAGCCAAACCATACTCCGTGGTATTTGCTTCTCGAATCACTTCCTCCTCGGTCGAGAAAGGTATGAGCGGCATGATAGGGCCGAATATCTCCTCGCAGCTCAATCGCATGACGCCTTTAATATTCTTTAGGATTGTGGGCGCAAAGAAATGACCCTTATCATAATCTTTGCCGACTAATCGTTTACCCCCTAGAAGAATCTCCGCTCCTTTTGCGACAGCATCAGCGATAAATGCCTCGGTGTTTACGAGTTGCTCTTCATTAAATAGCGGGCCCATCTCAACCTTCTCATCAAGACCATTCCCCACAACAATCTTGGCTGTTCGCTCCACAGCTCGTTCCGCGAACTCATCAAAAATATCTTGATGGACATAGATTCGAGTGGGAGCGATGCAGCTTTGACCTGCATTTCTGAATTTACCCACAACAGTTTTTTCAACAGATTGCTCTAAATCCACGTCCGGGAACACGATCAGGGGCGCGTGGCCTCCTAGCTCGAGGGAGACCTTCGTTATCCGATTACCGGCTCTAGCCATAAGTTCCTTACCGACTTCTGTGCTGCCGGTGAACGCAATTTTGCTCACTGCTCGGTGCGCCAACATGACTTCAGTCAATTCGCTTGCGGCACCAACGATCAAACTGATGGAACCAGGGGGAAATCCGGCATCGTGCATGCATTCGAATAACAAGGCTGTACTCAGTGGGGTCCTGCTTGAGGGACGGCTAACGACAACGCAACCGGCAGCGAGCGCTGCGGCGAGCTTACGGCACATGAGCGAAATGGGAAAGTTCCAAGGCGCAATCGCAGAAACCACGCCAACCGGCTGTCGGATGACCCAATGACGTTTATGATCGTAGTGACTGGGGATCATGCGACCATAGACGCGTTTCCCCTCTTCTGCAAACCAGTTGAACCAGGCTGCACATCCTCTTGTCTCCCCCAAGGATTCGGATATCGGCTTGCCATTCTCTTCGGTGAGTACCCGGGCGATTTCCGTTTCACGTTCACGAATGATTTCCGCAGTCCGGACCAGGAATTCCCCGCGATCATAGGCCGTTCGTGCCTTCCAGTCCGGAAATGCGTTTTCCGCACAATCAAGGGCTTTCCTTGCATCCACTGCGGCACCAAAGGCTATCGCGGCGACAATCTCACCCGTCGCAGGATTTCGAATGTCGATTGTCTTATTATTGTCCGCATCGAGCCATTCACCGCCAATATACAGCTTATAGGGCATGTGTATTCTCCTTGTGGCTCACTCAGGTTGAGGGAATGTATACATAAACATTATTTATATAAGGTCTGAAAGCATTTCTTGGAAATCCCAAGCATTCTTGCATTGATCCCCTGAAATGGCAGTTCGCTTGACACTCATCGAAATCAAGGTATTATAATACCAGAGTTATTTAATTACCTTGATTAATTAATTATACACCGGTTTTTTGTCCCCCACTCGAGGATTGATCGCATCCAAGCGGGTGAAAATGGTTCATTCCTCCATTCTAGGAAGTACGGGAAGCGCAGTCAAAGCGCACAATGTCAAAGCGATCCTCCTCGCTTTACTCAACACGGACAACCTTTCACGCGTCCAGCTCGCTCAACTCACAGGACTTTCGACCACCACGATTACGAATTTGATCTCTGAATTAATTGATAATGGAATCGTCGCTGAGGAAGGCACCGAAAAACCAAGCCAGCCTCCATCGGTGGGACGTCCAAGAACTGCATTGCGCCTGGTGCCCGATGCCCGTTTTGTCATCGGTATCCATATCGGCGTTGGAAGTGTGCGAATCGCGATTGGAGATCTGCGCGCCAATCTTCTTGAGGTACGTTCGCTTGCTCACCCGCTCGACCGGAATCCGGAGAAGGTTTTCCAGGAAATCTCGAAGCTTGTTGATCAGACGATTCAAGACCGCGGCTTGGATACCACACAGCTGTTAGGCATTGGAATTGGCGCTTCGGGATTGGTTGACCCTTCAACTGGCGTAAACTTGATCGCTCCCAATCTGGGTTGGCGCAATGTTCCGATCCAGGAAATTTGTTGCTCAGGGTTGGACATCCCCATTTGTGTCGATAACAACGTGCGCGCCATGGCCCTCGGTGAAGCCATGTTTGGGAACGAACGAGACATCCAATCTTTGGCTTTTGTTTATGCCCGAATCGGTGTCGGCGCGGGCTTCATCACGAATGGCAATCTCTACAGGGGGGTGGGTGCAGGAGCAGGCGAGATTGGCCACATGACCATGATCCTAGAAGCTGGAGAACCATGTCGCTGCGGCAACAACGGATGTCTGGAAACGCTCGTTTCGGAGCCCGTAATTTTAAGGCAGGCCGAAGAGATCGCCAGGCAAAAGCCAAAGGGAGTTCTCGCACAACATATGGAAAACGGCAAGATCCTCTCTATCGAACAAGTTTTCAATGTTGCCCGCGATGGAGATCAAGACATGCTGAAGATCATTAAGCAAAAAGCCCGCTACATGGGTATTGCCCTGGCAAATCTGGTGAACATCTTCAACCCGGAGACGATCGTCCTGGGTGGACTTTATGCCCAGGGAGCGGATCTGTTACTGCCGAACATCCAGAACACGATGCAGGAGCGATCCTTCGCCAATCTGGGGAAGCGAGTACAACTCCGCACAGCTAGCTTCGGTCGAAACGCCGGAGTTGTGGGTGCAGCGGCCCTTGCGCTAAGTGCGTTCTTCTATCAACAGCCCGAAATTGTTTGAGGCTTTAGTAATTAGGTAGACAGCCCAGGAGAAGGAAAGTTTGGATAAGGCTAATTTACAAATCGGCCTGATACCGCTTGCTCGCACCACGTTTGATATCGACCTTGCTAACGATATCCTGGAGCACACGCGGATTGAACTTGACGCTGCTGGTTTTACGCTGCATGGACCCAATTCATTAATTACTAATGTGAATGACTTGCGCCAAAGTATTGAACCCATGCTATCTACCGATCTTGACCTAATAGTCATTCTACAAACCACCTTTGCGGACAGCACGATGCTCAATCAGCTCGCCGATAACTTCGATGTCCCTTTCCTGCTTTGGAGTGTCCCAGAACCTCCCACAGGAGAGCGTCTGCGCCTAAATTCGTTTTGCGGGATCAACCTGGCCGCGCATTCGCTGACTCTACGCGGTCATCCCTACAGTTATCTCTACACCGATCCGCAGGATGACCAGGTTATCCCTAAAATCGAGACCTTTTCCGCAGCCGCGAGAGCATATTCGCGCTTAGGTAAGGCGACCCTGGGCGTGCTCGGAAATCACCCACCGGGTATGGACTCGTGCCATCTCGATGCAAAGTTGCTTCAAGAGAGACTGGGTATCCGTATCCACCATCTTGAGCTTGAGCCCACTTTCAAAAATGTACAAAATCGCCCCACTAGTGAACTTGACCCCCTCTATACAGAACTAAATGGGAGCTTGAAGAACCTGGGCACATTTGACCGTGAGAAGATTTACGGAACGCTTTCCGTGTTCAAGTCCCTCGAACAGCTTGTAGAGCAGCATCATCTGGATGGATTGGCCGTTCGCTGCTGGCCCGAGTTCTTTACAGACCTGGGCTGTGCAGCCTGCGGAGCACTATCGATGCTCTCTAATCGACAGGTACCGTGCAGTTGTGAAGCCGATGCGAACGGTACCATCACCCAGCTCATTTTGGGATGGCTGAGTGGGGAACCAGCTTTTGGGACCGACATGGTTTACTTCAATCGTGAGGAGGATTCCATCGTGCTCTGGCACTGCGGTCTGGCACCGCTCTCTATGGCCGATCCAACTTTCGATCCCCGTGCAGCTTTGCACTCCAATCGCCAGGTGCCATTGGTCATGGAATTCCCTCTTAAACCCGGACGAGTCACGCTCGCTCGCTTGAGCCGGGCTGCGGGTTCACTCTCGCTTGTCGTCGCAGGGGGAGAGATGCTTTCTGCCCCGCTCAGTTTCACCGGCACTTCCGGGGTCCTGCGTACGGACCGCCCGGCGGAAGAGGTGCTTGATCAGGTAATGCACCATGGACTTGAACACCATATCTCGCTAACCTACGGCGATCATCAAACCGCACTGATTATGCTTGCTGAATGGTTGAATATTCCCGTTATTCGGCTTACATGAAAGAAGGGAGGGCAAAGAATTTGAAGGCAATGAATGAAGCACTATAAAAGATAACCGACTTCAATCATAGGAGAAATTACAATGAGAAGATGGATTCCACTTTTTTTGGTGTTGGCGCTGCTTTTGGCAGCCTGTGGTGGAACGGCGACAGAGGCACCGGTTGTCGAACCAGAAGAACCAGCACCTGCAGAACCAGCAGAACCGGAAGAGCCAGCCGAGGAACCCGCGATGGAGCCAGTCGAACTGCGCTTCAGCTATTACGCGGATGGAGTCGAAGCGGATGTCATCCAGCCCATTCTGGATGCTTTCATGGCAGAAAATCCGGACATCAACGTAGTTCTCGATGTTGTGCCCTACGCAACAATCGACGAGCAACTACCCGTCCAGGTGGAAACTGGTGAAGGCCCCGATATGGCGCGCATCACCAACTTTGCTGCATTCAAGGGCAAGCTGCTGGACCTGAGAGAATACTTCGGTGATGAGGCCTACTACGAAGCCAACTTCCCGGCACCCGTTCTAGAAGCCCTGGACTATGGTGGCTATCCTGATGCATACACCGTCACCGGACCCTACGTGAACAAGACCCTGTTCGATCAGGCGGGTATGGAAATGCCGGGTGAAGGCGCTACTTGGGCGGACTGGTCCGAAGCCACCAAGGCTGTGGCTGAGGCAACTGGGACGCAGTACGCTATCTCGATCGACCGCACCGGTCACCGTTTTGCCGGTCCAGCCATGAGCATGGGCGCAACCTTGATCGATGCCGATGGCAACTTTACGGTTGACACTCCCGGTTTCCGCGCTTTCGCTGAAACCCTCAACGGCTGGCATGAGGATGGCATCACACCGTCAGAGGTTTGGTTGGTCGGCGACAGCCTGAACAACTGCATCGACTGGTTAAAATCAGGCGACCTGGTGATGTGCATGACAGGATCCTGGATGATCAATGGAATGGCGAACGATGTGGGTGATGCCTTCGACTGGGTGGTGGTCCCCAACCCAACCGGCGACGGCGGATCCACTGGTGTAGCGGGGGGTTCTGCAGTCGTCGCTTTTGCGGATACTGAATACCCCGAGGCTGCCGCATTGCTGATGGAGTACCTGATCCAGGCTGAAAACTATGGCGCGTTCTCCGCCGGCACGTTGGCGCTTCCTGCCCACAGTGGCGCGGCTGCTGCTGGTGTGGACTTCGATACCGACGACGCCTCTGTGCTGGGTGCGCTAGCAAGCTACACGGCAGAAGTGCCCAAGCTGCAGGATCAGGCGGTAGGTTTGAACGTCCATCCCTTCGCCTTTGCGTACTACCGCAATAGTGCCAACCGCATTGCCCAGTACCTGACAGGTGAACTCACTCTCGATGACGCGATGTTACGCCTACAACAAGATATCGACGCCGCGATCGCAGAGGCAACATCATAAATCTATTCCAGTACTTAGGGATCTCACGTGGAGAAGTGAGATCCCTAAGTCGGATTGTAATGTTGGGTGCCGAATCAACTGGAATAATAAACATAAAAACCCGACAGAAATGGAAATTCATCCAATGACTTTACAATCGCTACGAAGGTCGGTTGGAGATTCCGTCGGTCAAGTTTTCAATGCCATCGTAAACTTATTCGTTTCGGGCCTGGACCTGGTCTTTAGTACGATCCAACGCTGGGTCGGAATCGGTGGTATGCCCTACGTTTTTGTTCTACCGAACCTCTTAATCTTTGGCATCTTTATTCTCTTCCCTATGCTACTCAACTTTGTCTATGCCTTTACGGGCGGGACAGAATTCTTCCCCGACCTGCGCCCCTATGTTGGAACTGCAAACTTTGAGCAACTCTTGAACTGTGAAAACTTCTTAAATCCGAATAGCTGCCAGGAAGATCTATTCTGGCGCGCGGTCTTCAATACGGCTGGATACGTAGTTTTCCAGGTCGGCTTGATGGTGCTGGTTTCACTTGGCACAGCGTTAGTACTGAACCGAAAGATCAAAGCCCGAGGATTTTTTCGCAGCGTATTTTTTTACC
>JBGUDT010000062.1:0-14119 GCA_041821665.1 Anaerolineales bacterium
CTACCGCAGGTAGAACACGGGGCAATCCCATCCGCGGTGGAACCGCGCGGGTGAGATCGCGCTCACCCGTAGGGGGGATGGGGATGTGTCAGGGCGAGGTGGCGTAGCGCTGAATCGGCAAACCAACAAGAACAGTTCATGACGCCGATGGTTAAAATCCGGGATGCAGGGGGAGAATCAGTTTGAGGACAACAGCTCGGCGAGCCTGGGATGGTCGGCATACACGCCCCAGTATTCAGGGGGGAGCATCGCAGCGATCTGGCACATGATTTCATCGGTGTTATGCCGCAGACTTGAGGAGCGATTGTTGCTGCCCAGGGGGGGAAGGTGGAAGGGCTTTCCGATACGCAGGGAAAGGACCGGGCGGCGCAGGCGGAGCCAATGCTGGAACACCATCTCCGTTCCTGTCACGGCCATGGGGATGACAGGGACGCTTGCCTCGTCAGCAAGGAATGCCAAACCTGTTTTGCCTCGAATGAGTGCGTGTGTGTCGCTGCGTGTCCCTTCCGGAGCAACTCCAAAGACGTTTCCCTCGTTCAACCAGGCCACGGCATCGGCGATGGCGGTACGATCGACCTGACCTCTACGGATGAACACGCCACCGCCAATTTTAAGCATCGGGCCGAGTAAGATGTGTTTGTAATATTTTTCAGCCACCCAGCCGGTGACGGGTTTATCACCTACGATGGAAAACACAAGAGGAACATCGAACATGCTGAGATGATTGAGCGCAAAGATGTAAGGACCATTGGCGGGGAGATTCTCGAGTCCTTGGATATCCCTGATGGCCAATAAGGCGATCAGTCTTAGGTCGAGCCAATAGAAGAAGCGTTGGTACATGTATGTGAACTCCTGTAATTCCTGGCGCTTGATTGTAGATGGTTTTGCATGGTGCTACAATCACATTTGTATTAAATCGGGGTGTAAATGCTCCAGATCAGGAAAATTGAAACAGAGAACAAGAAGGACGTTCGAAGATTTATCGAGCTGCCGTTCGCTCTATATAAAGGTCACCCGTTGTGGGTGCCTCCGATCAGGATAGACATTAAGACGCGATTGGATCGCGAGAAACACCCATTCCATGAACATTCAGATGTGGATTTTTTTCTCGCCGAACGAAATGGTGAGGTCCTCGGTCGGATCGCCGTGATTGAGAATAAGCCTTATAACGAGTATCACGGCAAACACCAGGCTCAATTCTATTTCTTCGAATGTGTGGAAGATCTGGATGTGGCAAGAGGTTTGTTTGATATTGCCTATGATTGGGCGCGTGAGAGGAATCTAAACCAGATTGTCGGACCTAAAGGGCTGGGTCCGCTGGATGGATATGGCATGCTGGTCGAGGGCTACGAGTTCAGACCGGCCATGACGATGATGAACTATAACCCTCCTTATTATCCTGCTTTCATGAACGCGCTAGGATTTCAGAAAGAAGTCGATTTCGTCTCGTGCTATTTAAGCGCTGAGAAATTCAAGCTCCAGGAAAGAGTGCATCGTATTGCCGAGCGGGCTGCAAAGAGGAGTGGACTTAGCGTAAAGCGTTTTCAGAACAAGCGCGAATTGCTTTCGTGGGCACCACGTATCGGAAAAACATATAACGAGACGTTTGTAGAAAACTGGGAGTATTATCCGCTCACCGAGCGGGAGATTGATTTTGTAGTCAAAGAAATTTTAACCTTCGCTGATCCAAAATTGATTAAAATAATAGTGCACGGTGATAGCGTCGTGGGTTTTCTATTCGCATTCCCGGACGTATCGGCGGCAATACAACGGAATCACGGAAGGTTTCTGCCTTTTGGAATCATCGATCTCTTAATTGAGTCAAAGCGCACAAAGTGGGTGGCGCTGAACGGAGCAGGTGTCCTTCCAGAATTTCATGGCAGAGGCGGGAACGCGTTGCTTTATTCGGAAATAGAAAAGACGATTCATGAATATGGATACAAGCATGCCGATCTTACACAAGTGGCAGAAAGCGCCGTCCAAATGAGGCGCGACCTTGAGAACGTGGGCGGCGTGGCGTATAAGAACCACCGAGTCTTTATCCGCAATCTTTGATTCTATTAAACCAGGCTGATTGGGCACCGGGAGTATCTTTTAACGATTTCCCTGGTTAACTTAATGATTCTATAGGAGGCAGTAAATGACGAGTGAAGAGGAAACAAAGTTGGCCGTACCGCAGCCCCATGCATGGCTGCATAATCTGGGAGTATCCTGTTTGCGGGGCGTCGAAGACCCGATCCTGGATGAAGTTGCAGACAATCTCCTGCTGAGATTCGAGAAGTTGGGGCATCAGGTTCAGGATCCTCCCACAAACGATACGGACGTAATTTTTTCAACAGCCCCCTTCGGCAGTCCGGTCCCCTGGCGAGATGCGGTCATCTTTAATATCCGACGCGATTATGATCTGGACCATCTGCCGACGATTTATACGCTGGTTCACGCGACACCAGAAGAATTTCAAGAGCGGATTTCAAACATCGAACAGGCGCTGGCTTCAGAACCGCCTGATCTCGCTCGCCTCGAATATGAGGGTCTTGCTCCCGAAGCCACTCGAGTATTGGTTGAACAAGGCTTAAGGGGCGGTCCGATATTGGCGCTCGCGAGGATTGCTCAAGCTCAGGCGAAAAGTATTCGCATCATCCTCGTCATTGGCGACGAGCACCCGATTGAAGCTTACCAATTTGACCTCGTCGGTGCTCACCCACGCACTTTGGCTGAGAACGAGGAGTTCTTCTATACAGAAATGGCGCTGCGGATTGCGACGTATGAGAGCACATCAGAAATTACCAATCATGCTGTTGTGGGCGAGAAGATATCCCAGGAAGCCTGGAATAAATTACAAACGCCTGCGAGGATGCACGAGGCAGCTCTCCAGCTCGATGAACGTGATTTCTTCACCGAGATGGTGCGGATCGCGGACATCGTGAAGGTCCCCGCGGTGGAGGAGGCTATCTCGAGTCAGTACAGCGAAGGGTGTTTTGCCACCTGGGATCATGATATCGAAGGATTGGTTGCGACCGTGACTGGAAGCGCACGCCCGGTGGATAAGGGGAATATTACAGATGACGATCTGGCCGTGATCGTCGGAGTTCAACCCGATGGTAGCGGCGCCCTCGTCCGACATGTTGAGGGCAAGCGCAATGATCCCCCCTCATCCGAAGCGGTTGAACTCATCAATATGGATAAAGCCCTACCGCGCATCATCCTGCCAAAGACCTGGGGGATTGAGAACGAAGCGCCTATCGTGAGATCGAAGCTCCATGGCCATCGTGGGATCCGGGCATATAATCCGGATCTCGTTGAGCACGTCCATCTGGATGACCCCTACTACCACTATCTCGTCTCCTGCTCCACCGAGGCGCAATCACAAGCCATCAAAGATGCTTTTGCTCGGTCCGAGTCATTGCAGCAAACTGATGACCCTCGCAACCTCGTCTTTACCGTGCTTCCTGGGCACGGCGTTGTGATCGTCGAGAAATGGGTCCCTGACAAAAACCCATTTCAGGTTATCTGGGAAGCCTTTGATGCTGGAGATATCGTCGTGGAAAATCTCGTGCCGCAAGGACCCTTTCGGTATGTTCCATTGGGGAGCGGGGTGATGGAGCTTGAGCTCCTATAGTTCTAAGTAGAAGAATATATTATGGTGCGGCATCATCGAAGAAATTCTGAACTGATGCCGCACTTTTCTTATGGCTTAACCCCTTCCCTCGTTCCCGATTCTTCGTTCCTGCTACATATTTATGCGCCTCTGACGCCCTCCTCCGATGATGGACGGCGGGTTTTCAAAGCATACCCCGGGAGGAGTATTACTTTGCGGAGTCCTGCCACCAGCGAATACCGAGATCGAGGAAGAGCAGCCTGAGGTCCATCTTGCTGCGGAGACCGAGCTTGGCCAGTGCGTGGCGAACGTGTGTTTTGACAGTTTCTGGCGAGATTACGAGGGCTTCGGCGATCTGTAGATTGGTGAGACCGCGAGCGGTTAGCCGCGTGATTTCCTGTTCGCGCGGGGTAAGTGTCTCAAGCGCGGCTTCGGCGCGGCTGCGTTGCTTCTCCTGGCCCAGTGCGCGTGTCAGAAGATCCGACGCGAGCAGTTCAGGGGATAGCGCCTTGTCGCGCGCGCTGCGTTGGAGATGAGCGCTGGTTTGTGAATCGATTTCGAGCGTGAGGCGTGTGTCCGAGTCCCGCTGCTGCCGGCTGATGTGTCTGCGCAAGCGCGCGGCGATGCCGCGTGTTTGCGGCGCGACTTTAGGGGCTCCGAAACGATATGCTTCATAGGGGATATGATGGACCTGATGCATATCGCGATCGGAGCGGGGTTCATCCGTGGGGGGTCTACGACGAAACCGCACAATAATCTCCCGTACTGGAAGGATCACCCGGCGTCTTTGCCGGGCGCTTGCACTGCAATTATATAGAACAAATGTTCTGATGTCAAACCATGTAGACCATCACCATAATCCCTGTTAGACTCGTCGCGCGAAAGATCAGCACGATAGACCATGTGCCGACATGAGGGTTGCGCAGCAACGTTCTATGGACGATACCGCACCTATTCACACCTCACTCGAGAACCAGCGCGGCAGCGGAATATACACGCGTGTCGTGGCGGCGCTGGTGCTGCTCCCGACAATCCCGATGCTTTTTTTGTCCATCGTTACGCTGGCGCTGTTCTATCTCGCGCCAACACGGTTTGGTGATCTCCTTTCCCGCCTTCCAGGAGAGTCGTTCATCCGATCAGCGCTGGTCTTTGCCCCCGCAACACTTTTTGCCATCGTGGTGCTCGCAATTCTCTATGTACTCGACAGGCCGACGGAAAAGATAGCTACGAAGGTCAAAACCGTTGAACGAAGCGAGGAAGTTCGGGAACGCAGAGTTCTGCCTGTTGGGCGAGTTGCGGGCTTACTTGCGCTTCTGGTTGCCGGGCCGATGCTTATCGTCACCGCTGCGATGTGGTTGCTTTCATTTGTATCCCCTGTTCGGTTCGCCGCCCTCATCGAGCCGCTGCCCGGCGATGCTTATCTTCAAAAGGCTCTGCCGTATGCGCCGCTTTTCTTCTTCATCGTTGTGATCACCGCGGTATTTTTTGTGTTTGCATCCCGGGTTCAAAAACGGGGTGAACGTGTCGAGGGCGAGGCTCGGACGGATGGTTTTATCGCACGATGGTCCTTGAACGCAGGAAAGTTCACGAACATGGCTGTGGGTTTGGTGCTCATCACAGCATTGCCGGCACTGCTCGCCGCCCTAGGTGCATTTTCGTTGTACCACTATTCGCCCGAAAGATTTGCGCGCATTCTGGAACGTCTTCCGTATGATGAATTTGTACGATTGGGGTTAGGATTTGCACCAGTAACCCTGCTAGCTGTGGTCCTCCTGGCGATGATTTTCCTGGCACGACCTCAGTTGCATCTGGCGCCCATTTCTTCAGCCGAGCAGAATGATGGAAGTGGAGGATCGGGATCGGCGGGCATTCGCTCAACACTAGCGCTCTGGGTCCTTCTGGGCGGTCTTAGTTTATCTGCGGTAATCGTCGTTGGCCTTATGGGCGCTGTTCTATATATACTCGTCCGGTGACATGGCTGAACTACTCGTAACAAATCCCTTTCTCCTTGCGCTACTCGCCGCGATGGTTGCGGAAACCTGCGCAATTCTGATTCGTGCAGTCACCCCGAGCTTGAGCCGGTGGTTCTGGTGGCTGGCGAACCTTATCTCCCTCCTGGCACTGGTGAGTTTCTTGTGGTCTTTTCTGTGGGCTGCCTCTGTGCATGAGGATTTCCTTGAAGTTCTGAGTGTGCCAGAGACCTTCTTCGGGGTGCTTTCCATTACGGGCGGTGGCGGGTTGCTCCTCTGGTCTTTTGCAGCGCTGGGATGGCGAAGTTTCTTCGCGTGGTCGAACGCGTCCTTTGAAACTCGACATGCATATGCTCATATTCGTCGGCCGATGTTTATTGGGACGACCTTCTTTTCTCTAGGTGTAGCACTTTTGCTATCTCGAGATGCGCTCTGGATATGGATGGCTTTCTGGGTTGTCCTGTCGCAACCCCTCCTGGAGCTTGAGGAATGGGAGCTGCGTATGCGCTTCCCTATGGCGAAGGAATATTATGCCCGGACCAGGCGTTATATCCCCGGAGGATTTTGGGCCAGGGTAACAAGTAGCCGCAAATAGGTGCACGCTTCAACAGCGCAATTACACCATCCCTGCGTTACCCCCCACTCTGCTCCAGCCGGAAGATCGTGCCTCCGTGATCCACGAGATAGACTCGATCAGAAGAGTCCAGACCGAAGGAGCTTATCCTTGCTCCGGATTTATATAATGCTAGATTGGTCCACGCTCCCCCCTCGTCTCGTATCAACCCCCAGATCTGTCCGCTGCAGTAATCACCATAGAGATACACGCCTTCCCAGCCAGGGAGTTGAGAATCGCGCACGACGACCCCGCCGGTGATAGAGCAGCCCTGGCTGTGGTTATATTCTGCAACGGGAAGCGTGAGGCCCGATTGGTCTCCTTCGCTAAAAGCGTGTGAACCTTCCATAATATTCCAGCCATAGTTGAGTCCCCCATGTGAATCGGCGGACTGGAAGTTCACCTCCTCCCATGCGTTCTGACCTACATCGCCCATGTAAAGGTCGCCAAGAATCGCATCGAATGAGAATCGCCACGGGTTACGGAGGCCATATGCCCATATTTCTCCAAGGCCATCCTTGTCGATGAAAGGGTTATCAGCCGGGATTGCGTATGGCTGCTGAGAATCGATATCCAGACGAAGCATTTTTCCGAGGAGCACATTCAGATTCTGACCGAAACCATTTGGATCGCCCCCAGAGCCGCCGTCCCCGGTACCGATATAGAGATGACCATCAGGTCCGAAGGCTATGCCGCCACCATTGTGATTTGAAAATGGCTGGGTGATGTCGAGAAGAATGACTTCGCTCGTTGTGTCCGCTTTATTTCGATCGGAGCTAACAAAAAAGCTTGAGATGATCGTGTTTCCGCGTAAATTTGTGTAATTCACGAAGAAACGACCTGTCTCGTTGTAGTTCGGATGGAATGCCAGTCCCAGGAGACCACGCTCGTTCGCGTCCGCGCCGACGAGGTGACGAATATCAATGAAGGGCTCTTGGACCTTTTGACCATCTTCGATGACCCAAATTAGTCCATCTTGCTCGACAATAAACAACCGCTCATCTCCAGCATGGGTGATGTTGAGCGGGTTATCGAAGCCATCCATGAACGAGCGCCATGTCGCCGTCTCTGGATCGGGAAGGGTGAAATTCGTCGAAGGGTCGCTTTGGCTTGTTGGTTTAGGGAAAACAACTGGTGAGACTGAGGTGTTGGTCGCGATGGTGTCAGAAGACGTGTTTTCTTGGATAATCGGAGCAGGCGCGGCGGGTTGAGAAGTAAAAATACCGCACGCCGAAGTAGAGAGAATCAGGAGGATGAGCGCCAACCATTGCATGGTTATCTACCTTCTTATGTTAGAGATGTGTAGAATTGTACTCAATCCAGGTGTGATTTTGTGTGAAGTTAGTGTGGTGTACTCACATGTACTGAGCGGGGTTCAATAAAATTGATTCCAAGATTTCATAGGAACGCAGAAAATTACCTTGATCTGTATCAGTATTAAAAAAGCAGGAGGGCAAAGTGTTTGAAGATTACTCGATTGAAGCGAATTTTGCGCTGCAGGCAGTTCGAGCGGCCTCGGTTCTGTGCCGTGATATTCAAGGCGAGATGGTCACACCAGCTTTGTCCAAATCAGATCGCTCCCCAGTGACCGTCGCGGACTTCGCCAGCCAGGCAGTTGTAGCTCGTATGCTGAAAGAAACACTGCCAGAGGACCCGCTCGTGGCTGAGGAGGACAGCCATGTTTTACAGAAACCGGAGGAGCGGGGGAGGTTGACGGTGGTAACAGAATTTGTCCAACGAATATTTCCGGACGAGGATGAGGAAACGGTATGTTCCCATATTGATATTGGGAGAGCCGAACCAAGCGCGCGGTATTGGACGCTTGACCCGATTGACGGCACAAAGGGATACTTACGCGGCGGTCAGTATGTTGTCGCGCTAGCTCTGATAGAGAACGGTCAAGTTATATTGGGTGCGCTGGGTTGCCCTAATTTGAATGTGGACCTGCAGCCCGATATCGGCGGAGAAGGGGCAACTTTGATCGCCGTGAAAGGAGGGGGCGCCTGGGTATTGGGTATGGAGGGAGATGATTCAAACCGGCTGCGAGTCTCCGACGTGGAGAGGGGCGCTGATGCACGCATCCTGCGCTCGTTTGCGGCAGAACACACCGACCCAGACAAACTTGGCAGGCTGGCCTCATCGCTGGGGACATCTCACGAACCCGTGCTCATGGACAGTCAAGCGAAATATGCGCTGCTGGCTGCTGGGCGGGGGGATTTAATTTTCCGTCTTATTTCCCCGGACCGGCCTGACTATGAGGAGTTGATCTGGGACCAAGCCGCTGGCTCGCTTATCGTTACAGAAGCTGGAGGACGCGTCACAGATCTCAACGGACGTGACCTGGATTTTTCTTTGGGTCGTAAACTTTCCAATAATGTGGGTGTCGTCGCATCGAACGGTGTGCTCCATGAGCAAGCACTACGAGCTTTACAAACATTGTGATGAGAAGAAGTGCGTTCATCGTGAAGCGCAATCTGCCTGACATTCTGGCCATTCTCCTGGCGATCATCGGTTTTATCGTGACCGCCCGCGTCTCGGAGGACATATTCGAGCGCATTCCACACATCGAAGACGAGTTTGCCATCTTGTGGCAGGCCGAGGTGATGGCAGATGGGGAAATCACGATGGAATCGCCACGATATCCAAAGGCTTTCCTGGTGCCATTCGTGGTGGACTACGAGGGTCAGAGGTTTGGTAAATACCTTCCTGGTTGGCCAGCAGCACTGTCATTAGGCGCGCGCTTTGACCTTCACTGGTTAATAAATCCTTTGTTCGCTGCACTGAGTATCTGGTTGGTCTACAGAATAGGGTCAACGATCATCAATCCATGGGTGGGCTTGGTGAGCGCGGGGTTGATGCTTTCTTCGCCGATGTTTCTGATGCTGTCGGGCACCCTGATGTCGCATAACTTCAGTTTGTTCCTCACCGCGACCTTTAGCCTTGCCTGGTTGAAATTGTTTCCACTGCGTTCGCGTCATGAATATGGTGGAAAAAGGCACGAGTGGCTGCTGATAGTTCTAGCAGGACTATCCATGGGGTTGTTGGTCATCACGCGGCCGCTTACTGCCCTTGGAGTCTCCATCCCCTTTATCCTGCATGCGCTCTATATGCTCGTGCGGGGCGATCATGGCATGCGTCGCCATCTGGTGGGAATTTGTGCGGTGGTCATTCTCATGGCAGGACTGCTGCCTATCTGGCAAGCGGCGCTTACGGGCGATGCGCGCATCAATCCCTATACGCTTTGGTGGAGCTACGATCGCGTGGGTTTTGGTCCAGGAATAGGTGTCACTGAAAATGGACACAGCCTCGCTATTGCACTGGATAACGCGTCGTTCAGTTTGCGTGCGGGACAGCATGACCTATTTGGTTGGCCTTACATTTCCTGGCTGTTCCTACCCTTCGGGCTCCTCGCACTTCGTCGCAACAGGGATGGATTGTTGCTCTTCGGCATCTTCCCGGGGTTGGTCCTCGTGTATGCCGCATACTGGATTGGCTCATGGTTGTTTGGACCGAGGTATTACTATGAAGCCCTCCCGGCGTTGGCAGTAACGAGCGCAGCCGGCTTGGCGTGGGTCGGCGGGTTCCTTACAGAAGCCCCCTCCGCTCGATGGCGCCGCCCACTCACCGTCGGCGTCTTGGCGGTACTGATGCTGGGGAACATCGTCTTTTATCTCCCCGGGCGAGTAGGCGGAATGCGGGGTTTATACAATATCTCAGGTGATCCCATTGATTTCATCGAACAGCAAGAACTTGGAGAAACCTTGGTCATCGTCCACAGCGAGCACTGGATGGAATACGCCAATCTGCTCCTACTTGCGCCGCCATTCTCGGATAGCGATTTACTCATCTCATGGTCGCGAGGGGAAACCAAAGACGCGGAGCTGGAAGCGCACTACGAGGATTACAAAGTCTTCCACTTCTATGCTGATGATCCCCGGAGGCTCTATTCGACTCCCAGGAGCCCAACCGCAGAATAAAGGCAGTTAGTGTGACGCTAGAGAATCGTGATGGGAACCACCAATTACACGGTTTATAATAATGACCATGACCAGCATTTTTGTTGTCGAAGAAAATTCGATTGTTCGAGAAACAATTACCCGAGATCCTTTATGAGTCGCTCGCGCACCTTGAACATAAGGCTGCGCAGCGAGATGTAAGTCTCTCTATCCCTATCGCGAGCGGTGTGACCATCCTGGTAGATCTGGATAGAGAACCGCACACAACATTAAAGCGGCGCAATAATCAATCTACTTTTTCAAGCTCCATTATTCTGAGCATTGATAAGAAAACAGTTAGTTTAAAGTGTGGATCATCAGGTTTAAAAACATCGGCGCATTATGCGTAAATTCGTTGACCGCGGATTAGAAGATCCGCTTCACGTATCTAAAGGGTATTGGATCAAGCTGATGCCATATTCATTCATCGGGAGAGTCGAATTGGAGGCACGATGCTTCTCGCGGTAATCGCTTTGGCCGTTGTTTTTGATTTCCTCAATGGTGTTCATGACAGTTCAAGTATTGTAGCTACGCCGATTGCTTCCAACGCAATGAGTCCTCGGATGTCGCTTACGATTGCTGCCGTCGCTCACTTTGTCGCTCCGTTTTTGTTTGGCGTCGCGGTTGCAAAAACGATTGGCGAGGGTTTACTTGATCCGGATGCGATATCGCTCTCGGTGCTGGTTGGCGCGCTCGTCGGAGCTATTGCCTGGAACATCATCACCTGGTACTTCGGTCTGCCATCCTCGTCTTCCCATGCGCTTTTGGGTGGTCTTCTGGGTGCCACACTGGTCGCTGCCGGTACGAGTGCGATTTACGCGTCTGGATTACTTCGGATCATGGTGGCCCTTTTTCTGGCGCCCATTCTCGGATTGCTGGCGGGGTTTCTCGTTATGCGCATCTCTTTGTGGGCTGTGAAAGGGTCAACGCCAAAAGTTAATTCATTCTTCCGACGATCTCAGTTCGTTACTATGATTGCACTGGCGCTAAGTCATGGCACAAACGACGCTCAGAAGACGATGGGTGTGATCACGCTTGCGCTGGTCACGGCGGGTATTCTGGACAACTTTGTCGTGCCACTGTGGGTGGTAGCTATCAGCGCGGCAGCTATCGCATTGGGAACTGCCCTTGGCGGCTGGAGATTGATCCGGACGCTAGGCGCCCGCATCTTTCGCATTCGACCAATTCATGGATTTACTTCTCAAGTTTCAAGCTCAGCCGTTATCTTCGGCGCAGCCTACCTTGGTGGTCCTGTGAGCACGTCTCAAGTTATGGGTTCTTCCATCACCGGCGTGGGAGCGGCGGAAAGAGTTAACCAGGTCCGCTGGACGGTGCTGCGGGATATGCTGGCTGCCTGGGTGCTCACCATCCCTGCTACTGCACTTTTAGCGGCGATAGCATTTGGAATCATTACGATTATCGAATCATAGAATCCTGCCCGTAATCATGCCCCATTCCGGACTCTGCTCGAGCTTGATCCCCGATCGTCATCTATATCTGATCTCTCAAATCTAACTATCTGCAACGGCGTTTACAGGGAGCAGGATGATGAACGAAGTCCCTTCTCCCACTACGCTCTCGACGAGAATCTTTCCATCATGCTGCTCTACAATTGACTTTGCGATAGCCAGACCAAGGCCGGAACCACCATCGTCCCGGTAGCGTGATTTTTCAATACGATAGAATCGATCGAACACCCGAGTGATTTCATCTTCCGGGATTCCCGGGCCGTTGTCTGTCACGATAATTTCCACGTCGTCTCCCTGGGATTGGGCCGTCAGCGCGATCCTGCCGCCCTCGGGTGTGTAGCGGATGGCATTGTTGAGGAGATTTCCCAGAACCATGCTTATTCGATCGGTGTCGACGTAAATCTTTGTTAGGTCTGGTTCACACGCTGTGGAAAGTTTAATATCGCATCGAGCAGCAGCATGCTGGTGTGACTTGACAACTTGTTCGAGGAGCGGTTGGACATCGATAGGGGATTTATCCAGATGCAGTTCTCCTGCATCTGCGTGTGACAACATACGCAAATCCTCAACCATGCGTTCGAGACGTCCAGCTTCATCGCGGATAATGTCAAATGTCTCTTTAGAGGGAGGCAACACACCATCGTCGATGGCGTCGGTATGCCCGATGATGATGCTGATCGGCGTACGGAGTTCATGGGCGATATCTGCCGTCATCTGACGGCGAAGCTGCTGAGCATGGGAAAGTTCTGCGCTCATCACGTTGAAGGAATCGGCCAGTTCACCGAGCTCGTCCTTCGACCTCACTGGAACCTTCTGGTCGAGATCGCCTGCAGCTACAGCCTTTGTCGCTGTTGTTAATTCGCGGAGAGGTCGGGTGAGTGTCTGGGCAAGGACTGCGCCCAGCAATAGTGCTAGCAAGCTGGCTCCGAGGGCACTGAGAAGAAGCGTCGTTGTGAGTTGATTGAGAAAGGCGCTGTCCGCAAGACCTCGTCGGAAAGCACCGCTTTCTACCAGCAACCAACCGACGATCTCACCGTTCACTTCAACAGGAATGGCGTCCTCCAATACCGCGTCAGACACACGTTCCCCAGGCGAGAGACCTTTACCAGCGATGACGACTACGTTGTGATGATCCACAAGTGTGTAAGGGGCTCTCTCCCTTGGACCGGATTGAGGTGTAAATTGGAATTGCACGAGTTGGGGAAACACACCCTGGATCTCATCCCAACCACCGTTGGCATCATAGTATTCCTCGAGGTTGGCGATAAGACCTTCTCGTCCCCGATCGAATAGGAAGCTGTCGAAATGGCGGAATGTCGACCAACGAGTGACCAGGACCATGAGGACGACGCCCACAAGACCCACAAAAAGGAAAGCCATGACAAGTTTTAGGCTCAAGGAACGCATCAGGTTCTATCCCTCCTGAGCCTGTAACCTACGCCGTACACCGTTTCGATGTAATGGGGCGAGCGAGGATCGGGTTCGATTTTGGACCGTATGTTCTTGATATGCACATCGATGGTGCGTTCATAGCCCTCATAGGCAGTGCCTTGTATGCGATCGAGTAAATCCAACCGGGAGAAGGTTTTACCTGGTGCGGATGTCAGTGCTGCGAGTAAATCAAATTCCGAAGGAGTAAGGTTAATGTATTGGTCGTTAACTTGAACGGTATGACGCTCACGATCCACAGTGATATCACCCGCTCTCAAGACACCAGCGACGGGTTCTGACTGGCCAGTCCGACGGAGGACGGATCGAACTCGTGCGGTGAGTTCCCTCGGCCGGAACGGCTTGGTCACATAATCATCTGCGCCGAGCTCAAGCCCAATCACCTTGTCGTCTTCTTCCACTCGTGCCGTGAGCAGGATGATGGGTGTGTTCCGCTCTTTGCTATGGAGCCTCATAAAGTCATATCCATCCATTTCGGGCATCATGATGTCGAGGATGATGAGATCGGGCTTTTCATCTCGGGCGATGAAGAGCGCCTCTCTGCCATTTCCGGCAGTGACCACACGGAATCCCTCCTGGGATAGATAGGCCTCCAGAAGAGAGACCAGCCGTTTCTCGTCATCAACAACCAAAATGGTATGGCTCATAAGGTCCTCAACGCGCCTTCAGGTTCACGATTCTACATTCAGCATGATCTGCATGCTGATTTGATCATACCAACGAATCGTAAAGAAATTGTGAAGACGTTGTGAGGAAGTTGTTAGATCGAGGAAGATTTAAAGTAGGGGCACGGCGCGCCGTGCCCCTACAAGGTGTGTTTTCTATGAGACAGGTACGGCAACGAAGTCGAGTGTAAGAATGACCTCTTCGGAGACATCCGCCACTTGTGCCACGGACGGGATCGTCAGCCCGTAGTCTCCACGCATAATGGTCGCAGTTGCGCTTGCTTCGAGGCGCGAATCGGATACGGGGGTGGCGGTGACATCGAAGACGACCTCATTGGTGACGTCGCGGACGGTCAGATC
>JBGUDT010000063.1:0-13926 GCA_041821665.1 Anaerolineales bacterium
GAAGGTTTTTAACAGGGTGCTTCTCGTCGTTGAAATCCTGGCCGTCGTTGGCCTGTTTTACATCTTGCTGAATGGCGCCGGGGCGCTCAAAAAGTTAAATGCGGAGGTCGCAGAAGCGCTTTCGGTAGGCCAAGCGACACCCACACCGTTGATAAACGTTGTCGTGCTTCCATCCGGACATACCCCTCCGACGGATCCCGGTGGCGCACAACCCAACGATTCTGAAATCCCTGAAAATCTCCGCCCGGTCGTGCAATCCATGCCTTCCGTTGCCATCCCTACGGCTGGTCCTGAACAGGCACGGAGTGTTTTCATCCCCGCGCTGTGGAACGATGCGGCGCCCGTCGTCCAGGGCGATGGTTGGGAGCAGCTCAAGAAGGGTGTGGGGCAGCACATCGGGTCGGTCAATCCGGGTGAGAACGGTAATCTTGTCGTTTCAGCCCATAACGACATATTCGGCGAGCTGTTCCGGAATCTGGATAAGCTAAAACCAGGTGATGAGATCATCCTGAACACGGCGACACGAGAGTTTGTCTACCGCGTCTCGGGGATGAAAATCGTCGAACCCACCGAAGTGAGCGTGCTGGACCCTACTGCGAAACCCACAATCACATTGATTTCCTGTTATCCCTACCTGGTCGATTCGGAGCGCATCGTCGTGTTTGGGGAACTGACCGACGGATAATGCGCTATCGTCAGCGTGCGATGATCCTTTTTCTGCGGGAAGTTAAATATTGTGAGCTTGAAACGGTGAGGAATATGACGGGCGCATAGGCTGAATTAGCATATTCCATGTTCCAAGATTTGGATGCGCGAGGATTCCAAGACCGATTATACTAACGAGCGAACGATGTCGGGGTTTATATCGAGATGAGAACTACGACCCATGTCTGGGATTACGCGGAAACGATTAAATGAAAAATGACACGCCAACCCCTCGATTTAGGCTCAGTCTTCGCTGGAAGATCGTCCTTCCATTTATGCTGCTTGCGCTCCTGCTTGGGTTTCTGGTCGTTCTTCTTGGGAGCAGGATGCTCGGACAAGCCGATGAAGTGACCTTTTATCGACAGGTGCGGGATGGTGGGCAGCAGGCTGTAGATGAAGTCGTACGGGTTGAAAGCAGACTGTTGGAAGCCCAACGAGCGATTTCCAACACCGAAGGTGTCCCCGAAGCGGTCATTCGCAAGAACGCAGAGCAGCTAAGATCACGTGTGCTTCAGTTGGTCGTGAATTCGGACATGGATGTTGCCGTTGTGCTAGATCGGGACGGCTCCAGTTTATTGGCCATCCGGAAGAGCAGCCCTGATGCCCCCCCGGGCGATTATCTAACCCTCAGAGGAGAAGGTTTTTACCAGGACTGGACGTTCGTTCAAGATATCCTCACCCTGACAGGAAGCGATCTTGTAGGCGAAGGGGAGGGCAAAAAAGAAGTCGGATTGCATGCGTTACAAATTGGCGATGAGGAAGAATACGTGTTCTTTATCGGCGCTCCGCTCATCGATGAAGATGGCACCATTTTCGGGGCGGTGCTCGTAGGGGAGTACTTGACCACGCTTCTCGATGATCTGAGCGAAGTCGCCAGAAGCCACGCCAGCCTTTATGACTCAGAAACCGGGCTGTTGATTTCAACCGTTTTTCAACCAGACGTCCCGCTCGATCCCCCCGGGCTTTCTCTCACGCCCGGTCTTATTGAAACCGCACGAGATCCAGCGGATGGCGATCAGCCATTCAGGACGATCCATGTCGCCGGCCAGGCCTATGGTGAGGTATTGACCCCCATGCTCGTCCAGCAGAGCGAGCATGAACTAGGAGTTCTGGGTATCTCACTCCTGGGAGAAGCAGAAGCGAGCACACTCTCAACAGAGGTTCGTGAGCGTCTCTCGACGGTCATCCGTTTTGGAGCCGTCGCATTGGTGCTCATTTTGATCACAGGGTTGCTTGTGGCTCAGCAGATTACAAAACCCATTATCGCTCTTACCGAAGCTTCTTCAGAAGTAGCTTCAGGAAATCTTCAGACGAAAGTTAGGGAGGGGGGTTCGGATGAGTTGGGCGCCCTGGCGAGATCGTTCAATGTGATGGTGGCAGGGATTCGAGAAGATACGATGTATCGGCAGCTCACCAGCCAGCTTCAAGAACCTGAATCCAGGTCGGATCTTCTTAAAACACTGGCGCTGCGGGACGATCTCACAGAAGGACAACGCGTGCGGGCGACCATACTCTACGCTGAAATCAGCGGGCATCTGTCGGATGTGCGTCAAACCGATCCAACCCTCGTGATGAGGACCTTGAACGAAATCTTAGATACGGTCATACCCATTGTGAATCAGCATGGAGGTGTTTTCCAGGAGATCAGCGGTGATGTCTTGCTGGGTTATTTTGGGGTGCTCCCACGATCTGCCCCGCTTCAGGTAAGCGCGTTGCAGGCTACCCATGCTGGGATGGAGATCCTCGATTTCTTCCGACGGTTGAATGAACTACGCACGGCTCAAGGTTTGCCCGCGTTGGATGTCGGCATCGGGATTTCGTCCGGATGGGTGATGGCGGGTGGAATTGGGCTTGAAGATCGACTCCAGTACACGCTCCTGGGCAATACGGTGACGACGGCCAAACGGATCCAAGAAGTAACCCGTCCGGTAGGCGGGGGTACGCTCATCATCAGCGAGGATACCTACGAGTATCTTTCAGGAGCCAGGTCGCAATTCGAGTTTGGCCGACATGGTCGCGCAGCGCTGCCAGATGACCGCCGTGAGGTTGGCGTCCATGAGGTTGTGGGTCGGTCGACTAAGCTAGTTGATTTTTCTTCCTATGAAATTGATGATGCAACCGAGATGACAGAGTCGGAGAATTATTTTGAGGATGATCTCCCGACGGACGAATGAACAAGTCCAGTCGAACGCATTATCCTTCGATATCAAACTTTAATCTTCCACAATCTATTCCCCCAACGAAGTACCATTTTCGAATTTGTGTTTTGGAGCTCGTGAGATAGGAAAGTAGGAAAGAAGGAAGGGTTGTTGTCTGTGGGCCATCCCTGTATTTTATTAGGACTACGAGACACTGATTTGAGTGTGAGTTGTGCATTTTAATGGTTATGTCAAGTTAAGAGCGAGTCCATGAAGAACAGACGGACAATTGTCACGATCACGGGTTTTTTACTCTTCCTGCTTATGGTATGGGTATTCACGGCGGTGTTGTTGAACTCGGCTTCTGCAGACTCCGGTCCATTTTCCTTTGCCGTCAAATCCAAACTCGCCGCGGATTACGGGGGGGAGAACCCCGATGGATTTCTGGGCGTCATCAACCTGACCATATTTAGCGATGTCATGCGCGATCTTGGCCTGTCGCCAGAAGAAGCCGATGAACATTCCGATGCCATGAAGGTTGCCATGGATGACCTTGTCCCGACGGCGACTGCGAGGAATTTTGAAGGCGAAGAACCGTGGACTCCAACCAGGACCGCTACGAAGACACCCACGACGACACTAATCCCGACGGACACGCCGACTCCTACCTATACGCCTACCCGCACCCGTGTGCCTTCAAAGACGACAACGTCGACAAAAAAGCCAACGAAACCTCCAAGCATATCCGTACCAGCTGCCACTGCGACTGCGGCGGGACCCACTGACAACACAAAGCCGAGTATTTGCTGCCTGACACTCTCACCACCTGCTGGAAGCTCCACACCTGGTGCACCGCTGACATCATGCACAATAGATGTAGTTGATCTTCACGTTTATGACCCGACCTTCTCATCAGGAGTCAGTCCCTCAGATGTCCATTTCAAGTACCAAACGCCACCCTCTGTTGGATGGACGACTGAGTCCCTGAATTTACTTACTGGGGGCTTCGTTTCGGGTCCTGGGTCAGATTGGGATGCGCATTATGGCAAGACGATCACATTGCATAATCTGGTTGACGGTGATGTGGTTGAAGTGCAGGCTCGTGTTCGGGACCTTGCTTTCACAGGCTGGGAGTATACTGGATCCTCCTATTACCAGCTGACTGGTCTTGATTGCCCATAACTCTCTCATCTCTTCAACAGTCATTACGGAAAAAGCGCCCGGTAGGGCGCTTTTTTATATTGTTTTTTGAAGGTTTATATCTTACTTGGCGATTTTCTTTTTTGCCATTGGAAGCATCGTCAGACCGACGAGGAAGCTGAAACCCATGCAAGGCAGGCTTATGCCTCCTGCGGCTTCCCCCTCTTTAACGTCTTCAGGTGCTAGGACAATCTCGGGCTCATGTCCCTCATCCTCTTTCACACTTAGGGGAATGGTGATCTCATCTCCCCGTTCGTGTTCTCCGATGACCTGATAAGCAAGTTCATCAACAACGACGATGACACGATCTCCCAGAGCGAAAGCATCACCGAATTCGGCTCTGGCATTTGCAAGCTCGAAGTACTCGTCTGACAGGAATGGTACATCCACCGTATCCATCCGATCGGGATCGAATGCCGTATCGATCCATACCCCATCCACCAGGCGGAATGTTCGAGAGCCCACATACTTCACGATCTCGGCTGCCTCTTGGCTCAACACCAGAGGCGCTTCAGCGCTCTTGATCTCCGACTCGGCTGCGGCTCGGCCGACAGCATCCTCACCGGTGACTTCCATAGGGGCAGCCAGCATCTCTTCGAAAGCATGGTCGGCGATGCCTTCCTGCGCATTGGCGCCGAATGCCATAGGTTCCGTCACAAGGTAGGATGTGTACGGCGTGACAATCCCGTAGCGGATGCTGAGCTTGACAACCTGATCGACGAGTTCTTTGTCGGGACCCTGCAGTCGGATTTGATTAAGCAGGGTGCCGATCTTGCGTGTCGCCCAGAGGCGTGGAAGGAAATCAGATCCTCCTGAGGATCGGAAGCGCTGATTTGGATAGCGGAACCGTATCATCTCACCATCCACCATTCCTGAGAGCTCAACCGTCTCGTAACCCGGATTTTTATACCGACCGATGACCAGCAACTGGGTTCCAGCAAACAAATCGGGCAGATCTTCAGGATGGAGATCGAAAGTTGTGATTTCGCCGAAGTCCAATTCGAGATCTACGAGCACAGGGAGGCTTACCTTGGCGTAGAAGGCAGAGACGATTTCATCGATCGGCTCTCCAGGCGTGACGTAGTTCGTTGCGCCGCGATTTTCCTGTGCGAGTGTGTCCAGGAGGAAGGTATCAACGTCATATCCGACGCCGAAAGCGAAAAGCCGGACATTCTCAGCGGCGTTTCGCCGGATATTCTCAAGGATATCTTCGGTTTCGGTTTCACCTTCCGTGGGTAACCCGTCTGTGAGGAAGATGATGATGGTCGGACGGCCTGCCTGCGTTTGATCCAACGCTTCTAGCAAGGCGCGGTTGATATCTGTGGACCCTGCGGCTGCGAGGGAATCGATCCATCGGTGGGCTTCGGTGACCTCATCCACACCCTCCAGTTGCCTTGCGAAAGTTTTCATTCCGGTGCTGAAGGCGATGATGTTGAAGCGGTCCTCTGGATTGAGATGATCAAGGACATAATGCAGGGCGTCCTGGGCTTGAAGGAATTTTTCTCCATCCATGCTCCCGGATCGATCGAGAACAACGATGACGTCCTTGGGGATGGCCCTCTGGTCGCCCGTATCGACGCTTGGGGCGGCAATCAGAAGGAAGAACCCGTCGACATCTTCGCCCTGCGGATCCCGGTAGGTGAGTAAATTAAGCCCGATATCATCTTCGGCTACGCTGTAATAGAGGTCAAAATCTTTATCAGGAGTGACGAATGAATCCTCATATCCAGCCGTAAATCTATACTCACCCTCACGCTCTACAGAAATATCGTGGGACGGGGAGTAAATCGCTCGGATGGGTTCATTGGAAAGGACATCCACACGAACGACGACATCTTCTAATGGCTCGGTGGAAAACTTTTCTGTATTTAGGGGGTAACTGTATCGGACCAAGCCCTCCTCCGAAGTGAGAATTTCGCTGTATTCCAATTCAATGCGTCGTTCACCACCCGGGGGGATCGGGAAAACAGAAGCCTGCACGGCGCCACGATCGATGTATTCCAGCAGGGCTGGGTCTTGCATCGTTCGTACAATATCCTCATAGGTGCGCCTGGCTTCCTCTTTTGTGAGTATCTCCCCTTCGACGGGCTCACCATCTATCCAGAGTGTAAACTCTGTGATGGCGGCCCCATCAGGGATGGGAAACACATAGGTGCCTTCGATGGGCCAGTCATTGTCGTTTCGAAACACCTGATCGACGTGCGTGATCGCCACCTGGTTTTCTATGCGAACATCTACACGATGGTATTCGATGGCAAGCTGCGAAATCGGTACCGGCATCGGGCACGGGCCCGGTTCGCATATGGGTGGATGTGGAATGATGATGCCGTCCGCAAACGCTGGAGAGAGCGGGATGAAGCTTAGCAGAAATGGAAGGATTATGTATAAGTGTCTAATTTTCTTCATGATTTGCTCCTCATTTGTATAGATTTCGGCATCTTAGGGACGAAATAGGAGCTTAAAAGGTTCCGGTGCGCTTGCGACAACTGGAAACTTGCCTGGTTTTCGAATATTCTTTCAGAGCCCATAAGGCGGACGTCTTCGCATGGTACAATAATTTCATCTCTCCCACATCGCCGCGTGGGAGTTTCGTATGTGAAATGGGATATGGAAGATAAGCTTTCAGGGATAGAGAAGCGTTTCGACGCTATCAATGATGAGTTAGCCGAGGTTGGCGAAGATTATCAACGCGCCGCTGTGCTCGGTCGTGAGCGAGCGGAACTTGAACCCATCGTCCAAAAATACCGTGAGTACATGTCTATTCGTGAGCAGATAGATCAAGCTCAAGCCTTGCAAAACTCTGACGACCCCGAGATTCGAGAATTAGCCGAAGAAGAACTCGATGGGCTCACCTCAGAGGTTCAGAACCTCGAGGATGAATTGAAACGTATGCTCATTCCAAGCGATCCCCGCGATCGCCGCAATGTGATTGTGGAGATCCGAGCCGGTACGGGCGGCGACGAAGCGACGATTTTTGCGGCAGACCTCTTTCGGATGTACACACATTATGCCGAGGGCAAGGGGTGGGAATCAGAAATCCTCTCGAAAAATGATACGGGGGTGGGCGGCTTCAAGGAGGTCGTTTTCATAGTGAAAGGGAAGGGTGCGTTTTCCCGGTTGAAGTACGAATCCGGTGTGCATAGAGTACAGCGAGTTCCCGTCACGGAATCTCAGGGTCGCATCCATACTTCAACGGCGACAGTAGCAGTTATGGCGGAAGCGGATGAAGTCGAAATTAAAATCCCAGATAAAGATGTAAAGATGGACGTTTACCGCTCTGCTGGCGCAGGTGGGCAGAGCGTTCAAAAAAATTCCACCGCCGTTCGATTGACTCACCTGCCCACTGGTATGGTCGTGCAGTGCCAGGACGAGCGTTCTCAACTTCAGAACCGAATGCGAGCGATGAGCATCCTGCGAGCACGATTATACGAGATCGCTATCCGAGAGAAACAAGAGAAGGAAGCCGAAGATCGTAGGGCTCAGGTCGGCACCGGCGAGCGTTCGGAAAAAATACGGACATACAATTTCCCTCAATCAAGAGTTACGGATCATCGCATCGGCCTTACGACGCACAATTTGCCCACTGTCCTTGATGGCGAGTTAGATGCTTATATCGATGAGCTTGCGATTCAGGAAGAGGCCGCGCGACTTGAGGCCGTTTCATAATCACCTTTGGATAATCCTCCGTCTGTCCGGGAAGCGCTGGGGTTCTATCGCCAATCACTGGTAGCGCGATCGGAGTCTCCCAGCCTGGATGCGCAATTGCTCCTGGCCCACAGCATGAATCAAACAAAAACATGGATTCTGGCTCACCCTGAGACAGGCTTAACCGCCGTGGAATGGTCCGCCTTTGAGAGATTCAGTGAAGCCTACATTCAAGGAACTGCATTGCCCCACATCCTCGGGTCATGGGAATTCTATGGTCGCTCCTTCTCTGTAAATGAAGATGTGCTTATCCCACGACCGGAGACAGAACTCATGGTGGAACAAGCCATTCTGATCCTACAAGAGAATATGCGTATGGAGTGCATAGCCGATATCGGTGCCGGCTCAGGTTGTGTCGGTGTAACCCTGGCGCTCGAGGTGCCGCGGTTGAATGTCACCGCGATCGATTTGTCATTTGAAGCACTCACTATAGCCAGGGCAAATGCAGAGCGGTACGATGTTTTAGAGAAATTTGCATTCGTCCAGGCTGACTTGCTCGAGCCAATCCAGGGAACATTTGACCTGGTGTGTGCCAACCTGCCCTATATTCCCTCCTCAGAACTGAGAGGGTTAGCCGTAGCTGATCGTGAGCCGCGCCTCGCACTCGATGGAGGGCCGGATGGGCTCGATCATATCCGTAAATTTATTTGGAGCCTCAGGGAAGTATTAGCCGAACAGGGACGTGCACTTGTAGAGATTGGGGCGGGTCAGCTCGACAAAACCATGTCGATCGCTCACGAAGCTGGATGGGAGCATGTCCAGGTCTTCAAGGACATCGCGGGGATCGATCGATTGTTGGTTCTCGGACGGGGTGGGGGGAACGAATGAAAACGAGTGTCCTGCATGTCGATCAAGATGGTTGGCTGAAACCTGCTCTCGCCACCCTCGAGCGCGGAGGTCTGGTTGCCTTCCCGACGGACACCGTGTATGGCCTTGGCGTGAATGCAACCCTCGAGGAAAGTGTCCGTCAGCTTTTTGAAGTAAAAGAACGGGACCTATCGAAACCTATTCCTCTCCTCCTGGGTTCCGCAGAGGCGCTATCAGAGATCGCCCTGGATATCTCCCAGATGGCAGAAAGATTTGCTCAAAAATTCTGGCCTGGTCCTCTTACCATGGTAGTGCGACGTCGCCCCGAGTTCGCTCATTTAGGTGGGGAGCAGGAGACTGTAGGAGTCCGGGTCCCCGACCACAGGATCGCCCTGACCCTTCTGGCGGGGATCGGACCCCTTGCGGTGACCTCCGCAAATCTTTCAGGCGAACCAAATACGAGGACAGCACAGGAGACTTACGGCCAGCTATCGGGACGAATCGATCTAATCATCGATGGCGGCGAGACCCCTGGTGGAATGCCATCCACGGTTGTGGATTGTACGGGTGATCATCCAGTGATTCTCAGAGAAGGTCCCATCACAATGGAAGACCTCCTCAGCAATCTAAAAACCTGATTCTCAAACACTTATGATGTATTAAGCTTCGTCTCATCATGTTCTCATGCAGATGAGCATAATAGAGTTTGCATTCTCCTCCTCAAACCCGCGCTGCGTGAGTTGACAGGCTCCCGAGCGCGGTTTGAATTTTAACGTGTCTCCAAGTGATGGGTATAGTTGAATGGCAAAATGGGGCAGGAATCTACCCCTTCCGTTTGGATTCAGCGATCCTCAAAAAAACCTAGTGACTCTGCAGAAATGGAGCAGATCAACGCCGATTCCATATCTTAGCAAATAACGCTCAGCCTTGTCAGAAGTTCGTGGTTTGCTAAGGTCTATTCAATCAGGCCTGGTGGGAGGGACTGGGTTGGGGTTCCCGCATCGTCAGTATCGAAATCGAGCCAACCTTCGTTGTACCAGCGAAGATAAGACTCAAGCTGCGATATCCAGTACTCGTCATTATGCTCTCCATCGGAAAGATGCCAGGAGTACGGCACTTCAAAATCATCAAGAAGGTCCAATAGATTTTCCGTGGACGAGCGCAATGAATCTTTTCCGCCGATATCAATCCATATACGCGGAAGCTGATCAAGCGTCCTATTCTTTAGCCGGTACGCGAGCCAGCTGTCGCTGTTGATTACGGCTGGACTGTGCATTCCCAGGGAACCAAATAGATTTTCATTTTGAAGAGCAATTTGGAGCGCCAATCCACCTCCCCGTGAGAGACCTCCGATCGCACGGCAACCTGGATCAACACAAGTACGGTATCGTCCTTCGATGTAAGGAAGGAGCACATCCACGAGGGCAGACTCCATATCGAGCCCGGTTCTCTCCCAGGGCATGATGATGATCATGGGTTGAATTTCATCTGATTCAAGGAGACGTAGGGCTGTTTCATCGATTCCTAAATGGTCCCACTGTTCCCCAGTTTGGTTGAGACCATGGAGCAGGTAAAGGGCTGGATAGCGGATATTCTTGTTCTCATAATAGCAGGGCGGCAGGAAGACCTGGAATTCCAAATCCCTGATCAAACGTGGGTCCCGGATTCTCAGGGAAGTCATCGTCCCTTTGTCCGAGGTGCATAGATCAAGGGCTTCCATTGCTTGTGGTGTGGGAGAGTCGAGTTCAATTATTTGCGTAGGAAAAGGTGTGCTTGTTGGAGAGAAAGATGTGGATCGAGGTGATGGGGTGGGTGTTCGAAGTTCGCGTGATGGCGGTGCACCACAACTGGTGAGGACGAACAGAAAGAGCAGCATGAAGTAGCGCATCATATGAATCACAGACCCCGTCGACCTACGGTCCACCCGTAAGCCGACGGGGGCGCCTGTTAATCAAAAGCATAATCTGTAGGATGAAGCTGGTCAAGCTGTTATGAATAATGATTGTGAAGAAGATGTATACAATCGACTCACCCAATACGACCCTGGATGTAATCTTGGCTTCGTGAGTCAATGGGACGAGTATATATTTGTTTGCCGCGTGTGTACTCGACTAGTTCGCCTGCGAGAAAGAAAGCGGAATAGTCTGCAATGCGTGCGGCCTGTTGGATCGAATGGGGCACGATGATGACGGTGTATTTGTCTTTCAGTATTTGAAGGGTTTCTTCGACCTTGCCAGTTGAGATGGGATCAAGTCCTGACGTCGGCTCATCCAGCAATATGACCTCAGGTTCTAGAGCGAGAACTCGAGCGATGCAGAGTCGCTGCTGTTGACCGCCGGATAATGATATTGCTGGCTCATCTAATCGATCCTTCGCCTCATCCCAAAGAGCCGCTGCTCGTAAACTTTTCTCGACGGCCTCATTGAGGATGTGTTTGTCCCGGATTCTACCCAGTTCCAGACCATAGGTCAGATTTTCACGAATCGTCATTGGTAGGACGACGGGAGTTGCGAATACCATCCCGACTTTTCGGCGCAGTTTAATCAAGTTGGTTTTTGGATCTAATATGTCCTCGTTATCGAGCCATACATGGCCTGAGATTTGGGTGACATCTGCGAGGTCATTCAAGCGATTGAGGGTACGAAGTAAGGTGGATTTTCCTCCTCCTGCAGGTCCAAAGATCACCGTAATCGCATTTATTGGAATAGCGAGGAATATATCTTTTAATGACTCGGTTCCGTCCGAGTAAGCCACATTTAAATTTTCAACGATAATCTTTGGGTCTTCTAAAATGATCTCCATGGAGACATTGATAGATTGCGGCTTGGGTGCGTCGGGATGTTTGATTTCGTCGTTTGTATCTCTCTCATGCTTCGTCACCATTGTCTTTTCGCTCTCGCACGTGACCGGATGACTGTTGCGAAAATATTCATCATGAGGACGAAGATCAGCAAAACCAGCGCAGTGCCATATTGGATTTCGACTGGCATTCCTGGAACCTGGGTTGAGATAACGAATAAGTGATAGGGTAAGGCCATCGTCGAATCAAAAATTGAACAGGGTAATTGAGGCAGGAAAAACGCCGCTGCCGTGAAAAGTATGGGCGCTGTTTCTCCCGCTGCTCTTTCCAGGCCTAGAATGATACCGGTGACAATTCCAGGTTGAGCTTGTGGGAGGACAACTCGCCGGATTGTTTGCCACTTCGTCCCCCCTAAAGAGATACTTACAACCCTAAAGCTGTTCGGCACAGCACGCAGTGCTTCCTCGGTCGTACTTATGATCACCGGGATGGTCATAATAGCCAGAGTAAGTGCCCCTGCGATGATGCTTGTCCCGAATTGGAGGAAAAGCACGAAAATTCCCAATCCGAAAAGACCGTAAACGACGGATGGGATACCGGCGAGATTGATGATGGCCACTCTGATGGACCTCGTCCAACGGTTATCAGGAGCATATTCTGCCAGGTAGATCGCGGCGAGCACGCCAATTGGAATAGCAAACAGCGCGGTTCCGAGGGTGAGCAGAACCGTACCCACAATCGCAGGAAGGATCCCTCCGGATCGCATACCGTCACTCGGGAACCCGGTGATGAATTCTCGTGAGATTGCAGGAAGACCCTGGTAAATGATGTAGATGACAATGGCCACAATGGAGATTACTGTAACCGCAGTGGCAGCAAACATCACCGCGAATCCTATTCGCTGGGTGATTTTTCTTTGCCGTGTGTGTTTTTCAATAACCTGTATGTTCGTCATCACTCATCGATCTATGACAAGATGCGCTCAGATCGTTTCTTCTGTCGGAAGACAACGCCAGCGGCAGCAAGATTTACAGCCAGGGATATGAGAAAAAGCACGATGCCGATGAAGAATAGGACCTGGTAATGCGTGCTTCCATTCGCGACTTCTCCCATCTCGGCAGCGATGGTTGCTGTCATCGTGCGCGTAGGCTGGAATAAGGATTTTAAGCCGGTAGGGAAGATGGGTGCATTGCCAGTCACCATCATGACGGTCATCGTCTCCCCGAGTGCCCTTCCAACTCCAAGCATGATTGCCGTTAGCACGCCAGATTTTGCAGCAGGCAGCGTTACTCTCCAGATCGTCTGCCATTTTGTGGCGCCCATTGCAAGAGAAGCGTTACGGTAAGTTTTTGGGACAGCATCAAGGGCATCTTCAGCCACACTCACAATCGTGGGAACTGCCATCATTCCAAGAAGAATTGCGCCTGTGAACGCAGTTAATCCGGTGGGAACATTCATAGTTTGGAAGATGAGTTTGGAGAGGATGAGTATGCCCAGAAAACCGAGCAAAACCGATGGCAAGCCAGCTAAGATTTCGACAATCGGTTTTAGAAACTCACGGGTGGTCCTGGGTGCGATTTCGGCGATGTATATGGCCGTAGCTAAACCCAGGGGAACTGCAACGAGTGCGGCTCCGATGGTCACAAGTATCGTGCCGCCAATTAAGGGCAGGAGCCCATAATGATCTTCAATTGGATACCAGCGGAACTGAAGTAGATTTTGTGGCGACACATTGGCTAAAGTTGGGGCTCCTTCTATTACTAGAAAGACAAAGATCATCACCATCAATACGATGGCAGAATAACCCGTAGCCTTGATCACGATAGTGATTATGTGTTCTGAGAATGAACTCTCTTGCATTATGCCTCAATCCACGATGGGTACAAAACCTAGCTCTTCGACGATCATCTGTGCATCCGGTCCCATAATCCACTGAAGATACTGCTCAATTTCTGCAGTCGGTTGTCCCGCAGAATACATATAAAGATCTCTGGCTATTGGATAGGCTTTCGAATTCACGGTTTCCGCCGAAGGAAGAACGTAGTCCGAACTGTCAACCCTCGCGATGGCAATCATTTTAACTTCATCCGTTACATATCCCAGACCATCATATCCAATCGCATTTGGATTTTGACGCACCTCGGTTGTGATTCCTTCAGATGAAGGCAGCAGGAGGGTGTCTGTGGAGAAGAGTGTGTCTCGTTCTTTATCTCCTAGCCGAAGGACTTGCTCGAGAAAGTACACATGTGTTCCTGAATTCGTCTCACGTGATAAGCGCACAATTGGTCGGTCATCACCACCAACTTCCCCCCAGTTGTTGATCTTTCCACTATAGATATCAGAGACTTGTTCAAGTGTGAGTTCATTCACGGGATTTTCATGGTTGATGATGACGGCTATTGCATCTCGAGCCACAACAAACTCCACTGGAGATATCCCATTTACTTCGGCATTTTCTTTTTCTTGGTCTTTTATTTGTCTTGAGGCATTGGCGATGTCAACTGTGCCATTGATGAGCGCTGCAATGCCAGTACCAGATCCGCCTCCCGTGACAGAAATGCGAATATTGGG